>NZ_JCADBG010000041.1:0-39237 GCF_059358815.1 Streptosporangium nanhuense
CGACAGCGACTCCTGGCTCGGCGCCAACACCAGCCCGCTGCTCTTCGACACCTCGGGCAACAAGAAGGCCGCCTACAACTCCGTCCTGAACGCGCTCAACAGCGCGACCCCCACCAATCCCACGCCCACGCCCACCCCGACGGTCACGCCGACCGTCACCCCGACCCCGGGGACCGGGGGACAGATCAGGGGCGTGGCCTCCGGCCGCTGCGTGGACGTGCCGAACGCCTCGACGACCGACGGCACCCAGGTCCAGCTGTGGGACTGCCACACCAACTCCAACCAGCAGTGGACCTACACCTCCGCGCAGGAGTTCAGGGTCTACGGCAACAAGTGCCTGGACGCCGGCGGAACCGCCAACGGGGTCAAGGCCCAGATCTACGCCTGCCACGGCGGCAACAACCAGAAGTGGCGCCTCAACTCGGACGGCTCGATCGCGGGCGTCCAGTCGGGCCTGTGCCTGGACGCCGCCAACACCGGAACCGCCAACGGCACCTTGATCCAGCTCTACAGCTGCCACGGCGGCAACAACCAGAAGTGGACCCGGAGCTAGGGCTTCAAGGAATCGAATCGTGAGACGGCACCGGACGGTGCCGATCGGGGTCGGGGCGGTGATCGCTACGGTGATCGCCGTCCTGGCCCCTCTCGTCGTCCGGGTGCCCGGGGCGCGGGCGGTGACTTCTCAACTCCCGCCACGGCGGAAACAACCAGCGGTGGACCCGGGGCGGAAAAGCCCGAAGGATGAATGACGCCGCCCGCGAAGAGGAATTACATCCGGTGGCCCTTCCGAACGATTCAAAAGGGCCTCCGGCTCGACGGTGAACGGAATGGAACCGGCGCCGGGCCGGCCCGGCGGTGATACCGCGAGGTGTGCGCGCCATGGCGTCGCGGTCGCCTGCCGAGCGGTCGAACAGGGCGACGTCGACGTGTTCGCCGGAAGGCTCTCATCACGTCGGATCCGCCGGAGCGGATGAAGCGCCGACGTCACAGGTGAACATGACAGATCTGGAAAGCCATGTTTCATACTCTTGACGACATTCTTGCGTTTAGTGTTTGCTATGCATTGTCATAAATGACATATCCGAGGGGTCGGAAAAGGTTGGTGTCGTCTGCTTGATATCAGAGTTCACCTCTCTTGGGCCCGTTCGAAGGTAACGGTCTGGATGGCAAGCCGGCGATGAACGCCGTATTCATCGAAGAACTCGCCGATCAGGTTCTCGCACATACGAGAACGCCTCCGAGTTCTCTTCGCCCGCCATCGGACTGACACGTGACGCCTGGACCCGGAGGTGATCCGGCCGATGGCCGGCGGTGCCGCGCCGGCCATCGGCCGGGTTCGCGCGTTCCTCGCCGACAGGGGCCGTCCGGCCCCCGGCCCCCCGCACCCGAGACATCGCCCGGAGGCTCTCCTTTCGGGCCTTGAGCCTTGAGAGGGCCGTTCCCGGAAGGCGGTTCTCCCTAGGGGGTCGCCGAAACTCCCGCCTCGGTGGCCTCCCGGACCGGAGCCCGACCGCCGCGGCGCCGTAGGACCACCACCGCTCCCGCCGCCACGACCAGCGCACCCGCCCCGGCGAGCCACGGCCACGGAACGGCCGTGCCCGCGCCGGTCAGCGAGGAGGTGTCCCACAACACCACCGTCTTGTCGTCGCCGCCGGTGGCGAGGGTCTCGCCGCCGGGAGCGAAGGCGGCCGACCAGACCGGACCCGCGTGGCCGCTGAGGGGGTCGCCGATCGGCCGCCGGGTCGCCAGGTCCCACAGCCGGACCACGGAGCCGGTGCCCACGGCCAGGGTTTCGCCGTCCGGGCCGAGCGCGATGGTGTGAATCTCGTCCGGATGGCCGGTGAGCGGGTCGCCGATCGGCCGCCGGGTCGCGACGTCCCACAGCATCACCGTCATGTCGCGGCCGCCGGTGGCGAGGGTTCTGCCGTCGGGAGCGAAGACGACCGACCGCACCAGATCGGTGTGACCGGTGAGCGGGTCGCCGATCGGCCGGCGGGTCGCGACGTCCCACAGGATCACCGCCGCGTCGTCGCCGCCGGTGGCGAGGGTCCTGCCGTCGGGGCTGAAGGCGACCGACTGCACCCAGTCGGTGTGGCCGGTGAGGGGGTCGCCGATCGGCCGGCGGGTCGCGACGTCCCACAGGATCACCGTCTTGTCGGCGCTGCCGGTGGCGAGGACCTTGCCGTCGGGGCTGAAGGCGACCGACCGTATCCAGTCGCCATGACCGGTGAGAGGGTCGCCGATCGGCCGGCGGGTCGCCGTGTCCCACAGGACCACCGTGTGGTCGCCGGGCTCGGTCCCCTCGTTGTTGTTGCCGCCACCGGCCAGGATCCTGCCGTCCGGGCTGAACGCCATCGCCTCCACCGCCCTGGTGTGGCCTTTCATCGGGTCGCCGATCGGACGGCGGGCCGGGACGTCCCACAGGATCACCGCGCCGTCGCCGTCGCCGCCGGCCAGCGTCGTGCCGTCGGGGCTGAACGCCACCGCGTTCACCCTCTCGGTGTGCCCCCTGAGCTGGGCGACTTCGGTCACTTCCGTGGGCCCCGTCGTGGACCAGGACAGGTAGGCCACGGTGGCGGCGGTGGCCAGGAGCGCCGCGACGACCGCGATCGCCGGGCGGAGCCCGCGCCGGGGGGTACGCGCCGCGACCCGGGTGGACGCGGTGGTGACCGGCGAGGCGGTGGAGGGCGGGACGGCGGGAGACACGGCGGTGAACGGCAGGGTGACGGGCCGTACCCCCTCTTGGCGTGCGGTGGCGTACGCCTCGGTCGGTGAGGGAGACGGTGAGGGAGACAGCGAGGGGGGCGGTGAAGGAGCGGGTGCGGGGGGAGTGGGGCGTCCGGCGATCCGGGTGTCGCCGTCGTCCGGTCCCGGTCCTGGTCCTGCTTCCGCTTCCGGTCCCGGTTCTTGCCCCTGCCCCGCTCCCGGTTCCGGTCCTTGCCCTGCTCCCGGTTCCGGTCCCGCTTCCGGGTTCGGTCCGGTGGAGGGTTCAGCGGGGGCCGGGGTGGCGGCGATCTCGGCGAGAGCCCCGGCGGCCTGCGGGCCGGTGAGGCGGCGGGCAGGGTCCTTGCGCAGCAGCCCCTCAAGAAGGGGCGCCAGCGGGCCGGCGTGCACGGGCGGGGCGGGCGGACGGGTGACGATCGAGACGTAGATCGAGCCGTGCGTCGTGCCGCTGAACGGCCTGCGGCCCTCGACCGCGGCGTACAGGGTGGCGCCCAGCGACCACAGGTCCGACGCCGCGGTGGCGGGATGGCCGTTGATCTGCTCGGGAGAGATGAAGGCGGGGGTGCCCAGCGTGGTGCCGGCGCCGGTGAGGGTGACGTCCCCCTCGACGGCGGCGATCCCGAAGTCGGTCAGCACGACCCGCTCACCTTCGAGCAGGACGTTGGCGGGTTTGATGTCGCGATGGGTGATCCCGGCGGCGTGCGCGACCGCCAGCGCCGCGAGGACCTGCCCGCCGATCGCCGCCACCCGCTGGGGCGGCAGGCGGCCCCGGGTTCTCAGCACCTCGTCCAGCGAGGGCCCGTCGATGATCTCTGTAACGATCCACGGGCGGCCGTCGGCGTCGACGACCTGGTCGTGGACGGTGATGATCGACGGATGTTTCAGCTGCGCCGCGGCGCGGGCCTCACGCCGCATCCGCTTGTAGAGCGTCTCGCGCGCGGAGACGTCCAGGTAGTCGGGGAGGATGAGCTCTTTGATCGCCACCTGGCGGTGCAGGCTCTCGTCCCGCGCCCGCCACACCGTGCCCATCCCGCCGCGGCCCAGCACGTCCATCAGCCGGTATCGCCCGGCGACCAGCCTGTCCGCGTCGTTCGCCACGGTAGAACCTTAACGATGGAACGGTGCGATAAGCCGTGAAGGGGAACTGATCGTAACCGTGATGATGCCGAGCGTGGGCCATTCGACCGGCGCGTGAATTTCCGGGAAGGGCGGAGGCGACCGCGCGGGATTCCGGCCGACCGCCGAGCCGTTGACCGCTGAGCCGTCGGCCGCGGCGCCGAGGGCGTTCGGGTCAGCCGGTGCCGCCGGGGGAGATCAGGCCGGTCTCGTAGGCGACCACCACGGCCTGGACGCGGTCGCGCAGGCCGAGCTTGGACAGGATGCGCGCGACGTGGGTCTTCACCGTGGCCACGCTGAGGGTCAGCCGGTCGGCGAGTTCGGCGTTGCTCAGGCCGGTGGCGAGCAGGCGCAGCACGTCCAGTTCCCGGGGCGTCAACTCGGCCAGGTCGCGGTGGAGGGCCGGCCGCACGTCGTCGCGGCGGGCGAAACGCTCGACCAGGCGGCGGGTGATGGTGGGGGCGAGCAGGGCGTCGCCGGAGCGCACCAGGCGGACCGCGGCCACCAGGTGTTCGGGGGAGACGTCCTTGAGCAGGAACCCGCTCGCCCCCGCGGCGAGCGCCGCGTACACGTACTGGTCGAGGTCGTAGGTGGTCAGGATCAGCACGCGGGTGTCCCCGGCGCCACCGGCGAGGATCCGCCGGGTGGCTTCGAGGCCGTCCATCCGCGGCATCCGGATGTCCATGAGCACGACGTCGGGCCTGGTACGGCGGACCGCGGCGACGGCCTCCTCCCCGTCGGCGACCTCGGCCGCCACCTCGATGCCGTCGGCGGCGAGGATCATCCGGAATCCCGTGCGTACCAGTGCCTGGTCGTCGGCGATGACGGCGCGCAACCGTTCGGTCATGTCGTCCTCCACGGGACGCGGGCCTTGATCCGGAATCCGCCCCCGGCCGTCCGTCCGGCGTCCAGAGTCCCGCCGTAGACGGCGAGCCGTTCGCGTAACCCGATCAGCCCCCTGCCGTCGCCGGTCCGCGGCCCGGCGGTTCGTGCCCCGCCGGTGTCGGTCACCTCGATCTCCAGCCGGTCGCCGTCATGACCGATCGTCACGGACGCGGCGGCCCCGGCCGCGTGCTTGATCGTGTTGGTGAGGGCCTCCTGCACGACGCGGTAGGCGGCGAGGTCGACCCCAGGAGGCAGCGGCCCGGGCGGCGACACCTCGACGCGCACCGGCACGCCCGCGGCGCGGACCCGTTCCACCAGGGCGTCGAGCTGGTCGAGCCCCGGTTGGGGTTCGAGCCCGTCGGAAGGCCCGTCGAGACGCTCGCCGCCCGGACCGGCGAGCAGGCCCATCACGTTGCGCAGCTCGGCCATGGCGGCCCGGCCGCCGGACTCGATCGCGAGCAGCGCCTGCTTCGACTGCTCCGGCTCCGCGTCCATGACCTTGCGGGCCGCGCCGGCCTGGATCACCATCACGCTGACATTGTGGGTCACCACGTCGTGGAGTTCGGCGGCGATACGGGAGCGCTCCTCCGCGACGGCCCTGCGCATGGCGTCCTCCTGCACCTGCCACAGCTCGGCGAGCTGGGACCGGCCGGCTCCCAGCTGCTGCCGCCAGAAGCGGACGAAGCTCGCGAAGACCCCGACACTCAGCAGGACGACGAACGGCCCCATCCAGCCCGGCAGCGCGGGCGTGATGTCCCCGAACCCGGCGCCGGCGAGCCCGGCCGCGAGAACGAGACCCCCCATCGCCAGGAACCGGTTACGGCCGTGGACGATGGCACCGTACGCGGCCACGGCGCAGGCCAGCACGGTGATCCAGGTGGCGTCCATGTGCGTGGCCCGCGCCGCCAGCAGCACCACCCAGAAGGTGATGAGCGGGTACCGGCGCCGCACCGCCAGCGGCAACGTCGTCAGCGCCACCAGGAACGCGGACGGGGTGTAGGACGGCCGGGCGAGCGGATGGCCGACGGAGGACCGCGGGCTGACGGACAGAGCGGCGGGAGGTGGTGGGAGGGCGGGCGAAGCACCAGGAGCCGCTGGGGGATCGGCGGAATCGGGGAGGTCCGGGAGATCTGGCAGGTCCGGCAGATCCGGCAGGTCCGGGAGATCGGGAATCGGCGCCAGGGACGGGGCGGCGGATGGGAGCCGCAAGTACTCGATCACTTCGGGCTGATCCACGACGGGGCCGTTCGCCGGATATCCCACTGACACGGTCACCGCGGCGACCGTCAGGACGAGCGCGACCACCACGTCGGCGGCGAACGCTCCGCGAGACGGCTTCGGGGGGCCGTCGCCTCCCGGCTCCGGCGTGTCCCGAGCCGAGTGACCCCTGTCCAGCCGGCCGTACAGGTCGAGCACATGCCGCCGCCACGACGGTCGTTCACCGGTTTCCACCGGCACATTGTCACCGTCCGCCGGTCCGTCCCACATCGGCCGTTGTGACGGGGACTCACGGTCCTGGGGAGTACATCGCAGGGATGACCCGGCGGCCCTTCGTCCCCGGGAGGTACGCGATCTCGATATGACGGCCGACGCGCACCGGCGTGGCAGTGCCTAGTTTCGTTCCCGCCGTCACACCGCTCCGGGGCCGCGACCTCGGCCCCGGACCCGGCCGCGATCCCGATCCCGATCCCGATCCCGATCCCGGTCGCGGTTCCGGCTTCGGCCTCGACCCGGACCCCGACCTCGGCAAGGCATCGAGTCGAGGTGCTGTCCACGACCACCTTTCGGACCGTCTATCAGGAGGACATAGCGTGACCGCTGTCCTAGAAGCCCAGGGCCTGGGCAGGAAGTACGGCAGGCGCTGGGCGCTGCGCGAGTGCACCGTCGACATCCCGGCGGGCCATGTCGTCGGGCTGGTCGGCCCCAACGGAGCCGGCAAGACCACACTGCTGAAGCTGGCCGGCGGCCAGCTCGAACCGACCGCGGGCGACATCACCGTGCTGGGCGGGCGGCCCGGGGGCACGCCCGCCCAGCTGGCCAGGGTCGGGTTCGTCGCCCAGGACACTCCCGTCTACGCGGGACTGACCGTCGCCGAACACCTGCGGCTGGGCGCCCGGCTCAACCCCCGCTGGGACGCCGCCATGGCACGGGAGCGCATCGCACAACTCGGCCTCGCCCCCGCCCAGCGGGCCGGCAGGCTGTCCGGCGGGCAGCGCGCCCAGCTCGCCCTCACCCTCGGCCTGGCCAAACGGCCCGAACTGCTCATCCTGGACGAGCCGGTCGCCTCGCTCGACCCGCTGGCCCGCCGCGAGTTCCTGCGGGGGCTGGCGGAGGCCGCCGTCGAGCACACGCTGAGCGTGGTGCTCTCCTCCCACCTGGTCTCCGACCTGGAACGGATCTGCGACTACGTGATCGTGCTCACCGGCTCCCGCCTCCAGGTCGCCGGGGAGGTCGACCGGTTACTGGCCACCCACCACCGGCTCACCGGCCCACGCCACGCCCCCGGCCCGCTCACCGGTCCAGGCCACGACCCCGGCCGGAACGCCGGTCCACGTCACGACCCTGACCGGCTCCCCATCGGCGGGTACGTCGTCTCCGCGCGCCACACCGACCGGCAGAGCACGTACGTGGTCCGTACCGACGCCCCGATCCACGACCCCGCCTGGACGGTCACCCGGCTCGGCCTGGAGGACCTCGTCCTGACCTACATGGACAGGCGCACCGCCGACGACCGGCGAGCCGGCCAGGAGGAGAAGGAGGAGGCGCGGCGATGATCTGGCTCACCTGGCGTCAGTTCCGCGGCTCGGCCACGATGATGGCCGCCGTACTCGCGGTTCTCGCCACCGCCCTGGCCCTGACCGGCCCGGACCTGGCCTCCGACTACGCCGCCGGGATCGCCGGCTGCGTCCCGGACGACACCTGCCCCGACTTCTACGACCGGTTCTTCGGTGAGCACGACATCCCCTTCCTGGCCCTCACCCTCGTCGTGTTGCTCGTACCGGCGCTGGTCGGGCTCTTCTGGGGGGCGCCGCTGGTCACCCGCGAGCTGGAGGCGGGCACGCACCTGCTGGTGTGGAACCAGAGCGTCACCCGCGGCCGCTGGCTGGCGGTCAAGCTCGGGCTCGTCGGCCTGGCGGCCGTGATCGCCGCCGGCGTGTGCGGCCTCGCGGTGACCTGGTGGTCCGCCCCCCTGGACAGGTCGGCTGTCCCGGAGATGGCACAGATGGCTCCCGTGGTGTTCGGCGCGCGCGGCATCGCCCCGATGGGGTACGCGGCCTTCGCCTTCGTCCTCGGCGTGACCGTGGGCATGCTGGTACGCCGCACGCTGCCCGCCATGGCCCTCACCCTGGCCGTCTTCGCCGCGATCCAGCTCGCCATGCCGGCGCTGGTCCGGCCCCACCTGATGCCCCCCGTCACCGCGACCTTCGAGTTGGGCCGGGCGAACGTGGACGGCATGAGCCCGAACCGAGATCCGCAGGGGGGCGGCTCCATGCGCATCTTCCTGAGGACGTCGGCCGTTCCCGGCCATCCGGGCGCCTGGGTCCTGTCCAGCGAGCTGGTCGATCCGTCCGGACGTACGGGCACCGACGACGGCGACGGGGACTCGGGGCCGTCGACGACGGTCGTGCGGACCATCCCGATCTCCACGACGTCGGGGCCCTGCGCGCGGGCGGGGGTACCACCGAGCGTGGACACGTGCCTGGTCGAGATCAACCGGCTCGGGTACCGGCAGCAGGCCACCTACCAGCCCCTGGAGCGCTTCTGGCCCTTCCAGTGGATCGAGACCGGGATCTACGCCCTCCTCACCCTCGGCCTCGTGTGGTTCTCCTTCCGGTGGATCCGGAGACGCCTTTCATGACCGCCGTCAGGATCGCGGCCGCGGCACTCGCCCTCCTGCTGGTGGTGGCCTGCACCGCACCGGCGCCGCCACGCGGCCAGGCGGCGAGCACGACGGCCGGTACGGTCTGCGCACCGCCCCAAGGTCCTCCCGGGCCGGAGACGGCCACCACGATCGACGTCGTCGAGCAGGCGTACTTCTGCATCCTGGGCAACTACTACGGCGGCGCCACCCTGGACGCCCGCTCGCTGCTGACCGCCGGATTCGCCGCCCTCACACGGGAGCTCGTCCGTGACGGGCGCGACCTGCCCGACGCGACCATGCCCGCGCTGACCGGCGACCGCAAGACCGACTGGACCGCCTTCGAGAGCGTCTACCGGAAGGTCACCGACCAGGTTCCCGACCTGCGCGACCGGCTGGCCGTCGTCACCCTGGAGGCACTCGTGGCCGCCCTCGGCGACAACCACGCCCGCTGGGGGCGCCGGCCCGAACGGCCGATCGACCACTACGACGACGACGGCTACGGCCTGGGGCTCGAGGCGAACGTCGGTGCCTCGCAGGCGAACGGCGACCTCGGCGTCGTCCTTCCGCCGCTGTTCGTCACCACCGTGCAGGGCGGCGCCGCGCGGGCGGCCGGGCTGCGTCCGGGCGACGTCGTCGAAGCGGTCGACGGCTCGGCGCCCTTCGTCGACGGCCGGGCCACTCCCGCGATCGCCGCTCTCTACCCCGAGTACCCGGAGGCGCGCCCGGTGCGGCTGCGGCTGCTGCGGCAGGACACCGGCCGCCGCTGGACCGTCACGCTCAGGCCCGGCCTCTTCCAGCGGGACCCGGCCACCCTGCGGGTGGTGTCGTCGGAGCTGGTGGACGACGACGTCGCCTACGTGCGGATGACCGGATTCGCGCCCGACTCCGCGGACCGGGTGTTCAAGGCCGTCTCCAGGCTGCGAAAGGGCCGTACGCTGTCCGGCGTCGTGCTGGACCTGCGCGGCAACGGCGGCGGCAGCCCCGTGGAGACGGTCCGGCTGCTGAGCGCGTTCGTCCACGGTGAGAACACCGCTTACCAGTGCACCGCCGGCGGCACCTGCCAGGCCATGCCGACCGACGACACCGTCGAGTTGCTCGGACTGCCGCTGGTGGTGCTCGTCGACCGCGGCTGCGCCTCGGCCTGCGAGCACTTCGGCTCCGCGGTCAAGGACCTGCGCATCGGCCGGCTGGTCGGCACCAGGACCGCCGGGCGCGTCTCCGGCCCGGCCGGCTCCTACCTGCTCGCCGACAACACCCTCCTCGGCTTCCCCGGCCGACACCACCTGGGGCCGGACCGCGAGGTCATCGACAAGATCGGTGTACCGCCCGACCACCACGTGTCCCTGACCCCGAAGGACGCGGCCGCCGGGCGCGACCCCGTACTGGCCAAGGCCCTGACCCTGCTGCGCACGTGAAGGGACCTCGCAGATGAGAAGACTCCTGATGATCGCCGCGGGACCGGCCGTCCTCGCGGTTCTGTCCCTGTCCGCCTGCTCCGCGCCCGCGCCACCCAGAGCCGACACCCCGCGGGCCGGACCGCCCGGCCCCGTCACCCTGCCCGCCCCCACCGGCGCCCATCCGGTCGGCACCACCGCCCTGCACCTGACCGACACCTCCCGCCCCGATCCGTGGGACCTCGACGCCGGCGCCAGGGAGCTCAAGGTCACCCTGTGGTACCCGACCGAGGAGCGCGACGGGCGGCGCTCGCCTTACATGACGGCCAGGGAGGCGGAACTCCTCCTGAAGGGCTCCGGGCTCCCGGCCACGCCGTACGACACGCTGAGCGGAACACGGACCAGCGCCGTCAAGGACGCCCGGCCCGCCGGGCGCGGGCTCCCGCTGGTGCTGCTCTCACCCGGCTTCACCAAGCCGGTGAGCACCCTCACGTCCCTGGCCGAGGACCTGGCCGGCCGGGGGTACGTCGTGGCCGGGATCGACCACACGTACGAGAGCCACGCCACCACCCTGTCCGACGGCCGGGTCGCCGAGTGCCTCGCCTGCGACGACAACGGCGACCCGGGCTTCGGCACGCGGGTGGTCCGGGGCCGGGCCGCCGACGTCTCCTTCGTCCTCGACCGGCTGACCTCCGGGTGGAGGCATCCGGACCTGATCGACCGCGGCAGGATCGCGATGGTGGGCCAGTCGATCGGCGGGGCCGCCGCCCTGGCGGCCATGGTGAAGGACTCCCGCGTACGCGCCGGGATCGACATGGACGGCACCACCTACGCCCGGATCCCCAGGAGCGGCCTCTCCCGGCCGTTCATGTTCCTGGGGGCGCGAGAGCACGTCCCGGGCGGCCTCGACCACTCGTGGGACCGTGACTGGAGGCTGCTGACCGGGTGGAAGCGCTGGCTCGTGCTGCCGGACGCCGAACACCAGACCTTCACCGACATCCCGCTGCTGGCGGACGTCATCGGCCTCGAACCTCTCCCCGGCATGCTGCCCGCGGCCCGTGGCGCGGAGCTCACCCGCGTCTACGTGGCGGCCTTCCTCGACCGGCACCTGAGGTCACGGCCGCAGCCCCTCCTGGAGGGGCCGTCGTCCCGCCACCCCGAGGTCAGGTTCTGTCCCGGGACCTGCGGCCGATCCTGAGACCCCGCGCCGCCGGACGCCGACGGTGAGGCCTTCACCCGCCGTGCCGAACGCACGAGGAGACGACCACCGCCCCCGGCAAAGGGCGGGTTCCTAGCCGTCCACGGCGGCGCGGCGGCCGATGATGGGGCGCAGCACGTCGAGCACCGTCGCGTCCTCGATGGTCGAGGGGGCGGGCTCGTCGGAGCCCTCCGCGATGCCGCGCATGGTCTTGCGCAGGATCTTCCCCGAGCGGGTCTTGGGCAGGGCCGGGACCACGTCCACCTGCCGGAAGGCCGCCACGGCGCCCACCTGCTCGCGGACGGCCAGGACCAGCTCGGCCCGCAGGACCTGCGGGTCGATCTCCACCCCGCTCTTGAGCACCACGAAGCCGCGCGGCACCTGCCCCTTCAGCTCGTCGGCGACCCCGATGACCGCGCACTCGGCCACCGCCGGATGCGCGGCGAGCACCGCCTCCATGGACCCGGTCGACAGCCGGTGCCCGGCCACGTTGATCACGTCGTCGGTGCGGCCCATCACGAACAGGTAGCCGTCCTCGTCGAGGTGGCCGCCGTCGCCGGTCAGGTAGTAGCCGGGGAAGGCCGACAGGTAGGACTTCACGTAGCGCTCGTCGTCCTGCCAGAGGGTGGGAAGGGTGCCGGGCGGGAGCGGGAGCCGGATGCAGATCGCCCCCTCCTCGCCCGGGGCGCACTCGTCGCCGGAGGGCCTCAGCACGCGCACGTCGTAGCCGGGGACGGGCACGGTGGGGGAGCCCGGCTTGATCGGCATGGGCTCCAGCCCGCGCAGGTTGGCGGCGACGGGCCAGCCGGTCTCGGTCTGCCACCAGTGGTCGACGACCGGCACGCCCAGCTTGCCCGCCGCCCAGTGGTAGGTGTCGGGATCGAGGCGCTCGCCGGCGAGGAACAGCGTCCGCAGCGACGAGATGTCGTACCCGCCGAGCAGGGCCGCCTCCGGGTCGGCCTTCCTGATGGCGCGGAACGCGGTCGGCGCGGTGAACAGCGCGGTCACCCGGTGCTCGGCGATCACCCGCCAGAACGCGCCCGCGTCGGGGGTGCCGACCGGCTTGCCCTCGTACAGCACGGTCGTGGCGCCGCGCAGCAGCGGCCCGTACACGATGTAGGAGTGCCCGACGACCCAGCCGACGTCGGAGGCCGCCCAGAACACCTCGCCCGGCGCGATGTCGTAGACGTTGGCCATGCTCCACAACAGCGCCGCCGCGTGCCCGCCGTTGTCGCGCACGACACCCTTCGGCAGGCCGGTGGTGCCGCTGGTGTAGAGGATGTAGAGCGGGTCGGTCGCCCGCACCGGCACGCATTCGGCCGGTTCGGCCTTCGCCATCGCGTCCGCCCAGTCGACATCCCGGCCCTCCACCACCTCGGCGGGGGCCTGCTCGCGCTGGAGGATCACGCAGTGCGCGGGCGCGTGCGAGGCCAGCCCCAGCGCGGCGTCGAGCATCGGCTTGTACGGCACCACGCGGGTGGGCTCGATCCCGCAGGAGGCCGACACGACCACCCTGGGGCGCGCGTCGTCGATCCTGGCCGCCAGCTCCCTGGGCGCGAACCCGCCGAACACCACCGAGTGCACCGCCCCCAGCCGCGCGCACGCCAGCATGGCGATCACCGCCTCGGGCACCATCGGCATGTAGACCACCACCCGGTCGCCCTGCTCCACCCCGAGCGAGCGCAGCACCCCGGCGAACCCGGCGACCTCGTCGCGCAGCCCGGCGTACGTGTAGCGCCTGCCGGTGCCCGTCACCGGGCTGTCGTGGATCAGCGCGACCCGGTCGCCGTGACCGGCCTCGACGTGGCGGTCCAGCGCGTTGTGGCAGGTGTTCAGCTCCCCGTCGGGGAACCACCGGTAGAAGGGCGGCGCCCCCGCGTCCAGCACCTCGCGCGGTGGCCTGCTCCAGGTGACCGCCTCGGCGGCCTCGGCCCAGAAGTCCTCGGGATCGGCGATGCTGCGGGCGAAGGCGTCAACGTACGACATCAGGCCATCATGCTCTTTCCCGGACGCCCGGGTCGAGGCCCCTCTCCGGCCTTCACGCACGAAGAACGGCTCCCGGCGGGACCGAGGACCTCCAACCCGTGGGTTCGGGGTTCGAATCCCCGGCACACCACCACCTGTGGGGTCTTCGCATCGAGTTGGCGCGCGTGAATACGAGGTGGGCGCGTCGCGGTAGTGCGGGGACGGAAGGATGCCGGGGTTTGTCGGTGGGGTGATCTAACGTCCCGGCCATGACTTCAGCGACGCAGGCGTACACATACGCCGCGCCCTCCTCCCTGGTCGACGGTCGTCCCGGATCGGCAACCTCCGGCGGGCGGGCCCTGTCCGGCCCGGCCGTGGCCCCCCGGTTCTTCAGCGGCGTGGTGACCCAGGCGGCCCACGCCGCCGTGGAGGTCTCCCGATGACCCTCTGGACCGAGATCTGTGATCTGGTCACCCGCGACCAGGGCGCCCGCCTGGCCGACCGGCTGGTCACGCTCACCGAGGAGGAGCGCGCCGAGCTGAGCGGGCTGTTGCCCGGCCTCGTCAAGGAGCTGCGCCGCGCCCGCACCGAGCGGGTGCGCGCCGCCCATCCCGACGACTTCGAGGAGATGGCCTCCTGGGAGGTCGGCGACCTGCTCGACGAGCTGGCCAACGGGCTGCTGCTGACCGGTGTCGGCGTCATCACCGGCCCGGCGGCCACTGTGACGTGGATGACCGGCCGCGACGTCAACCGCCGCTGGGCCAGGGACCTCAACGTCGCCCGGGTGTGCCGGGTGGCGGCCGCCCGCCCCGAGGAGTGGCGTCGTGACGTCGCGGTCCGGCTGGCCCGGCGGGTGCGCCGTCCCGCCGACCGCATCGCGCCGCTCGCCGTGGCGCTGCTGCGCGAGTCCGGCGCCGTGCCGCCCGACCACGACCCGCTGGTGGCCGCCTGGCTGGCCGCGCCGAGCGTGGTCGGCGACCCGCTGACCCCCGTGCTGCTGCCTCGCGTCTTCGACGCCGACGGCGCGGGCCGCGCCCTCCGTGACGAGCGGCTGGAGCCCCGGCCGACCCGCTGGCTGGCCACCGCCGCCCGCGAGCTGCCCAGGGAACAGGTGCTCGACGGCTGCGTGAGCCGTTTCCTGCGCGGCGGCGAGGCGCAGGACCTGCGGTTCTTCGTCCGGCTGCACACGCTCCTCGACCCCACGCCCGCGGAGTCCGCGCCCCGCCTGCGCGACTACCTGCGGTTGTTGCCGTCGGCTCCGGGCACGGTCGCCGAGTTGGCCGCCGGGCAGGTGCGCGGGGCGATGCCGCTCGACCACGCCGACCTGGTCGAGGCGGTCGACGCGCTCACCTTCCGGGAGGAGGCCAAGCTCGCCGCCACGGGCCTGCGCTGGCTCGACCAGGCGATCCGGGCCACTCCCGAGGTGGCCGCCGATCTCGTGACCGCGCTGACCACGGCGTACGCGCACAAGTCCTTCGACGTGCGCAACCGCGCGGCCGAGCTGACCCTGAAACACGCCGGCCTGTTCGACGGCCACACCGACGTGATCCTCGACGCGATCCCCCAGCTCCCCGCCGACCTGGGCGTGAAGTTGGCCGAGCGGTTCGGCGGGGAGACCCCGGCCGAGGAACTGCTGGAGCGCAAGGAGTTCCCGCCGCTGCCCGAGGTGCCCTCACCGGAGCGGTTCCCCGAGCCGTCGATCTTCCCGAGCAATCGCGATTGCTGGGCCGGCCAGGAGCGCTGGCTGGCGGCCTTCGTCGCGGGGATCGCCGACGGCCGGGCGCAACTGCGCGGCAAGCTCAAGCCCCACGTCGAGCACGACCCGGGCTACTGGCAGTCCAGGGAGGTGCGCCTCAGCTCCGGTGACTGGCAGTCGGCGCTGTCCGCCGAGCTCGTCACTCCCGGGAGCGTGCCGGAGCTGCCGCCGATCGAACCGGAGAAGTTCTGGGACAGCGCGAACCACTCCGTGGGAGTACGCGTCCTCACCCGTGGCGAGGAGCCCGCCCCGGAGTCAGGGCCCCGGCGGTTCTTGATAGGCGGTGCATATCGGCCCGGCCGCTACCTCGACGACGACGCCCCGATGCGCGCCTTCTTCATCACCTGGACCAGCGACGACGGCCCCGGCGGGGCGGTGGCCCACGAGGGCGATCAGCGGATCCCCCTCGCCGGGGGCCGGATCCACCTGTACGGCTCCCCCACCGACGTCGAACGGCCGCGGCCTTCCGGCACCGGCCACGAGGAGATCCACGACGCCGGGCCGCCGGATCGCCTTCCTCCGGCGCGGACGAGGCCCGGCGTCCTGTACGACGACTCCGTGGAGGCCATGCCGTCCTCCACCCTGGATCGCGCCTACGAGCGCATGGCCGAGCTCGGGGTGGACCCCGCCCGGATCGCGGCGATGCGGGCGGGGGAGCGGGTGCCCCCGCCGGGCCCGGACGAGCCGCTCCTGGAGGTGACCGTCGTCTTCGTCCCGCCCCGGCTGCGTTCCTTCATGCCCGAGGAGTTGCCCGAGCACGCCGAGTGGCGGCGGCGCAACCGGCTGCCCCACCCCAACCGCGTCTCCCCGCCCCACGACTTCCTGCTGCACCGCTACGCGGAACTCGCCGAGGCCCTCAGGAACGGGACCATGCCGCCCGTGCTGCTGGCCACGCCGACCTGGACGACCGGCCACCTCGACCCCGACGTGCTGGTCGAGCGGCTGGAGACCTGCGCCGCCGCGGGCGTGGAACCGCTGCGGGCCGATCTGGCGCAGGCACTGCTGCGGCTGCCCCGGGGCGGCCACCCGGACGCCGCCGACCGGGCCGCGAAGATCGATTCCGCGGCGGCGCGCAGGGCGGCCGAATGGCTGGCGGGGCAGGGGATGCCCGACCCGGAGTGCGGTCTCCGGTGGACCCACATGGTGAACGCGTCCATGGTCGAGTTCGGCGAAGGCGAACCCGAGCATTTCACCCAGGTCCGCCTGACACCGGTGCTACGGGCCACGCCCACCGGCGACGAGCTGATCGACGAGGTGTTGCTGCGGCAGCCGTTCGACTGGTCGGGCGAGCACCTGGGCAGCGGGATCGGCGGGTGGCCGGCCACGCTGCCCTCGCACCGCGAGGTGGTGGCCGTGAACATGCTGCCGTTCGTGCTCCGCAGCCACTGGTACGCGAGCGTGGGCCCGGCGGAACTGTCCCGCCTGGCCGCCTGCGACGGCCCCGTGAGCGAGGCGACAGCGGTGATCATCGCTTTCCTGCTGGGTAGCGGCGTGCCCGGGACGATCCCGCTGGTCCTGCGGATGGCGGCCAGGGGCGACCTGCCCGCCGAGGCGATCGGCCGCCAGCTCGCGCTGGTGCTGCGCCGCACCTGGCTGGAGACCCGCCCCGCCGTCGCGGCCCTGAGCGAGCTGGCCGACGCCGGCGGCCACCACGAGGTGTGGCGCATGCTGCGCGCCCTGCTGCCCGAGATGTTGCCGGGCAAGGGGCGGCGCATCACCGTGACCCACACCGAGCTCGTCGCCTTCGCCGCCGACGTGGCACGCTGGACCGGCGCGCGCGGGGAGATCCCGGTCGTCGCCGGGTTCGCGAGCGGCCGCCGGACGATCCGTTTCGTCCACGAGTGCAGGCGACTTCACACCCAGCTCACCGGAGCCACGTCATGACGAACCGCGCCGGGGTGCGTCACCCCGGCGCGGTTCACACCATCCCGCTCGGTTCGGCGGGGGCGGTGTAGCGGGCCTCGATGAGCTCGCGCACCCGCTTCCTGGCGTCGTCGGCCGAATCGCCGGGGTCCTGCTCGACCTCGGCGACCTCGGCCGACAGCTCCTCGTCCTTGACGCTGTCGGCCAGCCAGCGCGAGTAGTCGCCCCGGCGCAGGTGGTGGTTCCACGTGTCCTCGTCGACGCCGTCGGCGATGCGGCAGAACGCGGTCAGGTTGCCGCATCGCAGGTTCAGCGCGTTCTCGGGGCCGCGGAAGTAGAAGCTGGAGTCCTCGCCGAGCTCGCCGGCCGCGTACTTGCGGCGGTGCCTCTGGCGTTCCTCCTCCGGCGGGGCCAGCCGGACCCTGACCGGCTCGCCGTCGAGCTCCCAGAACAGCAGGTCCCCGGTCGGCAGGTCGGAGAGATCCCCGCCGGGGGCGTCGTGGCCGGTGGCGGCGGCGAACGCGCCCAGGACGCCGCCGGGCTCGTCCCCGACCGCGACGACCGTGTTGAGGGTCTGGACGACCGCCTCGCTGACCGCCTCGGGGTGCACGGTGACCAGCAGGAGCCCGCCTATCTCGCGGAGCATCTCCACCGACTGCAGCTTGAACCCGTCGGGCATCATGTGGTGGGCCTCGTCGACCACCAGCCAGTGCGGGTGCCCGGAGCCGGCCGGCAGCGCCGACAGGCGGGGCAGGAAGTCCTGGAAGAAGCCTGGCCGGTCGTCGAGGGGCACGCCCAGCAGGTTGACCGCGACGCTTCGTCCGGGATCCTGCAGCACCTGCAGGATCTCCTCCTGGGTGGGCGCGCGCCGGACGTCGCCGAGCACGGACGCGCCCTCGATCCCGTCGGTGTAGTCGCCCTCGGGGTCGATCAGGCAGAACTGGTAGCCGGCCTTGGTGATCCGCTCCAGCAGCGCGGCGGTGACGGTGGACTTGCCGCTGTGCGAGGGTCCGGCGACCAGCACGCGCATGTCGTACGGCGGGAAGCGCACCTCTCCTTCGTCACCGGTGCCCAGCAGCAGGTGGTGGCGCGCCACGTCCACGTCGGCCAGGTCGTTCTCCACGATCCGGTCGATCAGCTCGACGACCCCGGCGCCGCGTTCCCCCTCGGTCACCAGGTCGCACCGCTCCTTGACGGCGGGGAGCGCGTTGGCCACCGCCACCGCGCACTCGCAGGCGGCCAGGAACGCGTGGTCGTTCTCGGCGTCGCCCACGCCGACCGTGCTGTGCGCCGACATCTCCAGCTCGGCCAGGGCGGCGGCCAGGCCGGTGGCCTTGTTGACACCCGAGGGCAGGACCATCACCGCGCCCTTGTTGAAGATGACCTGCATCTCCAGGCCGAGCTCGCGGATGACGTCGAGAACGGTCTCGGCGTGGGGTTCGGAGGTGGCCACGATCACCGAGCCGACGCTGAGCGGTTCCACGTCCAGCTCGCGCAGGCGCTCGACGAACGCCTCGGGCGGCGCCTCCGCGAGGGTCGAGCTCTTCTGTTCGCTGGGGTGGTGGAGCACGGCCCCGTTCTCGGCGACGACCAGGTCGAACAGGTCCAGCCGCTCGAAGTCCCGGGTGAGTGATTCGATCTCCCTGCCGGTCACCATGACCAGCCGCCTCCCCGAGCGGGCGAGGCGTTCGAGCGCGTCCAGTGTGTCGTCGTCGACGTGGCCCTCTGCGGCCAGCGTTCCGTCGTAATCGCAGGCCAGAACGTGATAGCGCATGCCGGGCCCCTACCCGGGACCGGGGAGGGAAACGGGACGCGGGATGAACATCTCCTGGCAGAAAGGCGTTCCGGCGGCGGAGAGGGGCCGCTGATCGCGACGAGGTGGTGATCACCCGGAAGACCGGATGGGTGACCGCGGTGAACTCGGTGTCCCGGTCATGGGGGAGGGGTCTGGCCGTGTCGCCCGCGTCTTGCGGAGCCATGACGAAATCGCGGCCGGGTTGGCGATCCCGGTGGCGCCGAGAGTGCGGACGCGGTGGGTGGCGTGCTCGACGACGGCGGCACATGATCGCCGCGGGCCCGGGGCAGATGGCAGGTGTTCGGCTCTCCGTCGGCAAACCACCGGTGAAAGGGCGGTCGGTCAGATCTCGCCGTACGACAAGCCGCCCGAGAGATCCCCGGTGGGCCGGGTCCGGAGATTCCGGCCCACCGGGGCGGGTCCTACGGGGCCGGGTAGTCCGTGATGTAGACCGGCGCGCCGACCTTCGTCATGTCGGCCGCCTCGCCCACGCCGTTGACGACGTGGTCGATGATTCCGGCACTCAGGTTGACGGTCATGATGTGGTGCAGCTTGACGCCCGGGGTCTCCGGGACCTCGAAGCCGTTCTCGGTGTGGATCTGCGGGTTGTTCTGGTTGAAGACGTAGACCCCGCCGCCGTAGAGGAGGTGCCTCTTGACGTGCCTGCCCACCTTGTAGCCGGCGTAGCCCTCGACGTCGCCGTCCATCCAGTCGGCCTGGGTCGGCGGGTCGTACGGCAGCTCGTTCTGGTAGAGGATCGTCGTGCCGTCCTCGCCGTTCCAGATGGTGTTGTGCCGCTGGAAGTGCTCGACGAACAGGCCGGTCGCGGTCACGTGGTCGCCGTTGATGATGGCGCCGTTGCGGCCGTCGTTGGTGTTCCACCGCTGGGTGTCGGTGAAGCCCTCGACACCGTGGTCGGCGCGCCACACCCAGGTGTGGTCGATGAGCACGTGGTCGCTGTTGACCTCCAGCGCGGTGTTGGTCCTGCCGACGTGGGGTCCGCCGACGCGGAAGTACACGTCGGACAGGGTGATCGGGTTTTCCGCCGTGCTGTGGCTCCTCTTGTCCTTCTTGCCCACCTTCAGCAGGACCTGCGACTTCTTGAGACCCGCGTCGATGGTCACGCCGGCGACGATCACGCCGGGGACGGAGTCGACCTCGATCGGGGTCGAGGCGTTGACGGCGGTCAGCGTGGCGTGCCCGATGCCGAGGACGACCGTGTCCGGCCGCTCGATGTCGATGCTCTTCTCGATGTCGTACACGCCGGGCGTGAGCAGCAGGTGCTTGCCGCTCTTGAGCGCGTTGTTGATGGTCTTCACCGAGTCTGACGGCTTCGCGATGAAGAAGTCGCCGATCGGCAGCGTGCGACCCGGGGTCATGCCGTTGGCCCAGGTGATGCCGCGTGAGTCCTTCTGGACGGCGGGCACGCGGACGTTGTAGTCGCCCTGCTCGTCGACGAACAGGTAGGGCTTCTCACGGCTGAGGGGAGTGGTGTCGAGGGTGGTGTACGGCGGGTTCGGGAACGCCGAGTCGTCCGGGGCGCCGACGGTGCCCGAGAACACCTGGTTCCACACGGCGTTCGACCAACCGGCGACCTCGCTGTTGCGGGTCAGCCACTGCTGCTGCGATCCGTTCGTGACGGACGGCAGCTTGGAGTCGGCGATGAAGCCACCGCTGGCGTACTGCGGGCCGGCGGTGCAGTAGTCCATGAGCGACAGGGTGCCGCTGTTGATGTTGAGACGGCGCAGGGACACCGCCTGGGAGACGGCCCAGAAGTTCGCCGACCCCCGGCAGCCGTCCTGGCCGGCCGCGTTGATGTTGATCGACAGGTTGGACAGGGTGCGCCAGAAGTTGACGAGCGCGAGGCAGTTGCCGGTCCCGCCGCCCTCCAGGCAGCGGTTGTAGACCTCGACCTTGCCGTTGATGACGACGTCGGTGGGCGAGGCGCCCAGGCCGGAGACCTCGGTGTAGTAGCCGACCTTGATCTGGAGTGGCTGCTCCGCGGTGCCGTAGGTGCCGGGCTTGAAGAGGTACGCGTGGCGCGTGGTGCCCATCTCGTTGTCGACCTGGGCGGCGTGTTTCGCGTCGAGGGTCGCCTGGATCGAGCTGACGGGCATGCTGGGATCGAAGACGGTGACGTTCGGCCCGAGATCGGGGGCGCCAGGGGCCGACGACGCGGCGGTGGCATGTGTTCCGGTCGTCATGACGGCGGTCGCGAGTACGAGACCGAACGCCAGCGCTCGACCGACGATCTGCCGACGGCGCGGGTGCCGCGTCGTCACACTCCCGGCACCGGGAGGCTTGGTCGTCATACGGTTCGTCCTTTCCGCTGCGTGCGCAGCGGTTGTTCGGGGGGTGAGATCCTTCGACGGCGGCCGACACCGCCGAACCGTGAGAGCGCTCTCTCGAATAAGACGCAAGACTTGTATCAAGGGTTGAAGGAATTGGTACGTTTCTATCGCGTGAACTGGTCGAAGCACAAGTGCACGAACCGTGTCGGCCGGGCGGGTCCTGCAGATCGTCGCGGCGGATGAGAAGCGGCCGAAACGCCGATGACCGATGGCCGGTGGGATCGAACCGCGCCGGGTTTCGCGGAGTCGCGGACCGCTAACGGTGTCCGGGCGGCAGTTCGCCCACCGGTGCGACGGTGTGCGTTCCGCCGCTCGTGCAGCGCCACACGGCGATCTCGTTCTCCCGCTCGGCGAGCAGGCCCCGGTCGTGTACGGGACAGGCGGGCCACATCTTCCGCGTCGCCTCCACGACCACGTCCTGGGTGGCGTCGGCCACGTCTCGGAGGTCCCCTCCGGGCCAGAGGCCGTTGCCGTGGCAGATGCCCCGGAACTCCACCCGCGCCAAGCTCATGCTGTCCCGGCCGGAGACGATCATCCGAAGCGGCCCGGTGATCCCCGCGGCACGGAGGTCACGCTCCACGACCTCCAGCGCCTCCTCCAGTGGCACCAGCAGACCCGGCTCCAGGGCGAAGGTCGGCCAGAAGCCGATCGCGTCGAGAAGGGCCTCGCCCAGCCGGGTCAGGTCGGCGGCCGTCAACCCGGTGGCGGGGCGTTCGAGGAGTTCTCGCGTGACGGGAGTGGGCACGTCCCGTTCCTCCGCCAGGCGGGCCAGTTCGACGAGGGGGCCGGCGTCGAGACCACCGTCGCGCAACATCGTGTGGACGCGGGCACTCAACTCGTCGACGGCCTGATCGAGCTCGTCGGCCTGCTCGAAGGAAGGCATGCCGTAGTGTCTCCTGCCCCCGAGGGTCAGCCGGAGACGTTCCGGCGGCGGACGAGGACGACCATGACGCCGACGGCGGCCAGCACGGCGGCGGCGATGACGCCGATCTGGAGGGGCAGGTCGTCGGACGAGCTCTCCTGGGCGGCGCGTTCGGCCAGGGCCGCGCTGGACGCCGGCGCGGCCGCGGCGGGGAGCTTGATGTCCTGTGCCTTCACGGTCGCCGACTTGCGGGCCTCGGCGGGCTTGGTGGCGGTCACGGTGACCTTCCACTCACCCGCGGGGAGCGGCTCGGCCGCGTTGTAGAGGTTCTGGCCCTCGGGCGCGGACTTCAGCGGGATCGGGCCGAAGGTACGGCCGTCGGGCGCCTTCGCGAGCAGGGTCGCCGCGACGATGTCGGTGACCGGGCGGCCGTCCTTCCTCCAGGTGAACAGCACGTTGACGTTGCGGGCGCCGTCTCCGGCGACCTCCAGGGCGATGGGTGACTCGGGCGCGGCGGAGGTGAGTGCGGAGGCGGAGGCGGAGGCAGGTACGGAGGCGGGTGCGGCGGAGGCGGCCGGGGCGCCGAGCAGCAGCCCGAGCCCGGCCAGCAGGATGGCCGCGGCGTATCTCAGGGCCTTGTTCACGGGTCGTGATTCCCTTCCGGGTTCGGTGACAGCGGGTTCGGCACCGCCCGGGGCGGTGACGGCGGGTTCGGTGACAGCGGGTTTGGCCCCGCCTGAGGCGGTGACGGCCGGTTAGGTGACGGTGGGTGCAGCGACAGGTCCGGCGGGTGTCCGCCGGACCCGGCGCCGCCGGAGCGCGGAACGGGGTGCCCCGCGTCGTGGGGCACCCCGACTACGGATCCATCGGGGATGCCGGGCTCAGGGAAGCGAGCCCGGCACCTCCTGGCCGGGGCCGTGGCCCCGCTTACACGGGCGTGCCGCCGTTGGCGACGATCAGGGCGTTGGCGTCACGCAGGAACGTGGCCTTCACCGCGGCGTTGGAGACGATCTTCGGGTCGTTGACCGCTTCGATGAAGCGCTCAAGCTTCTTGACGATCTTCTTCTTGTCGCGCTCGCGCTCCTTGTCCTCGGACACCATGACCTTGGAGATCTTGTCCTGGAGCTTCGCGGCACCGGTGGCGGAAAGCTGCCCGGCCGCCTCGAAGCGCTCGATCAGGGCGGAGATGTCGTCGGTCGAGGTGACCGTCTTGAACGTGACCGACTGCTCGTGCTTGCTGCCGGACTCGGTCTCGACGGTGACGGTGAGCTTGTGCTCGCCCAGGGCCAGCTTGTGGAGCTGCAGGACGGTCCCGGACGTGAACGGCTGGCCGTCCAGCGTGCCGGTCACGGTCTTGACCCCGGTCCCGGCGACCTCCCAGGCGATGGTGAGGTCCTGGCTGTCGCCGTACTCGGTACCGTCCGCGACACCGGAGATCAGGATGGTGGGCTCGGTGCCGCCGTCCTCGATCTTGATGGTCGCGGCCTTGGTCTCCTCGACGTTGCCGGCCTTGTCGGTGGCGCGGTAGCGCAGCTCGTGGTCGCCCGCACCGGTGACGTTGACCGTCGTGGTGTAGGGCGTCCAGTCGCCGCTGTCGAGGGCGTACTCGATCTTCTCCACGCCGGACGTGGCGTCCGCCGCGGCGAGGGTCACCGGCACCGTGTCCTGGCCGACCGGGAGGAAGTCCGCGGTCGTGACGGGCGCGGTCGCGTCGACCTTGACGGCGAGCGTCTTGGCCGTCTCGACGTTGCCCGCCTTGTCGACGGAACGGTACGCCAGGGTGTGGTCCCCGTCACCGGTGATGACCACCGGCTCCAGGTACGTGGTCCAGGCGCCGCCGTCGAGCTGGAACTCGGTCTTGTCGACACCGCTGCCCTGCGCCTCGTCGGCACCGGCCAGCGCGACCAGCACCAGGCTGTTGAACCATCCACTCGCCGGCTGGGCCGGGTCGGGGGTGGCCGTGGTCACCGGAGCGGTCGAGTCGTCCGTACCGCCGCCGCCGTTGAGGCGGAAGTAGTCGAACTTGACCGTCTTGGACGCCTGCTGCGAGGTGCCGATGGCGAAGACACCGATCTTGCCGTTGCCGACGGCGGTGTTGGTCACCGCCTCGGAGAACTCGGTCCACGCGGTGCCGTCGGCGGAGTAGGAACCCTTGAAGCTGGTCCCCTCCTTCTTCAGGCGGAGGTGCCAGACGCCCTGGGTGAGCGAGCCGATCTGCGGCTGCGGGTTCAGGACGGTTCCAGCGACCTCGCTGCGCAGCTCGATCCGTCGCGACACCGCGGAACCCGCGGCGTTGTCCATGACGAAGTCGAGCTTCACGTAGTCGTCGTCACCTGCGTAGACGATCAGGCCGCCCTGCTGGTACTGCTCGCTGAGCGCCGACCCGTCGACCTTCGTCTCCAGCGTCCAGTCGCCGCTCGGCGCCGTCTGCAGGATGAAGTTCTTCGGGTTGGAGTTGCCGGTCCCGAAGATGTCGCCCGTCTGGGTGTCGATCTCCAGGTTGCCGCCGGTCACCCGGGTGGCCGAGGAGTCGCCACGGACGATCGCGTTCCAGCGGCAGGGGTCCAGGGACGTGCCGTTGAACTCGTCGCTCGGCTCCACCGCACCGGCGGTGTCGTCGGGGCTGATGTGGAACCAGTCGAACGCGGCGTCGATAACCGGCTTGCTGGTACCGCTGTTCGCGAACGAGATGAGACCGATGCGCGGGTTGGTGATCCCGGCCAGCGCCTTGGTCTCCGGCATGGCGGTGAAGGTGGTGCCGTCGGCCGAGTAATGAGCGGTGAGGTTGGTGCCGTCGCTCATGAACCGGACGTAGTAGGTGTCGGGGAAGGCGTCACCGAGGTTGGCGGTGTTGCTCGCCGCCACTTCGTTCGGCACGCCGTTCTCTTCCCGGATGAACTGGAAGATACGAGCGGCGTGGTCGACGGTGGCACTCCGGCCCTGGAGCACCATCTTGGCGTAGTTGTTGTCGTCGCCGTACACCACCAGGCCGGCCTGGTGGTACTGCTGGTTGGCGACCATCGTCACCTTGGTGGTGGCGGTCCAGGCGCCCTGAGGCAGCGGCTGCAGCGTGATGTTGGTCGTGGTGCCGGCGCCGGTGCCGTAGATGTCGGTCAGCGACGTCGGCAGGATGAGCTTGCCGTCCGCCACCCTCAGGTTCTGGTCCTCACGGACGACCGACCAGCGGTCGCGGTCCAGAGAGGTACCCAGGAAGTCGTCGGAACGACCGGTGAAGCAGGTGGTGCTCGGCGGGTCCACCTTGATGGAGATGGTCTTGCTCGTCGAGGCACCCTTGGTGTCGGTCACGGTCACCGTGGCGGTGTACGTGCCGGGCGCGTTGTAGGTGTGGCTCGCGTTGGCGGTGGCCGGCTCGGGCGAGCCGTTCACGCCGAAGTTCCACTTGTAGGTGAGCGGGGTGTTGTTGTCGGGGTCGGTGGCGGTCGAGGTGAAGTCGACCTTCAGCGGTGCGACGCCCGTGACCGGGGTCGCCGACGCGGTCACCGTCGGGCGCTGGTTGTCGGTGGCGCCCTGGCCGATGAAGTCGACCCAGTTGACGTTGAGCAGGTAGGCGTCGTTGGCCGCGCTCGCCGGCTTGCGGATGATGAAGAACAGCGGGCCGGTCGTCGCCGGGACGTTGGTCAGGTCGACCGTGACGTCCTGGTACGTCTGCCAGCCGCCGGTCGGCGCGATGTCGACCGAGCCCACCAGGGTCCCGGTGTCGGCGTTGCCCGCCTTGATCTGCACGGTGCCGCCGGCGCCGCCCGAGGCGACCCGGAAGCGCGCCTTGGAGATGCCGGTCAGGTTGATCGGGGTGTAGGCCCAGTAGTCGCCGTCGGTGGTGAAGGCGATGCTCTGGTTGCCGCCCTGGGGGTCGGTGGCCGCCTCGGGCTGGACGCCGGCGGCGTCGGTGCCCGTGCCGTTCGCGACCCGGCCGGTCGAGGAGAAGTGCTCGGCCTGCTTGCGCTTGGGCTGGAGGATGACCTCGGCCCGCCCGGTCAGCGACTGGCCGCCACCCGAGCCGCCCTTGTCGGCGTAGGTGGCCTCAAGGATGTAGAACAGGTTGTCGTCGATGCCGTGGCCGCTGTCGGACAGCGTCTGGATGGTGCCCTCGCAGCCCTCGTGCTGGTCGAGCGGGTGACCGTGACTGTCATGGCCCAGGTACGCCTGGATCTTGACGTCGTCACAGTCGACCGTGCCGTCCTCGGCGTCGGTGACCACGATCTTGTAGTTCACCTGGTCGCCGAACTCGAAGAACGCGCCGTTCGGCGGCAGCTCGAAGGTGACCTTCGGGCGGCTGTTGCCCGCCGTGATCGGCAGGTTCGCCGTGCCGCTGAGACCGTCGGGGTTGCTGACGGTCAGGACCGCGCTGTACTGCCCGGCCTCGGTGTAGGTGTGCGAGGGGTTGGCCTCGGTGGAGTCGACGGTGTCGTTGCCGTCGAAGTCCCACGCGTAGGTGAGCGGCTTGCCGTCGGGGTCGCTCGATCCCTGGCTGGAGAACTGCACGGTCAGCGGGGTCGGTCCGTCGGTCTTGTCCGCGGCGATGCGGGCGACCGGCGGGCGGGTGCCCTTGGCGTACTCGATGCGGTAGATGCCGGAGTCGGCGTTGTCGCCGCCGAAGCCGGAGCCCCACTCGATCAGGTACAGCGCGCCGTCGGGACCGAACTTGATGTCCATGGGGCGCTTGAAGCTCAGGGAGCTCAGGATCTGGTTGATCTTGATCTGGGCGGTGCCGGCCTCGTTGAGCTGGAACGAGAACATCTTGTTCGTGTTCCACTCACCGAAGATCGCCTTGCCGTCCCAGTAGGCCGGCCACTTGACGGTCGACTGCAGGTCGGCGTCGTAGCGGTAGACCGGGCCCGCCATCGGCGCGCCACCGTTGAGCTCCGGGAAGGAGTTCGGGTTGGTGGAGCCGGTGTACGGGATCGACGCCGCGATCGCCGGGGGCAGCGTGGTCAGGCCGGTGTTGTTGGGGGAGTCGTTCACCGGCGCGGCGCAGTTGAACGCCGAGCCCGACACCTTGGTGGCGAAGTTGTAGTCGATGTACGGGGTGTTGTCGCCCACGCAGAACGGCCAGCCGTAGTTACCCGGCTTGCTGACCAGGTTCCACTCGACCGTGCCCCGCGGACCGCGGGTGGCGCTCGCGGCACCGGCGTCGGGTCCGTAGTCGGCCACCATGACGTGACCGGTCTTCGGGTCCAGGCCCATGCGGAACGGGTTGCGGAAGCCCATGCCGTAGATCTCGGGCTTGGTCTTGGCCGTGCCCGCGGGGAACAGGTTCCCGGACGGGACGGTGTAGGTGCCGTCGTCCTGCGGGGTGATGCGCAGCAGCTTGCCGCTCAGGTCGTTGGTGTTGCCCGAGGTGCGCTGCGCGTCCCACGCGGACCGGCCCGACTGCTCGTCGATCGGCGTGTAGCCGTCCGAGGCGAACGGGTTGGTGTTGTCACCGGTGGCGAGCCACAGGTCGCCGGTCTTGTGGTCCATGAGCATGCCGCCACCGTGGTGGCAGCACTCGGCCCGCTGCACCGGCACGTCGAGGATGACCTTCTCGCTGGAGAAGTCGAGCGCGTCGCCGTTGACCGTGAACCGGCTCAGCCGGTCGACGTTCTGGCCGTTCGGCGAGTAGAAGAGGTACAGCCACTTGTTGGTGTCGAAGTCCGGGTCCAGCGCCAGGCCGAGCAGACCGCTCTCGTTGGCGGTGAACACGTTCAGGTGGCCGGCGGTCACGGTCGAGCCGGTGGTCTTGATGATCTTGACGTCGCCCAGGCGGTCGATGTAGAAGACACGGCCGTCCTTGGCGATGTCGGTCATCATCGGGTTGGCCGTGTTGTCGTCAAGGGTGACCTTGTCGAAGCTGCCGCTCTGCGAGGCCGAGCAGTCGGCCTTCTCCGCGCCCGCGGCGGTCTTGATGCCGCCGAGGAGCATCTTGGTGAAGTTCGGCTCGACGAAGCTCTCCTTGGTGTGGCCGAGGCCGGTGTACCAGGAGCGTCCGCCGTCGTAGTCCTGACACCACGAGATCGGGTGGTCGATGCCCTGCGTGGAGCCGGTGTAGGACTTCTGGTCCATCGACTGCAACACGTGCACGTTGTTGCGCGGGTTGGCCTGGAAGTCGTACCACTCGTCGACGCGGGTCCACGAGGTCGGCAGGTGCGAGGTCGACGGGTGGGCGAGGTCCTCGGTGACGACCTTCGCCTGCTGGGTGGCCGGGTGCGACTTGAAGTACGCGCCGACGAGCTTGCCGTACCACTCCCAGTTGTAGCCGCTGTCGGACGCCGCGTGGATGCCGGCGAAGCCGCCGCCACCCTGGATGTAGCGCTCGAAGGCGGCCTTCTGGTCCGGCGTGGTGACGGGGTCACCGGTCGTGGACATGAAGATGACGGCCTGGTACTTCGCCAGGTTCGCGTCGGTGAACTGGGCGCTGTCCTCGGTCGTGTCGACCGCGAAGTTGTTCTCCAGGCCGAGCTTCTGGACCGCGGCGATTCCCTCGGGAATCGAGTCGTGCCGGAAGCCGCTGGTCTTGGAGAAGACCAGGACCCTGAAGGCCGGGTCTGCGGCGTTCGCCGACGACGCCGTGGCGTTCGCGGGCGACGTCATGAGTGTGAAGACGGGAACCAGGGGCACGACGAGGGCCAGGGCCACCGTCGCCGCCGTCCGGCGTAGGGAGCGGTTTTCGGTTTTCGGCAGGATCTTTGAGAACCTGGCCCACGTTCGAGAACGTGGTGACATGGGGGGATTCCTTCCCTGACTGGGGAGTGTCAGGTAAACCCTGACTGGGGGGGTGTCAGGCAAAGCGCGCGCCGCCGCACGGTGCCACTTGTTACATGAGGTTGGTACTGCAGTGGCTGGAGGGTGCCGCCTCCAGGCTTTTGGGGGCCGTCAGATGACCGACAGCCGGGGGGGTGGGTCCATGATCATGGTCGGATGGTCGAGGAGCCGGTTGACCACCATGCTCGCGGCGCCCCGGGAGGCGGCGCCGAAGCCGAGGTCGGAGGCGACGAACCGGCACCGGCTGGCGGAGCCGGCCACGACCAGCCGTTCCAGCTCCGCCTGGGCGTGGGGCAGCAGCCATTCGGCGAGCGTGGCGAAGTAACCACCGACGACGATCACCCGCGGGTTGAACAGGTTGGCCAGGATCGAGCCGCCGAGCCCGAGCCAGCGCCCTATCTGCGCGACCGCGTCCGTCATCCGGCGGTCGCCCGCGGCCAGTCCTTCGGCGATCCTCGTCGCGTGCTCCTCGGGGTCGGTCACCGGCCGGCCGGCCGGCTGGCCGGCCTGGTCGGGCATGGCCGTCCGTACCAGCGCGGACAGCCCCACCTTGGTCTCCCAGCAGCCGTGTCGCCCGCAGCCGCAGCGGGCGCCGCCCGGGTCGACCGGCAGGTGCCCGACCTCGCCGGAGAAGCCGTCCGCGCCGCGGAGCGGCCGGCCGTCGACGAAGATGCCGCCGCCCACGCCGACGTCGCCGGTCAGGTAGACGAGATGGGGGGTGCCGGCGGCGACGCCGGAGGTGTGCTCGGCCACGGCCGCGAGGTTGGCGTCGTTGCCCACCGACACTGGAACGCTCCACGGGCCCAGTGCCGCCGACAGCCGCGCCGCCAGCGGCAGGTCGCGCCAGCCCAGGTTGGGCGCGAACGTCACGACGCCGCGCGCCACGTCGACCAGGCCGGGGACCGCCACCCCGATACCGGCCGGGACGGCTTCGGCCCGCTCCATCTCCTCGACGGCCTCCAGGGCCATCCCGCCGAGCACGCGCAGCGCGCGATCCGGCCCGCCGGCGATCGCGTCGAAGCCGGTCCGGTGCTCCACGAGGACCCGCCCGCCGAGGTCGGACCCGTGAACCGAGATGTGGTCGACGTTGATCTCCAGGCCCAGCGCGCCGACGTGCGTGCCGTCCAGTGCCAGGGGTCGCCTGGGACGGCCGATCGCGCCGACGTGCTCGGTGTCGACCTCCCGGACCAGGCGCCGGTCGATCAGCTGGGACACCAGGTTGGAGACCGTGGCCCGGTGCAGGCCGGTCACCTCCGCGATGTCGGCGCGGGATTGTGACGCGTGGTCCCGGAGGTGGCGCAGGATCAACGAGAGATTGGTCTGGCGCATCATGGGGGAGCTGCTCGGAAGGGCGGTGCGGGCGGCGTACGTGACGTTGTGCTCCTGGGTCACGCGAGTCACCGCCTTTCGTTTATCTCAGCAATCAACTATTGGGGTTTGTAACATGCGCGTGTCCGGTGTGGACCTTTTTGGGAGGTAACAAGTTGACATCTTCGGATATGTGCAGGTAGATGAGCCGGCTGTCTGTTGCCGGGTTGTTACGTTCACGCCGTCGGCCTACCGGGCGGGCGCGCGAGCCTCACGCCGTCGGTCTCTTGGGCGGGCGCGCGAGCCTTACGCCGTCGGTCTCTTGAGCGAGTACGCGAGCCTCGTGCACGTGCCGGAACTCCCGGGGCGGGGCGCCTCGTCGAACCCCCGGGTCAGGGCGCCTCGTCGCCGGTGACGACGAGGTGGGGGGAGCCGCTCGCGGCCGTCGCGTCCGCCGGCCGGCGCGCCCACGGAGGGTTGGCCCCGGCCACCGAGCAGGTGAGCGAGGCGACCCGGGCGGCGAAGGTCGCGGCGTCCACCGCGAGGTCGAGGTCGAGGCGGTCGAGCCGCCCGCCGAGCAGGCCGGAGACGCGCAGCCGGTGCAGGAGCCCGGCGGTGAAGGAGTCTCCGGCGCCGACGGTGTCGACGACCGTCGTGGGCGGGGCCGATACCGTGGCGCGCTCGCCGGCGACGGAGACGAGCGCCCCCCGCGGGCCGCGGGTCACCACGACCAGGCGCACCCCGGCCTCGTGCCAGGTGTCGCAGACCCGCTCGGCCGGCTCGCCGGGGTGGATGTGCTCCAGGTCGTCGTCGCTCAGTTTGATCATGTCGGCCGTCGCGCACCACCGGGGCATCCGCTCCCGGTAGACGGCCGGGTCGACGAGCACCGCCCGCACGTTGGGGTCGATCGAGATCGTGGCGCGGGCGGCGGTCGCGGCCAGCGCCTCCTCGACGACCTCCGCGCCCGGCGCGCGCACCAGGGCGAGCGAGCCGGTGTGCAGGCAGGAGACGTCACCGATCCGCTCGCCGGTCAGCTCCGCCGCGCTCCACGCCCAGTCGGCGGCGCCGTCGGCGTGGAAGGAGTAGCGGGCCTGCCCCGCCCCGTCCAGGGTGGCCACCGCCAGGGTGCTCGGCTCGGCGGCGTCGACGCAGCCGGTCAGATCGACCCCCGAGGCGCCGAGGTGCGCGCGGAACAGGGTGCCGAAGGAGTCGCCCGACAGGCGGCCCAGGAAGCGGGCGGGGGTGCCGAGGCGGGCGAGGGCCACCGCGGTGTTCGCCGGACCGCCGCCGGGCAGGACGCGCAGGGTGAGCTCGTTCTCCGAGCCGTCGGCGGCGAACGCGTCGGCGACGCACTCGCCGAGCACGGCGACCTGGGTGGAGGGCATGGCCCCTGCCTTTCCTGGGGACGCGTTCGCCGGCCGTCGCGCCGGACGCTTCGATGACATTGCCGCCTCATTACAGCAGGAGGGCATTGACGTTTTTCGCGGGGGAGTTCATCATCCTTGGCAATGGATGTCAACGTTGACATATGTCAACGTTGACATGAGTCCGCCCACGGACCCGGGAGTATTCGATGTCGACTGGCACTCGCGCCGCCGCGCTCGCGGCCTGCGCCGCCGTGGTCATGACCGGCCTGACCGGTTGCGGTGGAAACGGCACGTTCCCGGCGGGAAGCTCCGCCGGGGCGGGCGGGGACGCCGCGGTGAAGGTGGGGCTGATCACCAAGACCGAGACCAACCCCTTCTTCGTCAAGATGAAGGAGGGGGCCCAGGCGGCGGCGAAGGCGGAGGGCGCCGAGCTGCTGAGCGCCGCGGGCAAGTTCGACGGCGACAACGCCGGTCAGATCACCGCGATCGAGAACATGGTCGCGGCCGGGGTGAAGGGCATCCTGATCACGCCGAGCGACTCCAAGGCGATCGTGCCGGCGCTGCAGAAGGCACGCTCGGCCGGGGTGACGGTCATCGCCCTGGACAGTCCCACCGAGCCGCAGGACGCCACCGACGCGCTGTTCGCGACCGACAACTTCAGGGCGGGGGAGCTGATCGGGCAGTACGCCAAGGCGGTGATGGCCGGCAAACCCGCGAAGATCGCGACGCTGGACCTCGCCCCGGGGGTGGCGGTCGGGCGGTTGCGCCACGAGGGCTTCCTGAAGGGGTACGGCATCGCGGAGGGGGATCCGTCGGTGGTCTGCTCCCAGGACACCGCCGGTGACCAGTCCAAGGGACAGACGGCGATGGAGAACTGCCTGCAGAAGGCACCGGACATCAACGTCGTGTACACGATCAACGAGCCGGCCGCGCTGGGGGCCCACACCGCGCTGAAGGCCAAGGGCCGGGAGAAGGACGTGCTGATCGTCTCGGTCGACGGCGGTTGCACCGGCACCAAGGCGGTGCGGTCCGGCCAGATCGCGGCGACCTCGCAGCAGTACCCGCTGAAGATGGCCGAGAAGGGCGTGAAGGCGGTGGTCGCGTTCGGCAAGGGCGGTGCCAAGGCGTCCGGTTACACCGACACCGGCGTCACCCTGATCACGGACAGGCCCGCGAGCGGCGTGGAGGCCAAGGACACCGCGTTCGGTCTGCAGAACTGCTGGGGCTGAGGGCCGTGACCGTCACCGAGACGCCCAGGGCGGCCCCGCCGGCCGAACCCTCCGCGGGACGCAGGCTGCTCACCACCCCTACCGTGGGCCCGCTGGCCGCGCTCCTGCTCGCCTGTGTCTTCTTCTCGTTCAACAGCGAGCAGTTCCTGAGCGGCGGCAACTTCTCGCTGATCATCCAGCAGGTGATGGTGGTCGGCACGCTGGCCATCGGCCAGACCCTGATCATCCTCACCGCCGGGATCGACCTGTCCAACGGCGCGATCATGGCCTTCGGCGGCATCGTGATGGCGAAGCTGGCCGTGGAGGGCGGCCTGCCGCCGCTGCTCGCGATCGCGGCGGGCATCCTGGTCTGCGCCGCGTTCGGCGCGCTCAACGGCCTCCTGGTGACTGTCGTCCCGCTGCCCCCGTTCATCGTGACGCTGGGCATGCTCAACATCGCCTTCGCCCTCACGCACATCTACTCCCAGGACCAGACGGTCACCGGCCTGCCCCCGGAGATGACGTTCCTCGGGCAGACCTTCCAGATCGGCGGCACCGGCGTCACCTACGGCTCCGTGCTGACCATCGCGCTCTTCCTGATCTTCACGTACATGCTCGGCCAGACCGCGTGGGGGCGGCACGTGTACGCGCTGGGCAACAGCCCCGAGGTCGCCCGGCTCACCGGCATCCGCACCGGCCGCCTGACCGTCGGCGTCTACACCGTGGCCGGTCTCGTGTACGGGATCGCCGCCCTGCTCCTGGTCTCCCGGACCGGGGTCGGCGACCCGCAGGCCGGGCAGACCGACAACCTCGACAGCATCACCGCCGTGGTGCTCGGCGGCACCAGCCTGTTCGGCGGCCGGGGGCTGGTCATCGGCACCCTGATCGGCGCCCTGATCGTCGGCGTCTTCCGCAACGGCCTGCAGCTCATGGGCGTGCCGTCCATCTACCAGACCCTGATCACCGGCGTGCTCGTCATCCTGGCGGTCACCGTGGACCAGCTGTCCAGAAGGAGGAACCGATGAGCGGCGACCCGACGGCGGGCGGCGTTCCTGCGGGCGGGGTTCCCGGGAGCGGCGTTCCCGGGAGCGGGGTTCCCGGGAGCGGGGTTCCCGGGAGCGGGGTTCCTGGTAGCGGCGTTCCCGCGGGCGACGCGCCGGAGAGCGTCGTACCGGCCATGCAGGCGCGCGGCCTGGTCAAGCGCTACGGGCACGTGGTCGCCCTGGACGGCGTCGACTTCGACCTGATGCCCGGCGAGGTGCTCGCCGTCATCGGCGACAACGGCGCGGGGAAGTCGAGCCTGATCAAGGCCCTCACCGGCGCCCTCCAGCCGGACCAGGGCGAGATCATGCTCGCGGGCAGGCCCGTGCGCTTCCGCGACCCGCTGGAGGCCAGGCGGCACGGCATCGAGACCGTCTACCAGGACCTCGCGGTCGCCGCCTCGATGGACATCGCCGGCAACATGTTCCTCGGACGCGAGGTGCGCCGGGCCGGGCCGCTCGGCACGATCTTCCGGATGCTCGACAAGAAGCGCATGCGAGAGGAGTCGGCCCGGCACATGGCCGACCTCAAGATCGGCCTGCGCTCGCTCACGCAGCCGGTCGAGTCGCTGTCCGGCGGCCAGCGGCAGGGGGTGGCCGTGGCCCGCGCGGTCGCCTGGGCCCGCCAGGTGGTGGTGATGGACGAGCCCACCGCCGCGCTGGGGGTCAAGGAGTCCGGGCAGGTGCTCGACATGATCCGCCGGGTCCGTGACCGCGGCCTGCCGGTGATCCTGATCAGCCACAACATGCCGCACGTCTTCGAGATCGCCGACCGGATCCACGTGCAGCGGCTCGGGCGCAGGGTCGCGCAGATCAGGCCGGGCGACCACAGCATGGCCGAGGTCGTCGCGATCATGACCGGGGCGCTGCAGGTCGACGCGGGCAGGGGCGCGGTCGTCAGGGACGAGGAGGCGGCACGGGCCATCGGCCTCTCCTGACGTCCGGAGAGGCCGGGCAGGCCGGGCAGGCTAAGAGAGAGGGGCCGGACACGGAGCGCAGCGGTCACCCTTTAGCCTGTTTGCGACGCCGCGCCCCCGACGAGAAGAACGGTGACCCATGTCCAAGGTTCGCCGCGCCACCATGACGGACGTGGCCCGGGAGGTCGGTGTCACGGCGAAGACCGTCTCGCGGGTGGTCAACGACGACGGCCCGGTGGCCAGGGAGACCCGCGAGCGCATCCTGGAGGCCATGGGAAGGCTCGGGTTCCAGCCCAACCTCATGGCCAGGAACATGCGCGTGGGCGCCCGCGACTCCACGGTCGGGCTGGTCATCCCCGACATGGGCAACCCGTTCTTCGGCACGGTCGCGGGCGGCCTGGAGAACGAGGTGCGGGCCCGGGGCCTCACCCTGATCGTCGGCTCCTCCGACGAGACCGCCGAACGGGAACGCGCGCTGATCTCCACCCTCCTGGCCCGGAGGGTCACCGCGCTCATCGTGGTGCCCTCCGCCGACGGCGACCACCGTCACCTGCGGGCGGAGCGGGCCGCCGGGCTGCCCCTGGTCTTCCTGGACCGCCCCGCCGCGGGGCTGGCCGCCGACTCCGTCGTCAGCTCCAACCGCGAGGGCGCCCGTACGGGGGTGGCGCACATGATCGCCCACGGCCACCGGAGGATCGCCTTCGTCGGCGACCTGCCCGCGCTCTACACCCGCAAGGAGAGGTTCCAGGGCTACCGCGACGCGCTGGCCGAGGCCGGGATCGGCTTCGACCGGGCCCTGGTGGAGATCGGGCACGACCACGAGGCCGCGGCGGCGGCCGTCACCAGGCTGGTCGGCGGCGAGAACCCGGCGACGGCGGTCTTCGCCGCCAACAACTTCGCCGCGACCGGCGTGATCCTCGGCCTCGCCCGGCTCGGCCGCAGGGACGTGGCCATGGTCGGCTTCGACGACCTGCCCCTCGCCGAGGTGCTGAAGCCCGCCCTGACCGTGGTGGCCCAGGATCCCGTCGCGATCGGCCAGGCCGCGGCCAGGCTGCTGACGGCCCGGCTGGACGGCGAGCGCTCCAGGGCGCGGACGGTCGTCATCCCCACCCGCCTGGTCGTCCGCGGCTCCGGGGAGATCCCCCCTCCGGCCGTGCCCGGCTCGCGGCGCGCGGTCTCCGCACCCGCCTGAGCGTTCGGCTCGCGGCGAGCGGTGTCGGCACCCGTTTGAGCGTTCGGCTCGCGGGGCGCGGTTCCGGCGCTCGTCTGAGTGCCCGGCCCTCGCGGGCCGCGTCCGCGCTCAGGTGGAGGCGGTGGCGAGGACGGCGCCGGAGGTGCCGTCGACGGTGATCTCCTGGCCGGTGACGATGTGCTCGGTCGCCCTGTTCACGCCCACCACGGCCGGGATCCCGTACTCGCGGGCCACCACGGCGCCGTGGGAGTTGGCGCCGCCCATCTCCATCACCAGGGCGCCCGCCGTGAGGAACAGCGGCGTCCAGCCGGGGTCGGTGGAGGGGCAGACCAGGATCTCCCCGGGCTCCAGGTGCGCGCCGACCGGGTCGAGGACGACCCTGGCGATGCCGGTGACGGTGCCCGCCGAGGCCGGGGTGCCGACCAGCGCCCCGTCCACCGGCGCCCGTACGGCGACGGCCTCCGGCTCGGTGCCGTCCGACAGCAGGACGCGGGGCACGTGCCTGCGGCGCAGCTCGCGGGCGGCCTCCTCGCGCCGCCGCGCCACGAGATCCGCAGGTACGGGGCGCGCGGCACCGGCCGGGGACCCCGGGGAGGGCGGGGCGGTGAGGGCCGCCCTGGCCTCGCGGAAGGTCAGGAAGAAGACGTCGTCGGCACGCGACAGCACCCCGCGCGCCGCCAGCTCGACGCCGACGGCCAGCAACTCGGCCCGCATCGAGGCCAGCGCGGTCACCATGGCGTACTTGGGCATCTCGCGCAGGCCCGCCAGCGCCCTGGTCCTGCCGAGCGCGAAGCGGACGAACCGTCCGCGAAGACCCCCGGCGCGCCCGCTCAAGGTCTTGATCATGAGGGCGGCGTCGGCGGCGCCCTTGGCGAACAGGGCGTCGGGGGCCAGGGCGGGATCCTCCAGCCGCAGGTAGTTGGCCAGGACGCCGATGATGTGGGTCGGATCCTCCGACCAGCGCGGCAGCCCGAGGTCGATCTCGGCGACCGCCCTGACGCCGTAGACGGACAGGAAGGCCGCCAGGCCCTCTTGCACCACGTCGGGAAGCGATCCGGTGCGGAAGCGCTCGGCCAGCTCGGCGGCGGGGGTGCCCAGCAGCAGGGAGCTGGCCTCGCGGTCCTCGCGGACGCGGGTGGCCAGCCGCCACAACGCCAGGTCCATCTCGGTGGTCACGTTGTGCGGGAGCCCGCGCAGGACCGTCTGCAGCTCGCCGGGCCCGGCCCGCTCACCCAGCGCCCTGGCGGCCAGGCCGAGCATCGCGAACCCGACGGCCGCCGCCGGGGCGATGGTCGGCAGCAGCGGGAAGATCCGGCGGCTCAGCACCCGCTCGACGTGGTCGAGGCGCTGGGCCGGGGTGGCGTTCCCGGGCGCGGCCAGCTCCCTCCGGAGGCGCGCGTCCAGCAGCTCCACGTCCCGGTGCGCCGACGCGGGGTCGACCAGGGCCCGTACGGCACGGTGGGGAACGCGGAAGCGGGACGCGATCCTGAACGCCCGGCGCAGGGGAGGGCGGAGCGAGGGCTGGGTGACGCCGAACCGGGGATCGTCGAGCAGGCCGCGCAGCACCTTCGCCGACCGGGCCTCCATCAGGTCGAGCACCTTCGGGAAGGCCACCCGGCCCACCCTGCCGCGCATGAGGCCGGTGATGTCGAAGAACAGCCGCCCGCCCGACTCCGCGATGAGGGGGGCCCCGGCCACCGGGTCGGCCACCGGGATCCCCAGAACCCCGAACGCCGACGACGACAGCAGCCTGAAGGCCGACATGCCCATGGGGGTGATCGGCCGGTAGAGGCCCTGGGCCAGGCTGAAGCAGAAGTAGATCCGCGTGCCGCCGGGTTCGGGGTCTCGGGGTCGTGTGTCCGGGACGTCGCCTTCCCCGTGGTGGGGGATCGGGTAGAGCGTGGTGATGGGGCGCGACTGGGTCAGCCAGAGGACGCCGCCGGAGTCGATCGCCCACTCGGTGTCCTGGGGCGCCCCGTAGTGCCGCTCGACCCGGTCGCCGAGCTCGGCCAGCGCCGCCAGCTGCGCGTCGGTGACACAGGCGTTCTCCGTGGAGTCCGTGGAGTCCGTGGAGTCCGTGGAGTTTGTCGAGGTCGCGGGGGTCTCGACGTGCTCGACCCCGCCGCCCGCCAGCGACCGTACGGCCAGCCGCTTGTCGCCGAGGCGGCGTTCGGTGATCCGGCCGGTGGCGGTGTCGACCACGAAGTGGTCGGGGTTGACCGCGCCGGAGACCACGGCCTCGCCGAGACCGGGACTGGCGTCGATCACCGCCTCGCGCCGCCGCCCGGTGACCGGGTTGGCGGTGAACATCACCCCGGCCACCTCCGACTGGACCATCTCCTGGACGACCACCGCCAGGCGCACCGCGTCGTGGTCGATGCCGTTCGCGGTCCGGTAGGCGACGGCCCGGTCGGTCCAGAGCGAGGCCCAGCACCGCCGGACCGCGTCCAGCACGGCGTCGGCGCCGACCACGTTGAGGTAGGTGTCCTGCTGCCCGGCGAAGCTGGCGTGCGGCAGGTCCTCGGCGGTCGCGGAGGAACGGACCGCGACGGGACCGTTCGCGCTGTTCCGTACGGCGCTCGCGATGTCGTCGGGGACCGGTGCGGCGAGCACGAGCTCGCGAGCCTTCCCGGCCAGCGCGTTCAGGGCGGGAACGTCCCCGGCGGCCGTCGTGGCGAGCGCCGCGAGCACCTCCTCCAGCCCCGCTCGCTCGGTGACCCTGCGGTAGGCCTCGGTGGTGAGGCACAGACCGGGGGGAACGGGGAACCCGGCGGTGGTGAGCACGCCGAGATTGGCGGCCTTGCCGCCGACCAGGGGCAGCGTCTCCGCCCCGATGTCATCGAATCTCAGGATGAGCGGCTTGGGCATGGGTGCGTCGTCTCCTTGCGGCTTCGCCGAGAAGCGTCATGGCCCGGGTCACGAGCTCGCGTTCCTCGGCGGTGAGATGGGCCATGACTTCGAGCTGGGCGTTGGCCCGGACGCGCTCGAACGTGCGGAGGAAATCCGTCCCGGCCGGGGTGAGGGCGATCCGCCGCACCCGCCGGTCGTCGGGGTCCTCCCGGCGCTCGGTCAGCCCTCGCCGTACGAGCTGGTCGACGAGGCGGCTGGTGGCCGAGACGGACCGGCTGATCCGCTCGGCGAGTTCGCGGAGTGTCGGGACGACCGGTTCGTCGAGGGTGTAGAGCGTGGCGATCTGGATCATGGAGGGCTCGTCGCCCTCGAACCCGCTCAGCATGTGCAGCAGCAGACCGGGGATCAGCGCCCGCCGGAAGTCGCCGATGTCCTCGGCCAGCCGGTCGAGCTCCGCGCCGTCCACGGGGTCCATCGGACAACTCCTTGCATCACTGCAACTAATCCGTCATCGCAAGGTTAAGCCGGAGAGAGCAAGAAGTCAACAAGTGATGAAATTAGTCCGCGGGTCGACCGCATGTCCCGTGGGGCGCGCGATTTTCTGCGGTCACCGTCCGGGCTGGGAGTGGCACTGGACACCTGGACGGAAGCCTGGGAACAGCACGAAGCCGGCCCCCTGGGGAGCCGGCCGGGTCGAGCGTGGGAGACCGATCGGGTCGGTGTTCGGTTGTTCGGTTGAAGGGGTGGGTCAGAAGGCGTCGCCCCAGCGGCCGCAGTCGTCGAACTTGTCGGTGCCCTCGCAGACGCGGATCTTGAAGTCGT
>NZ_JCADBG010000042.1:0-36187 GCF_059358815.1 Streptosporangium nanhuense
GACCAGACCATGACCGTCGACCCCTGCAACCTCCAGCTCCTCTACCAGGGCCGCAACCCCAACTCCGACGGCGTCGAGTACGGCCTGCTGCCCTACCGCCCCGGCCTGCTGACACTGCAGCGCTAGGTGACACACGATCCGGCCCGGAGCGCTCCTGGCGACGTTCACCGCGAGGACGCACACCCCATCGGGTGAACACCGACCGGGACCGGGGCGGAACCGGCCCGGGCGGGCTCGGCACGAGGCCGAGCCCGCCCGGGTCACGTACATCGCCGAAACCACCGGAGCCCCGGTGTCCGGCCTGCCTCTCCACGCCGAACCCGCCTGTTGACGCCGGGAGCGTACGAGCACGCGCCCGCAGACGCCCCGGCAACCGAAAGGACACAACGTGAAACGCAGGCTCAGGGCCATACTGGCGGCCGCCACCTTGCCCCTGGTGATCGCGGGGTTGCTCCTGGCGGTCCGGCCCGCCGCGGCCGCGTCGCTGACCCAGGTGACCAACTTCGGCAACAACCCGACGAACCTGAACATGTACATCTACGTGCCGGACAGGGTCGCGGCACGGCCGGCGATGCTGGTCATGGTCCACTACTGCACCGGCACGGCCGCCGGGGTCTTCAACAGCGTCGGGCGTGACTACGTGACCGCGGCGGACCGGTACGGGTACATCATCGTGGTTCCCGAGGCCACCCGGGAGGGACGATGCTTCGACGTCTCCACCCCGGCCGCGCTCAGGCGCGACGGCGGCGGCGACTCCACCGGAATCATGTCCATGGCCGCGTGGGCCCGGCAGCGTCACAACGTCGACCCCGCCCGCATCGTGGTCAGCGGCTTCTCCTCCGGCGCGATGATGACCAACGTGCTCGCCGCCCAGTACCCGGACGTGTTCACGGCCGCCGCCGCGTTCTCCGGCGTCCCCGCCGGGTGCTTCGCCACCACCAACGGATCGCTGTGGAACAGCCAGTGCTCCGGCGGGAACCTCGTCAAGACCGCGCAGCAGTGGGGCGACCAGGCGCGGGCGATGTATCCCGGGTACACCGGCCGCTATCCCCGGATGCAGCTGTGGCACGGCAACACCGACACCACGCTCTCCTACGCCAACTTCGGCGAGGAGATCAAGCAGTGGACCAACCTGCACGGATCGGGCCAGACACCGGCGTTCACCGACAGCCCCCGATCGGGCGTGACCCGGACCCGGTACGGCGCCACCACGACCCAGGCTCCGGTCGAGGCGTTCAGCTTCGCGGGCTACGGCCACTCCCTGCCGCTGGACGGCATGTTCCCCCATGCCATCACGTTCCTGGGCCTCGACGGCGGCACGGACCCGTCGCCCACACCGACGCCGACTCCGACGCCGACGGTGACCCCGACTCCGGGGACCGCGGGCGCGATCCGCGGGGTGGGCTCGGGCCGGTGCCTGGACGTGAGCGGCGTCTCACAGGCCAACGGCGCCCAGGTACAGCTCTGGGACTGCAACGGCCAGACCAACCAGCAGTGGACGACCACCGGCGCCGGTGAGCTACGCGTCTACGGCAACAAGTGCCTGGACGTGGCCAACCAGAGCACCGCCAACGGCGCCCTGGTCCAGATCTGGGACTGCAACGGCCAGAACAACCAGAAATGGCGCCTCAACTCCGACGGCACCATCACCGCCATCGGCGCCGGCAAATGCCTGGACGTACCCAACAGCGCCACCGCCAACGGCACCAGGCTCGCCATCTGGACCTGCAACGGCGGCGCCAACCAGCGCTGGACCCGGACTTGACCCCACCCGGGCGCGCCCGGCCATCCCGGCCGGGCGCCCTGGGCGGGTTCTTCGCACGATTCGGCCGGAAACCGGCCCGCGGGTGACCGGCCCGCGGGTGACCGGCCCGCGGGTGACCGGCCCGCGGGTGACCGGCGCGACGGCGTCGGGCGCGCCGTCCGCGCCGTCCATGTGGTCCGCGCCGTCCATGTGGTCCGTACCGTCTGCTTGGTCCGCTTACGGGGAGTCAGTCCGTCGACGAGAAGATGCGCTGCTGGATCTCTCTGCGGTAGTCGTCCAGCGTGTTGTCGATGTGTGTCGCCGCGGCCTGGGCCGCCGCTTCCGGGTCGCCGGCGCGGATGGCCTGGTAGATGGCGTCGTGTTCCTCGACGGCCTTGGCCGCGTGCCCGCCTATCGAGCCGCGCAGCCCGATGAGGTTGGACTGGGCCTGCAGCCGTCGGACCTCCCGCACCGCTATCTGGAGGAACATGTTGTGCGAGGCCGTCGCGATGGCGGCGTGGAAGGCGTCGTCGCCCTCGTTGAACAGGTCCTCGCGTCCGTTGTCGAACCCGTAGCGGCACACCCCGGCCGACTTCTCGATGTCCCCCAGCTCCGCCGGGGTGGCGCGGCGGGCGGCCAGCCGGCTGGTCTCCATCTCCTGGGCCCGCCGGAACTCGAAGAGCATGTAGACGTGGTCCAGGTCGGTGGGCAGGAAGAAGGACGCCCAGCGCCCGGTGCCGAGCATGCCCTCGTCGTCGGCCACGTAGAGGCCACGGCCCTTCTGGGCGCGCACCCGGCCGAGCGCGGAGAGTATCTTCACCGCCTCGCGCACGACGGTCCGGCTCGTGCCCAGCTGCCGGGCCAGCTCGTTCTCGGTGGGCATGCGGTCGCCGGGCCGCAGGCGCAACCGGCTGATCAACTCCAGCACCTGCTCCGCGGCCACCTCATAGCCCGGCCGGTACACGCCTTCCGCGCGCGGAGTATCGACCACGCTGCCGCTCCCTCCCTGCCACCACCTCCTCAAGGGTACGACCAACCGGGGTCCGGATCAGCACAATCTTTCCCGACCTCTGCGGCATTGAATGCTACACATCTGGCCACATCACCTGATCCTTGAACCGGCTGGAGGAAAGGGAAAGCCCTCTACCTGCGATTAGTCTCGAAAGAGTTCCCACCCTGACAAAGCTCCCCTTGTGAGGAGTCAGAAATAAGTGGGCTTAAGGTCTTGACGCGCCTCGGCATGAGGAACGTAATTAGTAGCTAAGTCTCCGGGACGCCTCCTGTCGGAGGTTCCCCATCGGCTGGACCGCGTCTGGAGTGGGGCACTCCATGGCGGTGACGCGAACGGTTCCGGCCACCTCGGACCAGGGCGCGGTTGTTCGGCGACACCGGCGAGGACCCGCCGGGCGTGTGTCGGCGCGTGGGCCGACGAAACGGCGTTGAGCCGCCTCGCCGACCGGCCGCGGCTCCCACCCCCAATGAAGGAGATCAAAGTGGTGTCCCCATCCAGATGTGCCGATGCCCGAGCCACAGGAGAAGTCACGTGATGTCGAAGCGCGGATCCCTCCTCGGGGCGATCGCGGCCGCGGCGATCCTCGTCCTGTCCACGGCTCACGCGGCGCTGAGCAACAGCGTCGGCGCGACCGCGTCGTCCACGGGTGCCGCCGCCCTCGCGCCGACCGCCGGGTGCGGCAAGGCCCCGGCGCTGGCGAGTGGCACGCACACGATCCAGAGCGGCGGCAAGACCCGCTCCTACATCCTGAGACTCCCCGACAACTACAACAACACCACGCCCTACCGGGTGTTCTTCGGGTTCCACTGGCGGGGCGGCACGATGAACGAGATCGACTCGGGCGGCACCAGCGGCTACCCCTGGTCCTTCTACGGCATGCGGCAGCAGTCGAACAACAACGGGATCTTCGTCGCGCCCCAGGGCATCGGCAACGGCTGGGCCAACTCCGGCAACGAGGACGTGGTCCTCGTCGACGACCTGAACAGGCTGCTCGACTCCTCGCTGTGCGTCGACACCACGCAGCGCTTCGCCATGGGCTTCAGCTACGGCGGCGGGATGAGCTACTCGCTCGCGTGCAGCAGGGCGACGGTCTTCCGCGCGGTCGCGGTCTACGCCGGCGCGCAGCTCAGCGGGTGCAGCGACGGCTCCCAGCCCATCGCGTACATGGGACTGCACGGCATCACCGACAACGTCCTCAACATCTCCCAGGGACGGTCGCTGCGCGACAGGTTCGTCAGGAACAACGGCTGCACCGCCCAGAACCCGCCCGAGCCGGGGTCGGGCAGCAGGACGCACATCACCACCACCTACTCGGGGTGCCGATCCGGGTACCCGGTCGTGTGGGCCGCCTTCGACAACGGTCACATGCCCGGCCCGGTCGACGGGACCTACGCCGAGAGCGGCATCACGACCTGGACCAAGGGAGAGGTGTACAGGTTCTTCTCCCAGTTCGGAGGCACCCAGCCTCCTGACCCCACGCCGACTCCGACGCCGACGGTGACCCCGACTCCGGGGACCGCGGGCGCGATCCGCGGGGTGGGCTCGGGCCGGTGCCTGGACGTGAGCGGCGTCTCACAGGCCAACGGCGCCCAGGTACAGCTCTGGGACTGCAACGGCCAGACCAACCAGCAGTGGACGACCACCGGCGCCGGTGAGCTACGCGTCTACGGCAACAAGTGCCTGGACGTGGCCAACCAGAGCACCGCCAACGGCGCCCTGGTCCAGATCTGGGACTGCAACGGCCAGAACAACCAGAAATGGCGCCTCAACTCCGACGGCACCATCACCGCCATCGGCGCCGGCAAATGCCTGGACGTACCCAACAGCGCCACCGCCAACGGCACCAGGCTCGCCATCTGGACCTGCAACGGCGGCGCCAACCAGCGCTGGACCCGGACCTGACCCCCCTTCCTTGACGCTTCGAGGCACCTCCAGGATCCCTCGCCGGGGAAAGCGACGCCCCGGCGAGGGATCCCCTCTCATGGCAGGGCCACTCCCGCGTGCCCGTCCCGGCGGGCCGGCGCGGCCGTCCGCGTGCGGACGGCCGCGCCGAAGGAGTGTCACCCGGGCCGTGAGCGCGCCGCGCGCTCGGCGCGACGGTGCCACGAGCACCGGAGTCACACCCGCCGGACCAGCTCCGGCGGGATGTCTCACCGGCCGTTTCCCCCACCCCCCACATAAGGAAGTCCCGTGTTCGAATTCTCCTACCCCGCGATGCGGAGGCTGGTGCTGGCCGGGGCGGCCGCGATCGGGTTGACCGCCGCGGCCGCTCTGGTGGCGCCGGTCTCCCCCGCCTCGGCGGCCACCACGACCCTGTACGCCTCCCCCTCCGGCACCGGCACCACCTGCTCCACGGCCCAGCCGTGCTCGTTGCCCGCCGCGCAGACCGCGGTGCGGGCGCTCACCGGCGCGATGTCCGGTGACATCGTCGTGGAGCTGGCGGCCGGGACGTACCGGCTCTCGGCGCCGCTACGGCTGACCGCCGCCGACTCGGGCAACAACGGCTACAGCGTCAAGTGGCAGGCCGCCTCGGGCGCCCGTCCCGTGATCAGCGGCGCCAGGGCGGTCACCGGCTGGTCGCTCGCCGACTCCGGGAAGAACATCTGGCGGGCCAACGTCGGCACCGGGACCGACACCCGGCAGCTGTACGTCAACGGCGCCATCGCCACCCGCGCCCGCACCCAGGTGAACCGGGCGGACTTCACCGCGAACAGCAACGGCCTGTCCTTCACCAACGGGGCCCTGGGGTATCTGAACAACCTCGCCAACAAGAGCCGGGTCCAGCTGGAGAGCGTCAACTCGTTCACCGACCGGTACGTGTCGGTGCAGAACATCACCGGGAACTTCATCTCGATGCAGCAGCCCGGCTGGAGCAACAACAACTTCGGCTACGACACCTTCACCAGCCCGCACCGGGCGGGCCCGCTCTACCTGGCCAACGCCTACGAGTTCCTCGACTCGCCGGGCGAGTGGTACATCGAGCCCTGGACCGGCGAGCTCTTCTACATCCCGCTCTCCGGGCAGAACATGAGCAGCGTCAGTGTGGAGCTGCCGCAGTTGCAGTCCCTCGTGAACGTCGGGGGCACCTACGACGCACCCGCGCACCACATCGCGTTCACCGGGATCACGTTCACCGGCACGACCTGGATGGCGCCGAGCGGCAACCAGGGCTACGTGGACCAGCAGACCGGCGTCTACATGGCCGGCAACTGGAGCTGGCCAGCCTTCACCTCCTGCCACAACGGCTGCCCGCAGTTCGAGGCCACCCGGCCGAACTGGTACCAGATGCCCGCCGCCGTGCAGGTGTCCGCCGCCAACAACGTCACCTTCAGCGACTCGCAGTTCTTCAACCTGGGGCAGACGGCCATCGGCATCGGCAACGACGCCAACGGTCACACCAGCGGTGTCGGCCTGGGCGCGAGCAACATCACCGTCACCCGCTCCGAGATCGCCCGCAACTCGGCCGGCGGAATCGTGGTCGGCGGCGTGCGCGCCGACGCGCACCACCCGAGCGACCAGCGGATGGTCAACCGGAACATCACCGTCAGCAACAACCGCATCCACGACCTCGGCGTGGAGTATCGAGGCATCGTCTCGGTCCTGACCACCTACGTCAGCACCGCCGCCATCACCAACAACGAGGTCTACAACATGCCCTACACCGGCATGTCGATCGGGTACGGCTGGGGCGCCAACGACGCCGGCGGCAGCAACCACTACGCCGACCGCGGCCTGTACAACTACCAGCCGAGGTACACCACGGCAACCACCGCGTCCAACAACCGGCTCTCCGGAAACTACGTGCACGACGTCATGCAGCAGATGAACGACGGCGGATGCATCTACACGCTGTCGGCGAACTCGGGCGGGCTGATCAGCGACAACTACTGCCTGCGGACCAACGGCTACTTCGGCGTCTACTTCGACGAGGGCTCCCGGTACTACACCGCCCGCAACAACGTCTTCTCCTCCACCGGCACCTGGGCCACCGCCAACTACTGGTTCGCCGAGAACATGGGGAACTTCACCGTCACCGGCAACTGGTCGACCAACGGCAGCACCAACGTCACCAACGGCGACCGAGGCAACGTCGTGAACAACAACGTCACGGTCACCAACGGCAACTGGCCCTCGGGCGCCCAGGCCGTGATGGCGGCCGCCGGGCCCCAGGGAAGCACCCCCACCCAGGGTGTGCAGCTCGTCGGGGCCCAGTCGAACCGCTGCCTCGACGTGCCCAACGCGACCACCACCAACGGCACCCAGACCCAGCTGTGGGACTGCGGCAGCGGCACCAACCAGCGCTGGACCCACACCTCGGGCAAGCAGCTTCAGGTGTACGGCAACAAGTGCCTGGACGCCAACGGGCAGGGCACCGCCAACGGCACCCAGGCCATCATCTGGGACTGCAACGGCGGCACCAACCAGCAGTGGAACGTCAACTCCGACGGCAGCATCACCGGCGTGCAGTCCGGCAGGTGCCTGGAGGCGACCAACTTCGGGACCGGCAACGGGACCAAGGTCCAGCTGTGGTCCTGCACCGGCACGAGCAGCCAGAAATGGACCCTGCGCAGCTGATCAAGCCGGTCTCACAACCTTCGCCGGGACGGTCCGCCGTCCCGGCGAGGACCATCGTCCGAACGTCCCGGCCGCGGAAGGCCGGGACCGGGAGGCCGCCCCGGACGAACCCACCCGTCCGGGGCGGCCCGGGGACGTCGTCACCGCAACGCGGTGCCGGGCGTCCCCCGCCCCGACGACACCACCGACACGAGGGAAGAGCGCCGTATGAGCAGGCCGGGCGACATCGACGACCTCCTGCAGTACCTGGAACGCGAGGGCTTGATCCTCCACCTCGGCGTCGGTGACGCCACCGTGTGGTTCGCCGCCGAGTCGCGCGAGCGGATGATCGCCGAGCGGCTGGCGATGCTGCCCGACGAGCCCCTGGTGAGCGTCGCCACGGCCGCCGCGGTGCTCAACGTTCCGCACTCCCACGTCATCGCCGAGGTCCGCGCCGCCACCCTGGCCGGCCACGACGGCGGCCGGCAGGTCCGGGTGCGGCGCGAGGCCCTGGTGCAGCGCATCACCGCCCTGGGTCTGCGCCACCCGGCGCCCGCCACCGAGCCCTCGGACCTTCCCGACAGCCCCGCGCGGGGAAAAGCGCGTTCGTAGCCACCGGAGGCCGTCATGACCGAGCGGGGTCCGCGCTCAGCGCTCCAGGCGTACGGGTTCGCCCGGCCCGCCGCGACGGACGAGCCAGGCGTCGGTGATGTGGTTGAACGTCGCCTCGGCGGCGCCGTCGGGGTCGTGGGCGGCGATGCGCTCGTAGATGCGGCGGTGGCCGAGGTTGGACGCCACGCACAGGGCCCGCTGGGGCTGGCCCATGTAGCGGGCGGTGTTGATGACCTGGCTCTCCAGGGCCCGCACCACGCCCCGGGCGATGCGGTTCCCGGACGCCTGCATGATCACGTCGTGGAAGGCGCGGTCGTGCTCGGCGTACGTGACGTGGTCGTCCACGAGCTCGTCCATCCGATCCACCAGCGCCCGCAGCCGGTCGACGGTGTCCTGGTCCGCGAAGCGGGCGGCGAGGTTCGCCATGTCGGACTCCAGCACCCGCCGGGTGATGACGAGGTCGTCGAGGATCGCCAGGCTCTCGTCCTCGGCGATGGTCGCCGCGAGGACGAGCTCGTCGAGCATGTCCCACTGCGTCGGCGGGGTGACTATGGTGCCGCTGCCCTGGCGGACCTGCACCAGCCCCTTCTCCTGAAGGATCTTCACCGCCTCGCGGACGACGGTCCGGCTCACCGAGAAGGCGTCGCACAGCGCGGGTTCGGCGGGCAGCGGCGTGCCCGGGGGGTGCACTCCCCGCACGATGCGCTCCACCAGCTCCGCCGTCACCGCCCTGGCGAGGTTGGCCGGCCGCCGTACCCAGGCCGGCGGGGGCGCGGCGCTCGGCGGCGACTCCTGCGATGTCGTCATATCTCCTCCGGTGCCGCGGGCGGCGCCACATTTCGACGTCAGTATATGCCACACATATTGACGTCAGACGTCATACGAATTACGTTTCGCCTCAAACCGCGGCCGGGCGAGCCGGCCGTCCTCTGGAAAGCGAACAGCAATGAAGCAGCGAACACTGTGGTCTGCCATCTTGGTCGCGGGGCTGGCCTTAGCCGGCTGCGGAAGCGCCACCCGGCCCGCGTCGTCGCCGAGCGAATCCGGCAGCAAGGTCACGAAGCTCGTGGTCTGGGACTGGAAGTCCGGTGACGCGGCCGCGGCCTCCTACGTCCAGAAGGCGAAGGACGACTTCGCCAAGAAGCACCCCGGCGTCACGGTCGAGTTCGTGGCCCAGCCGTTCGACCAGTACTACACCCTGCTGGGCGCGGCCATCCAGTCCAGCACGGGGCCGGACGTCATGCTCTTCAACGGAGGCGGCCAGATCCGCGACCGCGTGGACTCGCTCCTCCCGCTCGACCAGTACGTGGCCGAGGACAAGGAGCGCCTGGCGGGCTGGGACGCGTTCAGCAAGGACGGCAAGGTCTACGGCGCGCCGGTGACGTTGCAGGGCCACCCGATCTACTACAACAAGACGCTGTACGAGAAGGCCGGACTCGACCCGGCGAGCCCCGCCACGACGTGGAAGGAGTTCGTCGACGACTGCGGCACCATCAAGCAGAAGACCGGGGCCGACTGCTTCGCGCTCGGCAACAAGGAGGGCGCCGGCATCCAGTTCTTCATGTCGGGCCTGGGCTCGGGCATCCTGACGGCGCAGGAGTACGACGACTGGATCGCCGGCAAGCGCGCCTGGGACTCCCCCAACGTCAAGCAGATCTTCAAGCTGTGGAAGGAGGCCGGCGACTCGGGGCTGAACAACAAGGGGGCCAACTCGACCGCGATGTTCAACGACGCCTTCACGGTCTTCAACTCCGGCAAGGCCGCCCACATCATCGGGCTGATGTCGGACATCGGGCACTGGAAGGACTTCAGCGAGTTCCTGGGGGCCGACAAGGTCGGCGTCATGTCGTCCCCGGTCGTCACCGGCGGAACCACCCCGAGCCTCGCGTACGACGGCGGCATCGGCTACGCGGTCGCGAAGTGGGCGAAGGACCCGAAGCTGGCCGCCGACATGGTGCGGTCGCTGACCACGACCGACGCCCTGACCTCCTTCTACGCCGACGCCGGCGCGATCGCGTCCGACACCACGATCGACGTGTCGCAGGGCCCCGCGGCCGTCGGCACGCTCGTGTCGCAGCTCAAGGAGGGCAAGCCCGCCCTGCACGTCGCGTTGTCCTCCAAGACCCTGGATCTGATGGGAAGGCTGTCCCAGCAGCTCCTGAGCGGATCGGCGACCGTCGACGAGGTGGTGGAGCAGCTGGCCGCCTCGGACAGGGCGAGCTGATCCTGTGCCGATCCGAGATTCTTCACCGCTGGTCCGCCCGGTCGGCCCCGGGCGGACCGGCGGAGGGGGGACCAACCGGCGGGAACGCCGTGACGACACCGGGACCGTCTCCCGGCCGTCCTCCCGCACGTGGCGTTCCGAGCGTCTCGCGCCCTACGTCCTGGTGGCCCCGGCCCTGCTGATCATCGTGGCGCTGCGGCTGTGGCCGCTGCTGCTGGGCGTCAACTTCTCCTTCACGGGCGACGGCGAGCGCAACGGCATGATGGTCGGCCTCGACAACTACCTGGAGATGTTCCAGGACGCCACGTTCCAGAGCGCGCTGCGCAACGTCGGGCTGCTGGTGCTGCTGCTTCCCGTGGCGGTGGCCATTCCCGGCCTGCTCGCGACGTTCATCTACCTGCGTGTGCCCGGCCACCGGGTCTTCCGCAGCGTCTACTTCTTCCCGGCCGTGCTCTCACCGGTGATCGTCGGCGCGATCTTCAACCTCATGCTCGCCTTCGACGGCCCGTTGAACACCGCCCTCGCGACGATCGGCATCGGCCCGGTCGACTGGCTCGGCGACCCGGACGTCGCCATGTTCGCGGTCGTCGGCGTGCACGTCTGGGCGACGTTCGGGATGGCGCTGGTGGTGTTCCTCGCCGGGTTCGCCACCCTGGACCCCGCGCTCCTGGACGCGGCCCGGGTGGACGGCGCGTCGCTCCCCCAGATCATCTGGCACGTGATCATCCCGGGCCTGACCCGCACCATCCAGTTCGTCTTCGTGACCACGATGATCGGGATGCTGACGTCCATGTTCGGCCTGCTGTACGTCATGACCAGCGGGGGGCCGGAGGGGTCCACCTACCTGCCGGAGTACTACGTCTGGATCCAGCAGGGACAGATGAACCGCCCCGCGCTCGCCTCGGCCGCCTCGACGGCCCTCTTCCTCATCATGCTCGTGGTGGGACTCATGCAGATCAGCGTGCTCCGCCGCGCCGGAAGGGAGGACTGATGTCCGGCAGCCGCCTGACCAGGTGGGTGCTCGCCGTTCCGATGGCGCTCCTCGCGCTGGCGACGATCTACCCCCTCGTGTTCACCACCAACGTCGCCATGAAGACCCGGCGTGAGTACGTCCTCGACCGGTTCTCCCCGACGACCTCCCTGCAGCTGGACAACATCGTCACCGCGTGGACGAGCGTCGGCATGGCGCGGTACTTCGTCAACTCGCTCATCGTGGTGACGATCTCGGTGGTCCTGCTGCTGCTCCTCGGGTCGATGGCGGGCTTCGCGCTGAGCCAGCTGCGGTTCCGCGGCTCCAAGGCGCTCTTCCTGGGCTGTCTCGCGGCCCTGTTCATCCCGTTCCAGGTGATCATGGTGCCGCTCGCCCGGGTGATGGCGGACAGCGGCCTCATCGACACCTACCCGGGGCTGATCCTGGCCTACGTCGCGCAGTTCCTCCCGTTCACGATCTTCCTGATGACGAGTTACTACAAGACCGTCCCAGGGGAGATCATTGACGCGGCGAGAATCGACGGGAACACGACGTACGGCGTCTACCGGCGGGTCATGCTGCCGATAGGCACTCCGGCCCTGCTCTCGGTCGGCATCCTCAACGCCCTGTTCTGCTGGAACGACGTGCTCATCTCGCTGCTGATGATGCCCTCGGCCGACCACCGCACCCTCATGGTCGGGGTCACCTCGCTGCGCGGGCAGTACTCCGACGACATCCCCACCTTCGCCTCCGGGGTGTTGATCGCCGCCGTGCCCGTGCTGATGGTCTATCTCTTTCTCCAACGTCAGATCGCCGACGGCGTCACCGCCGGTTCCACGAAGGGCTGACATGCGTATTTCGGGGTATCGCACTTTCACGACGGTCCAGGAATGGGACCGCCCGGTCGGTGACGCCAACGGCGTCTACGCCGACGGGGTCGTTCCGGTGTCGCTCATCGTCGTCGACACCGACGAGGGGATCAGCGGCGTCGGCGTCGGGCCGCACGTGGAGCTGGACAACGTCTTCGCCGCCATCGAGGGTGAGGATCCGCGCGGCGTCACCGCGCTGTACGACCGCATGCTGCGGCAGACCTTCAAGGCGGGCCACGCGGGCGCGGTGTTCGGGACCATCGGCGCGCTCGACACCGCCCTGTGGGACATCAAGGCGAAGGCGGCCGGCGAACCGCTCTGGCGCCTGCTGGGCGGGCGCGACAGGCGGGTTCCCGCCTACGCCTCGGGCCTGGACATCGGCCTGACCGACGACGAGCTCGTCTCGGTGTACCAGGTCTACGCCCAGCACGGCCTGCGGGCGGCCAAGCTCAAGGGCGGCCTCGACATCGAGCGGGACCGCCACCGCCTGACGCTGGTCCGGGAGGTCCTGACCGAGGCGGGGCACGGGAGGCGGCCGGGCCTGATGCTCGACGCGAACGAGGCCTGGTCGCGCAAGCAGGCGATCCGGCACGTCTGCGAGCTCGAGCGCACCCTGGACCTCACCTGGGTCGAGGAGCCCGTCCGGCGGTGGGACGCCGAGGGCCTGGCCGTCGTCGGCCGCGGGATCCGCGCGTCGGTCGCCACCGGGGAGAACCTCACCGGGCTGGAGCAGTACCGTCCGCTGCTGGCCTCGGGTGCCGTCGACATCGTCCAGACGGCCGTGGTCTGGGGGATCACCCATTTCCTGCGGGTGTCCGCCCTGGCGCACGCCCACGACCTGCCGGTCAGCCCGGTCGGCAACGTCCCGGCCGGCCTGCTGCACGCCGCGACGTCGGTGCCGAACCACATCGCCAGCGAGCTGCAGGACCTGCGGCCGCCGCTCGGGGTGTCCGTCGACCTGTACGTCGAGGACGGCGCCTTCGTCCTCGGGGACTCGCCCGGCCTGGGTCTCACGATCGACGAGGGCGCCATCACGGGGCTCACCCGGCGGCCGGGCACCCTGTCGGCCGACGGTCCCGGCGTCCGGCCGGAACAGGCCGGACGCCGGCTGCTGGCGGTGTCCGACAACGGTCATCTCGCGCAGCAGCGCCTGCTCGCCCCCCTGGTCATGGACGGTCAGCACCGGACGCTGAGCTGAGTCCCGCCGTTCGGCGCCGGCCTCCCATGACGCATCCCGTACCGGAAGAAGGGAACGCACGTGTGTCCGTCACCCGTGCCGCACGGACGTACACCGGCCGCGACCCGGGCGGAGGCCGCCCGGGCGGGCCACACGATCGTGGTCGCGCCCACCGGGGCCGCGAACGCCGACGACGAGGGGCCGGGGAGTGCGGACCGGCCGCTGGCGACCCTGGAGGAGGCACAGGGACGGGCGCGTGACGTCGCGGCCGAGGGGGACCGCGACGTCACCGTCCTGCTCCTGGACGGCACCTACCGGCTGGCCTCGCCGCTGCGCCTCGGCGCCGCCGACTCCGGCCGCGACGGACACACCGTGACCTGGAGGGCGGCGCGCGGCGCCCGGCCCGTGCTGAGCGGCGCCCGGCCCGTCACCGGCTGGGAGCCCGACGGCCCCGGCGGCCCCGGCGGCCCCGACGGCCCCGACGGCGCGGTCACGGGCGTCTACCGGGCCCACGTCGGCACCGGGTTCGACAGCCGGCAGCTCTACGTCGACGGGGTCCCGGCGCAGCGCGCGCGGATCGAGCTGGCGCCCGGCGACATCACGCTGACCCCGACCGGCTTCACCGTCGGCAACCCGGACCTCGCCTACCTGGCCGCCCTGCCCGACCAGGGGCGCATCGACTTCCAGGCGCGGCTGACGTTCACCAACCGGTTCTCGCCGGTGCGGAGCGTCTCCGGCTCGACGGTCGTCATGCGGCAGCCCGCCTGGGACAACAACACCTACGGCTACGACACCGTCCAGGCCCCGTTCCGCACGCCGAGGTTCTTCCTGCTCAACTCCAGGGGCTTCCTGACCGAGCCCGGCGAGTGGTATCTGGACACCGCGACGGGAACGCTCTACTACAAGCCCCTCCCCGGGCAGGAGATCTCGCGCGCGCGGGTGGAGCTGCCGCGGCTGGAGTCGCTGCTCCAGGTCGGCGGCACCTACGACGAGCCCGCCCGCGACCTGCGCTTCGAGGGCCTGACCTTCACCGGCACCACGTGGCTGCGGCCCGCCTCGCCCGACGGGTACGCGAACCAGCAGACCGGCGTGTTCCTCAGCGGCGTCCAGCCCCACCGGCCGGCCGGCGCGTTCACCTCGTGCTCCTCCGGCTGCGCGGGATTCGAGGCCTCTCGTGACGGCTGGGAGCAGGCGGCCGCGGCGGTGCAGGTGTCGGCGGCGGAGGACATCGCGTTCGTCGGCTGCTCCTTCGTCAACCTCGGTTCCGTCGGGCTCGGCATCGGCAACGACGCGGGTGCCTGCGCCACCGGCGTGGGACTGGGCGCGCACCGGGTCTCGGTCGTGGGGAGCACGTTCACCGCGAGCGCCGGCGGCGGCATCGTGGCCGGCGGCGTGGGCCCCGACGCGCACCACCCGTCCGACCCGCGCATGGTCAACAGCGACATCACGCTCCGCGACAACCGCGTCCACGCGACCGCGCTGGAGTACCTGGACCAGGCCGCGATCTTCGCCAGCTACGTCACGCGGCTGGCCGTCGAGCACAACCACGTCTCCGACATGCCCTACATGGGCATCGGGGTCGGTTACGGCTGGGGCGCCAACGACCCGGGAGGCAGCCCCGACTACCTCGGCCGGGGGCTCTACGACTTCCGGCCGGTCCACGACACGCCGACGACGCTGAGCGACGTCCGTATCGCGGGCAACCACGTGCGCGACGTCGTACAGGCGCTGTCGGAGGCGAGCTGCGTCTACACGCTCTCGGCGATACCCCGTAGCCGCGTCGAGGAGAACTACTGCGAGAACAGCGGGCAGCACGGCCTGTACTTCGACGAGGGTTCCCGCTATCTGAGCGTGCGCCGCAACGTGTTCCTCGACACCGCGGGGCGGTGGGCGCACGCCAACACTCAGAACGGCAACCACACCGGCGACCTCACGCTGATCGGGAACTACGTGACCGACCCCGCCGTCACCGGCATCGACGACGGCGAGCGCGGCAACGTCGTCCGCGGCAACGTCACCGTCGCCGGCGGCAACCTCCCGATCGAGGCGAGCCGGGTGATCTACAACGCGGGCCCCACCGGCCCGTACCGCGGCGCCCCCGACCCGCGGCGTCCCCCGGTGGGCGCCTTCCTCGCGGCCGATCCGGTCGCCGTGGGCGCCGGTGAGTCGACCACCCTCACCGCCACGCTGGAGAACCTGGGCGACCGTCCGGTCACCGGCCTGAACGTCTCGGTCACCGTCCCCGAGGGCTGGCGGGCCGAGCGCGCCGACGGACCGGTGGGACGCGCGCTGCCCCCCGGCGCCTCGGTCACCCGGACGTGGAAGGTCACGGCACCCGCGTCGTTCGCGCCCCCGGCCGGAGAAGTGCCCGTCAGGGCGTCGGTGGTCTTCCGGGCCGGTGAGACCGATCACGTCCTGAACCGGTCGCTGACGCTGACCGCGTCCGGACATCCAACCGCCTGACGGCAGGCCGGCACGCCGTCCGCATCGTCACGACCGGGAAGGCCGGCATCGACCACTCGGAATCCGGCGTCGTGGCCTCGGCCTGGCGGTGCCTCTTTGGCCGGTGCTGGGGATTCGCCCCAGATGCGCATATGGGCCCGCTAGGAATGTTAGCGTTCACATAAACCCAGCCGACGGAACGCTTCATTTCCATGGCCGGAATGGGTGCGCACACGGAGCCAATACGATGCGGCCGATCCGCGTCAAGGAAAGACCTTCAGCCCTTTTCCCGCACTCCCGCCCCGGCGGGTCTTCGACCGCCCTCACGAGCGACCGATCGCATCGTGCGAGACCGGCTTCGGGGTGAAGCGTTCGGCGACGGCGGTGATCCCCCGCCGTACGCGGCAGGTTCGCCACACGTCCTCCCGGCTTGGATTCCGGCGCTGGTCCGCGTCTCTGGCAGGCCACCGGCGCCGAGCGGCCCGCCCCCGCCCGCCCGCGAATGCCGCAGCGGGTTTCCCGGTTGTTCCGGGCGTCTTTCGAAAGAGCCCTTGTCTGGAATGCCCCGTCAATTTACAGTCTCACACGAGGGTCACGAAAGTCTTGCGAAACTTACCGTCATCCCGCTGACAGGTTCCACGGACGCTGCCCGCCCCCTCATTCTCCCGAAAGGGCCTCCTGTGTTGCGACTCGGATCCCGGGTGTGCACGGCACCCATCTTTGTTAGCGCTAACACATCGTGTCACCACTCTCCGCCCTCACCGAGAACGAAGCCGGCCTGAGAGCGGCGGGCCTTCTCCCCGATCTCCGGGGCGCGCCCCGGCAGGCACGTCGACGATCACGTCTGGGCGCTCGTGGCACCTCCGCCCCTGGAGTTCATCGGTGCACGAGCCCCCGGCTCCCGGCCGCACCCGGGAACAGACGCCCGGGCGCCGCCGGAGACCAGCCCTCCTGAGAGGGTCCCCCACCTCGATTTCCCTGGAGGTCCAATGCACAACGATCGCACGGTCTGTCCGATGCTCCGCCGAACGGCCGTCCTGGTGGCCGCGACGCTCATGCTCGTGGCCAACCTGGTCGGCAGCGGTTCGGCGGAGCGGGCGCTGACGTGGGACAACGGCGTCGCCGACACCCCGCCGATGGGATGGAACAGCTACGACTCGTTCAACTGGAGGGTCACCGAGGCCGACGTCCGGGCCAATGCCGACTACATGGGCACGAACCTGCGGCAGCACGGCTGGCAGTACGTCGTCATCGACTGGGCCTGGTACTACCCCGGGCAGCACAACGGCAGCCCCAACCAGGACGCGAACCTGCAGCCCCGGCTCCGGATGGACGCCAACGGGCGGCTGCTGCCCGACACCACCCGGTTCCCCTCGGCGACCGGCGCCAACGGGTTCAAGCCGCTGGCCGACCACGTGCACGCGCAGGGGCTGAAGTTCGGCGTACACCTGATGCGGGGCATTCCACGGCAGGCGGTCGCGGACAACGTGCCGATCCTCGGCACCGGCTGCCGCGCCGGCCAGATCGCCAACAACACCACCGCGGCCTGGCTCAACCTCATGTGGGGTCTGGACATGACCAACCCCTGCGCGCAGGCGTACCTCGACTCGGTGTTCCAGCTGCTGGCCTCGTGGGGGGTCGACTTCGTGAAGGTGGACGACATCGCCGCGCCGACCTACCGGCAGGCGGAGGTCGAGGGGTACCGGCTGGCGATCCAGCGCAGCGGCCGCCCGATGGTGCTGAGCCTGTCTCCCGGCGCGACGCCGCTGGCCAGCGGGTCGCACGTGCGGGCGAACGCGCATGTGGCGGATCGTCAACGATCTCTGGGACAACTGGTCGGCCCTCGACGCGTTGTTCGACCAGCTGCACAACTGGACGCCGCACCGGACGACGGGAGCCTGGCCCGACCCGGACATGATCCCGATCGGACGGCTGTCGAAGTACGGCCCGGTCGGCTCGCCGCGATACTCCAACCTCACCGCCGACGAGCAGCGCACGCTCATGACCCTGTGGGCGATCAACCGGGCGCCGCTGATGTGGGGCGGCAACCTCGTGGAGAACCGGGCGTCGGAGCTGGCGTTGATGACCAACTCCGCGGTGCTCGCGGTCGACCAGAACAGCACGAACAACCGCCGCCTCTACGGAGGGACCCGGCAGGTGTGGACCGCCGACGTGCCGAACAGCGACCACCGGTACGTCGCCCTGTTCAACCGCGAGAGCGCGACGGCCAACGTGTCGGTGAACCTCGCCGACCTCGGCATCGGCTCGGCCGTCGTGACCGACCTGTGGTCCGGCGCGAACCTCGGCACCTCGACCGGGACGTTCACCCGTTCGCTGCCTCCCCACGGTTCCGGGATCTACCGGCTGGCTCCCCAGACCACCGTCCCGACACCGGCCACCTACACGCTGACCGCACGGCACAGCGCGAAGCTGCTGGACGTCAACAACGCCGCGACGACCGACGGCGCGGACATCGTGCAGTGGACGGCGAACGGGCAGGCGAACCAGCGCTGGCGTTTCCAGGACGCCGGTGGCGGCCACTACACGGTGACGAGCGTCAGCAGCGGCAAGTGCCTGGACGTGTACGGCGGTGCCACCGCGACCGCCGACGGCGCCCGGGTGGTCCAGTGGACCTGCAACGGCGGCACCAACCAGCAGTGGCGGCTCCAGGACGCCGGCAACGGCTACGTGCGTCTGGTCGCCCGCCACAGCGACAAGTGCCTCGACGTGCTGAACGCCGGCACCGCCAACGGAACCCAGGCCGTGCAGTGGACCTGCGGCACCGGCACCAACCAGCAGTGGCTGCGCACCCAGGTGTGATCATGAGCGAAAGCCGGAAACCGCGAACCGGGCAGCGGAGAGGTCCGCGGGAACCGGCACGCCGCTCGCCCGCCGCGGTGGAACCGCCGTGACGGGGGCGGTCCACCGGAAGCGGATCCGCCCGGTCCCGCCCGGCGGGGCGCAGGCGATCGACCGGGATCCGAGACCGGTGAGGAGGCTCCGGTCTCAGATCCCGGCAGGTCTCATTTCAGGGGCGGAGCGGCTCGATGTTCAGGACTCCGGAGCGGAAGGCCGCCACCTCCACCTCGGCGCCGGGAAAACCGGCCTCGCGTACGGCCGGCACCAGGCCCGGCAGCCCGGCGGCCCGGGGCCTCAGGTCGGCGGGCACCTCCACCCTCACCCGGTCGCCGAGGTCGCGTACCCGCAGGTCGGTGACCGGCAGGCCGGCCTGGGCCAGCAGGCGGCGCACCGCCCGCTCGGCCGTCTCGATCCGGTGCAGCCGGGCCGGCGTCACCTCCACGCCGTAGGCCACCCGGCTGGCCAGGCAGGGCGCGGCCGGCTTGTCCCAGGTGACCAGGTCCCACGCCTTGCTGGCCCGCCGTACCTCGGCCTTGGTCAGACCGGCGTCGCGCAGCGGGGCGAGCACCCCGCGCTCGTCGGCGGCCCTGATGCCCGGCCGGAAGGGATCCACGGCGTCGTCGGCGTTGGTGCCGGTGGCGACGTGCGCGAAGCCGTGCTCCGCCGCCACCCGGCCGATCACGTCGAGCACCTCCGACTTGCAGAAGTAGCAGCGGTCGCGGCCGTTGGCGCGGTAGCCGGGGCTCTCGGTCTCGGCGGTGGCCGGCAGCAGGTGCCGTACGCCGAGGGAGGCCGTGAACCGCCGGGCGGTGTCGAGTTCCTCGGCCGCCAGGCTGTCGGAGACTCCCGTCACCGCCAGCACCCGCCCGGTCCCGAGTGTCCGGACCGCCGCCGCCAGCACCAGCGCGGAGTCGGCTCCGCCGGAGAAGGCGACGGCGAGCGAGGGCAGGGCCGTCAGCCGGTCGAGCAGGGCGGCGATCTTGGCGTCGGAGGTCATCCCGGTCTCTCTCACGTGGCGGTGATCCTGGCGTCGGAGGTCATCCCGGTCTCCCTCACGTGGCGGTGATCCTGGCGTCGGAGGTCATTCCGGTCTCTCTCGCGTAGGGGGCCGCTCGCGGGCCAGCCGCAGCGCCCAGGCGGCCGTCTCACGCAGGGACAGGCCGAGGGCGGCCGAGGCGGCGGCCACGTCGTCGTGTTCGGGTTTGGCCGAGTGGGGTCCGTGCTTGACGCGCACGCGATGGCCCGCCAGGTCCACCTCGGTGGTGTGCCGGGGCAGGGCCGTGCGCTCGACCGCGACCTCGCGCACGCCGAGCGCGCCGGTCTCGACGAAGAGCAGCTCGCGCAGGGCCGGCGCGGCGGAAGGGCGGCACAGCAGGTGCAGCACGTGCGCCGGCCGGCCCTTCTTCATGGTGGCCGGGGTGGCCCAGGCGTCCAGGGCGCCGGCGTCGAGCGCGCGGGCGATCGTGTGGCCGAGCACCTCGCCGGTGACGTCGTCCAGGTTGGTCTCCAGGACGACCAGGGACTCGGTGCCGGCGTCACGGGCGGGCTCGGCGACGGTGACGGCGACGATGTTGGGGCGGTCGGCGAGCTCCCGGGTGCCCGCGCCGTAGCCGGTCGCCACCGGGGTCATCGCCGGCGGCGGGGTGTAGCGCGCTCCCATGGCGCGCAGCAGCGCCGCCCCCGTGGGGGTCACGGTCTCCCCGGGCAGGTCGCTGCCGGTCACCAGGGCCCCCCGCAGCAGGGCGGCGGTCGCGGGGGCCGGTACGGGCAGTACGCCGTGGCGGGTGGTCACCGTGCCGGTGCCCAGGGGGATCGGGGCGCAGTGCACGGCCGTGACGCCGAGCAGGTGCAGCGCGGCGGCCACGCCGACGATGTCCACGAGCGCGTCGTGGCCGCCCAGCTCGTGCAGGTGCACCAGGCCGGGGTCGATGCCGTGGATCGCACCCTCCGCCTCGGCGATCGCCCGCAGCGCGGCGGTGGCGAGGGCGGCGACCGGTTCCGGGCGGGCGGCCCCGGCCATGGAGATCAGCTCGGCCGCCCGCCGCTCGGTCGCCGTGTCGGTGACCGTGACCCGTACGCGGGTCACCGACAGCCCGTGGCTGACCGCCCGCCCGGCCGTCAGCTCCCAGCCGGTGAGGCCGGTCGATCCCACCGCCGCGCGGATGCCCTCCAGCGGGGCCCCGGCGTCGACGAGCGCCGCCAGCAGCATGTCCCCCGCCAGCCCGGTGAACGGGTTGACCCAGCAGATCACCGCTCTTCTCCCGGGGACCCCGGGGACGCCTGGGGCGCGGGGACGGGAGGGTACGGCGGGAGGGTGCGACGGGCGAAGGTGTGGGAGAGGCGGTGAGCGGCCATGGCGGCGCCGAAGCCGGAGTCGATGTTGACCACGGTGAGGCCGGCGGCGCACGAGGACAGCATCGCCAGCAGGGCGGTGACGCCCTCCAGGGCCGCGCCGTACCCGACGGAGGTGGGCACGGCGATCACCGGCGCCGCCACGAGGCCGCCGACGGCGCTGGCCAGCGCGCCCTCCATGCCCGCCACGACGATCACCGCGTCGGCCGCGCGCAGCCGCCCGGTCTCGGCGAGCAGCCGGTGGATGCCCGCCACGCCCACGTCGCGGATCACGGTGACGTCCAGCCCGAGCGCCCGGGCCACGGCCGCCGCCTCGGCCGCCACCGGCCCGTCGGAGGTGCCCGCCGTGACCACCGCGACCGCGAAGGGCCCGGTCGCCGCCGGCCGCCACACCAGCAGCCGCGCCGCCGGGTCGTGGGATCCGCCCGGCACGGCCGCCAGGACGGCCTCGGCGACCGTCTCCTCGACCCGCGTGGCCAGCACCGGGCCGCTGTTGCGGGCGAGCAGGGCGGAGGCGATGGCGGCGATCTCCGCGGCGGTCTTGCCCGGCCCGTAGACGACCTCGGGCGTCCCCTGGCGGGCCTCCCGGTCCACGTCGACCCGGGCGAACCCCAGGTCCACAGCGTCCACCGCGTCCACCGCGTCCACCGCGCGGCGTTCGCTCATGCCCTGCCGCCGGACAGGTAGGGGATGGTCTGCGGGCCCTCCGGCAGCACGCACACGCGGGCGCCCGGCCCGGCGGCGGCCAGCGCCTCGGTCACCGTGGCCGCGATGTCGCCGGTCTGCTCCAGGTGGGCGGTGGCCAGGTCGGCGTCGCTGAGGTAGGAGGTGTGCATCACCACCCGCGCGCCCGCCTGGATGCGCGCCTGGATCTGCACCTGCCACTGGTCGGGGACGGTCACCGGCCGGGCGGCGATCGCGTCGAGCAGTGCCCGCGGGGAGGACTCCGAGGCCAGGACCTCACGGTAGGAGCCGTGGTCGGGGAAGCCGTCGCGGCACTCGGCGGCGCAGACGATCACCCCGCCCGGCCGGACCACCTGGAAGGCCGCCGACATGCCCTTGACCGCCTGGTAGAGGTTCTGGTCGAGGGGGTAGCCGGAGTTGGTGGTGACCACCACGTCGAAGGGCGCCTCGACCCGTCGCATGGCGACCTCGCGGGCGGCGGCGGTGGCGGCGGCGTGCATGGGCAGGATGTCGCCGCCGAACGCCGCCGCGATGTCCTTGTCCCGGTTGAGGATCACGTCGAGGGCGAAGGTCACCCCGGTGCCCTCGGCGATGGCCCGCACGTCGTCGTGCACGGGGTTGCCCTCGATCACTCCCCAGGTGGCCCGGGGGTCGCCGATGCGCGCGGCGTCATGCAGGGTGAGCACGGTCTCCAGCGCGGCCAGGCCGGGGGCGACCAGCTTGGGCCCGCCGGAGAAGCCCGCGAAGAAGTGCGGCTCCACGAAACCGGTGGTGATCCGCACGTCGGCCTCGACCCAGGCGGTGTTCAGCCATACCGGCACGTCCCTGCCGAAGCGGCCGAGGTAGGTGAGCGACGCGAGGTCGCGGGCGTCGTGGTTGACGATCCGCACGGAGTCGACGACCCTGTCGCCGAACATCGCGCGCAGTTCGGCCTCGCTGTTGCCGCGATGGGTGCCGGTCGCGACGAGGACGGTCACGTCGCCGAGGTCGACGACGCCGTCGAGCTCGTCGAGGATCGCCGGGATCATCAGGTGCCGCGGCTGGGGGCGGGTGATGTCGCAGGCCGAGATGGCGACGGTCTGGCCGGGCCGTACCCTCTCGCGCAGCGGCGGCCCGGACACCGGGTCGCGCAGGGCCGCCCGCAGCACGCCCATCTGGTCGGGAGCGGCCGCGTGGTGGACGGGGGTGACCACCGTGGTGGCCTCGTCGGGCAGTTCGACCGTCAGACCGGTCTCCCCGTAGGCCAAGCGGACCTTCATCGTGTCTCCTCACCACCGAGCTCCGGCCAGAGCCCGTCGGCGATTTTAGTACCGGCCGGGGACGGATCGCCGTCGGCCCCGGCCGGGGAGCCCTCCACGTCCTCCAGCACCGCGCGAAGCCACGTCTCGGTCGTGCCGATGTGCACCAGCGCCGCCGCCTGGGCGAGTGTCGCGTCACCGGCGGCCAGGGCGTCGTAGATCGCCTCGTGCTCGGCGATGGTCTTGTGCGAGCTGCCGGTCTCGACCGTGCCGCGCCACACCCGCATCCGCAGGGTGCGGCCGGAGATCCCGTCGAGCAGGGTGGACAGCGTCTCGTTGCCGGTCGCCCGCACCACGGCGCGGTGGAAGGCCGCGTCATGGTGGTTCAGCTTCTCCACCTCGTCGCTGGCCGCGCGCATCGCGGCGAGGTGCTCGCCGATCTCGGCGAGCTGTCCGGCGGAGATGCGGGACGCGGCCAGCGCGGTGGCCGCGGGTTCCAGCATCCTCCGTACCTGGACGATCTCCAGCAAGGTGTCGTCGCGCAGCAGTTCGACGGCGAGCCCGAGCCCTTCCAGCAGCAACCGCGGCTCCAGGCTGGTCACGTAGGTGCCGTCGCCCCGCCGTACGTCGAGCACCCGGGCCACGACCAGCGCCTTGACCGCCTCGCGCAACGGGTTGCGGGAGACGCCGAGCTGGGCGGCGAGCTGGTGCTCGGGGGGGAGCCGCGCCCCCGGGGGGAGGTCGCCCGACTGGACGAGCGCCCGGATGCGGGAGATCGCCTCGTCGGTCAGGGACATGGGCACGACCTCCGGTCGCGAAGTCGCTCGATCGGTACGCGGGTCACCGCGGGAACATAACAGACATCCCATGTTCGCGTGAAAGGTCGACCCACGCAAGGCAAACATGGGACGCATCCGTGCGGCAGTGCTCTGAAATATTCATCGAATTCGGCATATTTACGCTATTTCACCGGAAGGTCTAGACACCTAGCGCCGGGAGGATTACAAAGACATCCCATGTCCATGTGGTGAAGATCTCTTCACCTTTCGGAAACATCCGCTGGAGGTAGACCTTCGTGCGCATGTATCGCCAGAGCGGGGCACCGTGACGGAGCTGATCACCGCGGTCGAGGCCCACGACATCCGGTTCCCCACCTCCCGAGACCTCGACGGTTCCGACGCCATGAACCCCGAGCCCGACTACTCCGCCGCCTACGTGATCGTGCGGACCGGCGGCGGGCAGGAGGGGCACGCGCTCGCCTTCACCGTCGGGCGCGGCAACGAGATCGCCGTCGCCGCCGTGGAGTCGCTGGCGCCGCTGGTCACCGGACGGCCGGTGGCCGAGGTGCTCGGCGATCTCGGCGGGGTGTCGCGCCGGCTCACCGGCGACAGCCAGCTGCGCTGGCTCGGCCCGGAGAAGGGCGTCATCCACATGGCGGCCGGGGCCGTGCTCAACGCCCTGTGGGACCTTCGCGCGCGCGGGGCGGGCAAGCCGCTGTGGCGGCTGCTGTCGGAACTGTCGCCGGAGGAGATCGTCGACGTCGTCGACTTCCGCTACCTGGAGGACGCGCTCACCCGGGAGGAGGCGCTGGCCATCCTGCGCGACGCCGAGCCGGGCCGCGACGGGCGCCGCGCGCGCCTGCTCGCCGAGGGCTACCCGGCCTACACCACCACCCCCGGCTGGCTCGGCTACACCGACGACAAGCTGGTCCGGCTGGCCAAGGAGGCGGTCGCCGACGGGTTCCGCCTCATCAAACTGAAGGTCGGCGCCGATCCGGCCGAGGACGCGCGGCGCGTGCGGCTGGCCCGCGAGGCGGTCGGCCCCGGCGTGCGCATCGCCGTGGACGCCAACCAGGCGTGGAACGTCGGCCAGGCGATCGAACGCATGGCCCCGCTCGCCGAGTTCGACCTGTACTGGATCGAGGAGCCCACCTCCCCCGACGACGTGCTCGGCCATGCCGCCATCCGGAAGCGGGTCGCGCCCGTCAAGGTCGCCACCGGCGAGCACGCCCACAACCGGGTGATGTTCAAGCAGTTCCTGCAGGCGGGCGCGATCGACATCCTGCAGCTCGACGCGGCCAGGGTCGCCGGGGTCAACGAGAACATCGCCGTCCTGCTGCTGGCCGCCAAGTTCGGGGTGCCGGTGTGCCCGCACGCGGGCGGCGTCGGCCTGTGCGAGATGGTCCAGCACCTGGCGATGTTCGACTACGTGGCCGTCAGCGGCACCACCGAGGACCGCGTCATCGAGTACATCGACCACCTGCACGAGCACTTCACCGACCCGGTGGTGCTCGCGGACGGCCGGTACGTCGCTCCCCTCGAACCGGGCGGAGGCGCCGAGATGCGTCCGGCGTCGCGCGCCGAGTACGCCTACCCGCACGGCCCACGGTGGGCCGCCGACACAGCCGCCGACACAGCCGGCGACACGGCCGGCGGTACCGCCGCCGACGCGGGAGGGGTGAGGTGAGGAGCGTCCTCGACGGGCTCGGGGCCGTCGAAGACGCTCGCACCGGCCCGGCCGTGGACGGCGGCACACACCGCCTTCCGCAGCGACCCAGCACAGGAAAGGAACGACCATGAGACGAGGACTCGCCCTGGGAGCGGCCGCCGCCCTGGCGGCCGGCCTGACCGGCGCCTGCGGGGGCGACGCCGGCGGCGGCACGGCGGCCGCCCCGGAGGGCGGCAAGCCGATCGTCGGGGTGGACTACCCCCGCTCCGACACCGACTTCTGGAACTCCTTCATCAAGTACGTCCCCCAGTTCGGCGCCGAGAACGGCCTGGAGCTGAAGACCTCCAACTCCCAGAACGACATCTCCAAGCTCACCGCCAACGTGCAGAGCCTCATCAGCCAGGGCGTCAAGGGCCTCGTGCTGGCGCCGCAGGACACCGCCGCCGTGGCCCCCACCCTCCAGCAGCTCACCGCCAAGAAGATCCCCGTCGTCATGGTCGACACCCGCCCCGAGCAGGGCGAGGCCTACATGGTGGTACGCGCCGACAACCGGGCCTACGGGGAGAAGGCCTGCAAGTTCCTCGGCGAGAAGCTGTCCGGCAAGGGCAAGGTCATCATGCTCCAGGGCGACCTGGCCTCCATCAACGGCCGCGACCGCACCGAGGCGTTCAACGAGTGCATGAAGGCCGGCTACCCCGGCATCACGGTGTTCGGCGAGGCCACCAACTGGGACGGCGCCATCGCCTCGCAGAAACTCCAGACACAGCTCACCGCGAACCCTGACATCAAGGGCGTCTACATGCAGTCGAGCTTCGCCCTGTCGGGCACCCTCCAGGTGCTCAAGCAGCGCGGGCTGCTGGTCCCCCCGACCGACCCCAAGCACGTCTTCGTCATCTCCAACGACGGCATCCCCCAGGAGCTGAAGGAGATCGCCGCGGGCAACATCGACGCCACCGTCTCGCAACCGGCCGACCAGTACGCCAAGTACGCGCTGGAGTACACCAAGGCCGCCATCGACGGAAAGACGTTCAAGCCCGGCGCGACCGACCACGACAGCACCATCGTCCAGGTGCGTCCCGGCCTGCTGGAGGACCAGCTCTCCGCGCCCCTGGTCACCACCGACGGCGGCACCTACGGCGACGTCCCGAGCGTCAAGCCCGACGACACCTCGCTGTGGGGCAACAGCCTTGGCGGCTGACCCGGCGCCCACTCCCGTCGTCGAGGCGGTGGGCGTCAGCAAGAGGTATGGGGAGACCGTCGCGCTGGACCGCGCCGGAATCCAGGTCATGCCCGGCCGCACCCACGCCCTGGTCGGCCGCAACGGGGCCGGGAAGTCCACGCTGGTCTCGATCCTCACCGGGCTGCAGCCCCCCGACGAGGGCGAGGTGCGGTTCGGCGGCGAGGCCGCCCCGCGCCTCGCCGACCGCGACGCCTGGCGGCGGCGGGTGGCCTGCGTCTACCAGAAGTCCACGATCATCCCCGAGCTGACCGTGGCGGAGAACCTCTACCTGCACCGCCACGACCTGAACCGTTTCGGGCTGGTCCGCTGGGGCGCGCTGCGGCGCAAGGCGGCCACGCTGCTCGCCGCCTGGTCGGTGGACGTCGACGTACGCCTGCCGGCCGGCGAGCTGGACGTCGAGCAGCGGCAGTTCGTGGAGATCGCCCGCGCGCTGTCCTTCGGCGCCCGTTTCATCATCCTCGACGAGCCGACCGCCCAGCTCGACGCCGCCGCCATCGCCCGGCTGTTCACCCGCATCCGCGCCCTGCAGGAGCAGGGAGTGACCTTCCTGTTCATCAGCCACCACCTGCGGGAGATCTACGAGATCTGCGACACGGTCACGGTCTTCCGCGACGCCCGGCACATCCTGACCACCGCGGTGGCCGACCTGACGCACGCCGAGCTGGTGGCGGCGATGACGGGAGAGGCCACCGGCCTGGCCTCCGCGTTCTCCCGGGCGTCGGTACCCGCCGACGCCGGCGCGGTGCTCGGCGTGCGCGACCTGTCCTACGGCGACGCCTACCGCGAGATCGACCTCGACGTCCGGGCCGGCGAGATCGTCGGCCTGGCGGGCGCGGCCGCCAGCGGCCGGACCGAACTGGCCGAGACCGTCGCCGGGCTGCGCGCGGCCGACTCCGGCGCGATCGAGGTCGCCGGCCACAGCCCCCGTCCCGGCAGCGTGCCCGACGCGCTCGCGGCGGGTGTCGGCCTCGTCCCCCGCGACCGGCACCACCAGGGGTTCGTCTCGATGATGTCGATCGCCGACAACGCCACCATGACCGTCCCCGAACGGCTCGGCGAGGCCGGCCTGATCAACGGCCGCCGGCGCGACCGGCTGGCCAGGACCCTGATCACCAAACTGGCGATCAAGACCCCCGGCCCCGGCCTGCCCGTGATGGGCCTGTCCGGCGGCAACCAGCAGAAGGTCGTCATGGCCAGGGCGCTGGCCTCCGACCCCCGGCTGCTCGTGCTGATCACCCCCACCGCCGGGGTGGACGTGCGGTCCAAGGAGTTCCTGCTCGGCAAGGTCGAGGAGGCCGCCGCCAGGGGAAGCGGCGTGCTGATCGCCTCCGACGAGCTCGACGACCTGCGGCTGTGCGACCGGCTGCTGGTGATGTTCCAGGGCCGCCTCGTCGCGGAGATGGCCGCCGGGTGGCACGACCACGACGTGGTGGCGGCCATGGAAGGAGTCCGGCTCGATGCCCTCGACGCCCCCGATGCCTGAGGAGACCCTCGTGCCCGCCGCGGAGAGCGCCGCCCCCCGGCGGGAACGGCCGCGGGTGCGGCTGGCCCGGCTGCGCGACCTCGCGCTGGTCCCCGCGATCGTCGTGATCGCCGTCGTCGGCCAGATCGTCCACCCGATCTTCCTGCAGGGCGACAACCTGATCAACATCCTGCAGACCATGTCGGAGATGTCGCTGCTGGTGATGGCACAGACGATCGTCCTGGTCGCAGGGAAGATGGACCTCTCGCTGGAGTCGACGTTCGGCCTCGCGCCGGGCGTGGCCGCCTGGCTCACCGTCGCCGTCGGCTCGGGCGCCGGGCTGGGCCTGCTGCCGGGCGCCTGGGCGATCCCGGTCACCCTGGCCGTCGGCGCGCTGATCGGCGCGATCAACGCGCTGCTGATCGTGCGGTTCGGGCTCAACGGCTTCATCGTCACCCTCGGCATGCTGATCGTGCTGCGCGGCCTGCTCACCGGCATCTCCGGCGGCCAGACCTTCTTCAACCTGCCGCCGTCGATGCTCTATCTCGGCTCGGCCCTGTGGTTCGGCGTGCCCGCCTCGATCTGGCTTTGCCTGCTGCTGTTCGCCGCCGGCATCGTGCTGCTCGGCTTCACCCGCTACGGCCGCGCCCTGTACGCCATCGGCGGCAACGTGGACGCGGCCAGGGCGGCCGGCATCCGCACCGGCCGGGTGCTGTGGACCGCGCTGGTGGGCGCGAGCCTGCTCGCCGCCCTCGGGGGCCTGCTGCTGTCGGGACGCCTCGCCTCGGTGGCCGCCGCCCAGGGCGACGGCGCCATCTTCACCGTGTTCGCCGCGGCCGTCATCGGAGGCGTCAGCCTCAACGGCGGCAAGGGCACCATGTTCGGCGCCTTCACCGGCATCCTGCTCCTCTACATGATCCAGAACGTCCTCACCCTGGCCGGCGTGCCCGCCCAGTGGATCCAGGCCCTCAACGGCGCCATCATCCTCATCGCCCTCGTCCTGTCCCGCCTCACCGGAGGAAAAGTCCAGGAATAACCCACGTCAGGCACCCCCGACCGTTCCTCCGCCACGGCACGTCCACGCGCCACACCCCCTACCGATTGGAACGACCATGTCCGACGAGCACCACCTGACACGCAGGCGACTGATGCAGCTCGGGGCGGCCGGAGCCGGCTCCATGCTGTTACCCCTGCAGTGGACCGCGGCCGCCAGAGCCGCCTCGGCGCCCCCCGCGGCGGTGACCGCCGCCGGCGACCTGGCCCTGTGGTACGACGAGAGCTCCGGCACCGACTGGCTGCGCGCCCTGCCGATCGGCAACGGCCGCCTGGGCGCCATGGTGTTCGGCAACGTCGACACCGAGCGGCTGCAGCTCAACGAGGACACCGTCTGGGCCGGTGGGCCCTACGACCAGAGCAACACCCGGGGCGCGGGGGCGCTGGGGCAGATCCGGCAGCTGGTCTTCCAGAACCAGTGGAGCCAGGCCCAGACCCTGATCGACCAGAACATGCTCGGCAGCCCCGCGGGCCAGCTGGCCTACCAGACCGTCGGCAACCTGCGGCTCGCGTTCGGCGACACCTCCGGGGTCTCGGAGTACAACCGCTACCTGGACCTCACCACGGCCACCACGACGGTTTCGTACCTGAAGAACGGCGTGCGCCACCAGCGCGAGACGTTCGCGAGCGCGCCGGACCAGGTGATCGTGATGCGCCTGACCGCCGACAGGGCCGGCTCGATCTCGTTCTCCGCGACGTTCGACAGCCCGCAGCAGACGACGCGGTCCAGCCCGGACGGCACGACGGTGGCGCTCAGCGGCGTCTCGGGCAACATGGAGGGCAAGACCGGCGCGGTGCGGTTCCTGGGCCTGGCCAAGGCCGTCATCGAGGGCGGCACCGTCAGCAGCTCGAACGGCACGCTGCAGGTGACGGGCGCGACCAGCGTGACGGTGCTGATCTCCATCGGCTCCAGCTACCGCAACTACCGCGACGTCAGCGGCGACTACCAGGGCATCGCGCGCCAGCACCTCAACGCCGCCGTCGCCAGGAGCTTCACCGACCTGCGCGCCCGGCACGTGGCCGACTACCAGCGGCTGTTCGGGCGCACGACGCTGGAGCTCGGCCGCACCTCGGCGGCCGACCAGCCGACCGACGTGCGGATCGCGCAGCACAACAGCGTCAACGACCCGCAGTTCTCGGTGCTGCTGTTCCAGTACGGCCGCTACCTGCTGATCTCCTCCTCCCGGCCCGGCACCCAGCCGGCCAACCTGCAGGGCATCTGGAACGACTCGCTGGCGCCGGCCTGGGACTCGAAGTACACCATCAACGCCAACCTGCCGATGAACTACTGGCCCGCCGACACGACGAACCTGTCGGAGTGCTTCGAGCCGGTCTTCGGGATGATCAACGATCTGGCGGTCAGCGGCGCCCGTACGGCCCAGGTCCAGTACAACGCCGGCGGCTGGGTGGCCCACCACAACACCGACGCGTGGCGGGCCACCTCCGTCGTCGACGGCGCCTTCTGGGGCATGTGGCAGACCGGCGGCGCGTGGCTGGCCACCCTCATCTGGGAGCACTACACCTTCACCGGCGACCTCGCGTTCCTCCAGCAGTACTACCCGGCGATGAAGGGCGCCGCGCAGTTCTTCCTCGACACCCTCGTGCAGGAACCGAGCCTCGGGTTCCTGGTCACGAACCCGTCGAACTCCCCGGAGCTGGCCCACCACAGCGGCGTCAGCGTCTGCGCGGGCCCCACGATGGACAACCAGATCCTGCGCGACCTGTTCAACGGCTGCGCCAAGGCCAGCCAGGCGCTCGGCGTCGACGCGGACTTCCGAACCCGGGTCCTGTCCGCCCGGGACCGGCTCCCCCCGATGAAGACCGGCTCGCGCGGCAACATCCAGGAGTGGCTGTACGACTGGATCGAGACCGAGCCCGCCCACCGGCACGTCTCCCACCTGTACGGCCTGCACCCCAGCAACCAGATCACCAAGCGCGGCACCCCCGCGCTGTACACCGCCGCGCGGCGCACCCTCGAACTGCGCGGCGACGACGGGACCGGCTGGTCGCTCGCCTGGAAGATCAACTACTGGGCGCGGATGGAGGAGGGCGCCCGCGCGCACACCCTGATCCGCCTCCTGGTGACGACGGCCCGGCTCGCGCCGAACATGTTCGACCTGCACCCGCCGTTCCAGATCGACGGCAACTTCGGCGCCACCTCCGGTATCGCGGAGATGCTCCTGCAGAGCCACAACGGCGAGCTGCACGTGCTGCCGGCGCTGCCGTCCGCCTGGCCGGCCGGGAAGGTGCGGGGCCTGCGGGGGCGCGGCGGCTACACCGTGGACACGACGTGGAGCTCCGGCACGGCCACCGAGATCCTCGTCAGGTTCGACCGCGACGGGACCGTCAACGTCCGCAACCGGATCTTCACCGGCACCTACCAGGTGGTCGACACCGGCAGCGGCGCCGCCGTCACCGTCACCAAACCCGAGTCCGACGTCGTCGCGCTGACCGGCCAGGCGGGCCGCACGTACCGCCTGACCGGGACCGGCGCGCCGCAGCCCACCTACGTGCGGATCGCCAACGGGACCACCGGCCTGGTCCTGGACAGCGGCGGCAACGTCGCCTCCGGGTCGAACCTCAAGCAGTGGAACAACGACGGCAGCACCAACCTGCAGTGGCAGCTCGTCGACCTGGGCAGCGGCTGGTACCGCATCGTCAACCGCACCAACGGCATGGTCATCGACAGCTGGGGCAACACCGCCAACGGCGCCGTCGCCCGGCAGGCGGCCTGGAACGGCAACAACAACCAGCAGTGGCGCCTCAACAGCGTGGGCAACGGCCGCAACCAGATCATCAACCGCGGCACCGGCACGGCCCTGGACGGCATGGGCAACAGCACCGCCGGCTCCACCGTCGCCATGTGGGCGCCGAACACCAACACCAACAACCAGTGGACCATCACGGGCGTGTGACGGCCGGCACCTGCCCGGCCCCGACCCGTGTGTACCCCGCCGCGACCGGCCACCGGTCGCGGCGGCCGAGCGGGCCGGTTTGCGCGCAGCAGCTGAGAACGGCGGAAGCCGTGAGTGCCTCCCGAGTTCGTTACGACGGGTGGCCGTCGCTCTCGATCGGCACCGGGTCATGTCGATCACGTGCCGGGCGCGCGCCGCCGGCCTTGCCGATCAGGTTCGCCCGGCGCAGCACGTCGACCTGAGCGCGGTTGTAAAGGGCGTGGAGGGCGTGGCCGACGGCGCTTCGGGCCGCTTCCGCCCTGTGCGGCGTGGAGTCCTTGGGCTCCAACGTGACCGCGTGATCGGCGGCCGCGTCGATGAACGGCGCGATCCGCTCGGCGACGGCCTGCCGTGTGGTCTCGTCGGCGTCCTCGGGAAGGTCGCGGAACTCCTCGTCGAGTTCGGGGTTGGGATCCGCCTCCAGGGTCCGCCGCACCGCGTCCATCGACTCGCCGGAGAACAGCTGGGCATAGATCATGATGAGTGCGCGATCGTTGTCGCGCAGATGCTCCGCGACGCCGCCGAACCCGGTCGGCACGTCCAGTGACGCGCCCGGCCGGGACAACACGGCAAGCTCCTGCCGGATGTTCTGGAGTCGCTCCACCGTCGCCTCGAGCTCGGCGTCGATGGTCCGGAAGATCGAGGCGCGGTCGTCGGTGCCCGTCTCCATCGCCGCCACCTGCGCGAGTGGCACGCCCAGCGCGGTCAGTCTCTTGATCTGCAGAAGTCGCGTCAGGTGGTGGACCTCGTACCGCTTGTAGCCGTTGGGCTCCCGGTCGGGCTCGTCGAGCAAACCGATCTCGTGGTAGTAGCGCACCGCCTTCACCGTGCTTCCCGACAGCTCGGCTATCTCACGCGTGCTCCAGGTCATGGGTTCCTCACCTCCTCGTGCGGTACCGCACGTCCGGCGGCGCCTCTCGGTGGATGCCGTCGTCGAAGCGGGGGCGATCCACCGATGCTCCCCCGCTCCTCGTCGCGGGCTTCGGCCCGCCCGACGCCCGCGACGGCACTAGCTCGCGGCCCGCGCCCGCCGCTCGCGCAGCCGGACGAACACGATCATGCCGACGTTGACGGCGACGGGAATCAGCGCCGTCACGGCGAGCGGTCGCTCGCGAGGACGAACGCCGGGCGGCTCTCATGAGAGCGGCCAGTTGCGCAGGGCGGCGTCGGCCATCTCCTGGAGCTCGTCGCGGCCGACACCGCTCGCGGCCTGCACGGCGATGCCGAACGCCAAGGTGGTGACGTAGCGGGCCAGCAGCCCCGGATCGGTCTGCGGGGGCAGGTCGCCGTCGTCGACGGCCCGCCGGAACCGCTCCTGGACGCATGAGCAGCCGTTCTTGCGCCAGGCGACGAGAAGGTCGCGGACCTCGCGCCCCGAGTCACCGGCGGCCAGGGCGCCCTGGACACCCAGGCACCCGCGAGGGTGGGCCGGGCGGGTGGTGGTCCGAACGGTGCCGGCCAGGATCGCGGTGGCGACGCCGAGGGCGGTCGGCTCCTCCAGGGCCCGGGACAGGTATCCGCCCGGACCTTCGGTGTAGCGCTCCAGGGCCTTGCGGAACAGCTCCTCCTTGTTGCCGAAGGCCGCGTACATGCTGGTGGTGGAGATGCCCATCGCCTCCGTCAGGTGGGCCAGGCTGGTCCCCTCGTAGCCGTGCTCCCAGAAGGCCAGCACGGCGCGCTCGAGAGCTTCGTCGGCGTCGAATCCCCGTGGCCGGCCGATCGGGCCGCCCTTTTTCGTCTCCACCCCCACAGCCTACCCTTTTTGTAGCGATCGCTGCAGAAGTGTTACCCTCCCTTTCTGCAGCGATCGCTACAGAAGTCGGGGGGACGGCGCGTGGGACCACCTGGGGGTGAGGCCGTCCCGCCGGGCGCGAGGGATCCTTCCGCGCGCGGCGTACGCGGCGGAGCGGCCGGATCTCCACGTCCCGGCACTTCCCGCCCGGTCCGGGACCGCGAGGTCCGTGAGGCGAGCAGAGGGCCGACGGAGGACCGGCGGAGGGCCGACTGAGGGTCCTGTCACACCCCGGGCGAAAGGCCCGGGTCCAGGAGGGTGCCGCGCGCAGCGGCGCCGACGGCCCGCTCGGGCCACCTACTTCGAGGGGAAACGCATGACCATCACACTGATCACCGGGGCCAACAAGGGCATCGGATTCGAGACGGCCAAGCAGCTTCTGGAGCTGGGCCACGTGGTCTACATCGGCGCGCGTGACGTCGAGCGAGGCGAGAAGGCCGCGGCGGCGCTGGGCGCACGATTCGTGCGGCTCGACGTGACCGACGACGCGTCGGTGAGCAGCGCGCTGGCGACGATCGACGCGGTCGAGGGCCGGCTCGACGTCCTGGTGCACAACGCGGGCATCCTGGAGACCGGAGTCACCGACGGTCCCACGGCTCTGCGGGTCTTCGACACCAACGCGGTGGGAATCGTGCGCGTCACGGAGGCGGCACTCCCCCTGCTGCGCAGGTCGTCGAACCCGACCGTGGTCACCGTTTCGAGCAGCGCCGGGTCGTTCTGGGCGGTGACCAACCCCGAGCGGCCGGAGTTCCACGTGGCGGCGGCGCTTTACTCCGCGTCCAAGGCGGCGGCCACCATGCTCACACTCCAGTACGCCAAGTCCCAGCCGGGCATCAAGTTCAACGCGCTCGAGCCCGGCTTCACCGCCACCGACATGACCGCCGGCCTGCCCTTCGAAGGCGGAAGATCGCCGGAAGAGAGCGCCAGGACCGTCGTGCGTCTGGCGACTCTCGGCGCGGACGGCCCGACAGGAACGCTCCAGGAGGAAGCCGGGGAATTGCGCTGGTAGGAGCGCGGGAACGATCGAGGGGCAGCGCGACCGCGCTGCCCCTCGATCGTTCCCGCACGACCCTGGCAGCGCCGAACGGCACCCGTGCCGTTCGGCCTCGGACAAGCCGCACACGAGACCGGCGAGTACGAGGACGCGTGGCGGGTGGCCGACCCGCCACGGCTCACCCGGACGGGGACACCCCGCCGTCACGTCGTCGGCGCGCGAGGTGACGCCACGACGACGAGACGACCGGTTCGGAGGCGCGGGACGACCATCGCGATGAGCGCTCCCGGTCTCCTGGCCGCCTGGCCGCCCGAAGTGATCACGGCCGGTCGACGACATCACGAAGGGGAGATCGCCGGTCGGCACGGTGACCGGAAGGCGGCGGAAGTCATTTCCAACGCAATTGTTTGCGTTAACACACCGTGATCAACGGTAGGCGTACGGCATGACGCTGTCAATCACTCGCGTCGGAAACTTATGTGATGCCCAGGAAATGTTTCGCATTCTTCCGAGGAGGTAGCACCCTCGCGGACGACACGCTCGCGCCTCGGTCCGACGCGCGTTCGCCGGAGCGCCCTCCCGGAACAGGTGGATCGCCACGACGGCCGCCGTGGCGCCCGTCTCGACCGGCGAACGGCGCCGAGCCGGTGGTGGGAGCCCTGCGCTCGCGGTCGCGCCGGGAGACCCCGCGATAGCGGTCACGATCGTTCCGCTGTTCGCGGTCGCCGCGAGCACTTCCCTCGGGGTGGCATTTCTGCCGTCGAACCGACGGGTGCCGGGAGCCGGCCGGGAGGTGAATCGCCACATCTGACAGCCAGGTCACGAAAGTTGGCGCGGTTGTGTCCGAAACTTATGGTTGCCAAGTCGTAACTTCTGTGAAACTTTCACTTTCGCGGGCGTCGTCAGGTGATCTCTCTCCGGGCGAATGTCCAGGCAGGGAAGCGTATCGACGGCGACGCCCAGATCAGCGAGGATCGCGGCTCGTTGACGCCGCCCGACCGGTCGGATGTACTCCGACATCACCCCCCAGGAGCAGGCCATGGATATCTGGAACCCGAAATGTTAGCGGTAACAACCTTTGGCGGCCGACGTCCGGCCTCTGACCGGCCCGGGAGCGTCGGACGCATCCCCTCCCCGGACGCCCGCCCGTCACGGAGCCGCCGCCGGCCCTCCGCCGCATCGGCGGCCGGCCGTCCCCGCGATGTCGATCGCGTGTCGCGCGTCGACCCGATCAGCGCCCCGCCGGGCGCCGAGAACCGGCAGGACACCACCTCCCGAACGACTTCATGATCGCCTTGTTAGCGCTAACAAGTTCTTGAAAGGAGAGTCATGCGTCCTACCGGGCGAAATCGCCTGCGCGTGTTGATCGCCGCCATAACGTCGATCGTGCTCACCGGCACGATGCTCACCCTCGCCACCTCCTCCGCGACCGCGGCGACCGTCGACACCAACGCCTGGTACGTCCTGGTCAACCGCACCAGCGGCAAGGCCCTGGACGTCTACAACC
>NZ_JCADBG010000043.1:0-35319 GCF_059358815.1 Streptosporangium nanhuense
TACGACCCGACACCACCCACGAAACAACCCCACCCCCCTCCACCACGTCCCCCACCACCGGCACCTCCACCGGCACCTCCACCGGCACCGCAAACTGCTCCAAAATCACATGCGCATTGGTCCCACTGATCCCGAACGACGACACCCCCGCCCGGCGCGGGCGGCCCGTCTCCGGCCACCCGGCCGGCTCGGTCAGCAGTTCCAGCGCCCCTGAGTCCCAGTCCACGTGCGAGGACGGCGCGTCCACGTGCAACGTCCGGGGCAGCACCCCGTGCCGCATCGCCATGACCATCTTGATCACGCCCGCCACACCGGCGGCCGCCTGGGTGTGGCCGATGTTCGACTTGATCGAGCCCAGCAGCACCGGCCGGTCCTGCGGCCGGTCCTGACCATAGGTGGCCAGCAGTGCCTGCGCCTCGATCGGGTCGCCCAGCGTCGTACCGGTTCCGTGCCCCTCCACCGCGTCGACGTCCGATGCCGACAGCCCCGCCCCGGCCAAAGCCTGGCGGATCACCCGCTGCTGCGACGGACCGTTCGGCGCCGTCAACCCGTTGGACGCACCGTCCTGGTTCACCGCCGACCCACGCACCACCGCCAACACCTGATGACCGTTGCGGCGCGCGTCCGACAACCGCTCCAACACCAGCACACCCACACCCTCCGACCAACCGACCCCGTCAGCGGCCTCGGAGAACGAACGACACCGGCCGTCAGAGCTCAGGCCGCCCTGGCGGGCGAAGTCGACGAAGGTGTTCGGGGTGGACATCACGGTCACCCCTCCGGCCAGCGCCAGGGAGCACTCCCCCGACCGCAACGCCTGCGCCGCCAGATGCACCGCCACCAACGACGACGAACACGCCGTGTCCACCGTCACCGCCGGACCCTCCAGGCCCAGCGTGTACGACACCCGCCCGGAGGTCACGCTGCCCGTGGTCCCGTTGACCACGATCCCGCGCAGCTCGTCCGGTGCTCCGTCTCCGGTCGAGGGGTAGTCGTGGTACATCATCCCGGCGAAGACACCGGCCCGGCTGCCCTTCAGGGTGAGCGGGTCGATGCCCGCCCGTTCGACGGCCTCCCAGGAGGTCTCCAGCAGCAGCCGCTGCTGGACGTCGATCGCCAGCGCCTCGCGCGGCGAGATACCGAAGAACGGCGCGTCGAACTCGGCCGCGTCGTACAGGAACCCGCCCGCGCGGGCGAAGGACCCGTCCTGGAGCTCCCAGCCCCGGTCGGCAGGGAAGTCCGAGATGGCGTCCCTGCCCTCGGTGACCAGTTCCCAGAGCTGTTCGGGTGAGGTGACGCCGCCCGGATAGCGGCAGGCCATGCCGACGATGACGATCGGGTCCTCATCGGCCGGGGCCGTGACACGCACGGGCGGCGCGGGGGCCGCCTCGACCCCGTCGAGTCGCTCGCGGATGAAGCCGGTCACCGCCGTCGGGGTGGGCTGGTCGAACACCAGCGTGGCGGGCAGCCGGAGGCCGGTCGCCTCGATCAGCCGGTTACGCAGTTCCACGGAGGTGAGGGAGTCGAGACCGAGGTCCTGGAAGGTCAGGTCGGGCGAGATCGCGTTCGCCGAGGCATGCCCCAGCACGGCGGCGACCTGCCCGAGCACCAGCGTGGACACGGCCTCGCCGAGCGCCTCTCCGGACAGGGCGGCGAGCGTGCCGGAGCCGGCGGACGCGGCGGCCGCCTGTCGCATGGGGGCGGGTACCAGCGCGCGGAAGACCGCCGGGACGTGGCTCCGCTCCCGTAGTGCGGCCCGGTCCAGCCGCGCCGCCACCACCACCGGCTCGGGGCCCGCCAGCGCGGCGTCGAGGAAGGCGAGTCCCTGCTCGCCGGACAGGGTGCGCAACCCGGCCCGGGTCATGCGCCGCATGTCCGTCCCGGTGAGGGCCGCGGTCATCCCGGTGTCCTGCCGCCACGGTCCCCACCCGATCGACAGGGCGGCCAGTCCCAGGGCGGCGCGCTGCCGTACGAGGGCGTCGAGGAAGGCGTTCGCCGCGGTGTAGCTCGCCTGGCCGCCGTTGCCGAGCGTCCCGAACACCGAGGAGAACACCACGAACGCGGTCAGGTCCAGGTCGCGGGTGAGCTCGTGCAGGTGCCAGGCGCCGTCCACCTTCGGCCGCAGCACGGTGTCGATCCGCTCGGGGGTCAGTGCCCCGATCAGCCCGTCGTCGAGCACACCGGCGGCGTGCACCACCCCGGTGAGCGGGTGCTCCGGGGAGATCCCGGCGATCAGCTCGGCCAGGGCGTCGCGGTCGGACACGTCACAGGCGACGGCCGTGACCTCGGCCCCCCGGGCGGCCAGCTCCGAGATCAGCTCCGCGGCGCCCTCGGTGTCCGGGCCGCGCCGGCCGACCAGCGTCAGGTGCCGTACGCCGTGCTCGTCCACCAGATGGCGGGCGACGAGCGCGCCCAGCCCGCTCAGACCTCCGGTGACGAGCACGGTGCCGTCGGCACCTCGGAAGGGGCCCGGTACGGGCTCACCGGCTCCCCCGAGGGTGTCCGGTACGGACTCGTCACCGGCTCCCCGGAAGGTGCCCGGCGCGGGTGAGGCGGCGCGGTCGCCGGTGGCCGCGACGAGCCTCGGCACCCGGGGCAGGCCGTCGCGTACCGCGACCTGCGGCTCCGCGGAGCCGGACGCGGAGTCGAACGCCGCGACCAGCGTCTCGCCGGTCACCGGCTCGGCGTCAAGGTCGAGCAGGACGAACCGCCCGGGGCTCTCCATCTGCGCCGAGCGCACCAGGCCCCAGACCGCCGCCGCGACGGGGTCGGGCACGGCCGCGACATCGACATCGACATCGGTGGTCACCGCTCCACGGGTCACGAAGATCACGGGGGTGTCGGCGCGCTCGTCGTCCCCGATCTCCCGCAGCCGGGCCAGGACCGCCGAGGTCACCGACCGCACGGCGGCCGGAACGTCGTCCCCGGCCGGCGTCGGGACCTCGACCAGCGTCACGTCCGCGGCCGGGTCCGGCTCGTCCACCAGGTCCGCCGCCTGCCCGGCCGCGCGCAGGGCGGCGACGAGACCCCACTCGTCGGAGCCGAGTACCGACCAGCGCCTCGCCGGGCGGTCCCCGTTACCGGATTCCGGCGCGAGCGGCCAGTCCAGCCGCAGCAGCGGTCCGCCGCCGGTGCGCGCCGCGGGCCGCGGATCGTTCGCGGGACGGAGCGCGAGGGAGCGGACCGACGCGACCACGCCGCCCCCGGCGTCGGCCGCGACCAGCGTGATCGTGTCCGTACCGGCCCCGCTCATCCGGACACGGAGCGTCGAGGCGCCGGACGCGTGCAGGGACACCCCGGTCCAGGCGAACGGCAGCAGCCCGCCGTCCGCCTCGTCGAGCCCGGCGAGGGACGCCACGTGCAGCGCGGCGTCGAGCAGGGCCGGGTGCAGTCCGTACGAGCCCGCGTCGGCCGCGGGTCCTTCGGGCAGGGCGACCTCGGCGAACACCTCCCGGCCGGCACGCCAGACGGCGCGCACCCCCCGGAACGCGGGACCGTAGGAGAAGCCCGCCTCCGCCCGCCGCTCGTAGAAGTCGCCGAGATCCACCGGGACGGCGGCCGCGGGAGGCCACTCGCCCAGGCCGGGGTCGGGGACACCCGGCAGGCCGGGGGCGAGCACGCCGGTGGCGTGCCGGGTCCAGGGCGCGTCCGGCTCGTCCGCCGGGCGGGAGTACACGCCGACCGTCCGGCCACCGCCGCCGTCGGCGGCGCCGAGCGCCACCTGCAGTCGCACGTCGCCCCGCTCGGGCAGTACGAGCGGCGCGGTGAGCGTGAGCTCCTCCACCAGGCCGCACCCGACCTCGGTGGCCGCCCGCACGGCCAGCTCCACGAAGGCCGTGCCGGGGAACAGCACCCGCCCGGCCACCACGTGGTCGGACAGCCACGGATGCGCGGCCGTCGAGACCAGGGCGGTGAACAGGAACCCGCCGGTGTCGGGCAGCTCCACCGCCGCGCCGAGCAGCGGGTGTCGCGACCGGTCCAGCCCGGCGGAGGTGACGTCGCCCGCGGTCGCCGAGGGGTGGGGCCAGTACCGCTCCCGCTGGAAAGCGTAGGTCGGCAGGTCCACCCGGCGAGCCACCGCACCGGGGAACAGCTCCGGCCACCGCACCGGCGTCCCGTGCACGTACAGTCTGGCGGCCGCCGCCAGCGCCGCGGCCTCCTCGCCCCGGTCCTTGCGCAGGACGGGGATGGCGACCGGTCCCGGCGTTCCGACCGGCCCGGACGTCTCGATCGATCCCGACGTCCCGGCCGGTCCCGATGTTCCGGCCGGTCCCGCCGTCCCGATCGGCTCCACCGTCCCGGCCGGGTTCCGGCCGGTCGGCGAGGCGAGGTTCTGGTGGACGAGTGCCGACAGCCCGCCGTCCGGGCCGAGCTCCAGGAACACCCTGGCCCCCGCCGCCCCGGCGGCGCGGATCGCGTCGGCGAAGCGCACCGGACGCGTGACGTGGTCCACCCAGTAGTCCGGCGAGCACAGGTACGCGGCGTCGACCGGCCCTCCGGTCACGGTGGAGAGGATCGGCGTCCCCGGCCGCTGGAAGGTGAGCCCTTCGACGACCTCCCGGAACTCCGCCAGCATGGGCTCCATCAGCGGCGAGTGGAAGGCGTGGCTCACCCGCAGGCGCCTGGTCCTGTCGAAGCGCGCGGCGACGCGCAGGACGGCGTCCTCGGCTCCGGCGATCACGACGGACGACGGGCCGTTCACCGCGCCGATGACGGCCCCGTCCTCCAGCATCGGCTCGACCTGCGCCTCGCCGGCCTGGACGGACACCATCGCCCCGCCCTCGGGCAGGCGCTGCATCAGCCGGCCCCGGGCGGCGACCAGCGTGCAGGCGTCGTCCAGCGACAGCACCCCGGCCACGTGGGCGGCGGCGATCTCGCCGATCGAGTGTCCCACCAGCAGGTCCGGGGTCACGCCCCAGGACTCGACCAGGCGGAAGAGCGCCACCTCGATCGCGAAGAGCGCCGGCTGGGCGTACTCGGTGCGGTCCAGTGCCCCGGCGTCCGCGCCGAACATCACCTCGCGCGGCGACCTCTCCAGCCTGCCGGCCAGCCGCGCGAACACCTCGTCGAGCGCGCGGGCGAAGACCGGGAAGCGGGCGGCGAGGTCGCGGCCCATCCCGATCCGCTGCGCGCCCTGTCCCGCGAACAGCACCGCCACCGGGCCGGGCGCGCCGGCGACGCCGCGTGCAGCCTCGGCCACGCCGTCGCCTCCCGCCAGCAGCACCGCCCGGTGGGCGAACTCCGAACGGGCCGTCACCAGCGCGTAGCCGATGTCGGCCGGGTCCGCTCCGCTCTCTGCCACGGAGGACGTCAACCGGTCGATCTGGGCGTCGAGCGCGGCCTCGGTCTTACCGGAGACCACCCAGGGCACCACGCCGGACGCCCCCGGCGCGACGGTCGGCGTCGTACCGGACTCGGAGGGGGCAGAAGAATCGGAGGAGTCGGAGGGCTGGCCCTGTCCGGACGGCCGCTCGGCGGGGGGAGCCGGCACCCGCTCCGTGGAGGGGTCCGGCACCTGCTCGACGATCACGTGTGCGTTGGTGCCGCTGATCCCGAACGACGACACCCCGGCCCGGCGGGGCCGTCCGGACTCCGGCCAGCCCGCGCGCTCGGTCACCAGCCCGACCGCGCCGGCCGACCAGTCCACGTGCGAGGTGGGGGCGTCGACGTGCAACGTCCGCGGCACGACCCCCTGCCGCATGGCCATCACCATCTTGATCACACCCGCGACCCCGGCCGCCGCCTGGCTGTGACCGATGTTCGACTTGATCGACCCGAGCAGCAGCGGCCGGTCGTCCGGCCTGTCCTGCCCGTACGTCGCCAGCAGCGCCTGGAGCTCGATCGGGTCGCCCAGCCTGGTACCCGTGCCGTGCGCCTCCACCACGTCCACGTCCGAGGTGGAGAGCCCGGCACCGGCGAGGGCCTGCCGGATCACCCGCTGCTGGGAGACGCCGCTGGGAGCGGTCAGGCCGTTGGAGGCGCCGTCGGAGTTGACGGCCGATCCGCGGAGCACGGCGAGCACCGGGTGGCCGTTGCGGCGGGCGTCCGACAGGCGTTCCAGCACCAGCACGCCGACGCCCTCGGCCCATCCGGTGCCGTCGGCGGCGTCGGCGAACGCCTTGCACCGCCCGTCCGGGGAGAGGCCGCCCTGCTTGGCGAACTCCAGGAAGATGCCCGGCGTCGACATGACGGTGACCCCGCCCGCCAGCGCCAGCGAGCACTCCCCGGAGCGCAGCCCCTGCGCGGCCAGGTGCAGGCCGACCAGCGACGACGAGCACGCGGTGTCCACCGTGATCGCGGGGCCCTCCAGCCCCAGGGTGTACGCCACCCGGCCGGACAGGACGCTGGGCGAGGTGCCCGTCAGCGTGTAGCCCTCGGCGTCGCCGGACGCCTCGTGCATGCGGACGCCGTAGTCCTGCGCCATCGCGCCCAGGTACACGCCGGTCCGGGTGCCCTCCAGCGACGACGGCGGGATCCCGGCCCGCTCCACCGCCTCCCAGGCAACCTCCAGCGCCAGTCGTTGCTGCGGATCCATCGCCAGCGCCTCACGCGGCGAGATCCCGAAGAACGCGGCGTCGAAGTCTCCCGCGTCGTGGAGGAAGCCTCCGGGATGGTCCGCGGCGAGGCCCCCCATCCGCCAGCCACGGTCGGCGGGCAGCGCCGACACCGCGTCCACACCGGCGTCGACCAGCCGCCACAGGCTTTCCGGGGAGTCGATCCCGCCCGGGTAGCGGCAGGCCATCCCGATGATCGCGACGGGCTCGCCCGCCGCGGGAGGAGAGGCCACCGGTTCCGGAGGCGGAGGTTCGGAACCGGTGGCGGTCGTGGACCCCAGGAAGGCGGCGAGTCTCGCCGGCGTGGGGTGGTCGAAGAGGACGGTGGCGCTCAGCGCGGGCCCGTCGGCCGGATGGAGCCGGGTCGTGAGCTCGACGAGCATCGCGGAGTCGAAGCCGAGCTCCTTGAAGGGCAGGCCGAGATCGATCCCGTCGGGATCGTAGGTCCCGAGGACCGCCGCGCACGCGTCACGGACCAGGTCCAGCGAGCTGCCGGAACCGGACCGGACGGCATCCGGCCCGTCCGGTCCGTCCAGCTCGTCCGGCCTCCCGTCGCCCGCCGATCCCGATCCCGATCCCGGTCCTGGTCTCGATCCCGGTGCCGACCCCGCCCGCGGACCCGCTTTCCCCCGCTCCCCTCCCCGGCCGGGCTCCTCCAGCCAGTGGCGGTCACGCTGGAACGCGTACGTCGGCAGCTCGACCCGGGACCCGGCGGGCAGGAGTCTCTCCCAGCCGACCTCCACCCCGTTCACGTGGAGTTCGGCGATCGAGGTCGTCACGCGGGAGACCCCGGCGTCGTTCTTCCGCAGCGTGCAGACGGTCACCACCGGACGGCCGGCGGTCCGCGCGCTCTCCTGGAGGCTGCCGACCAGTACCGGGTTCGGGCTCACCTCGATGAAGGGGCCGAACCCGTCGGCCAGCAGCCGCTCGACCGCGCCCTGGAAGTCGACCGGCCGGCGCAGGTTGCGGTACCAGTAGTCACCGTCGAGCTCCGCCGTGTCCAGCGGGGCGCCGGTAACCGTCGAGTAGAAGGAGATCGCCGAGCTACGTGGCCGGATCGGCGCCAGCAGCGATGCCAGGCGCTCCTCGATCCGCTCGACGACGGAGGAGTGCGAGGCGTAGTCGATGTTGACCCGGCGCATCCGTACCGTGTCCGCCCACTCGGCCGTCATCTCGGCCAGTGCCTCGTTGTCCCCCGACACCACCACCGAGGACGGGCCGTTCACGGCGCCGACGGTCAGGCGGCCCTCCCAGCGGGCCAGCCGGTCGTCCATGACCTCAGGGGGCAGGTCCACCGAGACCATGCCGCTCCTGCCGGAGAGGACCTCGGTGATCAGCTTCGATCTGGCGGTCACGAGCCAGGCGCCGTCCTCCAGCGACAGCGCGCCCGCGACGCACGCGGCGGCGACCTCCCCCTGCGAGTGGCCCACCACCGCGGCCGGTTCCACGCCGTACGACCGCCACAGCCCAGCCAGGGAGACCATGATCGCCCACAGCACGGGCTGGATCACGTCCGCGCGTTCCATGGACGGGCCGCCGGCTTCTCCCCGGACGACGCTCGTCAGCGACCAGTCGACGAACGGCGCCAGCACCGCCTCGCACTCCGCCATGGCGGCGGCGAACACCGGCGACGAGTCGAGCAGCTCCGCCCCCATCCCCGTCCACTGCGATCCCTGACCGGGAAACACGAAGACCGGCCGGTCGGCGTGCTCCGCCGGGCCGGGCAGCACGCCGCCGGAACCGGAACCGTAGTCGGCGCCGGTCCTGCCGCGCACCACCCCGGGCGCGGAACGCCCCGCCGACAGCGCGTCCAGCCCGTGGAGCAGTCGCTCGCGACCGTCGCCGATGACGACCGCCCGATGGCGCAGGCCGGCACGCGTCGTCGCCAGCGAGAAGGCCACGTCACCGGGCGAGAGGTCCTCCCGCTCCCTGACGTGGCGGGCGAGCCGGGCCGCCTGTGCCCGCAGCGCGCCCTCGGTGTGGCCGGACAGCGACCAGTACGCCGGTGACGTCCCTTCCGCCCCAGGCCCCGCCGCTCCGGACCCTTCCGGCCCAGCCCCTGCCGCCCCGAACTCCGCCGCCCCGAACCCGGCTGCCCCGAACCCCGCTGCCCCGAACCCGGCTGCCCCGGACCCCGCTGCCCCGGACCGCTCCCCCGGCGCGCCGGGCCCGGTCGCCGGTGCCGGGAAAGCCCGCTCCGGGGCCGAGGTCAGCACGACGTGGCAGTTGGTGCCGCCGATGCCGAACGACGAGACGCCCGCGACGAGACGCCCGCCCCCGTCCCCGTTCTCGTTACCGTCCCCGTCGCCCACCGGCCACGGCGTCGGGGACCCGACCACCCGCAGGTTCCACTCGTCGAAGCGGATCGCGGGGTTCGGCCGCTCGAAGTTCAGGCTCGGCGGCAGCAGGCGGTGCTCGATGGCCAGTACGGTCTTGAGCAGCCCGACGATGCCGGCGGCGCCCTCCAGGTGGCCGACGTTGGTCTTGGCCGATCCCACCCACAGGGGCACGCCCGAGCGGCCGGTGCCGTGCACCGCGCCGAGCGCGGCGGCCTCGACGGGATCGCCCACCCTGGTACCGGTGCCGTGCAGCTCGACGTAGCCGACGCTCGCCGGATCCACGCCCGCGCGCCGGTACGCCGACCGCAGCACCCGCTCCTGCGCCCGGGGGCTCGGAGTGGTGAGCGTCTCGCCGGGGCCGTCGTTGTTGACCGCGCTGCCCGAGATGACGCAGTACACGTGGTCGCCGTCCGCGAGGGCGCGCGACAGCGGCTTGAGGAGGACGACGGCGCCGCCCTCGCCGCGGACGTAACCGTTCGCCCGCGCGTCGAAGGTGAAGCACCTGCCGTCCGGGGACAGCGCGCCGAGCCGTTCGGCCGCCAGGGCGCCCTCCTCGGCGAGGTTGAGCTGGACCCCGCCCGCGAGGGCCATGGCGGACTCGCCGCTACGAATGCTCTCGCAGGCGAGGTGCACCGCCACCAGGGAGGACGACTGGCCCGTGTCCACGGCCATGCTCGGGCCGGTCAGGGCGAGGAAGTGCGAGACCCGGTTGGCGAGGATGCTGCGGTTGACGCCCGTGAGCGAGTGGTGGCCGATCCCCGCCGCGCCGCTCCGGCGGCTCAGCAGCGCGTAGTCGTCGGCCGTCGCGCCGACGAACACGCCGACGTCGGTGCCCCGGAGGGGGCCGGGCGCGACACGCGCGTCCTCCAGCGCCTCCCAGGCGAGCTCCAGCGTCAGCCGCTGCTGGGGATCCATCGCGCGGGCCTCGCGGGGTGAGATCCCGAAGAACCCGGCGTCGAACCGGTCGACCCCGTCCAGGAACGCGCCGTACGCACGGGCACCGGGCGCGGCGTCCGCACCGGCACCGGGCGCGGCATCCGCACCGGCATCGGCATCGGCATCGGCATCGGCATCGGCATCGGCATCGGGCTCAGTATCCGCACCGGCACCGGCCTCGGCGTCCGTGTCCGCGCTCCAGCGGCCGGGTGGCACCGTGGACACGGCGCTCACGCCGTCGCGCAGCAGCCGCCAGAACTCCGCCGGCCCCTGCGCGGAGGGCAACCGGCAGGACACCCCGACGACCGCGATGCGATCGTCGTCCGTGCCGGAGTCATGGCCAGGCATGAACTCGGATCGATTCACGCACCGCTCCCCATACACGTCGTCATGCCGACACGCGGAGACCCGGTCCGCCGCCCGGCGAGGGCGGGCGTCCGGATCACCGCGTCCGGCTCGTGGCCCTACGGCCAGCTCGAACTATGCCGAGCACAGGCTGCGCGTTTCACTAGTTGTGCGGCGCCGCGGGCCAGGTCTCCGCCCCGGGGCGCGCGGATCCTAGTGTTTTCACGAGTGCCGTCCGGGTTCTCCTGTACTTGGCCCGGCGCGTGTCCGGAGAGTCCCGTGTCGCGACGCGGCGAGGGGACGGGATCTTCTGAGCGCCTCTTATCGCCCCGTGCCGACGAGCCGGCCGGCTGATGAGTGAGGAACCCCATGGCGTTCAGATATCAGGTTTCGAAACCGTACCTCGCGGGACGGGAGATGGAGTACCTCACCGAGGCCGTCCGCTCCGGCTGGATATCCTCGCAGGGCCCCTTCGTCAGGCGCTTCGAGGAGGAGTTCGCCCAGTACAACGGCCTCTCGTACGGCGTCGCGTGCTCCTCGGGCACGACCGCCCTCACCCTCGCCCTGCGGGCGCTCGGGGTCGGCCCCGGCGACGAGGTCCTGGTGCCCGAGTTCACCATGATCGCCACCGCGTGGGCGGTCACCTACACCGGCGCGGTGCCGGTGTTCGTGGACTGCGCCGACGACCTCAACATCGACGTCTCGCTGATCGAGTCCCGGATCACCCCCCGTACCAAGGTGATCATGCCGGTGCACGTCTACGGCCGGCGGTGCGACATGGACGCGATCATGAAGCTGGCGCACGAGTACAACCTGAGGGTGGTGGAGGACTCGGCGGAGGCGCACGGCGTGCGCCCGGTGGGCGACATCGCGTGCTTCTCGCTGTTCGCCAACAAGATCATCACTGCCGGTGAGGGGGGCGTCTGCGTCACGAACAGCGAGCATCTCGCCCAGCAGATGGCCCACCTGCGCAGCATGGCCTTCAGCAAGGAGCACGACTTCATCCACAAGAAGCTGGCCTACAACTTCCGCATGACGAACATGCAGGCCGCGGTCGCCCTGGCCCAGCTGGAGCAGATCGACGAAATACTCGCCATCCGCAAGCGGATCGAGAACCACTACGACAGCGGGCTCGACGGCATCGACGGGGTCACCATCATGCCGCCCCGCGACGTCCTGTGGATGTACGACATCCGGGTGGAGCGGCGCGAGGAGCTGCGGGAGTTCCTGACCGACGCGGGGATCGAGACCCGGCCGTTCTTCCAGCCCATGAGCCGCCAGCCGATGTACCGCACCCCCGACTGGCCGTCGCTGAACGCCGCCCGCTTCGCGGCCGACGGCCTCTACCTGCCCACCGACCCCGGGCTGACCGAGTCCGACCAGGACTGGGTGATCGGGAAGGTACGCGAGTTCTACCGGGGAACCGGGCCACGCGACGCGCACGCGTATGATCGTTCCCACGTGTGACCGTTCCCGCGAGTGACCGTTCCTACGAGTCCCCGTTCCCGCGAGTGACCGTTCACACGTGTGACCTTTCGGCGTGCCGGCCGGTCGACGTGCCGGCCGGCAGGATCCTCTCGTCTCCCTGGCCGGCCGGACCTCTCGCGTCTCCGCGCACCACCTCGCACAGCCGTCCGTCCCCCGCCCGCCCGCCGCCGTACGTCAGATGGCCGTCCGCCGGAACTCTGGCCACAGCTCCGGCCACGGGGCCCGCGGCTCGCGGCAGTGCCAGATGGGCGTGCCGACCTCCAGGCCGAGGCGGGTGTCCACGGTGGCCACCCGCCGCACGTCGCCGAAGTACGAGCGCAGCCGCTCGGCCTCGTCGCCGACGTACAGCACCGTGCCGGTCCCCCGGGGAGGCGTGCCGAAGTACCAGTAACCACGGCTGCCGCTGTACGGCTTCGGCAGCCCCCGCTCGCGGCCGTAGAACTCGATGGCGGCGGCCTGCCAGTAGACCCTGGTGATCACCACGGCGTCCCGCCGCTCGTCCGGCGGCAGTGTCCGGTACGCCCGGCCGACGGCGTCGGCGAACTCCGGCCAGCCGAACTGGCCGATCGTGACGAGGCCGACCCCGGGGTTCTCGCCGGGCCCGGGCTGTCGCACCCGGTCTTCGGGCAGGACCGGCAGCCAGTAGAGGGACGGCAGCACCGACAGCGCGACGACCGGCCAGGTCGGGACCCAGCGCCACCAGCGCGCCGGCCGGTGCCGCTGCAGCTCGACCGCGGCCGCGGACCACAGCACCGGGAACAGCCCGATCACGTAGTACCACCGGCCGCCGGCCAGCCAGAAGACCAGGATCACCGCGACGGCGGCCACGCCGTAGAACCGGTAGGGCCGCAGCAGCGGGGAGCGCAGGAGCCGCCACAGGCCGTACCAGGCCAGCACGGCCCCGGCCAGCAGGCCGGGCTGGGCGAGCACGAGCGGGAGGAACAGCGCGCGGCCGCCGTTCAGGCTCACCTCCTCGGACACCGTCCGGACCATCTCGAACTGCGGCCACCCGTTGCCGGCCTGCCAGGCCAGCCCGGGAAGCATCGTCAGCACGGTGATCGCGGCACCGGCCCACAGCAGCGGCCTGCGCGGCAGGTCCCGCGGTCCCACCGCGAGCGCGGCCACTCCCAGCGCCAGCCACAGCACCGGGATGAGGAACTTGACCTGCAGGGCGACGGCCGTGGCGACACCCGCCCACAGCAGCGGGCGGTCGTCCCGCCGCCCCTCCTCCCGCGACCGGACCCAGCGGATCACCAGCCAGGAGACCACCGCCCACAGGAACCCGTCGAAGGCGTTCGTGGCCAGGAGGTGGCCGTTGACGACCATGCCGATGGCGGACACCGCGGCGGTCATCACCTGAGCCCGGCGCCGGCCGCCCAGCTCCCTGGCGATCTGGGCGGCGACGACGACCCCCAGCGCCGTCAGCACCGTCGCGGGAAGTCGCAGGGCGACCAGGGAACCGGGAAACAGCGTGTCCATCACGTGCGCGACCAGCGGCAGCAGGGGCGGCTGGTCGGCGTACCCCCAGTCCAGGTGCTCGCCGGCCGCCACGAAGTACAGTTCGTCGGCGAAGTAGCCGTACCGGCCGCTCGTCGCCAGCAGCAGCACCGCGACCGCTCCGGCGACGACCGACACGGGCCCCCACGCCAGGGGCGCGATCGCGCTCTCCGGCGCGCTGGCCGGCCCAGCCGGCGCGGTCGCCTCCCGCGTCCTCACAGCGGACTCGTCCATGCTGTTCTCCCCGCCCTCACGTAGGTCCGGCCGCCGGGAGCGGCGCCGTCGGTTCCCGTACGGGAACGCCCTCGGTCCACATTCGGAATGGTCAGGACATGGTCAGGACAGGGAGAACTCGGGCGAGTAGATGTCGAGCCAGCAGTGCATGTCGATCATCTTGTCCAGGAGAAGTTTGTCGCCGTGCGATATCGTCGACGAATCCATCTCGACCGCGTTCTTCAGCCATTCCCGGTTGAACAGCGTGAACAACGGGCTGTCGGCGTCGGCCAGCACTTCCTTGCCCTGAATCTGCAGGGCACTCGAATAGCGGATGTCATGCATCATCGTCGGGTAGCCGCTCTTCACCCGGTTGGCCACCGACGGCGGAAGCAGGTCCTTCACGGCGTGCCTCAGCAGGCTCTTCTCCCTGCCGTCGAACGACTTGTGCTTCCACGGCACGTTGTAGACGTACTCGACGAGACGGTGGTCGCAGTACGGAACCCGCACCTCGAGACCGACCGCCATGGAGAGGCGGTCCTTACGGTCGAGCAGCATCCGCAGGAACCTGGTCAGGTGCATGTGGAACATGACGCGCATCTGACGCTCGACCCGCGACGCGCTGTCGAGGTGCTCGACGGCCGCCACCGCCGTCGCGTACTGGTCCCCGAGGTAGGTGTCCAGTTCCAGGGCCGCCAGCCCCTCCGCCGTGAAGGGCATGACGGCGGCGCCGCCGGCCTGCGCGCCGAGCACCGCCGCCATCCAGGGAAAGATGGGGAATTCGCGAATCTCGTTGTGGAACCACTGGTAGCCGCCGAAGTTCTCGTCCGCCGCCTCGCCGGACAGCGCCACCGTCGACTCGTTCCGTATCTCCCGGAACAGCCTGTACATCGAGATGTCCGACTCGCCGAACGCGTTCGGCGTGTCCCGAGCCGTGATCACGGCGCGGCGGATCGCCGGATCCGACAGATCCTCCGCGTTCAGCACCACCTGCCGGTGCACCGGCTTGATCAGGTCGACCATGTCCTTGACGAACGGCGCGTCCGGGGTGGTCCGGAACACGTCCGCCTTGAAGCGGTCGACGTGGTCGACGAAGTCGACCGAGAACGTGCGCAGCCGTTCACCGGCCGCGGTCAGCTTGGGCGACGCGAGGGCGGCGATCGCGCTGGAGTCCAGCCCGCCGGAGAGCAGGACGCACTGGGGCACATCGGAGATCAGCTGCCGTTTGACGGTGTCGTCGAGCAACTGCCGCACCCGTTCGACCGTGCGCCTCTGGTCGTCGGTGTGCCGCGCCGTGCGAAGCCTCCAGTACGTCCTCTTGCGGATCCCGCTCGCGTTGACGATGACCAGCGTGCCCGGCTCGACCTCGTGCATCCCCTTCCAGATCGCCTGCCCCGGACCGATGCCGGTCACCGCCGTGCGTATCCCGTCGATGTCGACGGCCCTGCGGGCCAGAGGATTGGCGAGGATCGCCTTCGGCTCCGATCCGAACAGCACCCCGTCGCGGGTCGGGTAGTAGTAGAGCGGCTTCACGCCCAGCCGGTCGCGCATCAGGACGAGCTTCTGGTCACGGCTGTCCCAGACGGCGAAGGCGAACATCCCGTTGAGGTGGTCGACGACGCTCTCACCCCATTCGAGGTAACCGTGCAGCACGACCTCGGTGTCGCTCGCGGTGAGGAACCGGTGCCCCCGGGCCCGCAGTTCCCTGCGCAGCTCGATGAAGTTGTAGGTCTCGCCGCTGTACACCAGGACCACCGGGCCGTCCGGCGTGGCGAACTCCATGGGTTGTACGCCGCCGTCGAGGTCGATGACCGCCAGTCTTCGATGACCGAGCGCGGCGTGCCGTTGAAGCCACGTTCCGGAGGCGTCGGGCCCGCGCAGCGCCATGGTGGCGGTCATCGCGTCGATCGTGGCCTGCCGTTCGGTCAGATCCGCGTCATAGGACACCCAGCCCGTGATCCCGCACATAACCGGTCTCTCCTCGTCTGTTACAGAAATCGACCACGGTTCTCGTGGGTGGCCTGTTCAGGTGGATCCCGACGAAGCGCTGACGCGGGCGCCGGTCCCGACGCCCTGCTGAAATCCGATGTTATGGACATTTTTCTAGGAAAACGCCTAGTCGGTTTCGGCGAGGCGGGCAGGAAAAAGGCTGGGCGTGTCCGGGCCGGCCCCACTCGGGCGACGGCGAAGACCCGCACGTCACACCCGTCGGCACCGTGGTTCTAGTGATTTCCGGGAATCGGCCGCATCAGGATGTGCCGGACAGGAAAACAAGATCGCTGCTCGGATTCGTCACACACGTCACTTCGGCAGCCGGTCCAGGAAGGCGACCAAAAGTGAACCCGACTCCGACCGTCCGGCTCTGACGCGATGCGTGCCCTCATTGTGACCGTCGGCTCGGAAGGGGACCTCCAGCCTTTCCTCGCCCTCGGAAAGGAACTCCTCGCGGCGGGCCACGACGTCACGTTCTCGGCCTCCGAGGGTTACGCGGCCCGCGCCGACGCCGTCGGTGTCCCCTTCGCCGGCAGGCCGGCGTGGAGCGAGACGGAATTCCAGGAGAACTACGCCCGCATCCTCAACGAGAGGAACAAGCTGCGGCAGCTGACGGTCGTGATCGACTTCCTGGCGCAGGAGCAGCGTGCCGCGGTGCCCCAGCTCATGGAGCTGGCACGTGAGGCCGACGTCGTCATCCACTCGCCGCTGTCCATCGGCGCGGTCGCCGCGGCGCGCGCGGTCGGCACGCCCCAGGTGGGCGTGCACCACACCTGGCCGCTGCGCCGGGCGCGCGGGCACGGCCCGAACAACGTCGACTTCGGGCCCGTCGGCAACGCCCTCGCGTGGTCGGTCGTCGGCTCGGGGGTCAGGCTCGCGACCGACAAGCTTCTCAACCCCGTCGTCACCGCGGCCGGCCTTCCGCCCTGGCGCGACATCCTCTTCGACGCGAGCCATTCGCGCCTGCTCAACCTCGTCGCCATCAGCCCGCACACCCTCAGGCACGATCCGCTCTTCGGCCCCACGTACCGCACCACGGGGTACTGGTTCCTGGAGGAGCCGGAGTACGTCCCCCCGGACGACCTCGCGGCGTTCGTGGCCGGCGAGCCGCCGGTCGTGATCGGCTTCGGATCGAACAACGGGTTCGACGCCCGCGCGGTCACCGGGCAGCTGCTGGAGGCGGTCGAGGGCCTGGGCCGGCGTGTCGTCCTGCAGTCCGGCTGGGCGGGACTCGGCGACCAGGAGCTGCCGCCCAACGTGTTCCTGGCGGACTTCGTCCCGCACGGATGGCTCTACGCCCGCGCCGCGTGCGTCGTCCATCACGGAGGGGCCGGGACGACCGCGGCGGCGTTCCGGGCCGGTGTCCCGCAGGCGGTCGTGTGGCTCCAGGGCGACCAGCTCCACTGGGGAAGAAGGATCGCGCAGCTCGGTGTCGGGCCCTCGCCCCGTCACCACCACGCCTTCAAGGCCGGCTGGTTGCGGGGCGCGCTCGATCGCCTGCTCACCGACGGCGGCATGGCTGCCCGCGCCCGGGCGCTCGGCACGGCGATCCGCCAGGAGGACGGGACCGGCACGGCGGTCCGCGCGATCGAAGAGATGATCGAGGAGGTGTCCGCGGCCAGGTGAGGGTGGCCACGGAACCCCTGCGGCGAGACACATGACCCGGCGCGGCCTGGGATCACGGCCTGGGATCACAGGCTGCGATCACAGGCTGCGATCACGGGCCGTGACGCGGAGGCGGCGGCCGAGGTCACCGTAAGGCGGGCCGCCGGAGGTCGCGTCACCTCACGGGCCGACGTCGCGTCACCTCACGGGCCGGCTCAGCACGTCACGTCATCGCGTGGGCCGGCTCAGCACGTCACCGCGCGGGGTGGCTCCACGCGTCACGTACCCGCGCGAGCCGGCTCAGCGCGTTACGTCACCGCGCGGGGTGGCTCCGCGCACCGGCCCACTCACCGGCCCACTCATCGGCCCTTGCACCGGCCCGCGCACCGGCCCGCACCCGTCGCCGGGACCTCCGGCCGCATTCCCTACGCGTCGAACTACGCGTCGAGGGCCGCCCACCAGGACCGGTTCTCCCGGTACCAGGTGACGGCGTCCGCGAGGCCCTCCTTGAAGTCGATCACGGGCTCGAACCCGATCTCCTCGGTGATCTTCCTGTGGTCGATCGAGTAGCGGTGGTCCTGGACCCGCCGGTCGGGCACGTAGCGGACCCGGCTCCAGTCGGCCCCGGCCAGTTCGAGCAGGAGGCCGGTCAGCTCCCGGTTGGTGAGCTCTATCCCGCCGCCGATGTTGTAGATCTCACCGGCGCGGCCCTTGTCGAGGACCAGCGAGATGCCCCGGCAGTGGTCGTCGACGTGCAGCCACTCGCGGACGGCGCTGCCGTCTCCGTGCAGCGTGAGGTCGCGCCCCTGGAGCAGGCGGGTGACGAAGCGGGGAATGATCTTCTCCGGATACTGCCGGGGCCCGTAGTTGTTGGAGCAGCGGGTGATCGACAGGTCCAGGCCGTACGTGCGCCAGTGCGAGCGGGCGAGGCAGTCACTGGCCGCCTTCGACGCCGAGTACGGGTTGTTGGGTTCGAGCCGGAACCGTTCCGTCCACGATCCCTGCTCGATCGACCCGTACACCTCGTCGGTGGACACGTGCACGACGCGCTGGATCCCGTGCACCCCGCACTGTTCGAGAAGGCGGTGGGTGCCCATCACGTTGGCCCACATGAACGGTTCGGCGTCGTCCACCGCCCGGTCGACGTGCGACTCCGCGGCGAAGTGCACGACCGCGTCGTGTCCCGGCAGGAGGTCGGCCAGCAGCTCCCGGTCGCAGATGTCGCCGCGCACGAAGGTCAGCCTCGGATGCGCCTCGGGCAGGTTCTCCCTCCTGCCGGCGTAGGTCAGCTTGTCCAGGACGGTGATTCGGGTGTCCTCGTGGCCGGGATACCGGCCGTCCAGCATCGACCGTACGAAATGGGATCCGATGAACCCAGCTCCGCCAGTGACCAGGATTCGCATCTGATACTCCTTCATCCGCGGTACCTGCCTCGCCTCTGGCGGACAACTCGGACGGGGACACGGTGTCGGCGATCATGTGATTCCCCCCAGATCAAGGGGTAACGTTCAGGTGATTGTGCCTTAGGCGATCAGGTAATTCCCCTAGTGTTGGCGGACGTAAGCTCCGACCGCGCCAGCCTGCCGAGGACCTGTCGTGAGCCGTCGAGACGCCTCCCGGCGGATCGGGCACGGTGGCCACGACGGCTGGGCGACCCGATGGGCGGAAGGGGAGAGAAGCTGATGGACACCACCGGCCGATGCCTGGTGTGCGGGACCAACCGTCTGGAGGAGGTGGTCTCGCTCACCCCGACGCCGCCCGCCAACGCCATCGCGCCCACCGCCGAGCAGGCCCGATCCCAGGACCGCTATCCGCTCGACCTCGTGCGCTGCGCCGGGTGCGGCCTGGTCCAGCTCGTGGACGTCATTCCCCGGTCGGTGCTGTTCGCCGACTACCGGTACGCCACGGGCGCGGCTCCCGCCCTCGTCGACCACTGCCGCGCGCTGGCCACCCGGGTCACGGACCGGCTGGGGCTGGCCGCCGGGGCGAAGGTCCTGGAGATCGGCTCCAACGACGGCACCCAGCTGAGCTTCTTCGCCGAGCGCGGCATGCGGGTGCTGGGCGTCGACCCGGCGGTCGAGCTGGGGGTCCACGCGCAGGAGCACGGCGTTCCGACCCTGACCACCCATTTCGGGGTGGAGACGGTCGAGAAGATACTGGGTGACATCGGGCCCGTCGACGCGGTGCTGGGCAGCAACGTGCTCGCCCACGTCAACGACGTGAACGGGGTCCTCCGCGCGATCCGGCAGCTCCTCAAACCGGGCGGCTGCGCCGTCATCGAGGTCGCGCACGTCCTGCCGATGGTCCAGCACGGCATCTTCGAGTTCGTCTACCACGAGCACCTGTCGTACTTCTCCCTGCACGTGCTGGCGCAGGCGGCCGAGGCGAACGGCCTCGCGGTGTTCGACGCCGACCTCATCCCGACCCAGGGCGGCTCGCTGCGCTGCTGGATGGGCCGCGACGACGACGCCCGCCCCCCGACCGCCGAACTCGGCCGGATCCTGCGCGCCGAGGCCGACGCGGGGGTGCCCGACGGCGCTTTCCTCGACGGCTTCGCGGACCGCGTCGGCCGGGTCTGCACGACCCTCAACGACGTGCTGGGCGGCCTGTCGAGAGTCGGCCGCCGGATCTGCGGGTACGGCGCGTCGGCGCGGGCCGTCACCCTGCTCTCCCAGGCCGGGGTGGGCGGCGAGATCGCCTGGATCGTCGACGACAACCCGCGCAAGGTGGGCGGGTTCACGCCGGGCGACGGCATCCCCATCGTGGGCTCCGAGCGGCTGGCCGCGAACGCGGCCGACTACTGCGTGCTGTTCGCCTGGAACTTCGAGGCCGGCATCCGCGCCCGGTCGGCGGCCTTCTCGGCGGCCGGCGGCGCGTTCGTCGTGCCGTTCCCCGAGCTGTCCATCAGGTGACCCGGAGCCGCCCGCCGGTCGACCCGGGCCACCCGTCGAGCGACCCTGGCCGCTTACCGGATGCCCCGGGCCGCCCCTCAGGTGACCTGGGCGGCTTGTCGGTTGCCTCAGGCCGCCGCCCGTCGGGTGTTGACCCAGGCCGCCGCCCGTCGGGTGAGGCCGGCCCCGAACACCGCATGACGACCGCCTGGAGGAACTGACGTGCACGTCCTGGTCACCGGCGGTCTGGGCTATCTCGGCCACGCGGTCACCCTCGATCTTCTCGCCGCCGGTCACCGGGTCACCGTCCTGACCCGGGGCGGCGCGGACGCGGGGCACCACGCCGGTGCCGGCCTGGTGGAGGGCGACGTCCGCGACCGCGCCCGGATCGGGGAGGTGGTCGCCGAGGGGCGTTTCGACGCGATCTGCCACCTCGCCGCGGTGTCCCGGGGGCGGGACTCGTTCGCCGACCCGCTGACGTACTACGACGTGAACGTGGTCGGCACCCTCAACCTCCTCATGGCGCTCGACCGCGTCCGCGGGTCGGCGCCGCCTGCCCGGTTCGTGTTCGCCTCGACCGACAAGGTCTACGGCTCGCGGTACGTCGGCGCCCTGGGCGAGGATCTGGACCCCCGCCCGGAGAGTCCCTACGCGACCTCGAAGGTCGGCGCGGAGCAGCTCGTCGCGGCGTACGCCGCCACCGGGGCGATCGGCGCGGTCACGCTGCGGTGCTTCAACATCGCCGGGTCGGCCGGCGGGCGCACCGACACCGCTGTCGAGCGCATCATCCCGAACGTCTTCCGCGCCCTGACCGGCGAGTCGCCGTACGTCACGCTCAACGGCGACGGATCGGCGGTCCGCGACTTCGTCCACGTCCTCGACGTGGCGGCGGCGGTGCGGCTGTCGCTCGCCGCCGCGAAGGCGGGCGAACACCGCGTCTACAACATAGGCAGCGGCACCGCGTCCAGCATGGCGCAGGTCGTGGCGACGGCGGAGGCGGTGACCGGCCTCCCGGTGGCGGTCAGGAAGGCGCCGCCCAAGCCCGAACCACAGATCCTCACGGCCGACAACAGCCGCGCGGTGAAGGAACTCGGATGGACTCCCGAGAGGTCGGGCCTCACCGAGCTGATCACCGACGCGTGGAGCACCTGGCACGCCTGACGACGCCCTTCGAGGCCCGCCACACCCCGGCGGCGGGCCCGGTCCCGCGTTACGCCCCGAGTTCCTGGGCGATCTCCTCGTTCACCGCCCGCTGGTGCCGGGTGAGGAAGAAGTGGCCGCCGGAGAACACCCGCATGCGGAAACGCCCCGAGGTGTGCCGGCTCCAGGACTCCGCCTCCTCGACGGTCGTCCTGGGATCGGCGTCCCCGGTCAGCACGGTGATCGAAGCGCTCATGCTCCGCTCCGGGTCCCCGCGGTAGGTCTCGATCGCGCGGTAGTCACCTCGCAGCGCGGGCAGCGCCATCCGGAGGATCTCCTCGTCGCCGAGCAACCCGGCGTCCGTGCCGTTCAGCAGCTTGAGCTCGGCGATGATGCCGTCGTCGTCGCGCCGGTGCACCGACTCGTCCCGCAGGGTGGACGGCCCGCGACGCCCGGAGGCGATCAGCGTGTGGGGCGCGTTGACGCCCTTGCGCTCAAGCCGGCAGGCCACCTCGAAACCGATCACCGACCCCATGCTGTGCCCGAAGAAGACCGTCGGCTTCTCCGACAGCGTGATCAGCTCGTCGACGATCCGATCCGCCAGGGTGGCGATGTCGGTGATGCACGGCTCCCGCAACCGATCCTGCCGCCCGGGGTACTGGACGGCCACCACGTCGGCGTCCGGTGAGAACCTGGCCGAGGTCGGGCGGAAGAAGCTGGCCGATCCACCCGCGTGCGGAAAGCACACCAGGCGCTTACCCGCCCCCGCCGCCGGATGGTAGCGGCGGATCCATGCGGTGCTGACGTCGTCCGCGGTAGTCACGATCCGTTGACCCTTCATCTCGCCGAATGCCACTGAGACCAGTGAACCCCGGCGACGACTCGCAAAAACACTAGAAGCCGGGCCGCGAGCCCCGGCCCGGGGCCGCCGACCTGTCCGTACGCCACGAAGTCCGGTGATTTCACGGGTTTCGGAGACCTAGTGTCACTGCTAGCCATCTGTGGCGGAAGGGGTTTCCATGATCACAACCCGTGGGCTGACACGCAGTTTCCACGTGGGCGGTCAGAAGGTCGAGGCGGTCAAGGGCGTCGACATCGATGTGTCGGCGGGTGAGTGTGTCACCCTGCTGGGTCCTAACGGAGCGGGTAAGACCACCTCCTTTCGCATGCTCACCACACTGCTCCAGCCGACGTCCGGCACCGCGACCGTCGCGGGGCTCGATCTGCTGGCCGATCCGGGGGGCGTCCGCAGACGCATCGGCTACGTGGCGCAGGGCGGCGGCACCAGCGGCGAGTACACGGTCTTGGAGGAGATCGAGCTGCAGGGCAGGCTGTACGGGCTGTCGAAGGCCGACGCGCGGCGCCGCGGCGCGGAGGTGCTGGAGCAGCTTGAGCTGACCGGTCTGGAGAAGCGGCTCGTCAGCACGCTGTCCGGCGGGCAGCGCCGCCGCCTGGACGTCGCCCTCGGGCTCGTGCACTCACCTCAGGTCGTGTTCCTCGACGAGCCGACGAGCGGACTGGACCCGCAGAGCAGGGCGGCCCTGTGGAAACGCCTCCACATGCTGCGCACCGAGCTGGGCACCACCGTGTTCGTCACGACCCACTACCTGGAGGAGGCCGACCTCTTCTCCGACCGGGTGCTCATCATCGACCACGGGCGGATCATGGCCGAGGGCACCCCCGAGGCCCTCAAGGCGAAGGTGTCCGGGCACCGCGTCGAGATCGCGGTGCCGGCGGACATGGTCCAGGCCACGGCCGCCATCGCCAAGCGTCTCCCCGACGCGAGCGAGCTCCTGGTCAGGGGGGACAGCGTGCGGTTCCAGGTGCCGAGAGGAGAGGCCGTGATCCCCGAGCTGATCCGCGCCCTGGACCTCGCGAGCATCCCCGCCCTCTCCATCCAGGTCGTACGACCGACCCTTGACGACATATTCCTGCTACTGACCGGCCGGAGCATCCGCGAGGACGCCATCGCCTCGACGTCGACCCCCGACAGGACGTGACCCATGTTCCGCGACGCGACACTGATCTTCCGGCAAGAGCTCCTCCTCGCCTACCGGTCCCTGATCCGCATGGTCCTGGAGATCGCCCAACCCCTCACCTGGCTGCTGCTCTTCGCCCCGTTGATGGTCGGGGTCATGAAGGACTCGCCGGAATTCGCGTCCGGGAGCGCCTGGATGGTCATGACGCCCGCCATCACGATCTATCTGGTGCTCATGGGCAGCGCGTTCGCCGGATACAAGCTCCTGAGCGACCTGAGCACCGGGGTGCTGGAGCGCATGCGGGTCACCCCGGCCAGCCGCACGGCGCTCCTGCTGGGCAACGTCATGGTGCGCGTGTTCCAGACGGCGATCCAGAGCATGCTGGTCTTCCTGGTGGCCTGGATCCTCTTCGATCTTCAGATAACCGTCGTCGGCACGCTGCTGACCCTGGCCGTCGGGGCGCTGCTCACCCTCACCCTCACCTCGTGCTCGATCACGGTGGCGCTGCTGGCCAAGAACGAGCCGATCTTCACCACGATGATCAGTACGGGCCTGCTGCCGCTGACGCTCCTGTCGGGCATCCTGATGCCCATAACCCCCGGACTGGCGCCCGAGTGGCTCTACATCCTGTCGCGATTCAATCCGCTGACGTGGGTCGCCGACCTCGCCAGGGCGACCTTCACCGGGTACTACGCGTTCCAGCCGGTGGTCATCGGCGGCGTCGTCCTCGTGGCGATAACCGTGCTGTCGATCTGGTGGGGCACCCGGACCTTCAACCGCGAGATCATCTGACGGCGGGCCCGCCTCACACCTCGGGCGAGGGGATCACCTTGGCGGCCCCTCGCCCCTCGCCCCTCGCCCCTCGCCCCTCGCACTTCGCACTTCGTGCCGGTGTTCACGCCGGTCGGCGAGCTCCGCGTCGCGACGCGCCCGGTGGCCTCGGGTCACCGGCGAGCCCCGGGGCGGCGGGAGGAGCGCCGATCAGGGCCGCACCGGCCCGCGTGCGGGAGCGTTCATGTCGAGCGCGGTGCCCTCGGTCCAGGGTTCGGGCCGGGTCAGGAACACCGAGTCGCCGTCGACGGCCTCCTGCATCCGCAGCCACCGCCGCATGGCGGCCTTGGCGGCCGGGGAGGACATGCTCGTCAACGCGGCGACGGCCTCCTGGGTGAGGCTGGCCCTGGCCGAGGTGGAGGGGGCGTCATTGAAGATCCGCTTCTGCAGGGCCACGGCCTTCCGCGGCCGCCTGGCGTAGCGTTCCGCCATCCGCCGGACCGTCTCCAGCAGGTCCTCGGCCGGCACCACCCGGTTCACCAGGCCCAGCTCCAGGGCCTCCCGCGGGTCGTAGAAACGCGCTTCGAGCATCATCTCCAGCGCCCGGGACGGCCCGACGAGCTGGACGAGCCGCTGCCCGCCGAGGGCGGTGTTCAACCCCAGCGACAGTTCGGGCAGGCCGAAGCAGGCGTCACGGTCGGCCGACACGCGCATGTCGAAGAAGACCGACAGCTCCAGGCCGCCGCCGCCGCAGGGCCCGTTCACCGCGGCGATCCACACCGCCGGGGAGTGCATCAGCCGCAGCGCCATGTCGTGGAACCCGGCCACCGTGAGCAGCCCTTTCATGGCGGAACGGGCGACCAGGCGTTCACCCGGCCAGCCCGTCATGGCCCGCACACCCCGGTACAGGTTCCGGGCGACCGCGTGGGAGATCTCCGGCGTGCCGTCCACCTGCGAGGACATGTGGGCGATGTCGAAGTGCGTGATGAACCGGCCGGGCCGCGCGCCGGTGACGACGACCGCGCCGACCGAGACGTCGTGCTCCACCGCCTCGGCGAGCCGGATGAAGTCGCGCTGCATCTGCGAGGTCATGTAGTTGAACGGCGGGGCGTCCACCCACGCCGTCAGCACCCGGCCCGACTGCTCGAGCCGCAACGTGGACAGTTCGAGACCCGCCGCGCCGCCGTCCGCCGTCCGGTGGTCCGCCTGTCCCCCACCGGGATCTCCACCGGGGTCTCCACCGGACTCTTCGCCGAGCTCTCCATTGAGCTCTTCGCCGGGCTCTCCAACGAGCTTCTCACCGGGCTCTTCACCGGGCAGAACTGTACGATCCATCGGTCTGACAACCCCTCCTGCCGCACGTGTCGCGCCATCCGGCGAGGTCACGGGCGAGCTCCTCGTTCACCGCCCGATGACGCCCGGTTCCGCGACGCTCACGGGCCGCCGGTCCCTTCGCCGTGCCGATGACGCTGGACACAGTGAACCGCGGAAGCGACTCGCACAATCACTAGTGGCCACCGGTGTCGTGCGCCGGGGACCGGAGCCAGCCGTCGACCAGGCGGGCCGTGTCCTCCGCCTTCTCGGCGAGCATCGAGAAGTGGTTCGCCTCGACCGTCCGCACGGTGTGCGACGGGTCGAACGGCGTCGCCCGCCAGTAGTCCGATTCGGGCTCGACGTCGGAGAACGGCTCCACGCACTGCACGAACAGCACGGGCGCGTCCACGTCCGCCGTTTCGATGTCGGACATGATCGCCGACCAGTACCCCATCGCGGACAGCCGCGCGCTGTTGAACTCGCCGAAGACCGTCTCCATCTGCATGATGTACCGCAGCACCTGCTCGGACAGCATCTGCGAATCGCCGCCGGCGCGGGGGTGGAAGGAGTCCATCATCACCACCGCCTCCGGGGAGGTCCCCGACCTCTCCAGCACACCGGCCACGCCGTGGGCGAGGACGCCTCCGGCGGAATGGCCGACGAGCACGAACGGTTCCCCCTCACTGGCCCGCACGACGCTTTCCGCGATGCTCCCGAGGGCGATGTCGATGGTGGCGGGCAGGCCCTCTCCGGAGGCGTAGCCGAGCAGGGGAAGCGCCGAGACGTGTCTCTCCCCGCGGAAGTGCGCGGCGAACCGGGCATACTGGTGAACGCCGCCGGTCACGGTGGCCGAACTCACGCAGATCAGGCGCGGCAGGGTCGCGCCACCGGCCAGCGTCACCGGTGACGGGATCTCCCGCGGGTCGACAGGTGCCTCGTACATGGGCCGGGTCCTCGCCACGGCGTACAGCAGCCCGAACGCCTCCCGCGCCTTCCCGGAACGGAAGGCGCCGCGGAACACCCCCGTCAGGGTGTCGTCCACCTGGGCCGCCGAGGTCGCGGCCGTCTGGCCGGCGTCCGTCCGGGTGGCGAGCTCGTGCCACAGCCAGCGGGCGAGACCGGTGGAGTTCTTGTTCTCGAACACCGCCATCAGCGGGAACTCCCAGCCGACCGCCCTGGCGAGGGAGTTGCGCAACTCGATCGCGGTGAGCGAGTCGAGGCCCAGCTCGAAGAAGTCGTGTTCGAGATCGACGGCCGAGGAGTCGACGTGGCCGAGAACGGCGGCCGCGTGACGCCGCACCAGCTCCCGCAGCAGCTCGTGCCGCTGCTCCTCTCCGAGCCCGCGCAACCGCTCCCGCACCGTGTCGGCCTCCCGCACCGTGTCGGCCTCGGGTACCGGCAGAGCCTCGGGTACCGGCACGGCTTCGGGTACCGGCACGGGGGGAGCCATCGCCATGCCTCCCCCTGTTCCGGAACCGGTCGCCTGGGGCCAGAAGCGCCGCCGCTCGAAGGCGTACGTCGGCAACGCGACCTGACGGCCGGCCGGAAGCACCGCCCGCCAGTCCACCGGCACCCCGCGCACGTGCAGCTCGGCCAGCGCCGTCATCGCCGCGGCCTGTTCGTCGCGGTCCCTCCGCAGCACCGGCACCGGCGCCGCGTCCGCCCCGAGGACGTCCCCGGCCATGGCGGAGAGCACGCCGTCGGGGCCGAGCTCCAGGTAGGCCCGTACCCCCTGATCATGCAGGGTGCGCACCCCGTCGGCGAAGCGGACAGTTCCGCGCACCTGGTCGACCCAGTAGTCCGGCGAGCGCAGCCGCCCGGCCGTGGCCGCCTGCCCGGTCAGGGTGGACACGACCGGGATCCGCGGCGGGTCGTAGGTCAGCGTCCGGGCCACCGCGCGGAAGTCCTCCAGCATGGGGTCCATCAGCGGGGAGTGGAAGGCGTGCGACACCCGAAGGCGCTTCGTCTTGAACCCGCGTTCCTCCAGGGCGGCGGCGATCTCAAGGACCGGCTCCTCGGCCCCGGAGATCACCACCGAGGACGGGCCGTTGACGGCGGCGACCGACACCTCCTTCTCACGGCCCTCCAGCAGCTCGGCGACCTCCTTCTCGTCGGCCTTCACCGCCACCATCGCCCCGCCCCGCGGCAGCGCCTGCATCAGCCGCGCCCGCGCCGCCACCAGGGCGCACGCGTCGGTCAGGGACAGCACCCCGGCCACGTGGGCGGCGGTGATCTCCCCGATCGAGTGACCGGCCAGCACCTCCGGCCGCACACCCCACGAAGACACCAGCCGGAACAGCGCCGTCTCCAGCGCGAACAGCGCGGGCTGCGCCCACCCGGTCTGATCGAGCGCATCCGCCCGCCCGTCGAACAGAACGTCACGCAGCGACCCGTCGAGCAGCGGGTCGAGCTCGGCGATCACCTCGTCCAGCGCCTTCGCGAACACCGGGAAACGGTCGTACAGCTCCCGGCCCATCCCGGCCCGCTGGCTGCCCTGACCGGTGAACAGAACCGCGAGCCTCGGCTCCGTCCGCACCACGCCGCGCGCCACACCGGCCCCCGGCAGGTCCTCGGCCACGTTCCGCAGCCCGGCCAGCGCGCCGTCACGGTCTCCGGCCAGGACCACGGCCCGGTGCTCGAACACCGGCCGCGTCGTGACCAGCGAGAAACCCACGTCCAGCCGGTCCGGCCCACCGTGCGCGCCGACATGCGCCGCCAGCCGTCGCGCCTGCTCGCGCAGCGCCTCGCCACTCCTGGCGGACACCACCCACGGCACCACACCCACGGGCTCGTCCGCCGCCGGTTCCGCGACCCTCTCCGGCCCCTGCTCCAAGATCATGTGCGCGTTGGTGCCGCTGATCCCGAACGACGACACACCCGCCCGGCGCGGACGGCCGGTCTCCGGCCAGTCCACGGGTTCGGTCAGCAGTTCCACCGCGCCCGAGGCCCAGTCCACGTGCGAGGACGGCTCGTCGACGTGCAGCGTCCTGGGCAGTACGCCGTGCCGCATCGCCATGACCATCTTGATCACACCGGCGACACCCGCCGCCGCCTGGGTGTGGCCGAGGTTCGACTTGATCGCGCCCAGCAGCAGCGGACGGCCGGCCTCACGGTTCTGCCCGTAGGTGGCAAGCAGCGCCTGGGCCTCGATCGGGTCACCCAGCCGGGTGCCCGTGCCGTGCGCCTCGACGGCGTCCACCTCGGCAGGGGTCATCCCCGCACTGGCCAGCGCCTGGCGGATGACCCGCTGCTGCGAAGGACCGTTCGGCGCCGTCAGGCCGTTGGAGGCGCCGTCCTGGTTCACCGCCGAGCCACGGACGATCGCCAGGACCTCGTGGCCGTTGCGCCGGGCGTCCGAGAGCCGCTCCAGCACCAGCATGCCGACGCCCTCGCCCCAGCTGGTGCCGTCGGCGCCGTCGGAGAACGCCTTGCACCGGCCGTCGGGCGCCATTCCGCTCTCCACGCCGAAGCCGAGGAACGTGACCGGGGTGGCCATCACCGTGACACCGCCCGCCAGTGCCAGCGAGCACTCCCCCTGCCGCAGCGCCTGCGCCGCCAGGTGCGTGGCGACCAGGGACGACGAGCAGGCGGTGTCGACCGTCATCGTCGGGCCCTCCAGGCCCAGGGTGTAGGACAGGCGGCCCGACAGCACGCTGGCCGCGGCACCGGTGAGGAAGTAGTTCGTCACGTCCGTCCCGGTCGCCAGGCACAGGTTCATGTAGTCCTGGCCGTTGGTGCCCACGAACACCCCGGTGGAGCTGCCCTTCAGCGAGACCGGGTCGATCCCGGCCCGCTCGACCGCCTCCCAGGTGGTCTCCAGCAGCAGCCGCTGCTGCGGGTCCATCGCCAGCGCCTCGCGCGGGGAGATCCTGAAGAACCCCGGGTCGAACTCCGCCACGCCGGACAGGAACCCGCCCTGGCACCCCACGTCCGTCGCCGACATCGCCTCCGCGTCCCAGCCCCGGTCGGCCGGGAACGAGGAGATCGCGTCCTCCCCCTCGGCCAGCAGCCGCCACAGGTCCTCGGGAGAGCCGACCCCGCCCGGGAAACGGCACGACATCGACACGATGGCGATCGGCTCGTGCCTGCCCGACTCCACCTCCTCGAGCCGGCGGCGGGTCTCGTGCAGATCGGCGGTGACCCACTTCAGGTACTCGACGAGCTTCCGGTCCTCGGACATGGGGGTGGCCCTTCACATTGTTCGGACGCGGGCTCGGATCACAGATCCTTCGAGCGGCCCAGTTCGTTGTCGATGAAACTGAGGATCTCCTCGGTGCTCGCCGATTCGAGCATGCCGGCGACCGCGATCTCGCCGTTGTCCGTACCGCCCTCGCTCACCCTGGCCAGCAGGTGCCGCAGCCGGGTCGCGATGCCGTTCCGGGTGAGATCGTCGAGCGCGTTGCCGGAGAGCACGGTCTCGAACCGGTCGAGATCGGCCAGCAGTGACAGCTCCACCGCGGTGTTCGTTCCGGGCGCGATCTCCTCCAGGAGGTGTTCGGCGAGGCTGGCGGGGGTGGGGTAGTCGAAGATGATGGTCGTCGGCAGCGGCAGCCCGGTGGCGGCGTTGAGCCGGTTGCGCAGCTCCACGGTGGTGAGGGAGTCGAGACCCAGCTCCCGGAACTCCCGTCCCGGCTGGATCGCGTCCAGCGACTCGTGTCCCAGCACCGCCGCCACCTGCGTCCGCACCAGCTCCACCATCAGCCGCACCTGCTCGGCCTCCTCCAGCCCGGCCAGCCGCCGTACCAGCTCCCCGCCCCCACCCGCGAGGGCGGAGACCGCCGATCGGCGGCCCGCGCGCACCAGGCCCCGCAGGACGGGCGGCACCTCGCCCGTCGCCCGCAGCACCGACAGCTCCAGCCGCGCCGGGACCACCGTCGCCCGGCCCGACGCGACCGCCGCCTCGAACACCGCGAGCCCGTGCTCCGCCGACAGCGCCGGCATGCCCGTCCGGTTGATCCTCCGCATCTCGGCTTCGCTCAGCGTGCCGGTCATCCCGGCGTCCTGCGCCCAGGCGCCCCACGCCAGGGACACCCCGGCCAGCCCCTCGGCCCGGCGCGAGTGGGCCAGCGCGTCCAGGAAGGTGTTCGCCGCCGCGTAGTTGCCCTGTCCCGGCGCTCCTATGACTCCCGCGAGCGAGGAGAACAGCACGAAAGCCGCGAGGTCCGCGTCCCGGGTGAGCTCGTGCAGGTGCCAGGCCGCGTCGACCTTCGGCCGCAGCACCGTCTCCAGCCGCTCGGGCGTCAGGGACGGGATCGTGCCGTCGGCGAGCACGCCGGCGGTGTGAATGATCGCCGTCAGGGGGTGGCCGGCGTCGATCCCGGCCAGCAGCGCTTCCACCTGTTCCCGGTCGGCCACGTCGCAGGCGGCGATCTCCACCTCGGCGCCGTGCGCGACCAGCTCGGCCCGCAACTCCACCGCACCGGGCGCGTCCAGGCCCCGGCGGCTGGTCAGCAGCAGGTGTCGTACGCCCCGCTCGGCCACCACGTGCCGCGCGAACAGCGCGCCCAGACCGCCGGTTCCACCGGTGATCAGCACCGTGCCCTCCGGATCCCAGGGCCGTTCCGCCTGCTGGGCCGAGGTCACCCTGGCCAGGCGCGGCGCCCACACCTCACCGTCGCGCACCACGGCCTGCGGCTCACCCGAGGAGAACATCCCGGCCAGTACCCCGGGCAGTCCTGACGGCGGGGACTCCCGGTCCATGTCGATCAGCAGGAAACGGCCCGGGTTCTCCGACTGGGCGCTGCGGACAAGGCCCCACACCCCGGAGGCCGGCAGATCGGTGACCACCTCACCGCCGCCGGCCGCGACCGCGCCCCGGGTGAGGAACGTCAGACACGAGTCGGCGAACCGGTCGTCGGCCAGCCAGCCCCGCAACAGGTCCAGGACGCGAGCGGCCAGCGCGTGCGCCGACTCCACCACACCGCCCGCCGGATTCGAGACCGCCTCCACGATCACGACGGGCGGCACCGCGTCCGCCTCCGCCAGTGAGGACAGCTCCGCGTACGCCGGCACCGGAAGGTCGCCCGGCTCCCCGGACGCCCGCAACGCGGGAGCGACGCCCAGCGTGTCCGGACCGAGCACCGCCACCGGTATCGACGGCATCCGACCGGCCTCGGGCACACCGCCCACGGGTGCCCGGTCCACCCAGAACAACGACTTCCAGCCCGCGTCGACGCCGTCGGAGACCGCCAGCCGCTCGGCCGGGATCGGCCGCGACACCACCGACCGCGCCGACACCACCGGCTTCCCGGCGGCGTCCACCGCGCTCAGCGACACCGTGTCCGGCCCGGTCCTGACCAGCCGTACCCGCAACACCGACGCGCCGGTGGCCCGCAGGCACACCTCGCCCCAGGAGAACGGCCACAGACCGTCCTCGGAACCGTCCAGCCCGGCGAAGATCGCTCCTTGCAGCGCCGCGTCCAGCAGGGCCGGGTGCATCCCGAACGAACCGGGGTCACCGGCCTGCTCCGGCAGCGCGACCTCGGCGAACACCTCACCGCCGGTACCCCGCCACGCCGCCCGCAGCCCCTGGAACACCGCGCCGTAGGCGAAGCCCTCCTCGGCCGGTTCCTCGTACAGCCCCTCCAGCTCGATCGCGGTCGCCCCGGCCGGGGGCCAGACCTCCGCGTCGAACGGCACGGCCTCCGGAACAGCGGTCGCGAGCGTGCCGGTCGCGTACCGCACCCACGGCACGTCGTCGGCGGCGTCCGCCGGACGGCCGTACACGCTCACGCTCCGGCGGGCCCGCTCCTCCTCGGCCCCCACCCACACCTGCAGCACGACCGCGTCACCCGCACCCAGCACCAGCGGCGCGTCCAGGACGAGCTCCTCGACCAGGTCACAGTCGACCTGGTCACCCGCCCGTACCGCCAGCTCCACGAACGCCGTCCCCGGCACCACCACCGAACCCGCCACCACGTGGTCGGCCAGCCACGGCTGCGCGCTCACCGACAGCCGCCCGGTCAGCACCACCCCGTCGGAGTTGGCCAGCGGCATCGCGGCACCCAGCAGCGGATGATCCGTCGCGGCCAGCCCGGCCGCCGCCACGTTCCCCACGACGGAGCCGATGTTCTCGGGCCAGTAGCGTCGATGCTCGAAGGGGTAGGTGGGCAGGTCGACCCGGTGCCCGCCCGGCAGCACCGCCCGCCAGTCGACCGGCACGCCGTGCGCGTGCAGCTCGGCCAGCGCCGTCATCACCGTCGTGTGCTCGTCCCGGTCCTTGCGCAGCACCGGCACCAGCACCAGGCCGGCGTCGTGCGCGTCCGCTTCGAGCGTGCCGTCGGCCATGGCGGTGAGCACGCCGTCGGGGCCGAGCTCCAGGTACGCTCGCACGTTCTGCGTGCGCAGGGCGCGGACACCGTCGGCGAAGCGGACCGCGCCGCGGACCTGGTCGACCCAGTAGTCCGGTGAGCACAGCTGCTCGGCGGTGGCCGCCTTCCCGGTCAGGGTGGACACGATCGGGATCCTCGGCGCGCCGTAGGTCAGCTTGCTCGCCAGCGTGCGGAAGTCCTCCAGCATCGGGTCCATCAGCGGGGAGTGGAAGGCGTGCGACACCCGCAGCCGCTTCGTCGTGATCCCCCGCTCCTCCAGGGCGGCGGCGACGTCGAGGACCCCCTTCTCCACGCCCGCGATCACCACGGAACCGGGAGCGTTGATCGCGGCGACCGACACCTCGCCCTCGCGCTCGGCGAGCAACGGCTCGATCTCCTCCTCGTAGGCCTGCACCGCCACCATCGCCCCGCCCGGCGGCAGCGCCTGCATCAACCGCGCCCGGCCCGCCACCAGCGCGCACGCGTCCTTCAGCGACAGCACCCCGGCCACGTGGGCGGCGGTGATCTCCCCGATCGAATGCCCGGCCAGCACGTCGGGCCGCACTCCCCACGAGGACACCAGGCGGAACAGCGCGGTCTCCAGCGCGAACAGCGCGGGCTGCGCCCACCCGGTCTGGTCCAGCGCATCCACCTGATCGCCGAACAGGACATCCCGCAACGACCCCTCAAGCAGCGGGTCAAGCTCGGCGATCACCGCGTCCAGCGCCCGGGCGAACACCGGGAACCGCTCGTACAGCTCCCGGCCCATCCCGGCCCGCTGGCTGCCCTGGCCGGTGAACAGCACCGCCAGCTGCGGCTCCGTCGCGGCCACGCCGCGCACCACACCGGCCCCCGGCAGGTCCTCGGCCACGTTCCGCAGCCCGGCCAGCGCGCCGTCACGGCCTCCGGCCAGCACGACCGCCCGGTGCTCGAACGCCGACCGTGTCGTGGCCAGGGAGAAGGCCGTGTCGGCCAGGCTCAGGTCAGGCTCATCGTCCAGGAAGGACGCCAGCCGCCCGGCCTGCGCCCGCAACGCCTCGGCCGTACGGCCCGACACCAGCACCGGCACCACACCGGCGGCCGGTGCCCGGCCCAGCGGACCGTCCTCCGCGTCCGGTCCCTGCTCCAGGATGATGTGCGCGTTGGTGCCGCTGATCCCGAACGACGACACGCCGCCCCGGCGCGGGCGGCCGGTCCGCGGCCATTCCGCCGATTCGGTCAGCAGCCTCACCGCACCGGCCGACCAGTCCACGTGCGAGGAGGGAGTGTCGGCATGCAGCGTCTTGGGCAGCGTTCCGTGCCGCATCGCCATGACCATCTTGATCACACCGGCCACGCCGGCCGCCGCCTGGGTGTGGCCGAGGTTCGACTTGATCGAGCCCAGCAGCAGCGGCCGATCCTCCGGCCGGTCCTGGCCGTAGGCCGTCAGCAGGGCCTGCGCCTCGATCGGGTCGCCCAGGACCGTACCGGTGCCGTGCGCCTCGACCGCGTCCACCTCGGTCGGCGACAACCCGGCGCTGACCAGGGCCTGGCGGATGACCCGCTGCTGCGAAGGACCGTTCGGCGCGGTCAGGCCGTTGGAGGCGCCGTCCTGGTTCACCGCCGAGCCACGGACGATCGCGAGCACCTGGTGGCCGTTGCGGCGCGCGTCCGAGAGCCGCTCCAGCACCAGCACGCCGACGCCCTCGCCCCAGCTGGTGCCGTCGGCGCCGTCGGAGAACGCCTTGCACCGCCCGTCGGGCGCCATCCCGCCGTCCTGCGCACCGAACCCGACGAACACCAGCGGCGACGTCATCACCGTCACACCGCCGGCCAGTGCCAGCGAGCACTCCCCCTGCCGCAGCGCCTGCGCCGCCAGGTGCAACGTCACCAGCGACGACGAGCAGGCGGTGTCCACCGTCACCGCCGGGCCCTCCAGACCGAAGGTGTAGGACAGCCGGCCCGACAACACGCTGGCCGCCATACCGGTGATGCCATGACTTTGCGTGTCGATCTGGTTACCCATGATCGTATTCATGTAGTCCTGGCCGTTGGTGCCCACGAATACCCCGGTGTGGCTGCCTCTCAGCGAGACCGGGTCGATCCCGGCCCGCTCGATCGCCTCCCACGCCCCCTCCAGCAGCAGCCGCTGCTGGGGATCCATCGCCAGCGCCTCACGCGGCGAGATCCCGAAGAACGCCGCGTCGAACTCCGCCATGTTCTCCAGGAACCCGCCCTGGCACCCGAGACCTATCCCCGCCATCGCCTCCACGTCCCAGCCCCGGTCGGCCGGGAAAGAGGAGATCGCGTCCTTACCGTCAGCCAGCAGCCGCCACAGGTCCTCAGGAGAGCCGACCCCGCCCGGGAAACGGCATGACATCGACACGATGGCGATCGGCTCGTGCCTGCCCGACTCCACCTCTTCGAGCCGGCGGCGGGTCTCGTGCAGATCGGCGGTGACCCATTTGAGGTAGTCAACGAGCTTCCGGTCTTCGGACATGGGAGTGGCCCTTCACATTGTTCAGACGCGAGCTCGGATCACAGATCCTTCGAGCGGCCCAGTTCGTTGTCGATGAAACTGAGAATTTCCTCGGTACTCGCCGATTCGAGCATGCCGGCGACAGCGATTTCACTAGTTTCCGTGCCGCTCTCGCTCACCCTGGCCAGCAGGTGCCGCAGCCGGGTCGCGATGCCGTTCCGGGCGAGCTCGTCGAGCGCGTGACCGGAGAGCACGGTCTCGAACCGGTCGAGATCGGCCAGCAGTGACAGCTCCACCACGGTGTCCGCTCCGGGCGCGATCTCCGCGAGGAGGCGTTCGGCGAGGCTGGCGGGGGTGGGGCAGTCGAAGATGAGAGTGGCGGGCAGCCGCAGCCCGGTGGCGGCACTCAACCGGTTGCGCAGTTCGACGGCGGTGAGGGAGTCGAAGCCCAGCTCGCGGAACTCCCGCCGCACCTGGACCGTCTCGG
>NZ_JCADBG010000044.1:0-33066 GCF_059358815.1 Streptosporangium nanhuense
CCTTGATGACGGCCACGCCGCCGGCCAGCTTCGCCAGACGCTCCTGGAGCTTCTCGCGGTCGTAGTCGGAGTCGGTGTTGTCGATCTCGGCGCGGATCTGGTTGACCCGGCCGGCGATCTGCTCGGCGTCGCCGGCACCGTCGACGATGGTGGTCTCGTCCTTGGTGACGATGACCTGGCGGGCGCGGCCGAGCTGGTCCAGGGTGGTGGACTCCAGCTTCAGACCGAGGTCCTCGCTGATGACCTGGGCACCGGTCAGGATGCCGATGTCGCCCAGCATGGCCTTGCGGCGGTCGCCGAAGCCCGGCGCCTTGACCGCGACCGAGCGGAACAGACCGCGGATCTTGTTGACGACCAGGGTGGCCAGGGCCTCGCCCTCGACGTCCTCGGCGATGATCAGCAGCGGCTTGCCGGCCTGCACGACCTTGTCGAGAACCGGGAGCAGGTCCTTGTTGGCGGACACCTTGGAGTTGACGACCAGGATGTACGGGTCGTCGAGGACGGCCTCCATACGCTCCGGGTCGGTGACGAAGTACATCGAGGTGAGGCCCTTGTCGAAGCGCATGCCCTCGGTGAGCTCGAGCTCGAGGCCGAAGGTGTTGCTCTCCTCGACGGTGATGACGCCTTCCTTGCCGACCTTGTCCATCGCCTCGGCGATCATCTCGCCGATCTGCGGGTCGCCCGCGGAGATGGAGGCGGTGGAGGCGATCTGCGCCTTCGTCTCCACGTCCTTGGCGAGCTTGGACAGCTCCTCCGACACGCGCTCGACGGCGGCCTCGATGCCCTTCTTCAGGGACATCGGGTTGGCGCCCGCGGCGACGTTGCGAAGACCCTCACGTACGAGAGCCTGGGCGAGCACGGTGGCGGTGGTGGTGCCGTCGCCGGCGACGTCGTCGGTCTTCTTGGCGACCTCCTTGACGAGCTCGGCCCCGATCTTCTCCCACGGGTCCTCGAGCTCGATCTCCTTGGCGATGGAGACACCATCGTTGGTGATGGTGGGGGCGCCCCACTTCTTCTCCAGCACGACGTTACGGCCCTTGGGGCCGAGGGTCACCTTGACGGCGTCCGCGAGCTGGTTCATGCCGCGCTCGAGACCGCGCCGGGCGTCCTCGTTAAACGCGATCATCTTGGCTGCCATACGGCTAACCTCCCAGAGAAAGGGTGGCTTACACCGGACCGAGCCGACGCCCGCGACGGCATGTGGGCCCACGACTCCGTTCGGCGGGCCCCATCGCCTCGATCCAGGATTGGCACTCTCTATGCGTGAGTGCCAACAATCTGTTTAGCACTCTACCCTGTCGAGTGCAAGCCACGATCCGTTGACCTGCGCCGCCCGAGACGGGGACGTCAACTCCTTGTCACGCGGACGTAGATCTCGCGTCACGTCGCCGTACGCCGCACGTCGCCATCGGCCCGCCGGCGGATCCCGCGCCGGGTCCGCCCGCCCGGCCGCGCGCTCACACGGCCGTTCGCCCCGCACCCGCGCTCACACGGCCGTTCGCCCCGTACGCGCGCTCACACGGCCGTTCGCCCCGTACGCGCGAAAGCCCGGCTCACCGGTCGGGGTGAGCCGGGCCAGGCGATGGGGATCCAGCGGACTGCGATACCGCGGGATCCACCGGCCCTTCCCTGCGAATTCACGAAACGGCTACGTCAGACCGCCCGGACGGACTCCGCCTGGGGGCCCTTCTGCCCTTGCGTGATCTCGAACTCGACCCGCTGGCCCTGCTCGAGAGCACGGTAGCCATCCATCATGATCGCGGAGTAATGGACGAACACATCCTTACCACCGTCTACCGCGATGAAGCCGTAGCCCTTGTCCGCGTTGAACCATTTGACGGTGCCCTGCGCCACTTGCGACTCCTCTTACTGGTCTTAAGGACGACGCCCATTCCTCTCGCGAAGTCCTCAATCTCCGGGCGGACTTCGCCACGTCGATCGTTCCGACCATACCTGTGGGAACCGGTAGGGCAACAGAGTCAAGCACCAAACTACTGCTTTACGAGAGCTTTTAGTACGAGAACAAACTTTCACTATCACTATTAGTTAGTTAAGGGTTACATTCCCTATCTATCCCACAAATATGAGCCTGCGTCACAAAAGACGGCACCCGCCCGGCCGGAGCCGGGCGGGTGCCGTGGAGTCGCGGACGCCCCGGGGGCGGCGCGGGGCCGTCAGGGCCGCGCCGGGGCGGGAGAATCAGCCTCCGGCCACCGCCGGGATGATGGAGACCTGGGCGCCGGAGGGCGTGGCCGTGTCGAGGTTGTCGACGAAACGAACGTCCTCATCCCCGACATAGACGTTGACAAAACGTCGGATCTTTCCCGATTCATCAAGAATCCGGGCACCGATCCCCGGGAAGTCCGCGTCGAGCTTCTGAAGAACATCGCGCAGGGTCTCCCCCTCTCCGTTCACCTCGGCGGCACCATCGGTGTAAGTCCGGAGAATCGTCGGAATCCGCACAGAAACGCTCATAATTCAGTACCTTTCACGATTTCTAGGCGATAGCCGCACGGAATGCGTCAAGAGAAGGTCGAATCACCGCGGTCGGGCGGGCCTCCGCGGCCACCGCGTCGAGGGTCTTGAGACCGTCGCCGGTGTTGAGGACCACGGTCTCGGCGTCGGGGTCGAGCCTGCCCGAGGCGACCAGCTTGCGCAGCACTCCGACGACCACGCCTCCGGCGGTCTCGGCGAAGATGCCCTCGGTCCTGGCCAGCAGCCGGATCGCGTCGACGATCTCGGCGTCGGTGACGTCCTCGACCGCGCCGCCGGTGCGGCGGGCGATGTCCAGGACGTACGGGCCGTCGGCCGGGTTGCCGATCGCCAGCGACTTGGCGATCGTGTCCGGCTTGACCGGGCGGATCACGTCGTGGCCCGCCTTGTAGGCGGCGGAGACCGGGGAGCACCCCTCGGCCTGGGCCGCGAAGATCTTGTAGGGCTTGTCCTCGACCAGGCCGAGCTGGATCAGCTCCTTGAAGCCCTTGTCGACCTTCGTCAGCTGCGAGCCCGACGCGACCGGGATGACGATCTGGTCGGGGATGCGCCAGCCGAGCTGCTCGGCGATCTCGTAGGCCAGGGTCTTGGACCCCTCCGCGTAGTACGGCCGGAGGTTGACGTTGACGAAGCCCCACTGGTCACCCAGCTCGTCGCCGATGAGCTCGGAGCAGAAGCGGTTCACGTCGTCGTAGGTGCCCTCGATGCCGATGAGCCTGCCGCCGTACACGGAGGCCATGACGATCTTGGCCTGCTCCAGGTCGGAGGGGATGAACACGCAGGCGTCCAGCCCGGCCCGCGCGGCGGCGGCGGTCACGGCGCCGGCCAGGTTGCCGGTGGAGGAGCAGGACAGGGTGTGGAAGCCGAAGTTGCGGGCGGCCTCGACGGCGATGGCCACCACGCGGTCCTTGAAGGAGTGCGTGGGGTTGCCGGAGTCGTCCTTCACGTGCAGGGAGCGGATGCCCAGCTCGCGGGCGAGGTTGCCGGCGTTGACGAGCTTGGTCCAGCCGGGCGCCATGTTGGGCTTGGTGGCCACGTCCTCGGGGACGGGCAGCAGCGAGCGGTAGCGCCAGATGTTGGTCGGCCCCTCGGCGATCCGCTCCCGGGTCACACGCCCGAAGTCGTACGCGATCTCAAGGGGCCCGAAACACTCGATACAGGCGAAGCTGGGGCCGAGGTCGTAGCGGGCACCGCACTCTCGGCAGGAGAGGGCGACGGCGGGGCCGAAGCGCGGGTCACGCGCGTCGTCGGCACGGCCGGTCGAGGTGGTGGTGTTCTCAGTGGTTGCGAGCGCCATGAAGCGAGGCCTTTCCCTCATCTTCGTCTGGACCACCCTGGTCGCAGACCGGAATTGGCACCTGTCCCGGCCGACCTCGTTCAGATAACGAGTCTTGAACCGGGATGGTTGCCGGGGCTTCGCAGGGCCGGTCCCTCCACCCCTCTGGATGAGCAAATATTCAGTTAGGAACCTGACGCGCAGGTCCCAAGCACTCTACCTCGCCCTGCCGCCCTCCTGACTCCTTGTCTCACTGTGCGAGACACAGCGTGTTATCCAGCGGACAATCGGATCCGGAGCCCCGGTCGCGCGGCACTCGGCACGCGAACTGGACGGCGGGGGCCTCGCCCCTTCCCTCTCGTCGCCGCCGGAAGCGGCCCGCCGGAAGCGGCCCGCCGGAGACGGCCCGCCGGAGCGGTCACGGCACGCTGAACCCCAGCGTGTATCGGCCGGAGCCGCCCGCGGAGAACACCCGGTAGCGGTAGTAACCGGCCGTGCCGGTGTAGGAGATCTTCTCGTCGGGGCCCGCGCCGTTGGAGGTGGCGACGACCGGCCAGCCCGTGCCGTTCCACTTCTGCAGGTACAGATCGAAGTCGGTGCCGTCGGCGCCGTCCAGGCAGCCGTGGTGGACGCCCCTGACGGTCGACCGGTAGTACAGGTTCCGGGGCTGGTAGGCGGACTGGCCGACGGCCAGGGTGCCGGTGTAGGTGTTCGGGAAGCCGGTGCAGGTGCCCGTGACCGGCGGCGGCGGGTTGCCCGCGGTGGTCCTCAGGTCCAGGCCGTAGGCGGTGAGGATCTCGCCGACCGGCTGGAAGTAGGTGGTGCCGCCCTGGCTGCAGTTGCCCGAGCCGCCGGAGGTGACGCCCTGGGCCTGGTCGATGGAGATGAAGGAGCCGCCGGAGTCGCCGGGTTCCGCGCAGACGTTGGTGCGGGTCAGCTGGAGGACGGTGCCCTGGGGGTAGGTGACGCTGGCGTCGCGCTGCTGGATGAGGCCGCAGTGCCAGTCGGTGGTGGAGCCGGACCGGCAGACCGAGGCCCCCTCGATGGCGACGCGGGCGCCGGCGACGGGCACGGTGCCGCCCTCGCCGTTGTCCACCGCCGGGGTGGCCGTCCAGTTGGCGTTGGCCGCGATCCAGGAGTAGTCGTTGACCGGGAAGGACGATCCCCGGAAGGTGCCCTGGGCGACGCGGTTGTAGCCGGTCGTGGTCTCGCCCGTCCTGCCGCAGTGGCCCGCGCTGACGAAGCCGTCCTGGGTGCCCTTGAGAACGGAGAAGCCGACCGAGCATCGGCTGGTGACGCCGATGTAGTAGGCGGTGCCGCCCACCAGGTCGTACAGGGGCAGGGGGAACTCGGTGCTGGGCAGCACGACCACCGCCTCCGAGCTCACCCCCGTGCTCTCGACGAAGTTCTGGGCGTCCTCGGGTTTCGAGGAGAGGACGACCACCTTGTTGCTCTTCACGTCGACGAAGCGAGCGCTCGACACGAGCGGCTGCGGCGGCAACGTGGTGTCGAGCTCCTTCTTGATCTCCGAGAGCTCCGCCAGCGACCTGGGGACGACCTCGGCCGCGGCTCCCGCGGCGAGGATCTCGGGGATGTCGGCGGCGTCGGTGGTGGCCACCACCAGGGTGTGCGCGCTGTTCCCCCGGAGCCAGGTGCCGCCGAAATCGGGGCCGAGCCTCCTGCTCATCTGCAGCGCGATGGGGGTCAGGCGGGCCTCGTTGAGCAGGCGGGCCCGGGCCTGGGCCGGGGTCAGCCCCAGGTCGCGCTCAAGCGCCTCCAGCATGCCCGGCGGCGGTTGCAACGCGCCCGACACGACCGGCACGGCGGTGGCCGCGGACGGGGTGCCGACCGCGGCGGGGACACCCCTCGCCTCGCGTTGGGCACCGGCCGGCAGGGCGGCCAGGGCGAGCGCGGTGACCGTCAGGACGCATGCCGTGGTGACAGCGTGTCTGCGGGGCATGTGATCTCTCCTCGACCTCGGCTTTCAGAGCGTGAGGGGAGATGGCCATCTGTCACCGATCGATCACGTGACGTGGGCAACGCCACCCTAGATCAGGTGAGGTCGTCGAAGCCGCGCGCCACGCGGAGGGCGTTCTCGAACGGCTCCCACCGGCCGTTCCGGGCCCGGCACCGCTCGGACCCACCGCGGCCTCGGCCGGGGAGCCCTGCCCGGGAGGGAGGGGCAGCCGCTCAGCCTCCCGCGCCCGGCCGGGAAGGACGGGCGTCCGCCTCAGAAGCCGTAGGCGTCGCCCAGGGCGCCCTGGACGTACTTGCGCGCCTGGTGGATGCGCGACTTGGCGGTGCCCAGCGGGATGCGCAGCTGCTCGGCCACCTCGTTGTAGTCGAGCTGGCAGATGTCGCGCAGCACCAGCGCCTGGGCCAGGTCAGGCTTCTCGGCCTCCAGCGCCTCCATCGCGTCGAGCAGGTCCAGCCGGGACCCGGCGATGACGCTCACCCGGGCGACGTCCGGCTTCTGCAACGGCAGCTCGTCCGAGCTCTGCTCGGCGGCGCGGCGCTTCAGCGATCGGTAGGTGGTCCTGGCGCAGTTGGCGGTCACGATGTGCAGCCAGGTGCTGAACCGGGCACGGCCCTCGAAGCGGCCGATGTTGCGCGCCACCGCGAGCAGGGTGTCCTGGCAGGCCTCCTCGGCGTCCTGCCGGAAGGGGAGGATCCGCCCGCAGTGCCGCAGCACGGCCGGCTCGATCCGCCTCAGCAGCTCACCGAGAGCGCGGTGGTCACCTTGGGCGGCCGATCGGGCCAGTTCCTCGGTCATCTCGTCCAGCGCCATCACGGGCCCCCATCAGCGGTCACGGTCGCTGGACATCCTACGGTCGGGGATCGCGGATGGTGACCCTCCCTCCGCGCCACAAAAAGGGTGATACACCGGGGCTCATCACTCCACCTGCTGACAAGAGCTGACACAATTCGATGGACGCCGTTCCTTCCTTGACCTGAAGAGCAGGGACATCCCCACAAGGTGCCGGTTAACCTTGGGGGTCTCCACGCTCAAGGAGAATCGATGAGCGCGATCCTGGTTGCCTCCAACCGCGGCCCCGTCTCCTTCACCCTCTCCGAAGACGGTTCGCTGTCCATGCGCAGGGGAGGTGGCGGCCTGGTCTCCGGCCTCTCGGAGGTCGCGAGAGATCTCAACGTCCTGTGGGTCTGCGCGGCGCTGTCCGACGGCGACCGCGGCGCCGTGCGGCTGGCGCCCGGCGGCCGGCTCGACCAGGCGGGCTACGACACCGGCGCGTTGCGGATGCTCGACATCCCCCCCGCGACCTTCCACCGCGCGTACAACGCGGTCGCCAACTCCACCCTCTGGTTCGTCCACCACCTCCTCTACGACATCCCCAACAGGCCGCACTTCGACGCGAGGTTCCGCCGGGAGTGGGAGTCGTACCAGTCCTACAACGAGGCGTTCGCGATGGCGCTGGCCGAGGAGGCCCCGCACGGGGCGCGGGTGATGGTGCAGGACTACCACCTGAGCCTGGTCCCGGCCATGCTCAGGGGGGAGCGCCCCGACCTGCGGGTGGCGCACTTCTCGCACACCCCGTGGGCGCCGCCCGAATACTTCAACCTGCTCCCCGACGACGTCGCGACCGAGCTCCTGGAGGGCATCCTGGGTGCCGACCACGCGGGTTTCCTGACGGCCCGCTGGGGCGGGGCGTTCATGGACTGCTGCGAGACGGTGCTCGGCGCGCGGGTCGACCGCGGGGAGCGTACGGTCACGCACGCGGGCAGGACCAGCCGGATCGGCACCCACAGCCTGGGCGTGGACGGCAAGGCGCTCTGGACCAGGGCGTCGGAACCCGACGTGGAGTCCCACATGGCCGCGCTCCGCGCCCAGGTGGGCGACCGCAGGCTGATCGTGCGGATCGACAGGACGGAGCTGTCGAAGAACATCGTGCGGGGCCTGACCGCCTACAAGCAGTTCCTCGCGACCCACCCCGAGTGGCACGGCCGCGTCACGCACCTCGCCTTCGCCTACCCCTCCCGGCACGACCTGCCCGAGTACCGCGAGTACACCGCGGCGGTCCAGCGCTGCGCCGAGGAGATCGAGGACGAGTACGCCACCGAGGACTGGGACCCGCTGATCCTCAACGTCAACGACGACTACCCCCGCTCGCTGGCCGCCTACCGGCTGGCCGACGTGCTGCTGGTCAACCCGATCCGCGACGGCATGAACCTGGTGGCCAAGGAGGGGCCGATCCTGTCTCCGCACAGCGCGCTGGTGCTGTCGCGGGAGGCGGGTGCCGCCGCCGAGCTGGGCGAGCACGCGCTGACGGTCAACCCCTACGACGTCTCGGCCACGGCCGCCGCGCTGTACGCGGGCCTGACGATGCCCTCGGACGAGCGCGCCAGGAGGAGTGTGCTGCTGGCCGCCGCGGCGACCGCGCTCCCCCCGCACCGCTGGTTCGCCGAGCAGCTCGACGCCCTCGGGTGACACCCCGACCCCTTAAGCGGATTTAGCCCGGTATGAGATAGTTTTTGCGGCTATTTCACTTTTCTGGGGTACGGGAGACCGAGTTGACCGCGATCGCGCCCGTCCGGCTGATCCGCGACCGCGCGACCTGGCTGATCTATCTCCAGCTCGGCGTCTTCGCCACCTACCTGTACGGCCTCAGCGCCGCGCTCCCGCTGCTCCGCCTCGACCAGGGCCTGTCCCAGGCGGTCGCCGGGCTGCACGGGACGGCGATGGCCGTCGGCGGCATCGTCACCGGCCTCGTCCTGCCCTGGCTGACCGGCAGGATCGGCCGCCGGGCCGTGAGCTGGACCGGCATGGCCGGGATGAGCGCCGGCACGCTCATGGTCGCGGCGGCCCCCACCACGCTGCCGGTCACCCTGCTCGGCTACGGCATCGCCAGCGGGATGTCCTCGATCGTCCTGTACTCGGGCATGGCCGCGCTCGACGACCGCCACGGCCCCGCGGGCCCGGCGGCGATCAGCGAGGCCAACGCCGTCTGCGTGACCGTCGGCATCGGGGTTCCCTTCGTGGTCAGCGCCGCCGCGCAGAGCGCCCTCGGCTGGCGGGCCGCGCTGCTGGTCACCCCGGTGCTGGCCGCGCTGCTCGCGCTGGTCATGGGGCGCGTACGGTTCCCCGAGCCCGGCGGCGCCTCCGGCGGTGCCGCCATGGAGGTCCAGGACCGCTTCGGCTGGCGGTTCTACCTGGCCGCGGCCGTGCTGTTCTGCTGCGTCGCGATGGAGTTCTGCTTCAACCTGTGGGCGGCCAAGCTGTTCTCCGACCAGACCGGGCTGCCCGCGGCGGTGGCCGCGACCGCGGTCGCGGCGTTCACCGCCGGGATGGCGGCCGGGCGGCTGACCGGGGCGTGGCTCGCCCTGCGGATCACCCCGACCGTGCTGTTCCTCGGGGCCCTGCTGGTCGCGGCCGCCGGGTGGGCGATCTTCTGGCTGAGCACGAACCCGGTGTTCTCCTACGCGGGCCTGGCCGTGTCGGGGCTGGGGGTGGCGCTGCACTTCCCGATGGCGCTGTCCCGGGTGCTGGCCGCCTCCGGCGGGCGGCGGGACCGGGCCTCGGCCATGGCCTCGGTCTTCGCCGGGCTGGCGGTGGGGATCGGGCCGTTCCTGCTGGGCGCGCTGGCCGACGGGTTCGGCACCCAGCGGGCGTTCCTGATGGTCCCCGCCCTGATCGGGCTGGCCGTCGGAGGGCTGCTGATCACCGCGGGCGGACGCCCGCGGGCGGGCGCCGGCCAACCCGCCTGAACGGGCGCGGGCGGACGGGCGTTCCCGGGCGCGTACGAACCCTGCCCGGGCGGACGTGAGCCCGGTCCGGGCGGACGTGGGTCCTGCCCGAGCGGACGTGAGCCCGGCCAGAACGGACGTGAACCTGGCCCGAGCGGTACCGGCGCCCCGGAGGCGGGACGCCCTACGCCTCGCCCTACGCCTCGCTCTCGACGGCGTCGGCGATCGAGGTGAGGAGCTCCAGGACCCCCCGGGGCCCGTCCACCACGATGTCGGCCTCCACCTCGATCTCGGGCGACCCGCTGAACACCGTCACGCCCGGCAGCCCGGAGGCCCGCACGGCCGCGAACGCCGGGAGGTCCCCCAGGTCGTCCCCGGCGAACAGCACCGACCTGGCGGCCCGCTCGCGCAGGAAGGCGTCCAGCGCCACTCCCTTGTCCATTCCGGGCGGGCGCAGCTCCAGCACGAACTTGCCCGGCTCCACCGCCAGCCCCGCCTCGGCGGCCAGCGCGGCGACCGGCTCGCGCAGCGCGTCGAGCGTCGCCCACGGGTCGGCGGCCTGCCGGGTGTGCACGGCCACCGACCGCTCCTTGTCCTCGATCCTGACCCCGTCGATCCCCGCCACCAGCGGGACGAGCCCGGTGCGGGCGAGGTCGAGGCCCGGATGGACGGGCGGCGCGGCGAGCGCCCCCGCCTCCCAGCGTTCGAGGCCGTAGTGCCCGAGCACGACCAGCCCCGGCACACCGGCCAGGGAGCCGTACTCCACGGCCGTGGCCGCCGGGCGGCCGGTCACGATCACGACGGCGCCGATCAGGCGGCCGAGCCGCTCCAGCACCTCGGACCCGCCGGGGTGGATCCTGGCCGCCGCGGGGTCGGCGACGATCGGGGACAGCGTGCCGTCGAAGTCGAGCCCGATCACCGCTCCCGCCGGGTCGGCGGCGATCGCCTTCAGCCCGTCGGACGTATTCGTCGTCATGCTCGTCTGACCCTCTCCGCAGTCTCGACCGTCACGCCGGCTCCGCTCTCGCGATCGCCCGCCCGACCGGTCGTACCCGGAGATCAGCGACGCAAGCCCATTTTTCGGGCGGCGCGGTCGCGGCGGCGGGTCTCGCGGAGCCTGCGCAGGCGCTTGACCAGCATCGGGTCGTGGGCGAGCGCCGCGGGCAGGTCGATGAGCTCGCTGAGCAACTGGTAGTAGCGCGTCGCGGAGATGTCGAAGGCCTCGCGGACCGCCTGTTCCTTGGCGCCCGCGTAGCGCCACCACTGACGCTCGAAGGCGAGCAGCTCGCGCTCCCTGTCGGTGAGATCCCTCGACACGGGCTCCGGAGCGGCGCTGTCACCGGAATCCGGCACGGTGTCCATTGCCTCCTCCTCCCTCGGGGTGCGTGGCGATCGCACCGCGTACGTGCGGCCCGAAGTCAGGATAGTCCGGAATTTCGCGCTGTTCATGACGGATGCGGGGACGTACAGTCACCAGATGTGACCTCTGTCATCAGCCTTCTCACCGACTACGGACTGGAAGACGGCTACATCGCCGCATGTCACGGCGTGATCGTCGGAATCTCTCCGGAGTCGCGAATCATTGACGTGTGCCATCTGGTCCCCTCGGGGGACGTGCGGCGCGGTGCGGCGATCCTGGCCCAGACGATCGCCTACCTTCCTCCCGGCGTGCACGTCGCCGTGGTGGATCCCGGGGGCGGCGGCTCGCGCAGGGCCGTGGCCGTCGAGGCCGGCGACCACATGTTCCTGGGCCCGGACAACGGGCTGCTGTCGTGGGCGATCCACGCCAGCGGGGGCGCGCGTGCCGCCTACGAGCTCTCCAACAGGGAGCTCTTCCTGAAACCGGTCTCGCCCACCTTCCACGGGCGCGACCTCTTCGCCCCGGTGGCGGCGCACCTGGCGATCGGGTGCCATCCGTCCGAGCTCGGCCCGGAGATCCCGCTGGAGCGGCTCGTCTCGCTGCCCGCGCCCACCTCCACCATCCAGGAGGGCTACGTCGAGGGGGAGGTGCTCTCGATCGACCGGCACGGCAACGCCCAGCTGTCGATCGGCTCCGGCGACCTGGAGACGCTGGACGTCTCACCGGGGGACACGCTGGTGGTCTGGCTGGGCAGGCGGCGGATCTCGGTGCCGTTCAAGGAGACCTTCGCCGCGGTCCCGCCCGGGGAGGTCGTGGCCTTCACCGACTCGGCCGGGCTGGTCGCTCTGGCGGTCAACTCCGGCGACGCCTCCCAGCGGCTGGGCCTGCCGCCCGGAGCCCACGTGCGCCTCTCCCCCGCGCCCTGACATGCGCAACAAACGCGATTTAAGAGGAAATCATCCTACGCGTCGACCCATTTAGCGAAGTGTCTTTCCTGTCGGAATTCTGATTCCACCTTGATTACGCATGACGGAATTCCCGCGACGTTTCCCGATCCCCCCTGAAAAATGACGACGTGTCGTTCTCCCCGTCGCCTCCGGCGGGCCCTCACCGCGGCGGTTCCGCCCTGGAGCAGGCCCTTCCCGCCCCGCCGCCCGCCGGAAGACCCCCCTCGGCCGGACATGCGAGCTGACCTGGCAATTAACGAATTCGACGGGGTGTGACAGGTCGAGCGCACCCGGATCGGACCCGTGATCGACCGAGTTTCGTTCGGCCACAAGGCCGCGATCATTGCCACAAGCTGACCATTCTTGACCCTCCAGAAAGCATGTCGCTGGATAGTCTCACTCCCGTTACTTTGAGTAGCCGCGTGCAGACGGTCCGTTCCAGAGGCCCCAGACACTGCCGCGACGATTTCCTTCCAGGGGGAACCACAATGATTCGTCGTCTTCTCATCACCTCCGCGTGTGTCGGCATCGCCGTCATCGCACCGGCCGCGGTCGCGTCCGCGTCCACCTCCTCCACCTCCTCGGCCAAGGTCACCGCCACGTCGGTCGTCAAGGCCGCCGCCAAGGCCAAGGCCGCCAAGAAGTCCTCCGACTGCTGCGGCGGCGTCGGCGTCGTCAGCGGCGCCGCGTCCTTCGTCCCGACGAGCACCGTCACGTACGGCGCCACCGTCATCCCCACGGCCGTGGCCAGCGGCTGCGGCGGCGGCATCTATGGCGGCGGCATCTACGGCGGCGGCATCTATGGCGGCGGCATCTACGGCGGCGGCATCTACGGGGGCGGCTGCTACGGCGGCGGCATCTACGGGGGCGGCGTCTATGGCGGCGGCGTCTACGGGGGCGGCGTCTTCGGCGGCGGCGGCTTCGGCGGCGGCGGCTTCGGCGGGGGCCTCTTCGGCCGCGGCGGCAACACCATCGGCGGCGGCGGCAACATCATCAGCAGCGGCAGCGGAATCGGCCACGGCGTCGGCATCGGCGGCCTTGTCGGCATCGGCGGCATCGGCGTCGACATCCTCTAGCAGGACAGACGTTCTGCGATAGAGCGGTAGAGCGAGAAGGGCGCGGTCCCCACAACTCCATGTGGGGCCGCGCCCTCCGCTGTTTCCGGGACTCCGCTCCCGCCGCGTCCCTACACGTGGATCACGTCGTGGGTCTCGGCGAAGTGGCAGGCGCTCGCGTGCGCGGTGCCGGGCCGGATCTGCAGCAGCGGCTCCTCGACGGCGCAGATCTCCTGGGCCTTCCAGCACCGTGTGCGGAACCGGCAGCCCGACGGCGGGTTGGCGGGAGAGGGCGGGTCACCCTGCAGGATGATCCGCTCACGCCGCTCGCGCCCCTCGGGGTCGGGCACCGGGACGGCCGACAGCAGCGCCTGGGTGTAGGGGTGCGCCGGCCGGTCGTAGATCTCGACGTCCTTGCCGATCTCCACCATCTTGCCCAGGTACATCACGCCGACGCGGTCGGAGATGTGCCGGACCACCGACAGGTCGTGGGCGATGAAGACGTACGCGAGGCCGAGTTCGTCCTGCAGCCGCTCCAGCAGGTTGACGACCTGCGCCTGGATCGACACGTCCAGCGCGGAGACCGGCTCGTCACAGACGATGATCTCCGGCTGGAGCGCCAGCCCGCGGGCGATCCCGATGCGCTGGCGCTGGCCGCCGGAGAACTGGTGCGGGTAGCGGTTGATGTGGTCGGGGTTGAGGCCCACCACCTCGAGGAGTTCCTGGACCTTGCGGCGCCGGTCGCCCTTGGGGGCGACCTCCTTGTGGATCTCGAACGGCTCGCCGATGATGTCGCCCACGGTCATCCGGGGGTTCAGCGAGGTGTACGGGTCCTGCATGACCATCTGGATGTTGCGGCGGGCCCGCTTGAGGTTGCCGCGCCTGGCGTCGGCGATCTCCTGGCCGTTGATCCTCACCGAGCCCGAGGTCGGCCGCTCCAGCGCCATCAGGAGCTTGGCCAGCGTGGACTTGCCACATCCGGACTCGCCCACGATGCCGAGCGTCTCGCCCCGGCGCAGGTCGAAGGAGACCCCGTCGACGGCCTTGATCGCGCCGATCTGCTTGCGCAGGACGACGCCCTGGGTCAGCGGGAAGTGCTTGACCAGGTCGCGGACCTCAAGGATCGGCTCACCCGTGGCTGCCATCGAGGACCTCCCTCCAGTAGTGACACGCGCTGCCGCGCGTCGGGCCGATCTCGTACAGCGGCGGCGCGTCGACGACGCAGTTGTCCTGACGGTACGGACAGCGGGGATGGAAGGCGCAGCCCGTGGGCATGTCGAGCAGGTTCGGCGGCATGCCCTTGATGGCGTACAGCTCCTGCCCCTTCTGGTCGACCCGGGGAATCGAGTCGAGCAGGCCCTTGGCGTACGGGTGGGCGGGCCTGCGGTAGATGTCGTGCACGAGGGCGTTCTCCACGATCCGCCCGCCGTACATGACCGCGATCTTGTCGGCGACGTCGGCGACCACGCCGAGGTCGTGGGTGATCAGGATCAGGCCCATGTTGCTCTCGCGCCGCAGCTCGCCCAGGAGCTCCATGATCTGGGCCTGCACCGTCACGTCGAGGGCGGTGGTCGGCTCGTCGGCGATCAGCACCTCGGGGTCGAGCGCGATCGACATCGCGATCATGATGCGCTGGCGCATGCCCCCGGAGAACTGGTGGGGGTAGTCGTGCACCCGCTGCCTGGCGGCGGGGATGCGGACCCGGTCCATCAGCTCGATCGCCTTCTTCTGGGCGTCGCGCTTGGAGGCGCCCCGGTGCACCCGGAACATCTCCCCGATCTGGGCCCCGACGGTGAACACCGGGTTCAGCGCGGAGAGCGCGTCCTGGAAGATCATCGCGATCCGCCGGCCGCGCACCTGGGTGCGGGCCTCCTCGGACAGCTCCAGCAGGTTCGTGCCCCGGAAGCGGATCTCGCCCCTGGGGACGCGGGCCGGCGGGGAGTCGAGGATGCCCATGATGGCCTGCGCGGTCACCGACTTGCCCGAGCCGGACTCGCCGAGCACCGCGAGCGTCTCACCGGCGTTCAGCGAGTAGCTGACCCCGTTGACCGCCTTGACCACGCCCTGCCTGGTCACGAACTCCACGTGCAGGTCGTCGACGGCGAGCAGCGGCTCGCTGCCCGGCGCCTCCCTGGACGGCACCACCGGCGTTGAGGTCTTCTTCACGGGTCCCCCTACCGCAGCTTCGGGTCGAGGGCGTCGCGGACGGCGTCGCCCAGCATGATGAAGGCCAGCACCGTCAGGCTCAGGAACAGCGCCGGGAACAGCAGCGCCCACGGAGCCTCCAGGAAGCGCTCCCTGGCGTCGGAGATCATGAGCCCCCAGGAGATGTCGGGCGAGCGCAGGCCCACGCCGAGGAAGGACAGACCGGCCTCCGCGGCGATGAAGTAGCCCAGGTTGATCGTGGCGACCACGATCACCGAGGCGACCGCGTTCGGCAGGATGTGCCGGAACATGATCCTCGACGCGGAGGCGCCGAGCGCCCTCGCCGCGAGCACGTAGTCCTGGCTCTTGGCGGTGATCACCGCCGCCCTCATGATCCGGTACGTCATCGGCCAGGTCAGCACGGCCAGCGCGAGCATGACGGTCCACACGTTGCCCGTGCGGAAGACCGCCAGGATGAGCAGGGCGCCGAGGATCGACGGGATCGCGAAGAAGATCTCCGTGAGCCGGGAGAGCAGGGTGTCCAGCGGGCCGCCCCTGAACCCGGCGACGAGGCCGAGCAGGCCGCCCACCAGCGCGGTGACGATGGTCGTGGCCAGGCCGACCACGATCGAGTTGCGGGCGCCGTAGATGGTGCGGGCGTAGATGTCGCAGCCGAGGTTGTCGGTGCCGAACCAGTGCGCCGCGCCCATGCCCAGCCGGGCGTCGCCCAGGTTGCAGCTCTTGGCGTCGAACGGGTTCACCGAGGTGAACAGCGAGGGGAACGCCGCCATGACGACCAGGACGGCGATGAGGAGGGACGCCCCGATGAAGAGCGGGCGGCGGCGCAGGTCGTACCAGGCGTCGCCCCACAGGCTCGCGGCCTTGGGCGCCTTGGCGCCCTTCGCGCCCCTCCTGGGCCTGCCGTGCTTGGGGTTCCCGGTCTGCCCTCCGGCCGGGACAAGAGTGTCACTCATAGCGGATCCTCGGGTCGAGCACGGCGTAGAGCAGGTCGACGACCAGGTTGGCAAGGATGTAGATCAGCACCAGGATGGTCACGATGCCGACGACCACCGGCTGCTCGCGCAGGTACACGGAGCTGAAGAGCTGCTGGCCGATTCCCGGCAGGTTGAAGATCGTCTCGGTGATCACCGCGCCGCCCATCAACGTGCCGAGGTCGGCGCCCAGGTAGGTGACGAGCGGGATCAGCGCGTTGCGCAGCGCGTGCCGCCCGACGACCCGGTTCCTGGGCAGGCCCTTGGCCACCGCGGTGCGGATGTAGTCGGCGCGCAGGATCTCCACCAGGCTGTTCCTGGCGAGCCTGGTCAGGTAGGCGATCGACGTCCCGGCGAGCACGAAGCCGGGCAGCAGGTAGCTGCGCCAGCCCTCCGTCACGCCCGCGACGGGGAAGAGGTCGATCCCGGCCTGCTTGAGCTTCACGCCCAGCAGCAGCTGGAGCACGAAGCCGGTCACCAGGGTGGGGATGGAGATCAGCACCAGGGTGGAGGCGAGGATCATCGAGTCGCTGGCCTTGCCGTGACGCAGCGCCGCGTACAGGCCGAGCCCCACGCCGATGACGGCCTCCATCACCAGCGCGGTCGCCGCCAGGTTGATGGTCACCTGGAACTTGCCGGCCATGATCTCCCCGACTCCGACGCCGGCGAAGGTGGTACCGAAGTCGCCGTTGAACAGGCCGACGACGTAGTACCAGTACTGCACCAGGAACGGGTCGTTCAGGTGGTACTGCTCGCGCAGGATGGCGACGATGTTGGGGTCTACCCGCTTCTCGCCCGCCAGCGCCGCGATGGGGTCACCGGGCAGCGCGAAGACGATGGCGTAGATGAGCAGGGTGGCGCCGATGAGGACTGGTATCGACTGGATCAGACGCCTGAGGATGTAACGGCCCATTCGTATCTCCCGTAGGTGCCCGGGGGCGATCTCGCGGGCCGGCGGGTCGCGCGGCGCCGCGAGATCGTTCCGGGCGACCGATGGGGCCGGGCTCCCGCCCGGCCCTCAACCGATCGTCAGCTGGCCTTCTCGACCTCGGTCCACTCGACCTGGTTGAGAAGATTGATCTTGACGCCCTTGACGTGCTGGGAGAACGCGGCGTTGGTCCGGTAGAAGTACACCGGAATGTACGGCAGTTCCTTGATCAGGATGTCGTCGGCCTGCTGGTAGAACTTCAGGCCCTCCTCCTGCGTCGCGGCGGTGTCACCCTTGGCCAGGAGCTCGTCGAACTCCTTGTTCGACCAGCCGGCGTAGTTGGAGCCGGTCTTGATCGCGACGGTGGAGAAGATCGGCGTCAGGTAGTTCTCCGCCGACGGGTAGTCGATCGCCCAGCCCATGCGGAACATGCCGCCGTAGGTCTTCTTGTCGAGCTCGTCGAGAATCGAGGCGAACTTCTCGAAGGGCTTGACCGTCACCTCGATGCCCAGGTTGGCGCGGAGGCTGTTCGCGACGGCCTCGATCCACTCCTTGTGCGGGCCGTCGGTGTTGTAGCCCAGCTCCAGCGTCTTGGGGCCGTTGTTGGCGGCGTACTGCTCCTTGGCCTTGGCGGGCTCGTAGCTGCAGGCCGCGCAGGCGCCGGCGCGGTAGCCGTCGAGGAGGGGGTTGATGAAGTCGTCCGCCGGGGCGCGCGTGCCGGAGAAGACCTTGTCGGCGATGGTGGCGCGGTCGATGGCCATGGAGATGGCCTCGCGGATCTTCACGTTCGCGTACGTCTTGTTGTACTGCAGCGGGAAGCCGATGTAGCCGACGCCGGCGTCCGCCTCGTCCAGGTAGCGCTCGCCGAGCTCCGACTTGGCCCGCGCGATCGCCGACGGGGGCAGCGAGTCGTGGACGTCGAGGTTGCCCGCGGCCAGGTCGTTGAACGCGGTCTCCGGGCTCGTGTAGAGCTTGAACTGGAGCTTGGTGAACTTCGGCTTCGTCCCGGCGAACTTGTCGTACCGGGTGAGGTCGATCGTCTGGTCGGTGCCCTTGTTGTAGGGCTTGTCGATCTGGAAGTAGCCCTGGCCGATCGGCTTCTTGGCGAACTCCTCGGTGACCTTGCCGTCGGGGCCGAAGGCCGCCTTGGGCAGCGGGTAGAACGCCGTGTAGCCGAGCATCGTCTTGAACTGGGAGAACGGTTTGGTGAGGGTGACGGTGAAGGTGCTCTCGTCGACGACCTTGAGGCCCTTCATCTCCTTGGTGGAGACGGTCTGGCCCTCACCGGGGTTCAGGTCGGCCCAGCCGTCGACCCGCGCGAAGAAGCCGTTGGCGCCCTGGACGTTGTCCTGGTTGGCGGCGTAGTTCCACGCGTCGACGTAGTTCTGCGCGATCAGCTTCTCACCGTTGTGCCAGGTGTATCCCGGCTTGAGCTTGATCGTCCATGTCGTGTTGTCGGTCGACTCGATCGACTCGGCGACCTCGTCCACGACCTGCTTGTTCTCGTCGTAGCCGACCAGCGGGGCGAAGATGGCGGCCAGGACCTCGGAGCCCTCGGACTCGGTGGTGTCACCGGGGTAGAAGAGCTTCTGCGGCTCGCCGAGCTCCATGCGCACGGGCTGGTCGCCCGCGGCCGTCCCGCCGTCCGACGGCGTCGAGCTGCCGCACGCGGTCAGCGCGAGGGCGAGCAACGCGGTGCCGGCGGTGAGCCGCGCACCCTTAGTAACACGCATTGCGGTAAATCCTCCCTTTGCAGGCTTGCGTCGACACTGGGTCCGTGGCCCGAGCACCGCGAAGGAGGATCTTGTGGTCCCTGCTTCCCGCTGTTCCGGTCCGGGTGCTGACGCCACACCGATCGATCGCGACTATTCCCTACCGCTCCACACCGACTTATATCTGTGATGTTGCAGTTCGGTCACGCATGAACCGATTCGGCGTCACATACCTGCCAACTCGACGAGGTCAAGATCCCGGATGTGTATGAAAACGACATCCAGGCACACGTAGGACATGAACGGTCACGCCAAAAATACCCCCGCACCGACACTGCTCGCATCCGTTACCCTCCTATGACCCTGACCTGGGCCTGCGCTGACGTGATCGCCGAAGACCCGGTCTCGCGGAGGAGAACCGCGCAATTGCCCTGGAACCTGTTGCCCGGGGATCCCGTCCAATGTGTGCGGCGGACCCCCGCCGCAGGCACTTCATCCACTCGCATCCAATAGAGTCCTTGCCATGAGCCAGCCGGAATCCGCGATCGCGGGCCCCCAGGCGGGCGGCCCGAGTAACGGCACCCCCGAGCAGGGGCAGGAGCCGCTGGCCAAGCTCGCCGCGCGCCACGGACTTCGGCGTGCCATCGCACGCCCCAGTCTGTTCGTCTACATGCGTCAGTTGTGGGAACGACGACACTTCGTCATGACGTACGCCACGTCGCGCAACGTCTCGAAGTACAGCAACTCGGCCCTGGGCCAGCTGTGGCAGGTCATCACGCCACTGCTCAACGCCGCCATCTACTTCCTGATGTTCGGCCTGATCCTCGGCGCGAGCAAGGGCATCGAGAACTACCCGGCCTTCCTCATCACCGGGATGTTCGTCTTCACCTACACCCAGCGCTCGGTGAGCGGCGGCGCCAGGGCGATCTCCGGCAACCTGTCGCTGATCCGCGCCCTGCACTTCCCGCGCGCCGCGCTCCCGCTCGCCTACACGATCCAGGAGTTCCAGCAGCTGCTCATCTCCATGGGCGTGTTGTTCGGGCTGGTGCTGCTCACCCAGGAACCCGTCACCCTGTTCTGGCTGCTGATCCCGGTCGCCCTGCTGCTGCAGACCATGTTCAACATCGGCGCGAGCCTGGTGCTCGCCCGGTTCGGCTCCACCGCACGCGACCTGAACCAGCTGCTGCCCTTCATCATGCGCACCTGGCTCTACGCCTCCGGCGTCTTCTTCTCCATCAAGGACAAGGTCGGCCCCGGCGGCGCCGGCCTCCCCCAGTGGGTCGCCGACGTCATGTATTTCAACCCCGCCGCCGCGTACATCGAGCTCATGCGGGACCTGCTCATGGATAGCCACCCGCCCCGCCCCTACATCTGGGCGGTCTGCGTATTCTGGGCGGTGTTCGCTCTGCTCGGCGGGTTCTGGTACTTCTGGCGAGCCGAGGAGAAGTACGGCCGTGGCTGAGTTGACCGAGGAGCTGTCCCGAGTGAAGGCCGAGGAGCCCGCCGTGCCGAGCACGGACGTCAGGGTGCACCCCAACCCGGAACCCGCCCGCGCGCCCGCCGACGAGCGCGAGGGCACACCCACGGTCATCGTGGACGACCTGCACATCATCTACCGGGTGTACGGCGCGGCCAGCGACACGGAGAAGGGCAACGCGGTCAACGCCCTCATGCGCCTCGTCAAGCGCCAGGGGCGTCCGCAGATGAAGGAGGTCCACGCCGTGCGCGGCGTGTCCTTCGTGGCCCGCCACGGCGACGCCATCGGCATCGTCGGCCGCAACGGCTCCGGCAAGTCCACCCTGCTGCGCGCCATCGCCGGCCTCCTGCCCCCGCACTCCGGCGCCGTCTACACCGACGGCCAGCCCTCCCTGCTCGGCGTCAACGCCGCGCTGATGCGCGAGCTCACCGGCGAGCGCAACATCGTGCTCGGCTGCTACGCGATGGGCATGAACCCCGCGCAGGTCAAGCAGAAGTACGACGACATCGTCGACTTCTCCGGCATCGGGGAGTTCGTGCAGTTCCCCATGTCGACCTACTCCTCGGGCATGGGCGCCAGGCTCCGCTTCGCCATCGCCTCGGCCAAGTCCCACGACGTGCTGCTCATCGACGAGGCCCTGGCCACCGGCGACCGCGAGTTCCGGCGCAAGAGCCAGGACCGCATCAAGAAGATGCGCGACGAGGCCGGCACCGTCTTCCTGGTCGCCCACAACCTCGACGTGATCGAGGAGACCTGCAACCGGGTCATCTGGCTGCACAAGGGCAAGATCAGGATGGACGGCGACCCGCAGACGGTCCTCGCCGCCTACAACAAGGTCTGACCGCGACCAGCGTCCGGCCACCCGGCCCGCGGAACGCCACGGGCCGCACGCACGGCGCCCGAAGCCGCGTCCTCGGAACACGCGGCGGCGGCCGGACGCCACACCCCCGAACGCACGGCGCCCGATCACTACGGGTCCGATCGCAGGGCAGGATGAGGAGCGACCGACAAGACGCTTCCATCGGAGGTGAATCGTGTCCACGCGGCCACCGATTCCGTACGACTTCCTGCCCCAGGTCCCCGCGCTGACCGTCGAGAGCGACGACGTCCGCGACGGCGAGCGCATGGCGGAGACCCACGCGTTCAACGACTGGGGTTTCACCGGCCAGAACGTCTCCCCCCACCTGCGCTGGTCCGCCGGCCCCGAGGGCACCCTCAGCTACGCCGTGACGTGCTTCGACCCCGACGCCCCCACCGGCAGCGGGTTCTGGCACTGGCTGCTGTTCGACATCCCGGCCGACGTGACCGAGCTGCCCGCCGGCGCGGGAGCGGGCGACGGCGGCGTGGGCGTGCACGGGCGCAACGACTACAGCCACAACGCCTACGGCGGCGCCGCGCCGCCGCCCGGACCCCCGCACCGCTACATCTTCGCGGTGCACGCCCTCGACGTGGAGAAGCTCGGCCTCGGCCCCGACACCCCGCCCGCCGTGGTGGGCTTCAACATCACCGCCCACACCCTGGCCCGCGGATACGTGACGCCCGAATACCAGAACTAGAAATCACGGTACGTCCCGGGGTGGGACACGGGAGGCAATGGACTGACAGCGTGTTCGGTGTTCCGGTATGATTCGAACGTTGTTTCGATCCAAGGAAGCCGTCATGGAGTGGGGGCGCGCGATGCGAGAGCTGTCCACCGCGATCGACCACCTGTCCGTCGAGGACCCGTCAGAGATTCCGCGTCTCCAGCTGACCGAGCAGCTCATCGAGCTGCACTGGCAGATGGCCAGACTCCAGGCCGAGATCGCCCGTCGCACCTCCGTGCGGGGCCCGGGCCGCTGAGGCGGCGGAAACCGGCCGGTGCGCACCGGCCGGTTTCCCTGCCGTCCACGAGCCACCACCGGCGTCACCCGCGATCCGCGGGCCACCGGAGGCCGCCGGGGGCGGGTCAGGCCGACAGCCGCCGGGGGGCGACGGCGGGTTCGAGGGGAGACTCGAAGGGGAAGCGGTCGGCGAAGGCCGGCCGCAGGTCGGTGAGCCACACGGCCTTCGGGTCGTACCTCGCGAAGAAGGGGCGTCCGACCAGTTCCGGATCGCGCGCCTGGATGAGGTGGAGCACGAAGACCTTCTGCCCCGCGACCTCCGCGACGCCGTCCACGCAGACCTTGCCGGGCGTGGCCGACATCGACGGGCCCCGCACGGTGCGGCACAGCCCGGAAACGCTCGCGTAGGCGTCCCTGAAGATCTCGTAGGCCCTGGCGAGCGGCACCGCGAAGTAGTCCTGCGGGCCGGTGTCGCGCTCGACGAACATGTAGTACGGGATCATGCCCATGGTCAGCTGCCTGCGCCACATGGACGACCAGGTCCCGGGGTCGTCGTTGATCGACCGGATCAGCGGCGCCTGCGTCCTGACGACCGCGCCGGTGGCCGTGATCCCCGCGACGGCGGCCTCGACGACCGGGAGGTCCATCTCCCGTGGATGCGAGAAGTGCGCCATGAAGGCCAGGTTCTTGCCCGCGTCGACCACGGAGGCGAACAGGCGGAGCGTGTCGTCGCTGTCGGGGTCGGAGACGAACCGCTGCGGCCAGTAGGCCAGCGACTTGGTGCCGATGCGGATCGACTCCAGCTGCTCGATGCCGAGCAGCGGCTCCAGATAGCGGCGGAGCACCGGCTCACCCATGATCATGGGGTCTCCGCCGGTGAGCAGCACGCTGGTCACCTCGGGGTGGTCCTTGAGATAGCGGACGAGGGCGTCGACGTCGTCGGAGGCGAACTTCAGGTCGGGCTCCCCGATGAACTGGGCCCACCGGAAGCAGTAGGTGCAGTAGGCGTGGCACGTCTGCCCCTGCTTGGGGAAGAAGAGCACCGTCTCAGGGTATTTGTGCTGCATGCCGGGCACCGGCTCCATGCCGACGCGCGGGACGTTGAGGTCGAGCTGACCGGCGGGGTGCGGGTTGAGCCGCATCCTGACCTTGTTCGCCGCCGCCTGGATCTCGGCGTTCCCCGCGCCGTCCCGCAGCAGGCCCGCCAGCCTGGTGACGTCCGCCTCGGGCAGCATGTCCTCCTGGGGAAAGACCAGCCGGTAGATGGGGTCCTCGGGGACGGCCGACCAGTCGATGAGCTGATCCACCACGTAGGCGTTGGTGCGGAAGGGCAGCACCGTCGCCACCGCCCTGATCCGCAGCCGCTCGTCGTCACCCAGACCGCCCCTGCGCAGCAGGTCGTCGAGGTGTTTCGCGGTGTACGCCCTGAACCCGCGCTTGGAAGCTTCGCTCAAGATCACCAATCCTTTGCTGAGATTTCTGTCCTTACCGGTAAACCTCGCCAGCCTTTCGCGCGTCACGAACGTGTTACATACCGGACGTAAACCGACCTATGGCCGGTTCCATATCTCGGCGATTTCTTCCTCTGCAGGATGTCGCGATATATCTTGAATAGTCGTACACTCGCAGTCATGACGTCCCATGACCCCGTTCTGCGCGCCTCCGACGCCGACCGCGACCATGTGGCCGCGGTGCTGGGTGAGGCGTTCGCCACCGGCCGCCTGACCAGCGTCGAGCACGCCGACCGGCTGGCGGCCGCCTACACCGCCGTCACGACGGACGACCTCGTCCCCATCACCCGCGACCTGCCCGACATCACCGCGCCCGCCCGCGGGGTCGCCTCCGAGCGGCAGGAGGTCGCCGCCGTCTTCAGCAAGGTCGTGCGCGGCGGGCGCTGGATCGCCGGGCGGCACACCGCGCTACGGGCCACCTTCGGCGCGCTGGTCGTCGACCTGTCCGACGCGGTGCTGCCGGGCCGGGAGATCACCCTTGAGGTCAACTCCTACTGCGGCAAGCTGATCGTCAGGGTCCCCCGCGATGCCCACGTCATCGACGAGGTGGGCGCGCTGTTCGCCAAGCGCAGCATCTCCGGCGGCACGGGCGACGGGGACGGCCCGGTCATCAGGGTCGTCGGCCGCGCCACCTTCGGCAAGATCATTGTCTCCCGGGAGAGAAGCGACTGGAATCTCCCCGGCACTCCCTGATCGGCCCCACGGGACGATCCGGTCCCAACCCCGCCTACGATGCGGACAAACCATCCCGCACGAGGTGACCGCTTGCCAGAGACCGACGCCCCCGGCGCCCTGCCGATCGCCCTGGACGCGATGGGCGGCGACCACGCCCCCGACGAGATCGTGGCGGGAGCCGTGCGGGCGGTGCGAGAGCACGGGATCTCCGTCGTGCTCGTCGGCGCCCCCCGGCCCCTGTCCGAGGCGCTCTCCCGGTACGACGCGACCACCGAGATCCCGATCGTCCGCGCCGAGGAGGCCCTGGCCATGGACGAGGGCGCCCTCGCCAGCCTGCGCCGCCCGCGTTCCAGCATCGCCGTCGCCTGCCACCTCGTACGGCGAGGCGACGCCTGCGCCGTGGTCTCCGCCGGTTCCACCGCGGGGATCGTGGCCACGGGCAAGCTCAGGCTCCGCGGCCAGCCGGGAGTGCTCAGGCCCGCCATCGCCGTCGCCCTGCCGACCAGGCCCACCCCGACCGTCCTGCTGGACGCCGGGGCGAACGCCGAGGTCAAGCCGGAGATGCTGGTGCAGTTCGCCCACCTCGGCGCCGCCTACGCGGAGACCGCGCTGGGCGTCGAGCACCCCAGGATCGGCCTGCTGACCATCGGCAGCGAACCGGAGAAGGGCAACAAGCTCGTCAAGCGGGCCCACGAGCTGCTGTCGGCCGCCCCCGGGCTCGACTTCACGGGCAACATCGAGGGCCACGACCTGCTCACCCGCACCGTGGACGTCATCGTCGCCGACGGCTTCACCGGAAACGTGGCGCTCAAGACCATGGAGGGCAGCGTCCGCTACGCCTTCGCCGAGCTCCGCGAGACGATCAACGAGAGCCGGACGGCCAGGGTGGGCGGCCTGCTGCAGAAGAGGCGCATCAAGGAGCTCTACCGGCGGCTCGACCCCGAGGTCCACGGCGGGGCCGTGCTGCTCGGCCTGAACGGCACCGTGGTCATCGCGCACGGCGCCTCCCACGCCAAGGGGGTGAGCTCCGCCTGCGTGCTCGCGGCCAGGCTGGCCCAGGAGGGCGTGGTGAACCGCATCGGCGAGCGTCTGGCCTCCACCCACCGCCCGCACCGCCTCTGGTGACCCTCCGGTCCACACCTCGCCCGCGGGCCGCTCACCCAGAGTGACATTTTCGGCGTATCGGGTGGTACCCGCTCATCGCGTTCTCCGGTCCCGCGTAACCTGAGTCCCAGCCGATCGACGGGGGAGCGCGTGGAGCAGGTGACGGACCGTGGGCTGACCTCGGCCGAAGTGGCCGAGCGGGTGGCCGCGGGGCAGGTCAACGACGTCAGGCGCCGGTCGAGCAGATCGGTCTCGGCGATCGTCAGGGCCAACGTCCTCACCCTCTTCAACGGGGTGATCGGCGTGCTCTGGGTGCTGATCATGATCTTCGGGGAGTGGCAGGACGGGCTCTTCGGGCTGGTGATCGTGGCCAACGCGGGCATCGGCATCGTCCAGGAGCTCCGCGCCAAGCGCACCCTCGACCGGCTCGCCATCGTCAACGAGTCCCCGGTCAAGGTCCGCAGGGACGGCTCCGACACCGAGATCCCGCCCCGGCAGGTCGTGCTCGGCGACCTCGTCCTGCTCTCCCCCGGCGACCAGCTGCTGGTCGACGGTGAGGTGGCGGACGCCGACGGCCTGGAGGTGGACGAGTCGCTGCTGACCGGCGAGGCCGACCCGGTGCACAAGCGTCCCGGCGACGAGGTCCTGTCCGGCAGCTTCGTGGTCGCCGGGAGGGGCCGTTACCTCGCCACCAGGGTCGGCCGCGACGCCTACGCGGCCAGGCTCGCCGAGGAGGCCAGCGCGTTCAGCCTGTCCCACTCGGAGCTGCGCGAAGGCGTCACCAGGTTCATCAAGTACGTGACCTGGGTGGTCATCCCGATCGGCGCCCTGCTCACCTGGAGTCAGGTCAGCAGGCAGACGAGCGTCGGCGAGGCCGTCACCGGCACGGTCGCGGGAATCGTCACCATGATCCCCGAGGGCCTGGTCCTGATGACCAGCATCGCCTTCGCCGTCGGCGTGATCCGGCTGGGCAGGCGCCGCTGCCTGGTCCAGGAACTGCCCGCGATCGAGATCCTGGCCCGGGTCGACACGCTCTGCCTCGACAAGACCGGCACCCTCACCTCGGGCGGCATGGAACTCGACGAGGTCCGCCCGCTGCGCGAGGACCTGCCCGTCGACGATGCCCTGGCCGCGCTGGCCAACCTCGACCCCGACCCCAACCCCACCGCCCGCGCCGTCCAGGCCCGCTACCCCGGCCCGCCCGGCTGGACCACCACCGCCAAGGTCCCCTTCTCCTCGGCCCGCAAGTGGAGCGGCGCCGAGTTCGACGACCACGGCGGCTGGGTCCTGGGCGCCCCCGACGTCCTCCTGCCGCCCGGCACCCCCGAGTACGACGACGCCTGGGCACTCGCCGCCACCGGCCTGCGGGTGCTCGCCCTGTGCCGGGTCGCCTCGCTGCGCGACCCCGACGACCTCGGCACCGTCGAGGCCGCGGCCATCGTCGTGCTCAAACAGCGGATCCGCCCGGACGCGGCCGACACCCTCGCCTACTTCGCCGGGCAGCGCGTCACCGTCAAGGTCATCTCCGGCGACAACCCCGAGTCGGTGTCGGCCATCGCCACCTCCCTGGGCATCCCGGGCGGGGAGCGCGCGGTGGACGCCCGCACCCTGCCCGAGGACGACCCGGAGAAGCTCGCCGAGATCATGGAGTCCCACACCGTCTTCGGCCGGGTCAGCCCGCACCAGAAGCGATTGTTCGTCGGCGCGCTCCAGTCACGCGGGCACACGGTCGCCATGACCGGCGACGGCGTGAACGACGTCCTCGCGCTCAAGGACGCCGACCTCGGCGTGGCGATGGGCTCCGGCAGCGGCGCCACCCGGGCGGTCGCCCAGATCGTGCTGATGGACGACGGCTTCGCCAGCCTGCCCTCCGTGGTGGGCGAGGGCCGCCGGGTGCTCGCCAACATCGAGCGGGTCGCCGGGCTCTTCCTGACCAAGACCTTCTACGCGATCGTGCTCTCCCTGCTCACCGGGGTCATCGGGCTCGCGTTCCCGTTCGCTCCCCGCCACTCCACGCTGGTCAACGCCCTGACGATCGGCATCCCCGCCTTCTTCCTCGCGCTCGCGCCGAGCAACGAGCGGGCCAGGAGCGGTTTCGTGCCCCGGGTGCTGCGCCTGGCGGTCCCCGCCGGGATCGTCTGCGCCGCCGCCGTCTACCTGTCGTACTGGATCGCCCAGAGCGGGTCCGCCACCCTGGAGGAGAGCCGCACCTCCGCGGTGATCACGCTGTTCGTGGCCGCCTGGTGGGTGCTGGTCCTGGTCGCCCGCCCGTACGTCTGGTGGCGGGTGGTGCTCGTGGCCTCCATGGCCGGGCTGTTCGCGCTCGCCCTCGCCGTCCCGTTCGCCCGCGAGTTCTTCGCGCTCACCCTCGGCGGTCCCGCGGCCGGGCTCACCGCGACCGGGCTCGGCGTCGCCGCCGGTGTCGTGCTGACGGGCGTCTTCATGATCGTGCGATCCCGCCGTACGGAGCCGATCCCGGGTGATATCCAATCGGTTCAGGACCGGCCAGCCGATACCCTTGGAGCATGACCGACCCGCAGCTCGCACTGACCGAGCGCGTCCAGCAGGCGCTGGCCGCCGCCTTCGGTGCGGAATACTCCGACGCAGACCCGCTGATCCGTCCCTCGCAGTTCGCCGACTACCAGGCGAACGTCGCGATGAGCCTGAGCAAGCGACTGCGACGGGCGCCGCGGGAGGTCGCCCAGGAGATCGCCGAGCACCTCACCGGCCGGGCCGGAGACGCGGACGACCCGTTCCCCGGCACCGTCGAGGTCAGCGGCCCCGGCTTCCTCAACCTGACCCTCTCCGACGAGTGGATCGCCGCGGGGGCCTCCGAGATCCTGGCCGACCCGCGCACCGGCGTGAGCCTGGCCGCCTCGCCGCGGACCATCGTGATCGACTACTCCGCGCCCAACGCGGCCAAGGAGATGCACGTCGGCCACCTGCGCACGACGATCGTCGGTGACGCGCTCGCCCGGGTCCACGAGCACCTGGGCCACAAGGTCATCCGGCAGAACCACCTCGGCGACTGGGGCACGCCCTTCGGCATGCTCATCGAGCACCTGCTCGACATCGGCGAGGAGACCGCCGTCGCCCAGCTGGAGGCCGGCGAGGGCAACGCCTACTACCAGGCCGCCCGGCTGAAGTTCGACACCGACCCCGAGTTCAACAAGCGCGCCCGCACCCGGGTCGTCACCCTGCAGGCCGAAGAGCCCGAGACGATGCGCCTGTGGCACATCTTCATGGACGCCACGGTCCGCTACTTCAACAAGGTCTACGTCCAGCTCGGTGTGACGCTGACCGACGACGACATCGCCGGCGAGAGCATGTACAACCACGTGCTCGCCCAGGTCTGCGACGAGCTGCAGGAGCGGGGCATCGCCGTCCTCAGCGACGGCGCGCTCTGCGTCTTCCCGCCCGGCTACACCGGCCGCGAGGGCCAGCCGCTGCCCCTGATGATCCGCAAGAGCGACGGCGGCTACGGCTACGGCACCACCGACATGGCCACGATCCGCTACCGGGTCCAGGACCTCAAGGCCGACCGGATCCTCTACGTGATCGGCGCGACCCAGTCGCTGCACATGTCGATGGTGTTCGACTCGGCCAGGCTGGCGGGCTGGCTGCCCGACCACGTCAGGGCCGAGCACATCCAGATCGGCAGCGTGCTGGGCTCCGACGGCAAGATGTTCAAGACCAGGAGCGGGAAGTCCATCAAGCTCGTGGAGCTGCTCGACGAGGCCGAGACCCGGGCCGCCGAGGTGCTCAGGGACAGCGACTACGCCGACGCCGAGCGCACGGAGATCGCGCACGCCGTCGGCATGGGCGCGGTCAAGTACGCCGACCTGTCGGTCAGCCACGACAGCGAGTACGTCTTCGACTTCGACCGCATGCTCGCCCTGACCGGCAACACCGGCCCCTACCTGCAGTACGCCCAGGCCCGCATCCGCTCCATCTTCCGCAGGGGCGGGGTGACCCCGGCCGAGACGACCGGCCCGATCGTGCTGGGCCACCCGGCCGAACGCGCCCTGGCACTGCAGCTCCTCGGGTTCGGCTCGGTCGTCGAGGAGATGGCGGAGAACTCGGCGCCGCACAAGACTGCCTCCTACCTCTTCGACACCGCGAGCGCCTTCACCACGTTCTTCGAGAACTGCCCGGTGCTGAAGGACGACGTCGACGCGGCCACTCGCGCCTCCCGGCTCGCCCTGTGCGCGCTGACCCTGAAGGTTCTGGAGACCGGCCTGAGCCTTCTCGGCGTCCCGGCCCCCGAGCGCATGTAACCTGTCCACCAGATGATCGTCTTTATTGGGAAGATGAAGGCGATCGTCTGGCAAAGTCATGTTCGGCGCGCCTCCCTGCGGGGATGTCCGAAGCGCAATACGCTGGCGCGGTCATCGGTCACAACTTCGGGGAGCTCTCTGCCTTGAGCACGGACCTGACCGCGAACGTGAGCACGGACGCCGCGACCCCGAGCACCGATCTGACCTCGGCTCCGGGCACGGGTTCCAGCAGCGACCTGACCGCGATGCCGGGTGCGGATTCGAGCACCGACCTGACCTCGGCTCCGGGCACGGGTTCCAGCAGCGACCTGACCGCGACACCGGGTGCGGATTCGAGCACCGATCTGACCGCGGCTCCGGGTGCGGGTTCCAGCAGCGACCTGACCTCGACTCCGGGTGCGGATGACGCCTCGCACACCGAGAGGGAGCCGCGCCGCGGTGTCGACGCGCTCCTCACCGATCTGGCCAACGGCACCGTCCCCACCGGCGTGCCGGCGGACTTCGAGGACGCGTCGGACCACTGGCAGGCTCCGGCCGTCGAGGCGCTCCTGCTGCTCATGCGCGGCGAGGAGTCACTCGAACCCCTCGCACGCGCCGCGCAGCGTGACGAGCAGCGGACCGCGCTCTTCCTCTGCCTCGCCCTCGCCGTGGCCGGCCAGGGCGACCGGATCCACGCCTCGTGGCTCGGCACCGCCTTCGGAGAGCTCTCCCTGGACCACCCGGTGACCCACGGCCAGCGGGCGCTCTGGCTCGCCGCCGCCCGGGGGGCGTACGGCCCGGCGGGCAAGATATTCGTCCTCCGCAAGCTCGACGCGGTGGCGGCCTCCCCGGCGTCCGAGCCCGACCGGTGGCTGCGCGCGCTGATCCCCGACGAGCCCTCCACGGTCCTGTCACCGGCCCTGGCCGATTTCGTGGAGCTCGCCCAACTCCCCGAACTGGCCGCCCCCGTGCACGCCGCGGCCCGGCTGGCCCACCTGCTCGACCGCTGCGCCGAGATCACCTCGGCCCGCGAGAGCAGGGGAGGCGACGGCGCCACCGGCGGTTCCGCGGCCCGGACGGACGGCGCGACGATCGATGAGGCGCGCGACCGCACGGAAGGGACGGCCGGCGGCCTGGGCGACCTCGCGCTCGTCACCGCCGCGCAGGCCGACCGTTCCGGCGAGGCGACCGTCGTGTGGAGCGAGGACGAGCCACTGACCGTCCTCCGCCAGCTGACAGGTTCCGGCGTCCACGAACGGCCGATGAGGTCGCTCACCCGCCACCTGCTCGACGATCTGCGCCCCGGCTCCCACCCCTACCTGGCCGCGATCGCGCTGCACGTGGCCGCGCCCATCGTGCGGGCCGCGGCCGAGAGCCTCGCCGAGGCCACCCGGGCCGAGGCTCCCGAGTCGGTCACCATGCCGATCCTCGGTCACCGGGTGACGCTCAGGCCCGATGGGCCGGATCCCGAGTCGCTGGGTGCCGCCGAGGAGCGGATCGCCACCGAGGGAGCACCGGATCGCGGCCGCCCCTGGGCGGCCTACGTGCTGCTCGCCCTGGCCCCGGTGATCCTGGTGGTCACGCTCGTGCTTCCCGTCCTCCCTCTCGCCCCGCTCGCGCTCCTGCCGGCCGCGGGAGGTGCCTACCGGCTGTGGCGCAGGCGGCAGCGTGAGCGAGCGGATGCCGAGTACGTCGTCACACGGCTCGCCGAGCTCAGGGAGCTCGCCCAGGGCGCGGTGTGGGCGCTGCACGAGTACGCCCACGAGTCGGAGGGCCGGGTCAAGACGGCGACCTCCGACCTGGCCGAGCTCACCCGCCTGCTCCGCCGGGGCCCCCGAGCGGGCTGACCGGTCTACCGCCCGGCTCACCGGCGGTGCGCGATCACGCCATACGCATCGGTACGCGCGCCGAGTCGGCCTCGCACGCGTACCGGGTCCGATCAATCGCTCTGGCCCCCCGTACCGGCGAGGCCGCTGCGGCATCAACCGTTGGTGATCTCCACCTCGGCGGGGGCCAGCAGGAAGACCTTCTCCGCGATCCGCTCGATGCGCCCCTCGCAGCCGTACGCCAGCCCCGCGACGAAGTCGACCATGCGGGTCGCCTCGGCGGTGCTCATGCCGCTGACGTCCATGATGACGGTCTGCCCCTCACGGAAGTGCTGCCCGATGACCGGTGCGTCGTTGTACTTCATCGGTGTCAGCATCACGATCCGCGAGGGCTCGTTCATCGCGCGCCAGCGCTTGGCCGCGCGCTCGGAGGCGGACTGCCAGTCTTCCTCCTCGCCCTCGACCTCTTCCTCGTAGTCGTAGGACTCGTCATAGTTCTCGGCCCCGCCCAGGCCAAGGTAGGTCGCCACCTTGCGCACTGCCCCCATCGGCTCGTCCTTTCGCCAGGACCACGCCGTGTCCGGCCTGTCCCTACACCTTGGACGGTAACCGACGACAAGAAGTTCGCCATGCGACACGCCCAGCGCTTATTTCCACTTTGTACGGCTACCGCACTGGTTTGCCTGATCCCCGACTGTGCCTGATCTCCTGACCCAACTTCAACCGATATCTCGGGCGCCGCTAGCATCGCGTCATGCTCGTCTACACGGTCGATTCGTTTACCGATGAATTTTTCAAGGGTAACCCCGCTGGGGTCTGCGTACTCGGCAATCCGGTCCCTGACACCTGGATGCAGTCCGTGGCGGCGGAGATGAGGCACTCCGAGACAGCCTTCCTGCTCGGAGCGGAGGACGGCGGACCGTACTCGCTCCGTTGGTTCACGCCGGTGACCGAGGTGGCCCTGTGCGGGCATGCGACCCTGGCCGCGGCGCATGTGCTGTATTCCACGGGAACGGTCCCAGAAACCCTCGAATTCTCAACGAAGAGCGGAATCCTGTCCGTGACCAGGGATAAATACGGTTTAATCAGCATGGATTTCCCGGCAAAAGTACTCCAAGCGATGAGCCCACCGGAGGGACTGATCGCTGCGCTCGGAGTTAAACCTGTTTGGACAGGAAAAAATGTTTGGGATTATCTCGTGGAGGTCGAGTCCGAGGAGGCCGTTCTCGCCACCACCCCGGACTTCCGCGCCCTGGAGGCCGTGGACGCGCGAGGGGTCATCGTGACGGCCAGGGCCTCACGCCCCGGTGCCGACTACGTGTCCCGATTCTTCGCTCCCCGGGTCGGAGTCCCCGAGGACCCGGTCACGGGCTCGGCCCACTGCGCGCTCGCGCCGTACTGGTCGGCCAAGCTCGGCTCAGACAGGCTGGTGGGCGCCCAGCTGTCACAGCGCGGGGGCGTGGTCCGCACGGCCGTGCGAGGTGACCGCGTCGAACTCGCGGGAAACGCGGTGACCGTTCTTTCCGGCGAGCTGCACGTCTAGGCTTTCGGGTCCGGGATCTCATGGCTCCGGCCGGCTCGGTAGCCGTCGTTTCCACAGAACTCTCAACGCCCCTCAACGCGAAAAGGGCCCCCACCGCCGGTGGAGGCCCTTCTCTCTTAAGATCATGAAAGCATGAGGGCCCCCACCAAACCTGGTGGGGGCCCTCACAAAAGATTGTCCGGCGGTGACCTACTCTCCCACACCGTCCCCGGTGCAGTACCATCGGCGCTGAAGAGCTTAACTTCC
>NZ_JCADBG010000045.1:0-32331 GCF_059358815.1 Streptosporangium nanhuense
ACCACACCCGGCGGAAACCCCGTCACCGCCGTCCCCGGACTCAACCCCAGATCACCCGTGACCACCGTGGCACCGGTACTGGTCACCGTAGTGCCCGCCAACACCGCGAAAGCCCCCGCCGACCCCAACCCCACCGGCACCACCACCGCGTCCGTCCCGGGTGACACGGCCATGAACGCGGTCATGGCGGGGACGAGCGTGAGGCCCGCCAGCAGGGAGGTCCCGGGCCGACCGGCCCGTGCCCGGACGGCCGATCCCGCCGCTTTCGAAACTCCGGTGCGCCGCAGCACGGCCGGCAGAAGACTTCTCATACGTCCCTCATCCCTGGACTGGTTTCAGACGGGAGGAGACCTCGGTGGCCGCGGGGTCCGACGGCGGGGCCGCGGCCGGACGGTAAGCCCGTTATAGCACTTGACCAGCCTGATACGTCGGTGACGTGCTGTACGGACGACAGACCGTATGGGCGATCTGCCTCGCTTTCTGCATCTCCCTCACGATTTCGGAAGACCCGGAGTTAGCTCTGACCACATGAGGTCAGAGCGAAAAGCTGGCGAGGATTGACGTTGACTTCGGCCCGGCTATCGCGCAGATTTCGGGCATTCCTGTTTTCGGGGGATGTACGGAGGTTGCAATGAAACGTGCGAGATTAGCCATTCTCGCAGTCACAGTCCTACTCGCAGGCCTGGTCGTGAGCCCGCCCGCGGCGGCGGTACCCGATCCACCCGCCGGCGGCGACGGAGTAAACGTCTACGTCGGCGAGCTGACCCCGCAGCAGCTGGACTCGCTGCTGAAGTCGGGGGTCGACCGCGAGGAACTACGGATCACCAAGTCCGCGGACGGCAAGAAGGTCAGCGTCGAGGCGATCCTCGGCGCGGCCCAGGCGGAACAGCTCGGCAAGGCGGGCCTCGGCCTGAAGGTCCAGAAGTCCTCGGCCGCGAGCAGGCAGGCGGCCAAGGGGGACGGCGTCTTCAAGCCGTACAGCGGCGCGGGGGGCATCCGGGAGCAGATCGTCAACGCGGCGAACGCCAAGCCGGACATCGCCAAGGTCGTCGACCTCGGCACCACGGTCAAGGGACAGAAGCTCACCGCGATCAAGGTGACCAAGAACGCGCGGCAGCTCAGGGACGGGGCGCGCAAGGCCGTGCTCTACATGTCCGCCCAGCACGCCCGTGAGTGGATCACGCCGGAGATGAACCGCAGGCTCCTGCTCCACTACCTGAACGGCTACGGGACCAACCCCGAGATCACCCAGTTGATCGACACCGTCGAGCTCTGGTTCATCCCGGTCTCCAACCCCGACGGCTACGACTACACCTTCACCGGCGACAACCGCCTCTGGCGCAAGAACCTTCGCGACAACAACGGCGACGGCCAGACCACCAGCGCCGACGGCGTCGACCTGAACCGTAACTTCGACTACAAGTGGGGCTACGACAACGAGGGCTCCTCCGACAACCCGGCCAGCCAGACCTACCGGGGCCCGAAGGCGCAGTCCGAGCCGGAGACCATGGCCGTCGACACCCTCGCCAAGAAGGTCGACTTCACCTACATCGTCAACTACCACTCGGCCGCCCAGCTGCTGCTGTACGGCATCGGCTGGCAGCAGGCCACCCCCTCTCCCGACGACCTCATCTTCGAGGCGCTGCTCGGAGACGACGCGACGCCCGCCGTGCCCGGCTACGACCCCGACATCGGCGCCGAGCTCTACACGACCAACGGCGAGACCGACGGTCACATGACCAACAAGCGCGACGCACTGACGATCACGCCGGAGATGACCACCTGCGAGGTGGCGGTCGAGAGCGTGCCGGACGACGAGTGGACGCTCGCCGACTGCGCGGGCGGCCTGGGCTTCACCTTCCCCGACAGCGAGGCCCTGATCCAGGCGGAGTTCGCCAAGAACGTCCCGCTCGCGGTCGACCTCGCCAAGTCCGTGGAGAACCCCGACAGCCCGGTCTCCCCGGTGAACCGCACGGTCCCGGACTTCCGCCCCGACAGCTTCACCGTCTCGTACGGCGACCCGCAGCCGGTGGCCGTGACCGCGCGGCGCTCCCTGTCGGCCAAGCAGCTGCACTTCCGGATCGACGGCGGCCCCGTGCAGGTGCGCGCCCTCAAGGAGTGGGACGGCGGCGAGCGGTACGGCGACGAGAACGACCTGTACTTCGCCGAGTACCGCGCCAAGGTCGAGGGCGCCGAACCGGGGGACAACGTAGAAGTCTGGTTCTCCGGCAACAAATCCGGCACCGGGACCGTGGAGAGCGAGCACTTCACGTACAAGCTGGAGAAGAAGTCCAACGCCAAGGTGCTCATCGTGGCAAACGAGGACTACACCGGCTTCAACCCCGACTACCCGGCGTCGGTGACCGCGCCGAAGTACGCGGCGCAGTACAAGCAGGCGCTGCAGACCGCCGGATACCCCTCCGAGACGTGGGACGTCGACGCCCAGGGCGTGCCGCACCACCTCGGCGTGCTCGGCCACTTCAAGGCGGTGGCCTGGTACCTCGGTGACGACCGGCTCGCGATGGACGCCCAGGACGTGGCGACCCAGACCCCGTTCGGCCCGCTTCCCGACATGGACGTCAAGCGGGAGCAGCAGGACCTCACCATCTCCGTCCGCGACTACCTCAACGAGGGAGGCAAGCTGCTCTACACCGGGGAGACCGCCGGATACTTCGGTTTCTTCGGCACCAGCCTCGGCGGCATCTACTACGGCCTGGACGGCGCGCCGGACTCCGACTGCGTCATCACCAGCCAGGACGGCTTCTTCGAGGAGTGCCTCATCCTCGCCGACGACTTCGCCCAGTACTACCTCGGCGTCTACGGCCGCAACCCGCGCGTCGGGCCGACCGGGTTCACCGGCATCCCCGGTCCCGCGATGAACGGCACGAGCGGCACCTTCGGCGGCCCGGCGCTCGCCGACAACCCGCTGGACGAGGCAGGCAGCCTGCTGGTGACCAGTGACACGCTGCCGCCCTCGGAGTTCCCGCAGTTCAGGAGCGAGGCCTCGGCCCAGTACAGCGGGGCGACCGGTCCGTTCGACCCGGCCGAGGGCGACTGGTACGTGGCGGGCCCGCACACCGACGACGCGTACAAGAGGCTGACGCGCACGGTCGACCTGGCGGCCGTCACCGCCGCGCAGCAGCCCAAGCTCCAGTTCCAGCTGTCGTACGACACCGAGCAGGGCTATGACAACGTCATCGTCGAGGCGCACACGGTCGGCCAGGACAACTGGACGACCCTGCCCGACCTCAACGGCGGCACCGCGACCGACGTCCCTGCCGAGTGCGAGGCCGGCTTCCTGCTGGACGAGCACCCGTGGCTGCTGCGCTACCTGACGCCGGGCAACCCCTGCACGCCGTCCGGGACCAGCGGTTCCTGGCACGCCTTCACGGGCAGCTCCGGCGGCTGGCAGCAGGTGGCCTTCGACCTGTCCGCGTACGCGGGCCAGCAGGTCGAGGTGTCGATCAGCTACGTGACCGACCCCGGCACCGGCGGCGTCGGCGCGTTCGTGGACGACACCAGGATCACCACCACCGGCGGCCAGCTCGCCGCCGAGGGCTTCGAGTCCGGTCTCGGCGCCTGGGCGATCCCCGGACCGCCCCCGGGCAGCCCGACGGGCGCCGGCGACTTCGCCAGGGCCCAGGCCGACAACACGGCGGCCGTCTCGACGAAGGACACCGTGTTCCTCGGCTTCGGCCTGGAGCAGGTGGCCAGCCCCGCCGAGCGCGCCGCCACCCTCAAGAAGATCATGAAGTACCTGGTCGGGTGACCGGGCTGTTCCACCGGTAACCGGACCGTGAGGCCGGGCGTCACGCAGGTGGCGCCCGGCCTTCGCGTGTCTGGCCTTCACACGTCCGGCCTTCGCGTCACCACGCGGCATCCCGCGATCGGCCGATCCGCGGTTCGGCCGCCCGTCAAGGCGTCGGCGGGCCGGTCCCGGCTCCAGGAGTCGCGTGGTCGTTCCGTACGGTTCCGGTCAGCGTCGTTGGCGACGCAAGTCGATCAGGCACGCGCGTGCCATGGCCGCGAACTCCGGGTGCCGGGTCGCGATGACCCGCTCGAACGCGGCTTCGGCCTCCGCGACCCGGCCCGTGGTGAACCAGAGGGCACCGAGCTGGGTCAGTGCTCCCGGCGACTCGTCGGGATGACCCGAGTCCACCGCGCGCTGCAACGCGCGCATCGCCTCTTCGGTACGGCCCTCTCGGGCGAGCAGGCCACCCAGATTGAAGGCCCCTTTCGGCGCGGCCTGCGGGTGTCCCGACTCCATGGCGATGGTGAGGAAGGCTTGGGCCTGCTCGATGTCGCCTTCGTGGAACAGGATGATCCCCAGGTTCAACGCGGCCATCGCCGCCGCGTCGGGATTGGGAAGATCCACGGCCATCCGGTACGCCTGCTGGGCATCGCGCGCGTTACCGCGGGATTCCAGCACCACGCCCAGGTTGAAGGCCGCCAACCCGGCGGCCGACGGCCTGCCCTCGGCCGCGATCAGGCGCAGCATTTTCTCCGCCGCGGCGATGTCGCCTTTCTCATAGGTGTTCTTCGCCACCGCGATCGCGAGGTCATCGACGTCGGAACCGCTCACCCGCTCGACGGGGACACCTCGTTCTCGCGCCACCGCCAGCAAGGAGTCGGAGAAAGAACCGGATGTGGTCGTACGTTGCCGCCAGCGTTCCGGCCACCACCGCATCTTTCGTCCACCCCTTCGGCTGGGAATCCTGTCCCATCCTTCAGTCGCTCTCAGCGCGGGTCAACATGAACCGGTGCCGGAAATGGGAACGGCCGAAGACCGATGGACGAACACATGAACGGATGTCCTGGAGTCCCAGATATGCGCGCAAGCTCACCGGTCTCCTGCGGCTGTGTTCATTCCTGCGAGTCGTCCCAGTAGTCCTTGAGCATCTCGCCGGGCCAACCGGGCTCGCGTACCTCGCCGCGTGGGCCATCTCCTTGAAGTACGGCGCCAGATCGTGGACGGGGCTGCCGTCGATCGCGTCCAGGTCGGTCACGTGCAGGTCCAGGCCGTCAACCTTCAGCAGCCGTGGGGAAGCACTGTGCGAGCTGATTCGGCCGGCGGTGGTTGCCGTGTACGAACGTGCCGGTGGACGGCCAGGCGGGGTTGTCGCGCGGGCTGCGAGCGTGCAGAGCGACATCCTCGGGCGAGGCCCGGTGGAAGTGCCAGACGACCAGCAGGTGGGAGAACTCCTCAAACCCCTGGACGACCTCGGCGGGAAAGTCCGCGTTCAGGCGGATGATCGCCGTGCCGCTCCAGTGGTCGTCGGTGGGTTCGGTGCGGCTACCGACAACGGTGCCGATGGGCGTGATCTCCAGCGACTTCGTCATGTGCCTGTTCCTCATCCGTCATTCTGACGTAGTCGATTCACGTAAATTCGACTTATCTACTTCCTGAACAGGTCAAGCACCAGGGCGTCGCTGGCTCTGGCGTCGGGTGCGGACCGTACGGCGCCCCCGACCTGCTGGGCCTGCATCCCGGAGGCGCTGGCCACCTGCCCCCAGCTCGGGATCTCCTCGACGGTCTGCACGGTCGCCGGCGCCGAGCCTGTTGCCGTACTGGCCGACATGTTCACGCCCGGTCCGGGGCGGAGAGCCGTCCCCATGGGGGAGCGCAACGTCGAGATCAGCCTGAAAGGCGAGACGGTGCTGCCTTACACGCTGGCCACGCAACTGATCGTCCAGGTCCACGACCTCCAGTCGGCGTCCCAGGATCGGGAGCCGCTTCCCGCGTTAATGTGACCAGCCCAAAGACAGGCCGCCATCAGGGAGGAACACCATGACGACGCGATATCGGACGGTTGTGGACGCCATGCTGATTCTGGTCCGCGACGACAAGGTGCTCCTGGCTCAGCGTCAGAACACCGGGTATGCCGACGGCCAGTGGAACCTCCCGTCCGGACATCTGGAGGAGGGCGAGACGATCGCCGAGGCCGTCGTCCGGGAGGCGCGGGAGGAGATCGGTATCAATCTGGGCATCGAGGATCTGCGGTTCGTGCACCTGTGTCACTTCCGCAGCCCCGGGGGGCAGGCCCGGATGGGTGTCTTCTTCGAGGCCACGTCGTGGGAGGGGGAGCCGGTCAACGCGGAGCCGCACAAGTGCGCGCGCATCGAGTGGTTTCCCCTTGACCGGCTTCCGCCCGGCACCTACCCGTACACGGCGGCCGGGGTCGAGCGGTACCGGCAGGGATCGCCGTATGCGGCCGTGTGGTCCACGAGCCACCCTGGCTGACCGGCTCGGCGCCGAAACCGGTCCGGCCGGGAAACGAGGTGAAGTCTCCCCGTCGGACCTCGTCACGGCCAGGGCATGTTGAGAACCGGTCATCTGGGATGCGGGGTCACGACGAGCGCCCGCTGATCGGCTCAGTTGGTTGTCGTAACCGTGCTCGCGACTCCTTCCGCCATCGCGTCAGCCGGAAGAACGGGGACCGGCCAGGAGGGGTCGGCCCGCCAGTGGGGCCAGTCGTCGCCGAACACCCCGCTGCGGCTCTCGATCATCGCTATCACCTCGGCCCGAGCCTCCTGTACGCCGTGGTGTTCGGCGTCGGTGACGATGCCCATCCTTCGGCCCTGGTCGTATTCGTCCTCGTCCTTCCAGGTCCACCGCGACAGGTCGGGGTCCACGACCAGATCGACGAACAGGTCGAAGGTGTCGATGCCGTTGAAGGTGCGCCGGTAAGGGCGTTGAAAGTTGATGTACCAGCGGTCCAGGCGGTGATCTTGAGTGAAGAACAGGTTCACGCTGAAGAACGCGTGCTCGTCGATGAGGCTGAGCCAGATGGTGTCTCGCCACGTCCAGTGGCCCAGCTGCCATCGCCGTGCGGCGAGGTTGGTGGTCGACGCGTCGCGTGACGCGGTGTCGCCGGTTCGCAGCCAGTCGATCCACGTGGTCGGGGCGAGACTCTGGATGCCAGGCCAATAGGCCAGGGCGAGTTCGTGGCCGGTGTCGTGGATGACCCGATGGGGTGAGGCCGTCCACACCCTGCCGTCGTAGGTGTCGCGTCGGATCGCTGTGGCGCCGTCGGGGAACCGGGCTGCTGCGGGGACCGTCATGGGCGCATGGTGCCATGCCGGCAGACGCTGTCGAACCCCGAAGAGAACGCGAGCTTTCGAAGCTCGGTAGATCTTTCGGCCTGCGGTGATGTCATGAACGAGGCCCGGAAATCAGCGGATGGCCCGGTGGCGGCTGAGCGCGTCAAGGCCTGCCACCCGGGACACCCTGAATACTTAGCCCTTGCGCTAAGTGTTCATAACGGACAATACTTAGCCGCATGGCACAGTATTCGGCCGAGCTCGACGGTGTGTTCGTCGCCCTCGCCGACCCGACGCGGCGCGGTGTCATCCGGCGCCTCGGCCGCGGTCCGGCGAGCGTGGGCGATCTCGCCCGCGAGTTCCCGATGACCCTTCCCTCCTTCATGAAGCACGTGCGGACGCTGGAGGCGAACGGCCTGATCCGTACGGTGAAGCTCGGCCGGGTGCGCACCTGCGTGCTCGACCGCGACCGTCTCGCTCTCGTCGGCGGCTGGCTCGAAGAGCAGCGCCAGGTCTGGGAGGAGCGCACCGACCGGCTCGAACGCCTCGTCACCGACCCGAAAGAGGAACGACCGTGAACCCCGATCTCGACCTGACCCTGCAGCGGGTCATCCGCGCACCCCGCGCCGCCGTGTGGAACGCGTGGACCGACCCGTCCCTCTTCGGGAGGTGGTGGGTCCCGGCGCCGACCGAGTGCCGCGTCGACCGCCTCGACGTCCGGCCCGGTGGCGCGCTTCTGACACGGCTGAGCGACGACGGGGTGGACTTCGTCCCGCACATGGACGCGGCCTTCCTCGTCGTCGACGAGCTCGAGCGGATCGTGTTCACGAACGCGATCGACAGCGCCTGGCGTCCGGCGGATCCCGCGCCGGTGCGCATGACGGCCGAGATCACGCTGAGCGATCACCCGGACGGCACGGACTATCGGATCGTCGTCCGGCACGGCGATCCGGCCGCCCGCGCCCATCACGAGGAGCTCGGTTTCCTCGACGGCTGGGGCTCGGTCACCGAGCAGCTCGCCGTGCTCGTGGAGAGCCGGGTCACGGAGAGCCGGGTCGCGCCGTGAAGATCGCTCTCACCGGGTTCGTCACCCTCGACGGGGTGAGCCAGGGCCCCGGCTCGCCGGCCGAGGACACGAGCGACGGCTTCACCCGGGGCGGCTGGCTCGTGCCCCACCTGGACGAGCTCTTCGTCCGGCGTACCTCCGAATGGCTGGACCTCGCCGACGGACTGCTGTTCGGGCGGCGGACCTACGAGGCGTTCGCCCGGGACTGGCCGCGGATCACCGACCCGGACGACCCGTACACCGCGCGGATGAACTCGCTGCCGAAGTACGTGGTGACCGGCGCCCTCACCGAGGGGAGCTGGCATCCGACGACCGTGCTGCGCGGTGACCCGATCCGGGCCGTCGGGGAGCTCAAGGCGCGGCCAGGACGGGAACTCCAGATCCACGGGAGCGCGCGACTCGGCAACGCCCTGCTGGCGGCGGGCCTCGTCGACACGCTCCGGCTCGTCGTCGCCCCGGTCGTGACCGGTGCCGGGCGGCGGCTGCTCGACCACCCGAGCGGACCCGTCGGCCTCCGGCTCGTCCACCACGAGGTGACGGCGACCGGCCTGCTGCTGCTGCGGTACGAGACCGCCGGCGCCGCCCCGGTGGCGGAGTACGAAGGTGTCACGGCCTTCGTCTAGCGGAGTCCGGTGCGGTGACCGGGACCGGACACGTCAGAGGAACGGCGGTTCCAGGCTCAGGTCGGGCCTGCCCGACAGGCTTCCCGTCTTGCTCCACTGCTCCAGCACGAGCGGCGAGAAAAGCCGCTCGTAGAGCAGTTCCGCGGTGCCCTGGACACCGCCGGCCTCGCCGAGCGCGGCCCTGCGGACGAGCAGGTCGCGGCTGGCCAGCGGCAGGGCCCGGGCGTAGAGGCTCTTGCGGACCGACGACAGCAGCACGTCGCCGGAGTAGGACAGGCCGCCGCCGATGACCAGCTGGGAGGGGTTCAGCAGGCTGACGACGAAGGCGAGGACCTCGCCGATCTGGGCCCCGGCCAGCTGCAGGACCCCCAGTGCCGCGTTGTCGCCGTACTCGGCGGCGCGGGCCAGCGCGGCGGCGTTGAGCGGCGCGTTCTCCCGCATCGCCGCCAGCACGCTGCTGCGGCCACTGTCGGCGATCTCCTCGGCCACCCGGGCGAGGGCGAACCCGCCGGCGACGGCCTCCAGGCAGCCCACGTTGCCGCACCGGCAGGGCAGTGTCTGGCCCGGCACCGGAAGATGACCCACGTCGCCGGCGCAGCCCCCGTCCCCGTGCTGGAGGACGCCGCCCATGATGATGCCCGAGCCGATCCCGCTGCCCAGCTTCACGTAGACCATGTTGCGGTGGCCCTTGCCGGCGCCGTAGCGGTACTCGCCGAGCGCGGTGGCGTTGGCGTCGTTGCCGAGCCAGGCGGCCAGGCCGAGCTTGTCGCCCAGCCAGTCGCGGATCGGGAACTGGTCCCAGCCGGGCATGATCGGCGGGGACACCACGATCCCGCGATCGAGGTCCACCGGGCCGGGGACGGTGACGCCGACCGCCCACGGGCGGCCGCCGACCTCCTCCAGGACCCGCTGGCACAGTTCGACGCACGTCCCCAGCACGTCGTGGGGCCCGGCCGAGATGTCGATCGGCTGCGACTGGTCGTCGATGATGGCGCCCGACAGGTCGACGGCGGCCACGGTGACCCCGCTCGCGCCCAGCGCCACCGAGAGGACGTAGCCCGCCCGCCTGCGCAGCGATATCGCGCGTGCGCGCCGCCCCCCGGTGACGACCGAGCCCGATCCGTCCTCCACCAGGTCCAGCTGGCGCAACTGCTCCAGCCTCTGGTCGACCTGGGCGCGGGTGAGACCGGTGTGCGCCATCAGGTCCTGTCGCGTCAGCGGACCGGCACCTCGCAGCGCCCTGACGACATGCCCGGTGTCTCCACTACCCCGTTCCATCGCAGCCTTCCCCGTTACTGCTTCACATGCCCCGTGTCACGAAGCTAGCCAGCAGACTTTTTCCCGTCAACCCGTGACATTTGCCGGTAATCTACATAAGTAGTGATACGGGGCGAAAATGCCGAAAACGGGCAGGGTGGCGAGGGGTGTGCCCGCGTCGGCCGAGGCGGAGCCGGGCCCCCTCCCACACGTCCCTCGCCCTCGCGGCCGACGGTGGCGCGCAAGCTGGGCGGCGGCGATTTCCGCTGCTCAACGGCCCTCTTTTTTGGTTCACCTGCAAAAGTTTGAACTTCTCAGGGGTGTTGATGTCGGACAGACTCATACTTTCATTGACGAAGTGACGTTCCGGCGTTCACAATGACTGACGGTGCAGGATATGCGGCGGTGGCACGTCAAAAGCCCCCACTGCCGAGTGTCGGCATCGGTGGCACGCTGAAGCCTCCCGGTACATCATTTTTCGTTGCGGACGCCGGTCAGCGCACGCGTCCTTCCCCCCCGAACGGATATGTGTGAACACTTTCCATGCGCACGATGACGACCAGGTCGAAGGCGGTGCCCTCGGGCGCGCGCTGGGACTGACCCGTCGGCAGCTGTTCGCTGCGACCACGGGCATAGCCGCGGCGGCGGCCATCACCGCTCTGCCGGGCAGGGCCTCGGCCGCGACCTCGGTCTCGGCCTCCGCCCTGGGTGCCCCCCTGATCCGCGACAGCAAGCGCGGCATCATCCTCTACACCGTCCGCGACGCCATCTCCCGCGACCCCAACACGACGACTCTGCCGTCGGGGTTCAAGGAGGTGCTCAAGGCGCTCAGCGACATCGGCTACGAGCGCATCGAGTTCGCCGGCTTCACGCAGAACGCCAACGCCGAGGGCGGGGCGAACCTGGACAACATCGCCGGGGCGACGCTGCTGCGCTCGTGGCTGGACGAGTACGGGCTGCGGGCCGAGGGCAACCACGGGTTCATCCCGGGTTCCTGGCCGCTGTCCCAGGCCGATCTCGACCGGTTCAAGACGAGCCTGGAGATCGCCAACATCCTCGGCATGGACCACATCGGCACCGGTAGCGACCCCACCAACAGCAACTACAAGGCTGACTGGGACGTCGCCGCCGAGAAGTGGAACTTCCTCGGGGAGCTCGCCCGGAACTCCGGCTACGTCAAGCTGTACACCCACAACCACGACGCCGCCTACAACTTCCTCCTCGACAGCGGACCGCTGGACGCCCAGGGCCGTCCGACGCGCTCCTCGGGGATCCGGAAGCTGGAGTACTTCCTGGGCATCACCGACCCCAAGTTCGTGAACCTGGAGATGGACATCTACTGGGCGCACGTCGCCCAGTACAGGCACCGGACCTACACCGCCCCCGACGGCTCCGTCCAGACCGACATCTTCGACCCGCTCGCCATCGTCCAGGCGCAGGAGGGCCGCTACCCGCTGTTCCACGCCAAGGACGGCAGGATCAACACCGCCACCACCAACGGCTACGAGATGGTGCCCTTCGGTACGGGCGACATCGACTACACGACGTTCTTCCGCGGCCTGGTCAGCCAGCACCACTACCCGATGTACGAGCAGGACACCGCTCCGGGTGGTGCGGCGAACCCTGGCCAGTCGCTGGAGTTCGCCCAGATCAGCTACAACAACCTCTCCGCCCTCACCACGGAGTGACCCGCCGGCCGGGCCCGCCCTCCGGCGGGCCCGGAATCCGCCCGGCCACCACGCGGACCGCCACGACACCGGCGAGCGTGGTGGCCGGCGGCTGTCACCGGTGGTCCGCGACCGGCTGGACGTCCGCCGACAGGTCGGTGCGCAGGGCGAACGACACGAAGGCGGCCAGGGTGACGAGCGCGAGCCCGGTGGCCACGGCGAAGACCGTCCGCACGTCCCACACCTCGGCCCCGATCCCGGCCAGCGCGGCGCCGGCCGGGATGACGCCCCAGCTGAGCACCCGCGACGCGGCGTAGACGCGGCCCAGCAGGTCGGGCGGCGTCAGGTTCTGCCGGAGGGTGGCCACGAGGATCCGCCAGACGCTCGAACCCGCACCGGCGATCACCATGCCCGCGGACACCACCCACGCGTTCGCATCCAGGGCGACGGGAGCCACCAGCAGGACGGTGCCGACGGCGTCGGCGACGAGCAGCGTGGTCACCCCGAACCGGCGGCGCAGCGGCTCGACCACCGTCGACGCGAGCAGCCCGCCGACGGCCATCGCCGTCATCAGCAGGCCGTACTGGACCGCGGTGAGACCGAGCGGGCCGGGGCTGACGGCGTGCACGACCATCAGCGCCGTCGGGACCGCCCAGACCATGTTCATCGCGGCGGTGAAGAGGGTGAGCGTCCGCACCACCGGCTGCCGCCACAGGAAGCGGAACCCGGCGACCACCTCGCCGCGTGCGGTGGGCCGCGTTCCTGTGGGCCGCGTTCCCGCCCGCGTCCGGTGGAGCGTCATCGTCGCGAGCCCGGCGACCGCCAGGACGTAGAGGACCGCGCCGGTTCCGGTGGCCAGAGCCAGGGTGAGGCCGGCCAGCAGGCCCGCGAGCGGCGGTCCCGCCAGCTGGTTGGTGACGTTGATCGTCGCCTCCAGCCGCGCGTTCGCCCTGTTGCGGCCGGCGGGCTCGACGAGCATGGGAACGGTCGAGGTCAGCGCCGTGTCGGCGAGCGTCTCGGCCACGCCGAGCAGCGCCGCGGCGACCAGGATCACCGGCAGCGAGAGCGCGTCGGCGAGGTGGCCGGCGGTGAGACCGGCCAGCACCAGCGCCCGGACGAGGTTGACGCCGCCCAGCAGCAGCCGGCGGTCGGCGCGGTCCACGATCCATCCGGCGTGCAGCCCGAAGACCGGCCAGGCCAGCGTGAGCGCCGTCGTCACGGCCGCGACTCCGCCGGGTGAGGCGCCGGCCGCCAGGGCGAGCAGCGGGAGCGCGAACAGGACCATGCCGTCGCCCAGGTTGGCGGTGCCGGTGCCGAACCACAGCCCGTTGAACGACCGGCCCAGCGAGACGGGGAGGACACGCATGCCATTCTCACCTTTCAACGCCATTTCAATGGTCATAGAGTGCTGGAGCTCGCCTTACCTGTCAATCGGTGTTGATCGGTGAGACAATGGGCGAATGATCGACGTCGAACTGGTCGGCAACGCCCTGTGCCTGGACTTCGCCAACACGGTCAACAGCCGCCCGGTCGCCCGGCGCGACTGGCTGGCCACCCCCGAGGAGGCGCTGGCCTGGGCGCGCGCGGCCGGCCATCCGATCGAGCGGCAGGCGGGCCTCGCCGCCGCCCTGCCCGACGCCCGCGATCTGCGCGAGACGGTGTTCCGGGTGTTCCGGCCGCTGACCGGCGGGGACGATCCGCCGCGCGTCGATCTCGACATCCTCACGGCCGCGTACGCCGACGGCGTCGCCCACGCCCGGTTCGAGCGAGACGAAGGCCGCTTCCGCTTCGCGTGGCCCGCCCCGCGAACCGCCGGGACGCTGCTCCGGGAGGTCACCGCCTCCGCCGTCGACCTGCTCGCCCGCGGGCCGCTGGAGCGGATCCACGCGTGCCCGTCGTGCCAGTGGCTGTTCCTCGACACCAGCAAGAACGGCCGCCGCCGGTGGTGCAGCATGACCACCTGCGGCAGCCGCGACAAGGCGCGGCGCTACTACGCGGCCCGCACGTCGCCCTGAGGCTCCCCGCCGCGCTCCGGCGCTGTACGACAGGCGCGTGAGTTGACCTCAACCGGACTTGAGGTCGCAGGCTGGGCGGCGGCGTACACGAGCGAGGTGTGCACGAGCGAGGTGTGCACGAGCGAGGTGTGCACGAGCGAGGTGTGCACGAGCGAGGTGTGCACGAGCGAAGGGGAATCCTGTGAAGGCTGCTGCTTTTTTCGAGTTCGGCGGGCCCGAGGTGTTGCGGACGGCGGAGCTTCCGACGCCCGAGGCGGGGGAGGGGCAGGTGCGGGTGCGGATCAGGGCCGCGGGCGTGCAGCCGTTCGACCTGGCCATCCGGGCGGGGTGGACCCCGGAGGGGGTCGACGGCGAGCTGCCCCGCGTGCCGGGCAACGAGTTCGCCGGGGTGGTGGACCAGGTGGGCGCGGGGGTGGGCGAGATCTCCGTCGGGGCCGAGGTCCTGGGCTTCAACCTGCTGAGCTGCTACGCCGAGTACGTGGTCGTGCCCGCGGAGAACGTCACGCCCAAGCCCGCGAACATGCCCTGGGAGGTGGCGGGCGGGTTCACCGCCGGGCCCCAGACCGCCCACATCGCGCTGCGGCAGCTCGGGGTGGGGGAGGGCGACACGGTCCTGGTGCACGCCGCCGCGGGCGCGGTCGGCACCGCGGCGGTCCAGCTCGCCCGGCTCTGGGGGGCGGCCACGGTGATCGGCACCGCCCGCGAGGAGAACCACGACTACCTGCGCGAGCTCGGCGCGATCCCCGTCACGTACGGCGAGGGCCTGCTGGAGCGGGTGCGCGCGCTCGCGCCCGGCGGGGTGGACCTGGTCCTGGACGGCGCGGGCGGCGAGGCGCTGGAGGTCTCCCTGGAACTGGTGAAGCCCGAGCGCATCGTCACGCTCGTCGAGCATGGCAGGGTCGCGGAGCTGGGGATACAGCGGACCCAGGGGGTGCGGCTGGCGTCCCGCCTGGCCGAGCTCGCCGCGCTGTACGCCGAGGGCGAGCTCGTCTTCCCGGTGCGCCGGACCTACCCCCTGGAGCGGGCCGCGGACGCCCACCGGGAGGTCGCCACCGGGCACGGGCGGGGCAAGGTCGTGCTGGTCATGGACTGATATGGCCGTATCGCTGGTCTTATGACCGGAACCCTTAGTAAGGTTTCTTGTTAATAACGTGCTATCCGTCGGCTCGTTGGACAGTCCTGCCTCCCATTTCTCGCTCCAGGAGGAGTCCACGTGCATCTGCGACACAAGCTGGCCGCCGGTACCGCCGCCGCGATCAGCGTAGGGTCCCTGTTCGCCCTGCTGCCGTCCACCGCGGCGGTCGCCCACGGGTCAATGTCGAACCCGCCCAGCCGTGCCTACGTCTGCAAGACGGAGGGCCCGGAGACCCCCAAGTCAGAGGCGTGCAAGGCCGCCGTCGCGGCCGGGGGCACCCAGGCGTTCTACGACTGGCACGAGGTGTCCCGGCTCGAGGCCGGCGGCAACCACCGCCAGATCATCCCCGACGGCCAGCTGTGCGGCGCCGGGCGGGACAAGTATCGCGGCCTCAACCTCACCAGGACCGACTGGCCCGCCACCTCGGTCTCCGCGGGGCCGCTCACGGTCACCTACCACGCGACCGCGCCGCACGCGAACAGCAACTTCGAGTTCTACATCACCAAGCAGAGCTGGAACCCCAGCCAGCCGCTGCGCTGGTCGGATCTGGAGCACATCAGGACCTTCAACAACCAGAACCCCACCCAGTTCACCAACTGGACGATCAATCTCCCGCAGCGGAGCGGCCGCCAGCTCATCTTCTCGATCTGGCAGCGCATCGTGGGCAGCACCGAGGCCTTCTACACCTGTTCCGACGTGAACTTCGGCGGCGGCAACCCCAACCCCCAGCCGACCCCGACCCCGACGGTGACTCCCACGCGGACCCCCACCCCGACCCCGACCCCCACGACGACCCCGACGGCCCAGCCGGGCGGCACCTGGAAGGCGGGCACCGCCTACGCGGTGGGCGCCACGGTGACCTACGGCGGCGCGACCTACCAGTGCCTGCAGGCGCACACCGCGCTGGCCGGCTGGGAGCCGCCGAACGTCGCGGCCCTGTGGCGACGCGTCTGACCCGGTGAGATCCGGCCGGGGTGGCCACCGCCACCCCGGCCGGACCCGTCGTCTCCCGAGAATCTCCCGAAAGTCGAGGAGTTCGTCATGAAGCGTGCGGTTTCGGTGGCCCCGATGGTCGCCCTGGGGATCCTGCTGCTCACCGGCTGCGGTGCCGACAGCATCCAGGAACTCCGCGGGGGCCCGGCCGGGCACGGGGCGCACGGTGCTCCCGGTGCTCCCGGTGCCCCAGGTGCCTCCGGTGTCCCTGCCCGGCCGACGCCCTCCGCCCAGGGCAGTGATCACGGCGCGCACGGTGGCTCGGGACAGGATTCAGAGCAGGGCTCAGGACAGGGCGGCCACGGGTCCGACCACTCGGCGCACGGTGCCGGCGCGGGACTGCCCAGCCCCTCGCCCGCCCCGCCGATGGGGACCTCGGCGGGAGTCGCCTTCAACCCTCCCGACGTGATGTTCCTGCAGATGATGGTGCCCCACAACACCCAGGGGGTACGGCTGGTGCGGCTGGTGCGCGAGCGGCCGGTCCGCCCCGAGGTCAAGGAGCTCGCCGAGGCGATCGGCGTCACCCAGGAACGCGAGTCCGCCTCGATGTCCGGCCTGCTGAAGGCCTGGGGGCAGCCGGCGACCGCGAAGGACGACGAGCACGCCGCCCACGGCGGGATGCCGGGGGTGAGCGAGGAGGAGATGGCGGCGCTGGTCGCCGCCCCGCCTGCCGAGTTCGAGCGGAGGTTCCTCGACATGCTGATCGCCCAGCAGGACGACGCGACCCAGATGGCCAAGGTCGAGGTCGCGACCGGGCTGCACTCCGAGGTGACGAAGATGGCCAAACGCGTCGACGTCTCCCGTACGGCGCAGATCGCGCAGATGCTGGCCCTGCGAGGCCAGTAAGGAGTGATCAGTACTGATTTGTCCAGGCACTCCCTTTCGTGAGATATATTTCCTACTTACTATAAGGGGAATTAGGGGAGAGTCATGCGCAAGATCTTTGGGGTCGTGGCCGGATTGATCCTGGCCGGGACCCTGGCCGCGTGCGGGGGGACGTCCACCGACACGGCCCAGCCCGCCGCCGGCGACACGCCGAAGGCCGACGCCCCGCTCAGGGTCGGGGTCAACCCCGTGCCCCACGGCGAGGTGCTCAAGTACGTCAAGGACAACCTCGCCGCCAAGGCCGGGCTGAACCTGGAGATCGTCGAGTTCACCGACTACGTCCAGCCCAACACCCAGCTCGACGAGGGCAACCTGGACGCGAACTACTTCCAGCACATCCCGTACCTGGAGGAGTTCTCCAAGGGCAAGGACATCAAGTTGAGCTGGGTCGCGCCGGTGCACATCGAGCCGCTCGGCCTGTACTCCAAGAAGATCAAGAACGTCTCCGAGCTCGCCCAGGGCGCCCAGGTGGCGCTCCCCAACGACGCGAGCAACCTCGGCCGCTCGCTCAAGCTCCTGGCCGACAACGGCGTGATCACCCTCAAGGAGGGCGTCGGCGTCAAGGCCACCGAGCGCGACGTCGCGAACAACCCCAAGGAGCTGGAGTTCAAGCCCCTTGAGGCGGCCCAGCTGCCCCGTTCCCTGGAGGACGTGGACGCCGCGATCGTCAACGGCAACTACGCCCTGGAGGCCGGGCTGCAGCCCGCCACCGACTCCCTGATCCTGGAGAAGGGCGAGGGCAACCCGTACGCCAACGGCCTGGTCACCGTCCCGGCCAAGGTGGACGACCCCCGCGTGAAGAAGCTCGCCGAGATCCTCCGCGGTCCGGAGGTCAAGAAGTTCATCGAGGACAGGTACAAGGGCGCCGTCCTGCCCGCCGAGTAGACCGCCCGGTGACCGGCTTCGGGGAAGGATCACCACCTCCCGCGCGACGCCCACGGCCGCGTCCCACCGTCCGACGGGGGGCGCGGCCGTCGGTTTTTCCGGGGTCTTCAGGCCTGTGACGACGAACGGGAGGCCGCGGCCCGCATCTACCTCCGTCAGGTGACGTTTGAGATCCGCACGGGGGATAGATGGTGATGCGTTGGCTCGAAGGAGGAGATCCCATGACCATCGCAGGCGGCATCGTTCTCATTATGCTCGGCGCCATTCTCACGTGGGCGGTCGAATTCGACATCGCCGGATTCGACATCAACATCGTCGGTGTCATCCTGATGATCGGCGGTCTCGCGTGGCTCCTGTTCGCCGTGTACCGGCTGAGCCTCGCCCGCCGGGCCGTGGTGCCGGACTCCACGGCGACCACTGTGATCGAGGACCCGGTCACCCAGCGCCGCACCTACCAGGAGCGCCACTACAACGACCCCCCGGTGGTGTGACCCACGGATCTCTCCTTCAGGAGAGCCGCGACTTCAGGCGGGTCACCGTCCGCCGCCCCGGGACCGGTTAGGAACCGGTCCCCACGGGTAGGCGTGCCGGTTCAGTGAACGCGAACGGAGGGCAGGACGTGAGCAGAGTCGTATCCCGCGGCGCGAGCGCCGTGAGCGGAATGCTCGGTGGTGCGATCGCCGGGGCCATCTTCAAGCAGGTCTGGAAGCTCGCGTCGGGCAAGGACGACGCCCCCCAGGCGACGTCGGACGAGTACGGCTGGGGCGAGATCCTCGTGGCGTCGGCCATCCAGGGCGCCATCTTCGGCGTGGTCAAGGCCGCGATCGACCGTTCGGCGTCCCGGAGCATCCACAGAGCCACCGGCAAGTGACCCGGTAGGGCCGGCACCGGTCCCACCGGCCGGCGACCGACCGATCTCGTGCGGAGGCCCCCGATCCCGTCCGCGGGACCCGGGGGCCTCCGCACGTCCGGACCCGGAGCCGTATCCGATGCCGGGTCCGTGAGCCGCGTCCGAAGGTCCTCCCGTTTCCCGGCCCGGCAGGGAAACGGGAGGGACGATCCGTCAGGCGGCTCCGGGGCACGCGTGGGCTTCGAGGGCGCCGTCCGCCCGCCGCGCCGGGACGCGGGAGGAGAGCACCTCCGCGTACACGGCGGACGTCTGGGCGGCGATCCGGTGCCAGTCGTAGCGCGAGCGCGCCCGCGCGGCGGCCGCGGCCCCGTAGGCCGCCAGCAGGGACGGCGCCGCGAGCAACCGGCGCAGCGCGCCGCCCAGCGCGTGTGGCTCACGCGGCGGGACCAGCAGGCCCGTGACCTCGGGGACGACGGTGTCCAGGTGCCCGCCCACCGCGGACGCGACCACCGGCACGCCGCAGGCCATGGCCTCCAGGGGCACGATGCCGAACGGTTCGTACCAGGGCATGCTGACCACGATGTCCGCCGAGCGCATCAGGGTGGGGACGCTCTCCCTGTCCACCTTGCCGAGGAACCTGACGCGGTCGGCCACGCCGCACTCGGCGGCCACGAGCGAGAGCCGCTCCGCCTCCGGGCCGTCCAGGTCGCCTCCCGCGACGACCAGGGTCGCGCCGGGGATGCGGGCGAGGGCGCGGATCGTGGTGTCCACGCCCTTGCGGGGGACGGGACGGCCGAGGGCGAGCAGGACCGGGCCCGGACCGAGGTCCTCCCTCGGGCCGGAGGGGGTGAAGGAGCGCACGTCGACGCCGCAGGGCACGACCCTCGTCCGGTTCCGGGGAATCCGCATCCCGCGCAACTCCGTCACCTCGTCGGCGCAGGTCGCGACGACCGCGTCCACCTGGGAGGCGACCATCGCCTCGATCTTGAGGCGCTCGCGCGGGCTGGAGTCGGCCGCGCCCTGGTGGCGGCGCTTGACCGTACCGAGGGCGTGGAAGGTGTGGACGATGGGGACCGCGGCGTCCCTCGCGGCGGCCAGGGCGGCCAGGCCGCTCATCCAGAAGTGGCTGTGGACCATGTCGGGCGGCGCGGCGCTCCATCGCCTGGCGAGCCACCGGCCGAAGTCCGGGATCCAGGGGAGCAGGTCGTCCTTGGCCAGGGTCATGGGGGGTCCGGCGGGGACGTGGACCACGGTGACCCCGGGGGCCAGGGAGGTCTCCTCAGGCTGTGAGGGGCACTCCCTGCGGGTGTAGACGGTCACCTCGTGCCCGCACGCGGCGAGCGCGAGGGACAGTGCGGCGACGTGGACGTTCTGGCCCCCCGCGTCGGCTCCGCCGACGGTCGCGAGAGGGCTCGCATGCTCTGACACCATTGCGATCTTCATGGACACGTCCCCACCGGGTGTACGGGGCAGGCGTGCCTGCGTCCTGGGCATACCGTCCTACCCTGCCCTGGCAGGGGGCTTTAAACGTGTTTGACCTTGGGATTCACGGGAAGGCGAGCAGTTTTGGACGGAAAGGAGTTCGACGATGGAGGCTCCCCAGTACGTCGCGGCGCGCGTGCAGCGCGCGCTCGCCGAGGACGAGAGAACCACGGAACTCGGCATCCGGGTGGACATAAGGGGTGATCAGCTCTATCTGCGCGGCCAGGTCGTCAGCGCCGACCGCAGCGAGCTGATCGCCGAAGTGGCCGGTGAGGCGGCCCCCGGGCTGGACGTCCACAACGAGATAGACGTCGTGGACGTGCGGGACCCGGTGGGGGAGGAGAGGCTGTGAGAGACGTGCGGATCGCGGCGGTCGGGGACGTACACCTGGACGAGAGCCGCAGGGGAAGCTACCGCGAGCACCTCCACGACATCGGGGAGAAGGCCGATGTCCTGCTGCTCGCCGGGGACCTGACCCGGCACGGCACCCTGGAGGAGGCGCGGGTGGTGGCGGACGAGTTCCGCGACCTGCCGATCCCGGTGGTGGCCGTGCTCGGCAACCACGACCACCACTCCGACCAGCCCGCCGAGATCGCCGCCCTGCTGCGCGACACCGGGATCGAGGTCCTGCACGACGACGCGACGGTGCTCGACGTCGACGGGGTGCGGCTCGGGGTGGTCGGCGGCAAGGGCTTCGGCGGGGGGTACGCAGGCAAGTGCGCCAGCGACTTCGGCGAGCCCGAGATCAAGGCGTTCGTCGGGCACACCAAGCGGATCGCCGACCGCTGGCGGGTGGCCCTGAAGGAACTGCAGGCCGACCGCAGGGTCGTGCTGTCCCACTACTCGCCGGTCAAGGACACCCTGGCCGGGGAGCCGCTGGAGATCTACCCCTTCCTCGGTAGCTACCTGCTGGCCGAGGCGGTCGACGCCGAGGGCGCCGACCTGATCATCCACGGGCACGCCCACGCCGGTACGGAGAAGGGCGTGACGCCGGGAGGCATCCGGGTGCGCAACGTGGCGCTGCCGGTGCTGGGCCGGGCGTACGGCGTCTATCTCCTCTGAGGCCGGGGTCGCCGAGGCGCCGAGGCCACCAACGAGAGGCCGAGGCGCCGGGCGACCCGCCCCGGACGCGCGCCGGGCGACGTACTTCGACGTACCCCGAACACGTGCCGGGCGATGTGTTTCGACGTACCCCGAACACGTGCCGGGCGCCCTCGGGCGCGCCGGGGGAGGGGCCGGCCGAAGAGGCCGACACGGGAGACCGGTGCGGAGGCCGCCGAAAAAGACCCGCGAACAGGCTCCGAACAAGTTCCGAGGAAGGAACAGGTTCCGAGCAAGAAGAAGCGGGCCGGGGGATACCCGGCCCGCGAGGCTTCTGTGGGAGTTCGGGGCGCTTACGTGCTTCTTACAAGATGCTCTCGACGTTCTCGCGAGTGTGAGCTCGCGCCGAGAGGTGTGCCGGCCTCAGGCCCGCACCGGACGGCGTACGGTCATCGGGCCGTACGGAACGACGTGCGGGTCGGATGGCCCGCACCTGGGCGGTCGTGCGAGCGCTGGGCTCGCACCGGTCTGTGCTGTCGCGAGCGCTGGGCTCGCGTCAGACATTGAAGATGCTCACGCCCCCGGGGCCGACGAGGAAGCCGAGGACGATCAGGACGATCCCCCAGAGGAGGTCGCGACGGGCCAGGATGACGTAGATCCCGGAGATGACGAGAACAACTGCGATGATCCAAAGCAAGGTAGCCATAACCGGCCTCTGCCCTCACAATTCACTACTTAACATCTTCATCATCCTTGGTTCTGTACAGATCAACTATCGGCTGGACGAACCACAGCCAGGCGCTCAGCAGGGCCACGACCGCGGCGAACACCGCCGCGGGCCAGGCGTTGAGCACCGTCTCCGCGACGAGCGCGACCGAACTCGTCATCGCGACCGCGAGCCCGGCGAGCCCCGCGATCCCGAGCGTGTTGGAGCGGTGCAGCATCTTCTCCTTCAGCCCGGTCCTGAACAGCAGGCGGTGCTGGGCCGCCGGGGTGATGAAGCAGACGGACGCGATGCCCGCGCTCAGCAGGGCGACGAAGAACAGCCAGTGCCCCAGGGTGTCGACTTTGTTGAAGCCCGCCGCGAACGGCAGGGTGAACAAGAAGGCGAACAGCACCTGCACGCCGGTGACGGCGACGCGCAGGCCCTGTAACAACTCGCCGAGCTCGCGGTCGACACGTTCCTTACGGGTCTCTCCAGGTTCAGGATGTTCTCTTTGCACATCTTCGGGGAGAATCATGCGCTCCGTTTACCCAAGGAAAGGTTTGGCATGCCTACCTGGGGAGCTACGGGGTACGCGTGGGCTATGGGAAGCCACAGTCACGAGGTCACCGACGCGATTCTGGAGACGCTGAAGCGAGCGAGCAGCGGCCTGAAGGACGCGGACGTCAGATTCGCGCTCGCCGGAGGCTGTGCGGCCTACGCGCGCGGAGCCGCCCCCTCACTCCACGACGTCGACTTCGTCCTCCCCCAGGAGGACGTGCCGCTCGCGCTCGAGGCGCTGGGCAAGCTGGGGTTCGAGACGTCCAAGCAGCCGCCGGAGGACTGGCTGGTCAAGGCCTTCGACGAGGGCAGGCTGGTGGACCTGATCTTCTCGATCTGCGACCACCCGGTCACCCCCGAGCTGCTGAAGCGGGCCGAGCCGATGAAGGCCTCGGCGGTGATCCTGCCCGTCCTGGAGGCCACCGACCTGGTCATCTCGTGGCTGCTGCCGCTCTCCGAGCACAGCTGCGACTACGGCTCCCTGCTGCCCCAGATCCGTGCCCTGCGCGAGCAGGTCGACTGGGACCGTGTCGCCGCCGTCGTCCAGGACTCGCCCTACGCCTCCACCTTTCTCATCCTCCTGCAGCGCCTGGACGTCATCCACGGCCCCATAGACGCCTCGGGTGACCCGACCTGGCCCTGAGACACCACCGTCCCGCCAACGCGAAGGGGCCCCGCCGTCCTCGGCGGGGCCCCTTCTATCGTCTGGTCTTTCCCTGTCTCGTCCGGCCTGCCGTGCCGTGCCGCGCCGCGCCGGGAGTCCGGGGTCAGATGGTTCCGGGGCCGCCGCCGAAGGGGAAGCGACCGTAGTACTCGCCGACCCGGTCGCGGTACGTGGGCTCCCTGAAGTTCGACTCGTCGAACTCGGGGGCGTCCTTGATCTCCTGCTTGGTGCGCGCGACGTAGACCTTCTTCTCCTGCGGATCGATCTGCGTCACCGTACTCGCGGGCAGGAGGACCTTCTTGCCGAAGATCCACGGGCCCGTGTCGACGACGAGGTAGCTCTCGCCGACCTCGTACGTCGCCTCGTCGATGGAGCCGATCTTCCCGTCGGTGGCCTCGACGTGGTACCCGGCGACGTCGAGCGTCCTGTCCTGGCCGTACACGTCGTCCCGATAGTTCCAGAGCTCAGGTTGCATGATTGAACATCTCCCTTGACTTGATACTCCGGGCTCCGGCCATCTACCCGAGCGAGGAGCCCTAAACGGCATTTCCCCAAGTCAGCGGGCACGGAACACCGTCCGTGCGCCCGCGTTTCCCCTCGGATCCCCAGGTCGTCGCGGAGTTTCGCCCATCGCCCCCGGAGGCGAGTCCCAGGGCCCGGTGCTCTTTAGCGCCATATATCCGCTCATGTACGGACCACCGCGCCGGGTCCGGTAAGCTTGTCGAAGTCAAGCGCCGCTAGCTCAGTTGGTTAGAGCAGCTGACTCTTAATCAGCGGGTCCGGGGTTCGAGTCCCTGGCGGCGCACCAGAACCGCAGGTCGACGACCTGCGGTTTTTTGGTTTCCAAATGCCTTCCTTGGACCGCGCTGTCATTCTCCGGCGGGTCAGGCTCGCCGGCCCACGGCCGTTCTGACGCCGCGCCGCCGCCACAGCAGCCCGGAGACGGCGCCGAGGGTGAGCAGGGAACCGGTGAGCACGAGCACCCGCCCGTCGGGGCCGCTCTCGCCGCCGCCGCCGGTGTCGGCCGCCCCGGCCGGGGTCTCGTCGACCGCGCCGTCCGTGTCCGGGGCGGGCTCGTCCGCCTCGGTGTCCTCGTCCGCCGGGGGCGGGCTGACGGGATCCGTGGCCGTGTCCGTCGGGTCGGGATCGGCCCCCTGGCCGCCCGCGGTGACGGTGAGGGGGTAGGTCGTCAGGGTGTCGCCGTTCAGGGACTCGCACTCGATCAGCGGATTGGTGGGCAGGGTCCCGAAGTTGATGGCGGCGGGCTTCACCGCCGCGGTGCCCGGATTGCCGGAGGTGGTCGCGAGCGCGATCTGGGCCGTCGGCAGCGGGATGGTCTGACCCGCGCCGACCGCGTCGAGGGTGCCCACCCCGGTGGCGGAGGTCAGCCCGGGAAGGTTGCTGATGGAGGCGTACGCGTACAGCTTGGTGCCCTCGGGCAGTCCCGCGGTGGGCGCCGTCAGCCCTGCACCGGTGTAGGTGCCGAGCCAGCCGATCGTGAACTGCTGTCCCGTGGTGGCGGTGGCCGGCACCGTCATCTCGACGTTGATCTGGATGGTCTGCTTCGCGGCCACGCCGTCGGTGGTGCATTCGTACTCCACGACCTCGGCCGCGACAGCCGAGCCCTGCCCCGCGGAGGAGGGGAGGGGGTGCCAGAGGACCAGGCCCCCGGCCAGGGCGGCGACTGAGAGAACCGAGCGGACGCGCACGTCGCCTCCTGCTTACGACAGATGGGGCATAAGGGGAGACGGTGAGGGAGGGGGTTCGGTTGACACCAAAAGCCCGATCTATGCGTCGATTCCGTCTCGTGAGGGTGGCGGTTGCCTGTCGGTCGGAACGAGAAAGGCACCGGATGGGGCGGGTTCGCCCCATCCGGTGCCCGGGTCGCCTACGAGGCTACGAGGTTACGAAGCTACGAGGCTACGAGGCGTAGACCTCGAACTCGGAGAGCTGCCCGGCGGGCCAGCCGCTGTTGGCGGTGAAGGTCAGGCGCAGGTGGCGCCTGCTGGTGGCCGGGAAGGTGATGGTGGCCGTGTTCCCGGTGGCGGGGTTGAAGGTGTACGTCGCCGAGCCGACGACACCGGTGAAGTTCGTCCCGTCGGTGCTGCCCAGGACGGCGACCGCCTGGGTGCGGGTGGCCCAGGCCGTGGCCGGGGGCAGCTTCAGCACGACCCGGCCGACGCTCTGCGCGCTGCCGAGGTCGACCGTGACCGACTGCGGGAAGGCGTTGCTGTTGGACTCCCAGTAGCTGTTCGCGTTGCCGTCCACGACGTTGCCCGAGCCGTACACGTCGGCGTGGCTGGTCTCCGTGGTCGGCCTGCCCTGCGCCAGGTTGGTGACGGGCGCCGAGCCGCCGGTCCCGGTCAGGGCCACGGTCAGCGGCCCGTTCGGGTCGTTGCTCGCCACGCTCAGGGTGCCCGTACGGGTGCCCGTCGCGGTGGGGGTGAAGGTGACGCTGACGGTGCAGGAGGCGCCGGCGGCGAGGGTGGTGCCGCACGTCTTGGTCTGGGCGTAGTCACCGGTGGTGGCGACCGTGCCGAGCGTCGCCGACCCCGTGCCGGTGTTGGTGACCGTGACGGTCTGCGCCGGGCTGGTGCTGCCGACCGTCCTGGCGGCGAACGTCAGGCTGACCGGGGAGGCGGCCAGCGACACGGTCGGCGTGGGGTTGCCGCCACCGGGGAAGATCTGGAACTCCGAGACCTGGGCCGCGGGCCAGCCGGTGTTGGCGGTGACGTTGACCCGGACGTAGCGCACGGACGAGCTGGTCAGCGGGATCGTGACGCTGTTGCCCGTGGACGGGTTGAAGGTGTGTCCGGCCGAGGCCTTCAGCGTGGTCCAGGTGGTGCCGTTGGTGCTGCCCAGGACCGACAGGGTCTGCGTCCTGGTCGCCCACGCGGCCGGCGGCGGCAGCTTCAGGGTGACGGAGCCGACGCTCTGCGCGCTGCCGAGGTCGGCCTGCAGCCACTGCGGGAAGGCGTTGCTGTTCGACTCCCAGTAGGTGGAGGCGTTGTCGTCGTTGGTGTTGCTCGGCGGGAAGCCGCCGTTGGAGCTGCTCGCCGTCATCGTCGCGCCGAGCGCGAGGTTGGTGGTCGAGCTCGTGCCGCTGCCGCTCAGGCCGACCGTCAGCGGGCTGTTCGGGTCGTTGCTCGCGACGGTCAGGGTGCCCGTACGGGTGCCCGAGGCGGTGGGGGTGAAGGTGACGCTGACGGTGCAGGAGGCGCCGGCGGCGAGGGTGGTGCCGCAGGTCCTGGTCTGGGCGTAGTCACCGGTGGTGGCGACCGTGCCGAGCGTCGCCGAGGCGGTGCCGGTGTTGGTGACCGTGACGGTCTGCGCCGGGCCGGTGCTGCCGACCGCGCGCGCTCCGAAGGACAGGCTGCCCGGGGAGGCGGTCAGGGCGACGCCGTTGGTGCCGCTGCCGGACAGGCTCACGGTCACCGGGCCGCCCTGGGCGCTGCTGGCGACGGTGAGCGTGCCGGTGCGGGTGCCCGTCGCGGTCGGCCTGAAGGTGACGTTCACCGTGCAGGTCGCGCCCGCGGCGAGGGAGCTGCCGCAGTTGTTGGTCTGGGCGTAGTCGCCGGTGGCGGTCACCGAGCCGATCGGGGCCGCGGTGGCGGCTCCGTTCGTGATGGTGACGGCCTGCGCGGGGCTGGTGGTGTTGATCTGGCGCGCGGCGAAGGACAGGCTGCCCGGGGAGCCGGACAGGCCGCCGGTGTTGCCGCCGCCACCGGGGTAGATGTAGTTCGGCGTGGGCCAGGTGCCGGTGCAGGTCGTGCTGCTGGGGCTCCAGCCGGTGTTGCCGGTGCCGAAGACGGGCGTGAAGGCCGCGCCGACGCAGTTGTGGATGGCGACGCCCGCGCCGATGTGGTCGGCACTGACGTTGTTGAACGTCATGTTCGCGCCCGACTGCGCCTGGATCATGTACGTGCCGGTGCCGTCGATGTTGACGTTGTTGAAGTTCACCGTGCTCGTGGTGCCCTCGATCATGTGGATCGCGGCGTACGAGCTGTCCAGGATGTCGGTGTCGGTGACGTTGATGGTGGCGTTGACCGGCTCGTTGAGCCCGCTGAACCAGATGGCTCCGACCCCGAAGTGCCAGTTGAAGTCGTTGTTGCCCGCCCGGAGCAGGGTGTTGCGGGCGACGGTGTGGGTTCCGGCGACCGCGGTGCCCTGGCCGGAGTTGACGCCCGGGTAGCGGTTGGAGATGTGGATGCCGCCGCCGTTGCTGACCGTGTCGGCCACCACGTTGTCGGTGATCTGGATGTCCCGGCCGCCGTAGGTGACGATGTTGTTGGCCAGCAGCGTGACGCCCACGGTGTTGAACGTGAACTTGTTGCCGACGTTCGGGATCCGCTCCGGCCACATGGCCAGCGCGTCGTCACCGGTGTTGCGCAGGAACGTGTTGGTCACCGTCGAGTTGGTGACGCCGGTGTGGAAGTTCACGCCGTCGGCGGTCTGGTCGAGGATGCGGCTGTTCTTGATGGTGAAGTTGTTCATCGGGCCGTCCATCCAGGCACCGACCTTGGTGTGCTGCATCCACACGTTGTCCACGACCGAGTCGGTCATCGCGCCGCCCATGGCGTTGACCTGGTCGTTGTCCTCGCGCTCCATGATCTCGCCGATGATGGCGAAGTCCTTGAGCGTGACGTTGCGGCTCGGGCCGCCCGCCTCGTGGGAGCGGATCTCGCCGCCGTAGCCGCCGCCCTGGACGTACTTGCCGTAGACGCCGACGGCCCGGTTGCGCTGCGTGGGGTGGCGCCCGCCGAGCACGCTGTACCAGGGGCCCGCTCCGCGCAGGGTGACCCCGTCGACGACCACGTGGTCGTAGAGGTTGTAGGTCCCCTCGGGGATGTAGACCTCCTTGCCCTGGGCCTTGCCCGCGTTGACCGCGGCCTGGAAGGCGGCCGTGTTGTCGACGCCCGTGTTGTTCTTGATCGCGCCGAAGTCGTCGACCGACAGCGAGCCGGACGGGCGCCCGATCGGGGCGCCGACCACCTCGAAGTCGGCCAGGTCCACGGTGACCGGGATGCCGCCGTTGTGCTGGATGCGCACCTTGGCGCCCGCGGCGAGCGTGGACCCGAACATGGTCCGCGTCTCGTCGTAGAAGTGGTGGGGGTTGGTGTCACCCGGGTTGTTGTTGAACGGGTAGCCGCCGTAGTACCAGCCGTACTTGGAGGTGAGGGTCAGGTCCTTCAGGTGCGTGCCGTTGAGCCGCAGGCTCGCCGTGGTGTTCTGACCGGTTCCCGAGGCGTTGTCCGGGACGCTGTAGCGCAGCGACAGCGCGTTCGCCGGCCGGGTGAGCGTGAACTCCACGTACTCGCCCGAGGAGTCGAGGGTCACCGCCCTGCGGCCCGAGGCCTCCGAGGGGAGGCGGCCGTAGATCCGGTCGGGGCCGATCACCTGGCCCGAGTGGGCGGTGTCCTCGGCCTCTATCTCGAAGAAGGGCACGGTGGCGCCCCGCCCCGGGAAGTCGAACGGTGAGTCGGCTCGCACGGCCGCCGTCGCGGGGGTGACGGGTAAGGAGGCCAGCCCTCCCGCCGTCAGCGCCGCGATCGTGGCGATGGTCCAGGCCTTTAGCCTGCCGGACTTCTTCATCGGCTGACCCTTCACTTTACGAAGAGCCGGACGCTTCGCGGCCGGTGCGTCGCAGACGCCGGCCGGTGGTGCCCGGGGGGTATCCACACCTTAAAATGACGAACAGATTGCTGCAAGATTTCAGCGAATACATGAAACGTAACGACCGTGTTGCGCTGGTTCCTGTACGGAAAGTTTCACGCAAGGGCTTGCGCGCCAATGGAAGCCGCTTGCGCGACGGTGGAAGCGAACCCTCGGCGCCGGTCCGGGCTCTCGGCGCGGCCCGGTCGCCCCGGACGGTCCTGCTTCCCGGGGCGGCCGTCGTGATCAACGGTGAAATACCCCGAATGTGAAATAGGAGGGGTTTGGCCGGTTTTTCGGCAAAGGCCGATGTGCTGCCATACGATGCTTGGTCGTGGTGAGCTGGCACGGAACGGCACCGCGGGACGAGAACGACCCGGAGTCCGCGGGACGGCGCCCCGGCGCGAGAGAACGGCGGCGGTTCCATGGGCCTGTTGGGGAACGAGCGGAAGACAGCGCTGTCAATGAGTGATCCCGGACTGCGGTTCTCGATACTGGGACCGGTACGCGTCTGGCGGGACGGCGCCGAGGTGGAGATCGGCTCTCCCCAGCAGCGGCTCGTCCTGGCCGTCCTCCTCCTGGCCGAGGGCAGGGCCGTCGGCCACGACCACCTGCTCGACGCCATCTGGGGCGAGGAGCGTCCCCGCACCGCCATGAGCACCCTGCGCACGTACATCTCACGCCTGCGCTCCGCCCTCGGCGGCGAGGTGATCACCTCGATCGGCAGCGGGTACGCCCTCGCCGGCGGGATCTGCGACCTGGTCACCATGGAGGAGCTGTCCCGCGAGGGACGGTACGGCGAGGCCCTGGAGCTCTGGCGGGGAGAGCCCCTCGCCGGGCTGGAGGGCGGCTACGCCCAGGGCCAGCGGGTCCGCCTCGGGGAACGGCGGCTCGCCGTGCTGGAGCGCAGGATCGCCCGGGAGGTCGAGGAGGGCAGGCACACCGAGGTCATCGCCGAGCTGACCACGCTCTGCGGGGAGCATCCGGCCAGGGAGCGGCTCTGCGGCCTGCTGATGCTCGCGCTGTACCGCTCGGGACGGCAGGCCGAGGCGATCGGCGTGTTCACCGACACCCGGAAGCTGCTCGCCGAGAGTCTCGGCATCGACCCCTCGCCGGAGCTGGCGGACCTCTACCAGAGGATCATCACGGCGGACCCTGCCCTCGGCCGGGCGAAGGTGGCGGGCCCGGTCGTCAGGCAGGTGCCCCGGCAGCTCCCCGCCGACACCGCGGACTTCACCGGCAGGGAGCCCGAGGTCGACGAGATGGTGGACGCCTTCAGGACGGGGAACGCCTCGGCGCTGGTGATCTCGGCCGTGTCGGGCGCGGGCGGCATGGGCAAGACCACGCTGGCCGTCCACGTGGCGCACCGGCTCGCGCCGGACTACCCCGACGGCCAGCTCTTCGTGAACCTCGGGGGCTCGGGGGCGCAGCCGCTCGCACCGGAGACCGTGCTCGGCAGGTTCCTGCGCTCCCTCGGGGCGGAGGTCCCCGCCGACGCCGAGGAGCCGGCCGAGCGGGCGGCCATGTACCGCTCCACGCTGGCGGACCGGCGGGTGCTCGTCGTCCTCGACAACGCCGCGAACTCGGCGCAGGTACGGCCGCTGCTGCCGGGCGCCGCCGGGTGCGCGGTGATGGTGACGAGCCGCGCCAAGATGGTCGGCCTGTCCGGCGTACGCCAGGTCGACCTGGGCGTGCTGCCCCACGACGAGGCGATGGCGCTGCTGGCCAAGGTGGTCGGGGAGGCGCGGGTGGCCGCCGAGCGCGAGGCGGCGGCGGAGCTGATCGGGGCGTGCGGGCACCTGCCCCTGGCGATCAGGATCGTGGCCTCGCGGCTGGCGGCGCGGCCCGCCTGGAGCGTGGCCAGGATGCGCGACCGGATGGCCGACGAGCGCAGGCGCCTGGCGGAGCTGCGGGTGGACGACCTGGCCGTCGAGGCGACGTTCGCCCTCGGCTACGACCAGCTCGACGCCGCGCACGCCTCGGCGTTCCGGCTGCTCGCCGTCCCCGACGCGGCCGACTTCTCGCTGGGCTCGGCGGCGGCCGTACTCGGCCTGGACGAGCCGGACGCGGAGGAGGTGTGTGAGGCCCTGGTGGACGTGAGCATGCTGGAGTCGCCCTCTCCCGGCCACTACCGCTACCACGACCTCCTCAAGATCTTCGCCCGGTCGCGGCCGGACGACGAGGGCGCGCGGTGTGCCGCGCTGGGCAGGCTGCTCGACTACTACCTCGCCGGCATGGCGGCGGCCTACCGCCTGACCTACCCGGGCGCCCCGGTGTCCGCCTCGGAGCGGCCGGCCGGCGCCGGGCCGTCCTACCCCGGCCCCTCCTTCGCGGACGAGGAGGCCGCGGTGAGCTGGGCGGAGGACGAGGAACAAGGGGTGATCAGCTGCGTGCACCAGGTCGCCCAGGCTCCGGGCGGCGTCCTCTCCGACGCGATACGGCTGCTCGACATGGCGTCCGACGTACTGGAGACCGACGTGACCCCCGAGCGCTACGAGCGGGCGGCCGGAGCCCTCGTCGAGGCGGCGGCGGCGCGCGGGGAACGCCGCGCCGAGGCGCACGCCCGGTGCGTGCGCGGCGGGTTCTGGACGAGCCGCTGGTTCCTCGACGCGGCGACCGAGGACGGCGTCGCCGCGCGGGACCTCAGCCTCGCCGAGGATGACCGGGCGCGGTACGCGGAGAGCCTCAACCTGCTGGCCCTGGCCGCCTCCAACCGGGGCTCCAAGACCGAGGCGATCGCGCTGTACGCAGAGGCGGTCGAGGTCTGGCGCGGGCTTGGCGACCGGAGCAGCGAGACCGTCGGCCTGGGCAACATGGCGCTCGCGCTCGCGTCGGTCGACAGGACCGCCGAGGCGGTGGAGGCCGTGGAACTGGCCGACCGCACCATCCGCGAGCTGGGCGGCGGGGCGGATCCCGACATCCTGTACCAGTCGGCCGTCGTGCTGCGCGACGCCGGGCGCCCCGAGGAGGCGCTGTCCCGGCTCCTGGAGACGCGGAAGGCGTACCGCAGGCTCAAGCAGCGCGTCCGGGAGGGGGCGACCCTGCTGCGGATGGCCGAGACCCACCTCGCCCTGGGACAGCTGGACCGCGCCGTCGACTGCGCCGAGGACTCGCTGGGCCTCATGGCGGAGGCGGGCGACGAGTGGATCCAGGGCAAGGCGCTCGTCGCGCTCGGCCAGGCGTTCTCCCACCTCGGACAGCCGGGCCGGGCCGGGGCGTGCCTGACCGAGGCGCTTGAGATCTTCGTACGGCGGAACATGCCCGAGGCCGACGAGGTACGGGCCCTGCTGGACCGGCACGAGACCTCGCGGCCGGACGCCGAACCCAAGGTGAGCGCCCTGACCGGCTGAGAACCCGCCCCGGGGGCGGGCCGGGGGCGGGCCGGGGGCACCGTTTCCGGGCCCGGAACTGTCGGTGTCGGCTGGCATTATTAGGAGTGTGGATCCGCACCACTACGACGCGGGCCGCCGCTCCGGCCGTCATGACGGCCAGGCCGGCGAGGTCGTGGTGTCCTCCTCGAAGGGGAGCGAGGAGGACGGTGGAGGTGCGGTTCCCGGTTGCCGCCAACCCGGGGTGGCCTGCCACAGGTCTTACGGGCAGGGATGTCGAGAACGCATCCGTGACTCCGATCCTCTGCGATCGGCGAAACGAGACGGACGACGATTTTCGAGGAGGAACGACCATGCAGCCCACGAAGACGAACACCCTGAAGGTGCCCGGCGCGACTTTGTACTACGAGATGCGCGGTTCGGGGCCGATCCTGCTGCTGATCTGCGGCGGGGTCTACGACGCCGCCGGGTTCGCCGAGCTG
>NZ_JCADBG010000046.1:0-30731 GCF_059358815.1 Streptosporangium nanhuense
GCTCCGGGGGCGGTGGAGTTGCAGGCGGAGCTGATCGCGCACGGCGTCGAGGTGGAGATCGCCGCCTGTGATGTGGCGGACCGGGACCAGGTGGCGGCGCTGCTGGCCGGGGTTGCTCCCGAGCATCCGCTGACCGCGGTGATCCACACCGCCGGTGTGTTGGATGACGGCACGATCCCGTCGTTGACGTCCGAGCGGCTGGACACCGTGCTGCGCCCCAAGGTGGATGCGGCGTGGCATCTGCACGAGCTGACCCGTGATGAGGACTTGGCCGACTTCGTGGTGTTCTCGTCGGTGGCGGGGATGTTCGGTGGGGCGGGTCAGGGGAATTACGCGGCGGCGAATGCGTTCTTGGACGCGCTGGCTGTCCATCGGCGTTCGCGGGGGTTGGCGGGGGTGTCGCTGGCGTGGGGTCCGTGGGCGCGGGACGCGGGGATGACGGGTGGGTTGGATGAGGTTCAGGCGCGTCGGTTGACGCGTGCGGGGATGGCGGCGATCACGGTGGAGCAGGGGGTCGCGCTGTTCGAGGCGGCCATCGGTTCGGGGGAGGCGGTGTCGGCGCCGGTCCGGTTTGATCTGGTGGGGGTGCGGGCGCGGGGTGAGGTGCCGTACCTGTTGCGTGGGCTGGTGCGGGGGGTTCGCCGGTCGGCGGTGTCGTCGGCCGGGGCCGGGGATGGGGTGTTGGGGCGGCGGCTGGCCGCTCTGGAGCGGGCGGAGGGTGTCCAGCTTCTGGTGGAGGTGGTGCGTACCGAGGTGGCGCTGGTGCTGGGGCATGCCTCGCCGAAGGAGGTGGACGTCCGGCGGGAGTTCCGTGAGCTGGGCTTCGACTCGTTGACCGCGGTGGAGCTGCGCAACCGGTTGAACGCGGCGACCGGGTTGAGGTTGCCGGCCACGCTGGTGTTCGACCATCCCACGCCCGCCGTGCTGGCGGAGTTCCTGCTGGACGAGGCGCTGGGCGAGCAGGACGTGGCCGTCCCGGCCGTGATCACGCCGGTCGCCGACGACCCGATCGTGGTCGTCGGGATGAGCTGCCGCTACCCGGGCGGTGTCGCCTCACCGGAGGACCTGTGGCGGCTGGTGGCCGAGGGCCGTGACGCGATCACGGGATTCCCGGCCAACCGCGGCTGGGACCTGGACGCGCTCTACCACCCGGACGCCGACCACGCGGGCAGCTCGTACACCAGGCAGGGTGGTTTCCTGCACGACGCGGCGGAGTTCGACGCGGACTTCTTCGGGATGAGCCCGCGGGAGGCGCTGGCGACGGACACGCAGCAGCGACTGCTGCTGGAGACCTCCTGGGAGGCCGTCGAGCGGGCCGGGATCGACCCGGTCACGCTGCGGGGCAGCCGGACGGGCGTGTTCGCCGGGGTGATGTACACCGACTACAGCGGGATCCTGGGCGCGGGAGAGTTCGAGGGCTACCGGGGCACCGGGACCGCCGCGAGCGTCGTCTCCGGCCGGGTGTCCTACACGCTGGGCCTGGAGGGCCCGGCCGTGACGGTCGACACGGCCTGCTCGTCCTCGCTGGTCGCGGTGCATCTGGCGACACAGGCGCTGCTCTCGGGGGAATGCACGCTCGCGCTGGCCGGCGGCGTGACCGTGATGGCCACCCCGGGGGCGTTCGTGGAGTTCTCCCGGCAGCGGGGGCTGTCCGCCGACGGGCGCTGCAGGTCGTTCGCGGACGGCGCGGACGGGGTGAGCTGGGCCGAGGGTGTCGGGGTGCTGGTGCTGGAGCGGCTGTCGGACGCCCGGCGCAACGGCCACGACGTGCTGGCGGTCATCCGCGGCTCGGCGGTCAACCAGGACGGCGCGTCCAACGGGCTGACCGCGCCGAACGGCCCCTCGCAGCGCAGGGTGATCCGCCAAGCGCTGGCCGGGGCGCGCCTGTCCCCGGCCGAGGTGGACGTGGTGGAGGGGCACGGTACCGGGACCACCCTGGGCGACCCGATCGAGGCCCAGGCCCTCCTCGCCACGTACGGGCAGGACCGGGACCATCCGCTGCTCCTCGGGTCGATCAAGTCGAACATCGGCCACACGCAGGCGGCGGCGGGTGTCGCGGGCGTGATCAAGATGATCATGGGCATGCGGCACGGCGTCGTACCCAGGACCCTGCACGTCGACGCGCCGTCCTCGCACGTGGACTGGAGCGCGGGCGCGGTGGAGCTGCTGACCGAGGCGCGGGAGTGGCCCAGGACGGACCGTCCGCGCCGGGCCGCCGTGTCGTCGTTCGGCTTCAGCGGCACCAACGCCCACCTCATCATCGAGCAGGACACCGCCGGGCGGACCCCGTCGGACGAGGGGACGGCCCCCCCGGTCGCCGGGCCGCCGATGGTGAGCCTGCCGGTCTCCGGCAGGACGGAGCGGGCGGTACGGGAACAGGCCGCGCGGCTGCTGTCCCACCTCGAGGCCCGTCCCGAGGCGTCCCTGGCCGATGTCGCGTTCTCGCTGGTGACCACCCGTTCCCTCTTCGAGCACCGGGCCGTCGTACAGGCCGGGGACCACGCCGGGGCGCTGGCCGGGTTGCGCGCGCTGGCCGGTGGCCGGGCCGCGCCGGGGGTCGTGCGCGGCCGGGCCGAGGACGACCGGAGGACGGCGTTCCTGTTCACCGGCCAGGGCGCCCAGCGGGTGGGGATGGGGCTGGAGGCCTACGAGCGGTTCCCGGTGTTCGCCGAGGCCCTTGAGGGCGTGCTCGCGGCGCTCGCCCCCCGGATGAGCCCCTACCTGGACCGCCCGCTGCGGGAGGCGCTCTTCTTCGACGCCGAGCTGCTCGACCGCACGGCGTACACGCAGCCGGGGCTGTTCGCCCTGGAGGTCGCGCTGTACCGGCTGGTGGAGTCGTGGGGCGTGCGCCCGGCCGCGCTGGCGGGGCACTCGATCGGCGAGCTCGCCGCCGCGCACGTCGCCGGGGTGCTGACGCTGGAGGACGCCTGCGCGCTGGTGGCCGCGCGGGGCCGGTTGATGCAGGCGCTCCCGGCCGGCGGCGCGATGGTGGCGATCCAGGCCGGCGAGGAGGAGATCCTGGAGTCGCTGGCCGGACGCGAGGGCGAGGTGTCGGTCGCGGCGGTCAACGGCCCGGCGTCGGTGGTGATCGCCGGGGCCGAGGCCGCGGTGCTGGAGGTCGCCGCGGGGTGGGCCGCCAGGGAGCGCAGGACCAGGCGGCTGCGGGTGTCGCACGCCTTCCACTCCCCGCTGATGGAGCCGATGCTCGCGGAGTTCCGGGCGGTCGCCGAGACGGTGTCGTACGCGCCCCCGCGGATCCCGATGATCTCCAACGTGACCGGCGGGTTCGTCACGGACGAACTGTGCTCCCCGGACTACTGGGTGCGGCACGTGCGGGAGGCGGTGAGGTTCCGCGACGGCGTACGGGAGCTGCACGCGGCGGGCGTGACCGCGTTCCTGGAGATCGGGCCGGACGGCGTGCTGACCGCGATGGCCCAGGACGCCCTTCCCCCAGAGGCCGAGGCGGAGGCGCTGCTGCTGCCCGTGCTGCGCGGCGACCGGGGCGAGAGCGCGGCCCTGCTGACCGCGTCGGCCGAGCTGCACGTGAACGGCGTACGCGTCGACTGGCCGGCCCTGCTCCAGGGGGCCCGGCGGGTGGAGCTGCCGACGTACGCGTTCCAGCACGAGTCGTTCTGGCCGGAGCCGCCGCCGGCGGTGAACGGCGCGGCCGGCGCGCTCGCCTCGGTCGCCGATCCGGCGGACGCGCGGCTCTGGGACGCGGTCGGGCGCGGCGCCGCCGAGGACGTGGCCGCGATCCTCGGCCTGGGGGAGGAGCACTCCTCCTCGCTGGACACCCTGCTCCCGGCCCTGTCGTCGTGGCGGCGGAGCCGGGACGAGGCGTCGACGCTCGACTCCTGGCGCTACCGGGTGGAGTGGAAGCCTCGCCGTACGCCCCCTCTCGCCGTGCTGGAGGGCACCTGGCTGGTCGTGACCGCCGACGGGGTCCCGGACGGCGACGTGGTCGCCGCACTGGAAGGGCACGGGGCGCGGGTGGAGCGGCTCGTGCTGGAGGGCGCGGACGCCGACCGGCCTCGCGCCGACCGGGTGGACGCCGACGGGGTGGACGTCGGCAAGGTGGATGCCGACGGGGTGGACGCCGGCATGGTTGACGTCGGCCGGATGGGCGCCGATCATGCCGCGCTCGCGGCCCGGCTCCGGGAGGTGGGCGAGCTCGCCGGTGTGGTGTCGATGCTCGCGCCGGTGGAGACGCCCGTCGAGGACGGCGGGGTGGTGCCGGGCGGCCTCGCGCTCACGGTCACGCTCCTGCGGGCGCTCGGCGACGCGGGGATCGGCGCGCCACTCTGGTGCGTCACCCGTGGCGCCGTGTCCGCGGTTCCCGGCGATCGGGTGACACGTCCGGTCCAGGCGCAGGTGTGGGGCCTGGGCCGGGTCGCGGCCCTGGAGCACCCGGAGCGGTGGGGCGGCCTGGCCGACCTGCCCGAGGTCGTCGAGGGGCGTGCCGCCCAGGGGCTGGCGAGCGTGCTGGCGGGCCTGGACGGCGAGGACCAGGTGGCGGTACGGGCGACGGGCGTGTTCGGCCGTCGGCTGCGACGCCACCCCGCCGCGCCTGATCCGTCCGGATCGGGCGGTGCCGCCGCGTCGAGTCCTGGTGCCGCCGTGCCGGGTTCCGGTGCCGCCGCGTCGGGTTCCGGTGCGTTGAGGTCCGGTGCCGCCGCGTCGGGCGCCGGTGACACCGCGCCGAGGTCCGGTGCCGCCGCGTCGGGTTCCGGTGGCACGGTGCTGGTCACCGGTGGGACCGGTGCCCTGGGGGCGGCGACCGCGCGGTGGCTGGTACGCGGCGGCGTCACGCGCCTCGTGCTGACCGGCCGGCGCGGCCTGGACGCCCCCGGCGCGCCGGAGCTGCGCGACGAGCTGCTCGCGCTGGGCGCGGAGGTGAGCGTCGTCGCCTGTGACGTGGCCGATCGCGACGCGCTGGCCGCCGTGCTGGCCGCGATCCCGGCCGAGCGCCCGCTCACCGGGGTCGTCCACGCGGCCGGGGTCGGGCAGGCCGCCGAGCCCCTCGGGCAGGCGGACGCCACGGTCCTCGCCGGGGTGATGACGGCGAAGGTGGCCGGGGCCGCCAACCTGGACGGCCTGCTCGGGGATCGCGAGCTCGACTTCTTCGTGCTGTTCTCCTCGATCGCCGGGGTGTGGGGCAGCGCGGGGCAGGGCGCCTACGCGGCGGCCAACGCCTACCTCGACGCGCTGGCCGAGCACCGGCGCGCGCGCGGTCTCGCCGCGACGTCGGTGGCCTGGGGCGCGTGGGCGGAGGCCGGGATGGCCGCCGAGGAGAGCATGGCCGGTTACCTGCTCAGGCGCGGGCTGTCCCTCCTGCCGCCCGACCTCGCGATCGGCGAGCTGGGCCGGGCGACCGGCGGCCGGGACGCGGTGGTGACGGTCGCCGACGTCGACTGGGACCGATTCCACCCGATCTTCACCTCGACCCGGCCCAGCAACCTGTTCGGCGAGCTCGCGGAGGTCAGGGCACAGCGCGAGGACGGGGCGGGGACGACCTCCGGCGACTCCGAACTCGTCGCGCGGCTCCGGCACCTGGCCGGGAAGGAGCAGCGGCGCGGGCTGCTGGACCTGGTACGCGCCGAGGTGGCGGCCGTGCTCGGGCACGCCTCGGCCGAGGCGGTCGCCGAGCGGCGCGCCTTCCGCGATCTGGGGTTCGACTCGCTGACCGCCGTGGAGCTGAGGAAGCGGCTCGTCGCGGCGACCGGCCTGGCGTTGCCGAGCACGCTGGTCTTCGACCACCCGAACCCGGCCGCGCTGGTGGAGTTCCTGCGGTCGCGGATCGTGGGCGCGCGGGACGCGGCGGACGCGGGCACGGAGGTTCCGGCCGTCGCCGCCCGCGCCGACGAACCGATCGCGATCATCGGGATGGCCTGCCGGTTCCCCGGCGGTGTCGGCTCTCCCGAACAGCTGTGGGAACTGGTGACCGACGGGGTCGACGCGATCTCCGGATTCCCCGCGGGCCGGGGCTGGGACACCGAAGGGCTCTACGACCCCGACCCCGACCACTCCGGCACCACGTACTCGGTCGAAGGGGGGTTCCTCCACGACGCGGGCGACTTCGACCCCGGGTTCTTCGGGATCTCGCCGCGCGAGGCGCTGACGATGGACCCGCAGCAGCGGCTGCTGCTGGAGACCGCGTGGGAGGCCATCGAGCGGGCCGGGATCGACCCCTCGTCGCTGCGCGGCCACCCGACCGGCACGTTCATCGGCTCCAGCTACCAGGAGTACGGCTCGGACGCCGCCGACGCCGAGGGGCACCAGGTCACCGGCACCATCCCGAGCGTGCTGTCGGGCCGGGTGTCGTACGTGCTCGGCCTGGAGGGGCCCGCGGTCACGGTCGACACGGCGTGCTCGTCGTCGCTGGTGGCGCTGCACCTGGCCTGCCGGTCGCTGCGCGACGGGGAGAGCTCGCTCGCCCTGGCGGGCGGCGTGACGGTGATGACCACCCCGGCCGCCTTCGTGGCGTTCAGCCGCCAGCGGGCCCTGGCCGCCGACGGCCGGTGCAAGGCGTTCTCCGACTCGGCGGACGGGATGAGCCTGGCCGAGGGGGTCGGCCTGCTGCTGGTGGAGCGGCTGTCCGACGCGCGGCGCAACGGCCACCCGGTCCTCGCGGTGGTGCGCGGCTCCGCGGTGAACCAGGACGGCGCCTCCAACGGCCTGACCGCGCCGAACGGCCCCTCCCAGCAGCGGGTGATCCGCAGGGCCCTGGCGGGCGCGCGGCTGTCCCCGGCCGAGGTCGACGCGATCGACGCGCACGGCACGGGTACCGGCCTGGGCGACCCCATCGAGGTCCAGGCCCTCCTCGCCACGTACGGGCAGGACCGGGAGCGCCCGCTGCTGCTCGGGTCGGTCAAGTCGAACATCGGCCACACGCAGTCCGCCGCGGGCGTGGCCAGCGTGATCAAGATGGTCATGGCGATGCGGCACGGGACGCTGCCCAGGACGCTGCACGTGGGCACGCCCTCGTCCCACGTGGACTGGACGGCGGGCGCGGTCGAGCCGCTGGCCGAGGCCGTGCCGTGGCCGGAGACCGGACGTCCGCGCCGGGCCGCGGTGTCCTCCTTCGGGATCAGCGGCACGAACGCCCACGCGATCCTCGAACAGGCGCCGGACGCCGGGGAGCCGGCCGCGGACGCCGTCCCCGACCGCGATCCCGGTGCCGGTGCGGTGCCGTGGGTGGTGTCGGGCAGGACTGCCGGGGCGCTGCGCGCGCAGGCGGAGCGGCTGGCCTCGCACCTGGCCGCGCATCCGGCTTCGCACCCGGCCGCCGTGGGCCTCTCGCTGGTGACGTCGCGGTCGGCGTTCGAGCACCGCGCGGTCGTGGTGGGCGGTGACCGCGACGCGCTCCTCGCCGGCGTGCGGGCGGTGGCGGCGGGCGAGCCCGCACCGGGCACGACCCGGGGAGTGGCGGACGTCGAGGGCAAGACGGTCTTCGTGTTCCCCGGACAGGGCGCGCAGTGGGCCGGCATGGGCGCCCTGCTGCTGGAGCAGTCCCCGGTGTTCGCCGAGCGCGTCGCCGAGTGCGGACTGGCCCTGAGCCGGTACGTCGACTGGTCGCTCGTCGACGTGCTGCGCCAGGCGGAGGGCGCGCCGTCGCTGGACCGGGTGGACGTCGTGCAGCCGGTGTCGTTCGCGGTGATGGTCTCGCTGGCGGCGATGTGGCGTGCCCACGGCGTGGAGCCCGACGCGGTGATCGGGCACTCCCAGGGGGAGATCGCCGCCGCCTGCGTGGCGGGCGCGCTCTCCCTGGACGACGCCGCGCGGGTGGTGGCGGTGCGCAGCCGGGCCATCGCGCGGCGGCTGGCCGGTGCCGGGGGGATGATGTCGGTCGCGCTCGCGCCGCCGGACGTCGAGGAGAGGCTGGCCCCCTGGGGCGAGCGGATCTCGGTCGCGGCGGTCAACGGGCCGCGTTCGGTCGTGGTGTGCGGCGACCCCGACGCGCTCGACGAGCTGGCACGGGGGCTGACCGAGGAGGGGATACGGGCCAGGCGGGTCGCGGTCGACTACGCGTCGCACTCGGCCCACGTCGAGCGGCTCCAGGAGGAGCTGCCGCCGGCCCTGTCGGCGATCCGGCCGGAGCGCGCCGAGGTGCCGTTCCTGTCCACGGTGACCGGGGAGTGGCTGGAGGGCACGGAGCTGGACGCGGACTACTGGTACCGCAACCTGCGGCGGGCCGTCCGGTTCGAACCCGCGGTGCGGTGCCTGCTGGCCGCCGGGTACCGGGCGTTCATCGAGGTCAGCCCGCACCCGGTGCTGACGGGCGCGATCCAGGAGACGGCCGAGGACACGGGCGGGCCCGCGAGGGGCACGGGGGGCACGGTGGTCGCCGGGACCCTGCGCCGCGACCAGGGCGGCGCGGAGCGCTTCCTGACCTCCCTGGCGGAGGTGTTCGTGCGCGGCGTGCCGGTCGACTGGCGAGACGCCTTCGACGGCACGGGCGCCCACCAGGTGGAGCTGCCGACGTACGCCTTCCAGCGGGAGCCGTTCTGGATACGGCGCGCCGAGGCGCGGCCGACCGGCGCGGCGGACCCGGCGGACGAGCGGTTCTGGGCGGCGGTGGAGCGGGAGGACCTCGACTCGCTGGCCTCGGGACTGGAGGTGGGCACGGGGGTGCTGGCCGAGGTGGTGCCCGCGCTGTCGTCCTGGCGTCGCCGGCAGCGGGCCCGGTCCACCGTGGACTCCTGGCGCTACCGCGTCGCGTGGCGGCCGGTGACCGGCCTCGCCCCCGCCGCCCTGTCGGGCACGTGGCTGCTCGTCACCACGGAGGATCACACCGGCGGCGTCACGGACGACGTCGCCGACGCGCTGACCGCGCACGGCGCGCGGGTCCGCAGGGTCGTGCTCGACGAGTCGTGCACGGACCGCGTCCTGCTGGCGCGCGTGCTGACCGGAGTGTCGAACGACGCGCCGGACGACGTACCGGGTGACGGACCGGGCGACGTGTCCGGCGTGGTGTCCCTGCTGGCCCTGGCGGAGAGGCCCGCCGAGCGGCACCCGGAGCTGGCCGCGGGCCTGGCGCTGACCGTCGCGCTCGTGCAGGCCCTGGGGGACGCGGACGTCGACGCGCCCCTGTGGTGCCTCACCCGTGGCGCGGTCTCCACCGGACGGTCGGATCCGCTGACCAACCCCGTCCAGGCGCAGGTCCACGGCGTGGGCTGGACGGCCGCGCTGGAGCACCCGCGACGGTGGGGCGGCGTGGTGGACCTGCCGGGGACGCTCGACCAGCGCGCGGCGCGGCGCCTGGCGAGCGTCCTCGCGGGCGGCGGCGGCGAGGACCAGCTCGCGATCCGGCCCTCCGGCCTGTTCGTCCGGCGGGTGGTGCCGGCGCCGGCGGCCGGGCGGGAGCCGTCGCGCGGGGCGAGGCTGCGCGGCAGCACCCTGGTGACCGGCGGCACCGGAACGCTCGCCCCGCACCTGGCCCGCTGGCTCGCGGCCGAGGGGGCCGAGCACGTGGTGCTGACCAGCCGCCGGGGCATGGACGCCCCCGGCGCGGCCGAGCTGCTGGCGGAGCTGGCCGAGCTCGGCACGAGCGCCACGATGGCGGCGTGCGACGTGTCCGACCGCGACTCCGTCGCCGCCCTGCTCGCGCGGTTGCGGGCGGAGGGCCACGCCGTCCGCACGGTGGTGCACGCCGCCGCCTCCATCGAGCTGCACGCGCTGCACGACACCACCATGGAGGCGTTCGCCGAGGTGGTACGGGCCAAGGTCGCCGGTGCCCGGCACCTGGACGAGCTGCTGGACGCCGACGAGCTCGACGACTTCGTGCTGTTCTCCTCGACGGCGGGGATGTGGGGCAGTGGGCGGCACGCGGCGTACGTGGCGGGCAACGCCTACCTCGGCGCGCTGGCCGAGAACCGGCGCGCCCGGGGGCTGCCGGCCACGTCGATCTCCTGGGGCATCTGGTCCGACGACCGCGATCTCGGGCGGGTCGATCCCGAGCAGATCCGGCGCAGCGGGCTCGTGTTCATGGAGCCGGACCTGGCGCTCGAAGGGTTCCGGCACGCGCTGGCCGGCGAGGAGACCGTGCTGGCGATCGCCGACGTCGACTGGGAGCGGTACTTCCCGGTCTTCACCTCCGCACGGCCGAGCCGGCTGTTCTGCGAGGTGCCCGCGGTGCGGCTGCTGACCGAGACCTCCGAGCGGCCGGCCGCCGCCGCGGGCGACGGGGAGTTCGTCACCCGGCTGCGCGGGCTGCCCGCCTCCGAGCGGGACCGCCTGCTGCTGGAGCTGGTGCGCGCCCAGGCGGCGACCGTGCTGGGACACTCCTCGGCCGACGCCGTCGTCGAGCGGCAGGCGTTCCGCGACATGGGCTTCGACTCGGTGACCGCGGTCGACCTGCGCAACCGGCTGGCCGGTGCGACGGGCCTGACGCTGCCCAGCACGCTGGTGTTCGACCACCCGAACCTGGAGGCGCTGGCGGGGTTCCTGCGCGCCGAGATCGCCGGGACGCGAGGAGGCCCGGCGGCCGTGGCGGGCCCGGCGCGGGCCGCCTCGGACGAGCCGATCGCGATCATCGGGATGGCCTGCCGCTACCCGGGCGGGGTCGGCTCGCCGGAGCGGCTGTGGCAGGTCGTGGCCGACGGGGTCGACGCGATCTCCGGGTTCCCCGTCGACCGGGGCTGGGACGCGGAGGGGCTCTACGACCCCGACCCCGGCCGGTCCGGCAGGACGTACTCCACGTGGGGCGGCTTCCTGCACGACGCGGCGGAGTTCGACGCCGACTTCTTCGGGATCTCGCCGCGCGAGGCGCTGGCGATGGACCCGCAGCAGCGGCTGCTGCTGGAGACGGCCTGGGAGGCCGCCGAGCGGGCCGGGATCGCCCCCTCGTCGCTGCGCGGCAGCCTGACCGGCACCTTCATCGGGTCCAGTTACCAGGATTACAGCGCGGCGATGGCCGGGGGCCGGGAGGGCCTGGAGGGCCACCTGATCACCGGCACCATCTCCAGCGTGCTGTCGGGCCGGGTGTCGTACCTGTTCGGGCTGGAGGGCCCGGCCGTCACGCTGGACACGGCGTGCTCGTCGTCGCTGGTGGCGCTGCACCTGGCCTGCCAGTCGCTGCGCGACGGGGAGAGCTCGCTCGCCCTGGCGGGCGGGGTGACCGTGATGTCCACCCCCGACGCCTTCATCGGGTTCAGCAGGCAGCGTGCCATGGCCCCCGACGGCCGGTGCAAGGCGTACTCCGACTCTGCGGACGGGATGAGCCTGGCCGAGGGGGTCGGCCTGCTGCTGGTGGAGCGGCTGTCCGACGCCGAGCGCAACGGCCACCCGATCCTCGCGGTCATCCGCGGATCGGCGATCAACCAGGACGGCGCCTCCAACGGGCTGACCGCGCCGAACGGCCCCTCCCAGCAGCGGGTGATCAGGCAGGCGCTGGCCAACGCCGGGCTCTCGGCGGCGGACGTCGACGCGGTGGAGGGCCACGGGACCGGCACGGCGCTGGGCGACCCGATCGAGGCGCAGGCGCTGCTCGCGACCTACGGGCAGGACCGGGACCCGGACCGCCCGCTGCTGCTGGGCTCGGTCAAGTCCAACATCGGGCACACCCAGATGGCCTCCGGCGTCGCCGGCGTGATCAAGATGGTCATGGCGATGCGGCACGACCTGCTGCCCAGGACCCTGTACGCGGACACCCCGTCCTCGCACGTGGACTGGAGCGCGGGCGCCGTCGAGCTGCTCACCGAGCCGAGGGAGTGGGTGCGCGCCGGGCGTCCGCGCCGGGCCGGGGTGTCGTCGTTCGGCCTCAGCGGCACCAACGCCCACGCGGTGCTGGAGGAGGCGCCGCCGGTGGCCGCGCGCGCGAGGACGGCCGAGCCCGTCGTCGTCCCCGTGCTGGTGTCGGGGAAGAACGAGCCGGCCCTGCGCCACCAGGCGGGACGGCTGGCGTCCCTGCTGGAGGAGTCGCCCGGTCTCCACCCCACGGACGTCGCCTTCTCCCTGGCGACCTCGCGGTCCCACCTCGACCGGCGCGCGGTCCTGGTCGGGCGGGAGCGGCAGGAGATCGTCGACGGGTTGCGGGCGCTGGCCGAAGGGCCCCTGGAAGGCGTCGTCCCGGGGGCACTCGTCCTGGGTACCGCCGTCCACGGCTCGCTGGCCTTCATGTTCACCGGGCAGGGCGGCCAGCGCGCGGGAATGGGCCGCGAGCTGTACGGCCGCTTCCCGGCGTTCGCGGACGCGCTCGACCAGGTGCTGTCCCACCTGGACGCGGACCTGGACCGCCCGCTGCGCGAGGTGCTGTTCGCCCCGGCGGGCACGGCGGAGGCCGCCCTGCTGGACGAGACCGGCTACACCCAGCCGGGGCTGTTCGCCTTCGAGGTGGCCCTGTTCCGGCTGCTCGAGTCGTGGGGCGTGCGGCCCGGCCACCTCACGGGCCACTCGGTCGGGGAGATCGCCGCGGCGCACGTCGCCGGCGTGCTGTCGCTGCCGGACGCGTGCACCCTGGTGTCGGCCCGCGCGCGCCTGATGCAGGCGCTGCCCGAGGGCGGGGCGATGGTCGCCGTCGAGGCCCGGGAGGAGGAGGTGCTGCCGCTGCTGGCCGGGCGCGAGGACCAGGTGTCGATCGCGGCGGTCAACGGCCCGGCCTCGCTCGTCGTCGCGGGCGAGGAGGACCCCGTCCTGGAGATCGCGGCGCGGCTCGCCGCCGGGGGGCGCAGGACCAGGCGGCTCCAGGTCTCCCACGCGTTCCACTCCCCGCGCATGGAGGCGATGCTCGACGACTTCGGCCGGGTCGCGCGCGGCCTGTCGTACGCGCCGCCGGAGATCCCGGTCATCTCGAACGTGACCGGCGAGCCGGCGACCGCGGAGCAGCTCTGCTCGCCCGACTACTGGGTGGAGCACATCCGGCGGCCGGTCCGCTTCGGCGACGGCGTGCTCCGGCTCGCGGAGCAGGGCGTCGTCACCTTCCTCGAACTCGGCCCCGACGCCGTGCTCTCGGCCATCGCCGCCGACTGCCTCGCCGACCGCCCGGACGTCCGGACGGTCCCCGCGGCGCGCCGGGACCGGGGTGAGGACCGGGCCCTCACGGACGCGATGGCCCGGCTGCACGCCCGGGGCGTCGACGTGGACTGGCGGGGGTTCTTCGCCGGTACCGGCGCCGAGACGGTCGACCTGCCGACGTACACCTTCCAGCGCCGGCGGTTCTGGCCGGAGGCCGGAGCGGGGGCCTCGCCCGCGCCCTCCGGCGCGGCGGACACGGACTTCTGGGACGCGGTGGAGCGCGGCGACGCGGCGGCGCTGTCGGAAGGGCTGGGGGGCGACGGCGGCACGCCGGAGGCGCTGGAGGCACTGGAGACACTGCTCCCGGCGCTGTCCTCGTGGCGCCGCCACCGGCGGGAGCGCTCCGCCGTCGACGGCTGGCGGTACCGGTCCGTCTGGAAGCCGCTGCCCTGGTCACCGCCCATCGCGCCCTCCCCGGACGGGCGAGGCCGGTTGCTCGTGGTGGTCCCGGCGGGGTACGCGTCCGACGAGTGGGCGGCCTCGCTGGCGGGCGCGCTGGGCGCGCAGGCCGACCGGATCGAGGCCGGCGAACCCGACCGGGCGGCACTGGCCGTACGGATACGGGAGCTGTGCTCCGCCGGACCCCGGCCCGCCGGGATCGTGTCGCTGCTGGCCCTGGACGAGCGGGAGGTCGCCGGCTGCCCGGGGGTTCCCGCCGGCCTGGCGACGACGGTCGCGCTGGCGCAGGCCCTCGGCGACGCCGGGGCCGAGGCGCCCCTGTGGTGCGTGACCCGCGGCGCGGTGTCGGTGGGACGCTCGGAACGGGTGTCCCGGCCGGTGCAGGCCGCGGTGTGGGGTCTCGGCCGGTCCGTGGCGCTGGAGCAGCCGCACCTGTGGGGCGGGCTGGTCGACCTGCCGGAGCACCTCGACCCCGGCACGATCTCCCGCCTGATCGACACGCTGTCCGGCATCGAGGGCCCGGGTCCTGACAACTCGGGTCCTGACAGCTCGGGTTCCAACAGTTCAGGTCTCAAGGGTTCCGGTCTCAAGGGCTCCGGTCTCAAGGGTTCCGCTCTCACGGGGGAGGACCAGCTCGCCGTACGACCCTCGGGGGTCTTCGGCCGCCGCCTGGCGCACGCCCCGATCGACTCGCGGGACGCCGCCCCGGCCGGTGCGGGCACCTCGCCGGGCGGTGCGGGCACCGGGTCCTTCGACGGGGGCACTGTGCTGATCACGGGAGGTACCGGTGCGCTCGGGGCGCGGGTCGCCCGCTGGGTGGCCCGCGCGGGTGCCGCGCACGTCCTGCTGGCGGGCCGGCGCGGGCCGGACGCGCCGGGCGCGGCCGAGCTGCGGGACGAGCTGGCAGGCCTCGGCGCCCAGGTCGGCGTGGTGGCCTGCGACGTCGCCGATCGCGACGCCGTGGCCGCCCTGCTGGCCGGGATCCCGGAGGCCCACCCGCTGACCGCGGTCTTCCACGCGGCGGGCGTGGTCGACGACGGGGTGCTGGACGGGTTGACGCCGGAACGCCTCTCCTCGGTCATGAGGTCGAAGGCGGTCGCCGCGCTCACCCTGCACGAGCTGACCGAGCACATGGACCTGCGGGCGTTCGTGCTGTTCTCCTCCACGTCCGCCACCTTCGGCTCGCCGGGGCAGGCCAACTACGCGGCCGCGAACGCCGTGCTCGACGCGCTGGCGGAGCACCGGCGCGCGCGGGGGCTCGCGGCGACGTCGATCGCCTGGGGGCCGTGGGCCGGGGCGGGCATGGCGGCGGACGCCGCCGGCGTGGAGAACCGGATGCGCCGGGGCGGCCTGGAGATGATGTCCCCGGACCTGGCGATCCTCGCGTTGCGGCAGGCGATCGAGCAGGACGACACGACGCTGACCGTCGCCGACGTCGACTGGCCCCGGTTCGCCGGCGCCTTCGCGGTGATCCGGCACAACCCGCTGGTGAGCGACCTGCCCGAGGTCGCCGCCGCCGTCGCGGTGCCGGGTGCCGGGGTCGCGGGTGGGGTCGCGGGCGCGGGAGGGGGCGAGGCCGCCACGACCGAGCCGGAGTTCCGGCGGCGACTGGCCGGGCTGTCCGCCAACGAGCGGGGCCGGGCCGTCCTGGACCTGCTGCGCGGCTGCGTGGCCGCCGTGCTCGGCCACGCCGACACCGACGGCGTCGCACCGGACCGCCCCTTCAGGGAGCTGGGCTTCGACTCGCTGACCACCGTCGAATTGCGCAACGTGCTGGTGGCGGCGACGGGGCTGACCCTGCCGGCGACGCTGGTGTTCGACTATCCCACCCCGGCCGCGCTGGCGGACTTCCTGCTGGCCGAACTGCTCGGCTCGATGCCGCGCGCCGGGGCGGACGGCCGTACGCCGGACGCGCCGGCCCGCGCCGACGAGGGCGATCCCATCGTGATCGTCGGCATGAGCTGCCGGTTCCCCGGCGGGGTGAGCTCCCCCGAGGAGCTGTGGCGCCTGCTGGTGGACGGCGGAGAGGGCGTCTCCCCGTTCCCCGACGACCGGGGATGGGACCTGGAGGCGCTCGCCGGGGGGATGTCGGCCACGGGCGTCGGCGGCTTCCTGCGGGACGCGACCGAGTTCGACGCCGAGTTCTTCGGCATCTCACCGCGTGAGGCGCTGGCGATGGACCCGCAGCAGCGCCTGGTGCTGGAGGCGTCCTGGGAGGCGCTGGAGCGGGCCGGCATCGACCCGCTCGACCTCCGGGGCAGCGACGGCGGCGTCTTCGTGGGCACCAACGGCCAGGACTACGTCGGCCTGCTCAAGGGGTCCGGCGCGGACGTGCAGGGGCACGTGGCCACCGGCACCACGGCGAGCGTCATGTCGGGACGGCTGTCCTACACGCTGGGGCTGGAGGGGCCCGCCATCACCGTCGACACCGCGTGCTCGTCCTCCCTGGTCGCCCTCCACTGGGCCGCGCAGGCCCTGCGCGGCGGGGAGTGCTCGCTGGCGCTGGTGGGCGGCGTCTCGGTGATGTCGAGCCCCGACTCGTTCGTCGAGTTCAGCGTCCAGGGCGGCCTGGCGCCCGACGGGCGGTGCAAGGCGTTCTCCGACTCGGCGGACGGCACCGGGTGGTCGGAGGGCGTCGGCATGCTCGTGCTGGAGCGCCTGTCGGACGCGCGGCGCGGCGGCCACCCGGTCCTCGCCGTCGTACGCGGCTCCGCGGTGAACCAGGACGGCGCCTCCAACGGCCTGACCGCGCCGAACGGCCCCTCGCAGCAGCGGGTGATCCGCCAGGCGCTGGCCGCGGCGGGGCTGTCCCCGGCCGAGGTAGACGCGGCGGAGGCGCACGGCACCGGCACGGCGCTGGGCGACCCGATCGAGGCGCAGGCCCTGCTGGCGACGTACGGCCAGGAGCGGGACCATCCGCTGTGGCTGGGATCGATCAAGTCCAACCTCGGCCACACGCAGGCGGCGGCGGGTGCCGCCGGAGTGATCAAGATGGTGCTGGCCATGCGGCACGGCATGCTGCCCAGGACGTTGCACGCCGAGGTGCCGGCGTCGCACGTGGACTGGTCCTCCGGGGCCGTCGAGCTGCTGACCGAGCCCCGGCCGTGGACGCGGAAGGACCGGCCGCTGCGGGCCGGCGTCTCCGCCTTCGGGATCAGCGGCACCAACGCGCACGTCATCCTGGAGCAGGCGCCCCCGGACGGGCCGTCGTCCGGCGAGGGGGACTCGCCCGGGCGGCCCGGCGGGCGGGCGGTTCCCGCGGTCGTGCCGTGGGTCGTCTCCGGCCGGACCCGGGAGGCGCTGCGGGCCCAGCTCGACCGCGTACCGGCCGCCGACCGCGACCTCGATCCGGTGGACGTCGGCTACTCGCTGGCGAGCCGGTCGATGTTCCGGCACCGCGCGGTGCTGCTGGCCACCGCCGGCGGCGTGTCGGAGATCGCGCGCGGCGAGGCCACCGCCGTGGCGGGCAGGTCGGCGATGCTGTTCACCGGGCAGGGTTCCCAGCGCCCCGGCATGGGCCGGGAGCTGTACGCCAGGTTCCCGGTGTTCGCGCAGGCACTGGACGTGGTGCTCGCGCAGTTCGACGTCGAGCTGGACCGGCCGCTGCGGACGATCCTGTTCGCCGAGGCGGGCTCGCCCGAGGCCGAGCGGCTCGACCGGACCCGCTGGACGCAGCCCGCGCTGTTCGCGGTCGAGGTGGCCCTGTTCCGCCTGGCGGAGTCGTGGGGGCTGCGCCCTGACCTGGTGGCCGGGCACTCGATCGGCGAGATCGCCGCGGCGCACGTCGCCGGGGTGCTGACGCTGGCCGACGCCTGCACCCTGGTCGCCGCCAGGGGACGCCTGATGCAGGCGCTGCCGGCCGGGGGCGCGATGGTCTCCCTGCAGGCCACCGAGGACGAGGTCCTCCCGATGCTCGCCGGGCGCGAGCACGAGGTGTCGATCGCCGCGGTCAACGGGCCGTCGGCGGTGGTGATCGCCGGTGCGGAGGGAGCGGTCACCGAGCTCGCCGCCCGGTTCGCGGCCGAGGGCCGCAAGACCACCCGGCTGGCCGTCGGCCACGCGTTCCACTCGCCGTTGATGGACCCCATGCTGGAGGAGTTCCGCCGGGCCGTGCGCGGGATCGGGTTCTCGCCGCCGGCCATCCCGCTCGTCTCCGGCCTGACGGGTGAGCCGGTCGCCGTCGAGCGGCTCTGCTCGCCCGGCTACTGGGTCGACCATGCCCGGCAGGCGGTCCGCTTCGCCGACTGCGTGCGCACCCTGCGCGGTTCCGGCGTGAACACGTTCGTCGAGCTCGGCCCGGACGGCGTGCTGTCCGCGCTGACCCAGCACTGCCTGGCGGCCGACGGCACCGAGGCCGGAACCCTGGTCGTGCCGATGCTGCGCAAGGACCGCGGCGAGGAGGCGTCGGTCGTGGACGCGCTGGCCCGGCTGCACGTCCACGGGCTGCCGGTGGACTGGCGGTCGCTCTTCACCGGATGCGGCGCGCGGCTCGTCGACCTGCCGACGTACGCCTTTCAGCGCAGGAGGTACTGGCCGGAGGCCGTCGCCGCCCCGGCCGCCGGCCCGGCGGGGGATCCGGTGGACGCCGAGTTCTGGGCCGCGGTCGAGCGCGCGGACCTGGCCTCCGTGGCGGCCACCCTGGACCTGGGGACGGACTCGCTGTCGACGGTGCTGCCCGCGCTGTCGTCCTGGCGCCGCTCGCGACGCGAGCGCACGCTCGTGGACTCCTGGAGCTACCGGGTGTCATGGAAGCCCCTGACCACCCTGCCGTCCGCCGCGCCGTCCGCCGTCCCGGGCGGGCGGTGGCTGGTGGTCGTCCCGGCCGGCCGGTCCGGGGAGGAGCCGTGGGCCGAGGCGCTCGACGCCGTGGGCGCCGCCCTGGCGGGCGCCGGCGCCCTGACGCGTCTCGACGTCACGCACACCGACCACGCGAGGCTGGCCGCCCGGATCGCCGAGCTGCTCGGCGATCCGGACGCGGGAGACCGGGCGCCGGCGGGGGTGATCTCCCTGCTGGCACTCGCCGGTACGGACGGCTTGCCCGAGGGCGGCCTGTCCGAGGGGGGCCTGCTTGGGAACGGCCTGCCAGGGGTGGCGTTGACGGCCGCGCTGGTGCGGGCGCTGGGTGACGCCGGTGTCGACGCGCCGCTGTGGTGCGTCACCCGGGGCGCGGTGTCGGTGGGCCGGTCCGACGCGCCGCCGAGCCCGGATCAGGCCGCGGTCTGGGGCCTGGGACGGGTGGCGGCGCTGGAGCACCCCCGGCGCTGGGGAGGCATGATCGACCTGCCCGCACCGCTCGACCGGCGGGCCGTCGCCCGGTTCGCCGGTGTGCTGGCCGGTGGCCCGGACGGCGAGAGCGAGGTCGCCGTGCGCGCCTCAGGGGTGTTCGGCCGCAGGCTCGTCCCGGCCCCGGCCCCGGCCCCGTCCCAGGCTTCGGCCTCCGCCGGGGACGCCGACCGGTCGTGGCGACCTCGCGGCACGGTGCTGGTCGCCGGGGACACGGGAGCCGCGGGGGAGCGCGTCGCCCGCTGGCTGGCCGACGCGGGCGCCGACCGGGTCGTGCTGGCCGGTCACCCCGCCACGGTGGAGTACGTGGAGCCGGGAGAGGTCGCCGCTCGGATGGAGTCCGCGGAGCCGGGAGAGGGCGCCGCCTCGGTGCGACTCGCGGAGCCAGGGGAGGACGCCGCCCGGGTGGAGTCCGTGGAGTCCGTGGAGTCGCTGGAGGTCGCCGCCCGGGTGGAGTCCGCCGGTGTGGATCCCCGGGTGACGGTCAGGTACTGCGACCTGGCGGACCGGGAGGCCGTGGCCGCCCTGCTGGCCGAGTTCCCGCCGGACGCGGTCGTCTACGCCGAGGAACCGGCGGAAGCCGCCCCCCTGGAGGGGGCCGAGCCCGCGGACGTGGCCGCGGCCGCCGCGGCCCGCGCCGCGGGGGCGGTGCACCTGGACTCCCTGCTGGGAGATCGGGAGCTGGACGCGTTCGTGCTGTTCTGCTCGCTCTCCGGCGTCTGGGGAGTGGCCGGCCGAGGGGTCGCCGCCGCGGCGGAGGCGGTCCGGGAGGCGCTGGTCGAGGCGCGCCGCGCCCGGGGCGCGGTGGGGACCGCCGTGTCCTGGTCGGCATGGGCGGACAGCGGCGTGACCGCCGACAGGGGAATGGACCTGCACCTGCGGGCGAACGGGCTGCCCGCCCTGGCGCCCGAGCTCGCGCTCGGCGCGCTGGGCCGGGTCGTCGCGAGCGGCGAGAGCGCGATGACGGTCGCGGACGTGGAGTGGGACCGGTTCGCCCCGGCCTTCCTCGCGCTGCGGCCGACCCCGCTGCTGGACGAGCTGCCCCAGGCCCGGCGGGCGATCGAGGCGGCGGGCGGCGGCGCCCGCGACGGCGAGCCCTCCGTGGCGGACGGGCTCCGGAGCCGTCTCCTCGCGCTTCCGGCGGCCGAGCGCACGGGCCTCGTCCTCGAACTGGTGGTGACCAGGGCCGCCTCGGTCCTCGGCCACGCCGACGGCGCCGAGATCGAGGCCGACCGGGCCTTCAGGGACTTCGGGTTCGACTCCCTCACCGCGGTCGACCTGCGGAACCGGCTCAACGCCGAGACCGGGCTGACCCTGCCCGCCACGCTCGTCTTCGACCACCCGACACCGGCGGAACTCGCCGGGCACCTGGCGGGCCTGGTACTCGGCGAGGAGGGCACCGGCGAGGGAAGCCTCGGCGAGGGGAGCCGGGCACCCGTGCCGTACGGGCTCCCGGACGACCCGATCGTCATCGTCGGCATGAGCTGCCGGTACCCGGGCGGCGTCCGCTCGCCGGAGGACCTGTGGCGGCTGGTCACCGGCGAGGTGGACGCGGTCGGCGCGTTCCCCGCCGACCGGGGCTGGGACCTGGCCGCCCTGTCCGGCGGGGGTGCCGACGGGCGCGGCCGCAGTACGGCGGCCGGGGGCGGCTTCCTCTACGACGTCGCCGACTTCGACCCGGGCTTCTTCGGCATCTCGCCTCGCGAGGCGATGGTGATGGACCCGCAGCAGCGGCTGGTGCTCGAAACCGCCTGGGAGGCGTTCGAACGGGCGGGCATCGACCCCGCCGGCCTGCGGGGCGGAGACGTGGGCGTCTACGTCGGCGCCACCGGTGGCGACTACCAGCCGCCCCGGGACCATCGCGGCCACGCGCAGACGGCCCAGGCGGCCAGCGTGATCTCCGGACGGCTGTCCTACACCTTCGGCCTGGTGGGGCCCGCGGTGACCGCGGACACCGCCTGCTCCTCGTCGCTGGTGGCGTTGCACCTGGCCGCGCAGGCGCTGCGGTCCGGGGAGTGCTCGCTGGCGCTGGCCGGCGGGGTCACCGTGATGTCCACACCGGTGGGCTTCGTCGAGTTCGGCGAGATGGGGGCGCTGTCCCCGGACGGCCGGTGCAAGGCGTTCTCCGACGCCGCCGACGGCACGGGCTGGGCGGAGGGCGTCGGCATGCTCGTCGTCGAACGGCTGTCGGACGCCCGGCGCAACGGCCACCGCGTGCTGGCGGTCCTGCGCGGCTCGGCCGTCAACCAGGACGGCGCCTCCAACGGGTTCACCGCGCCGAGCGGCCCGTCGCAGCGGAGGGTGATCCACCGTGCCCTGACCGCCGCCGGGCTGGCCCCGTCCGAGGTGGACGTGGTGGAGGCGCACGGCACGGGCACCAGGCTGGGCGACCCGATCGAGGCGCAGGCCCTGCTGGAGACCTACGGCCAGAACCGCGAGCGGCCGGTGCTGCTCGGGTCGATCAAGTCCAACATCGGGCACACGCAGGCGGCGGCCGGGGTCGCCGGACTGATCAAGATGGTGATGGCCATCAGGCACGGGGTGGCGCCGAGGACGCTGCACCTGGACACGCCGTCGTCGCACGTGGACTGGTCGGCCGGCGCGGTGGAGCCGCTGACCGAGGCCAGGCCGTGGCCTGACTCCGGACGCCCGCGCCGGGCCGGGATCTCGTCCTTCGGGGCCACCGGCACGAACTCACACGTGATCATCGAGGAGGCGCCCCCCGCCGACCCCACCGGACCCTCCGCGTCCGCCGAGCCGCCCGCGTCCGCCGAGCTGCGCGCGTCCGCCGAGCTGCGCGCGTCCGCCGAGCCGTCCGGCTCCGCCGGGCTGCCGGGGTCGGCCATGGGGATCGGCGGGGTGGTTCCCGGTCTCCTGCCGGTTCCGTTGTCGGCAAAGGACCCGGCCGCGGTGCGGGCGCAGGCGCTGCGCCTGCTCGACCACCTCGCCGGGCACCCCGACGCCGGACCGGCCGACATCGCGTACTCCCTGGCCACCACCCGGTCGAGCTTCCGGCAGCGGCTCGTCGTCCTGGCCGGTGACCGTGCGGAACTGGTGGACGGCCTGATGGCGGCGGCGGACGGGAACCCGGCCCCCCACGTGATCGACGGCCGGGTCGGGAGGCCGGGCAGAACGGCGTTCCTGTTCACCGGCCAGGGCAGCCAGCGGGCGGGGATGGGACGCGAGCTCTACGACAGGTTCCCCGTCTTCGCCGACGCGCTCGACGCCGTCCTGGCGCGCCTGGACGCCCGGCTGGACCGCCCGCTGCGGGAGATCCTGTTCGCCCCGGCGGGCACGCCCGAGGCCGGCCTGCTCGACGAGACCGGGTGGACCCAGCCGGCGCTGTTCGCGGTCGAGGTGGCCCTGTTCCGCCTGCTGGAGTCCTGGGGGCTCGTCCCCGACGTGCTGATCGGACACTCGGTCGGCGAGCTGGCCGCGGCGCACGTCGCGGGCGTGCTGTCACTTGAGGACGCCTGCGCGCTGGTGGCGGCCAGGGGCGCGCTCATGCGGAGGCTTCCGGCCGGTGGCGCGATGGTCGCCGTCCAGGCGGGCGAGGAGGAGGTGCTGCGGGCGCTGTCCGGGTACGAGGACCGGGTCTCCGTCGCCGCGGTCAACGGCCCGGAGTCCGTGGTGGTGGCGGGGGCGGAGCGGGCGGTGCTCGACGTGGCGGCCGCGCTGGCCGAAGGCGGGCGCCGGACGAGGCGGCTGCGGGTCTCGCACGCGTTCCACTCGCCGCTGATGGAGCCGATGCTGGCGGACTTCCGGGCGGTCGCCGAAGGCCTCTCCTACTCCGCGCCGCGAATCCCGGTGATCTCGAACGTGACCGGCGGCGCCGTCACGGACGAGCTCCGCTCCCCGGAGCACTGGGTGGCGCACGTGCGGGGCACCGTACGGTTCGCCGACGGGATCCGGGCGGCGCACGAGGCGGGGGTGACCCGCTACGTCGAGGTCGGCCCGGACGCGACCCTGACCGCGATGGCCCGTGACACCGTCCCCGCGGAGGCCGAGGCCGAGCTGGTCCCCCTGCTGCGCGCGGACCGCGACGAGTACCGGACCCTCGTCGCCGCGCTCGCCCGGCTGCACGTGCACGGGATGAGCCCCGACTGGAACTCGGTCTTCGCCGGTACCGGGGCCCGGACGGTGGACCTGCCGACGTACGCCTTCCAGCACGAGCGGTTCTGGCCCGACGCGGGCCACCCGGGCACGGCCCGCGCGGCGGACCCGGGGGGTGTGGCGGACCCGGTGGACGCCGAGTTCTGGGCGGCCGTCGAGGAGGAGGACGCCAAGGAGCTGGCGTCGCGGCTCGACGTGGACGGCGAGGCGCTGACCAAGGTGCTGCCGGGGCTGTCGTCGTGGCGCAGGGAGCGGCGCCGGAGGTCCACCGTGGACGCCTGGCGGTACCGGATCGACTGGACGGCTCTCACCGGTGACGGCGCGGTCGCGTCCGGCCGGACCCCGCAGGCCGGTCCGGCGGGCCCCTGGCTGGTGGTGCTCCCCGAGGAACTGGCCGCGGACGCCTGGACGGGCTCGGTGGTCGGCGCGCTCGGTGCCGACGTGGTCCGCATGGAGGTGGCCGACCTCGCCGCCGTACCCCGGGACCGTGCCGCGCTGGCCGAGTGGCTGGGCGCGCACTCGGGCGACCGGCCGTTCGCCGGGGTGGTCTCCCTGCTGGCGTTGCGGGAGCCGGCCGGCACCGGGCTTCCCGGCGGTCTGGCGCTGACGACCCTGCTGATCCAGGCGCTGGGCGACGCCGGTGTCGCCGCGCCGCTGTGGTGTCTCACCCGGGGCGCGGTCGCGGCCGGTCCCGGCGACGTCCTGCGCGATCCGGCGCAGGCCGCCGTCTGGGGGCTCGGCCGGGTCGCGGCGCTGGAGCACCCGCGGAGGTGGGGCGGCCTGATCGACCTGCCGGAGGACTTCGACCGGGGAGCGGCGCGGCGGCTGGCGAGCGCGCTCGCCGGGACGGACGGCGAGGACCAGCTCGCCGTCCGGCCCACCGGGACGTACGCCCGGCGGCTGGTGCGCGACCCCGCGGGCCAGCCCGGCCGGCCCGGCCAGCACAGCCAGAACGGCCGGACCGGTGAGCCCGGCGAGTGGACCCCGTCCGGGACCGTACTGATCACCGGCGGCACCGGCGCACTCGGCGGGCATCTGGCCCGCTGGCTGGCCCGGCACGGCGCGGAGCACCTGGTGCTGGTCGGCCGGCGGGGGATGGAGGCCCCCGGGGCCGCCGAACTGCGCGACGAGGTGGAGGGGCTGGGCGCCCGGGTGACCGTCGCGGCCTGCGACGCTGCCGACCCGCACGCACTGGCCGCCGTACTGGCGGGCATCCCGGCCGAGTACCCGCTGACCGGTGTGGTGCACGCCGCGGGCGTGGTCGACGACGGCGTGGTGGACGGCCTGACCCGTGAGCGGTTCGAGACGGTGTTCCGCGCCAAGGTGGCACCGGCGCTCGTGCTGGACGAGCTGACGCGAGACCTGGACCTGCCGGTGTTCGTGCTGTTCTCGTCCGCGGCGGGGGCGCTCGGCAGCCCGGGCCAGGGCAACTACGCCGCCGCCAACGCGGTGCTGGACGGCCTGGCCGAGCGGCGGCGCGAGCGCGGGCTGGCGGCCACGGCGGTGGCGTGGGGGGCCTGGGCGGGCGGCGGTATGGCGGAGGCGGCCGCGGCGCAGGAGGCGTCCCGGCGCATGGGCGTGCGCCCCATGGACCCCGAGCTGGCGGTCGCCGCGCTGAGCGGCCTCGTCGCCGGGGGAGAGCCGGTCGCGGTGGTCGCCGACATCGAGCACGAGCGGTTCGTCCGCTCCTACACGGCGGGACGGCCCAGCCGGCTGCTGTGCGAGCTGCCGGGCTACCGTGAGCTGGTCGAATCGGCGGGCTCGGCGCAGGAGGCCGCGCGGTCGGCGTCCGCCCTGCGCGACAGGCTGGCCGGCCTCGCCGGCCCCGAACGGCTCGGCGTGCTGCTCGACCTGCTGCGCGGCCAGATCGCGCTCGTCCTCGGGCATTCCGGCCGCGAGGTGATCGGTGCCGACCAGGCGTTCCGGGACCTCGGGTTCGACTCCCTGAGCGCGATCGAGCTGCGCAACCGACTCACGGCCTCGACGGGGCTGAAGCTGCCCTCCACGCTGATCTTCGACTACCCGACCCCGGAGGCCCTCGCCGCCCACGTGATCGCGGAACTCCTCCAGGAGACGGGCGCGGCCTCGGGCGCCGACGAGGAGGAGACGCGGGTCCGGGCGCTGTTCGCGTCGCTGTCCATGGCCAGGCTGCGGGAGATCGGCGTGCTGGACGCGCTGCTGCACCTGAGTGGCGACCCGGAGGGGTCCGTCGACGACGACGCCGACGGGGACGCCGGTGACGCGCTCGACTCGATGGGGCTCGACGAGCTGGTGCGGGCGGCCCTCGACGGCGGAGGCCAATGAGCGGCTGGGCCGCTGGGCGTCTAGGCGGCTTGAGCCGTTGAGCCGCTGAGCCGTTGAGCGGCTTGGGCTGTTGAGCGGCTTGGGCCGCTGGGCCGCTTGGGCCGCTTGAGCCGCGCCGTCCCGCTGCCCCGCGCTGTCCTACCGTCCCGCCCGGCGTCTCGGCGTTCACGGTCGGACGGCCGGTGCGGGGGCGGGACGGGCCCGGGGGAGCGGGACGGCCCGGAAGGCACGTCGACCCGGCCGGGTGTGCGTCCCCGGCCGGGTCGGATTCGTGCGGTCAGACCACGGTCACCCGCTCGGTGCGGCCCTCAGCCGTCGGCCAGCGAGATGGACCTCGACGGGCAGGCCAGGACGGCCTGCCGGGTGACGGCCTGAGCCGGATCGTCCAGGGTCTCGACCAGGACCACGACGGTTCCCTCGTCGTTCTGGTCGAAGACCTCCGGCGCGATGAGCACGCACTGGCCGGCGCCGACGCAGTGCTGGGCGTTCACGTTGACACGCATGACATTCCTCATCCTTGGAGAACAGGGATCCCTGGAGGACCGGGGCCGGCGGGCGACCCGCCGGGGCCTCCCGCTCCGTCACCAGCGGAGTCACCAGCGGAGTCACCACCGGACCGGGAGCGCGTGCAGCCCGAACAGCACGCCGTCGTACTTGAAGGGCAGGTCCTCGACCGCCGTGTCGAGCCGGAGGGTCGGGATCCGCCGGAACAGGGACGTGAAGACGGCCTCCATCTCGACCCTGACGAGGTTCTGCCCGAGACACTGGTGCACGCCGTACCCGAACGCGACGTGGTGGCGGGCCGAGCGGCTCGGGTCGAACTCGTCGGCCCGCTCGAACGTGGCGTGGTCGTGGTTCGCCGCGGCGCCGAGCGGCACGATGCCCTCACCGGCCCTGATCACCTGCCCGCCGATCTCGACGTCCTCGACGGCCACGCGCAGCGCCACCCGGTCGGCGACCGACAGGTAGCGCAGCACCTCCTCCACCACCCCCGGCGCGCCGATCCACTGCCGGTTCAGCAGCAGCATGACCACGCCGAGCGCGATGTTGTTCGCCGTCGTCTCGTGCCCGGCGATCAGCAGCAGCAGGGCGACGCCGGAGATCTCCTTGGGGGTCAGCACCCCCGCGGACAGCAGCCGGCTGGTCAGGTCCCTGCCGGGGAACCGCTGCTTCATGGTGATCAGCTTGGAGATGTACATCAGCAGGTCCCTGGTCGCGGCCTCGCGCTCGTCGTCGGTCGAGGTGAGGGTCACCAGGACGCGCGTCCTCGACTCGAAGAGCTCGCGGTCCGTACGCGGCACGCCGAGCACCTCGCAGATGATCAGCGAAGGCACCGGCAGCGCGAACGCGGGCACCAGGTCGGCGGTGGTGCCGGCGTTGAGCATGTCGTCGATGCAGGCGTCGACGACCCGCTGGATGGCCGGGCGGAGCTCGGCGACCCGCCGTACGGTGAACTCGGGGATCAGGGCCTTGCGGAAGCGGGTGTGCTCCGGCGGGTCGTACGCGACGAACCAGCCGGGAATCTGGTCGGGCGGGGGCACCGTCCCGTTGCGCCCGATCGTCGGGAAGCCCTCGTGCAGGGGGCTGGCGCTGATCCGGGGATCGGTGAGCACGGTGCGCACGTCGTCGTGCCGGGAGACCAGCCACACCGCGCTGCCTCCTGGCAGCGCCGACCTGACCGGCCCCGGCCGCTCCCGGAGCGAGGCGTACTCGTCGGGGGGAGAGAGCTGCCCGCGCCGCCGCCTCGGGAACTCGATGGATATCGGATCGCCACTGTGCGTTTCCATGCTGTCGCCACGTCCTTCGGCAGTACCTGTCAGGTCATTTCAGCGCCGGGTTGCCCAGGATCAGGTCGGCCGCCGCCCGGGTGCCCCCGGCCTCGCGCTGCGCCTCGGCGAAGAACTCGGCGCGCTCGCGGAAGGAGGGGTCGTCCAGCAGCCGGGTCATCTTGCCGAACACGTCGTCGACGTCGATGGTCTGCGGATCGTCCACCGTGAGGCTGACCCCGCTGTCCACGCCGCGTACCGCCTGGTCGTAGCAGTCGACCCACAACGGCCGGATGATCTGGGGCTTGCCGAAGTACAGGCCCTCGTGGAAGGCGTTGGCGCCGCCGTGGTTGAAGAAGAGCCTGACGTTGGGATGGGCCAGCACGTCGAGCTGGGAGGGAACCCAGCTCTCGATCCTGAGGTTCGCCGGCAGCTCGTCCCTGGGGGGGAGCAGGTGCTGCTGCTCGGTGGGGAGCTTCCACAGCACGGTGTGCCTGCCGTCCAACCGGCGGGCGACCTCCACCAGCGCGTGCACCTCGGGGCGGGTCAGCCGGCTGATGGTGCCGAGCCCGATGTAGACCACGGAAGGGTTGGCGTCGAGCCAGCGGGACAGGTCGCCGTCCTCCTCCGCCTCGGGCAGGGGCGGGATGATGACGCCGACCAGGTGGAACTTGTCCGGGAGGGGAAGGGGGTACTCCAGCCCGAAGACCGTGTAGCACAGGACGGCGTCGGCGCAGTCGATCTTCGCCGACGGACTGAGCATCTCCCGCGGGAGCTGGAGCTGCCTGACACGTGCGACGCCCTTGAGAGCGAGCCTCAACATCTTCGGGTGCAGGAACATCAGCCCGGCCCGGATCTTGAACACGTCGTTCTGCACCCGCTGCCGGAACGACATGTTCAGGGGCAGCCCGGTGTGCATCATGGGGAACCCGCGCGGCGTCTTGGCGAGAAGCAGGTTGCTCGGCAGGAAGGGCGAGCTGAGGACGAACGGGATCTTCCTCTTGAGCGCTATCAGGAGCCCGAGGGGGTTCACGCTGTCGAAGACCATGAGGGCCGGTTCGATCTCCTCGGCCAGGGCGTCGAGCGCCAGATACTTCTTCTCTCCCCCGTCCGGGTCGAACCCGCGCCGTACCACCGCGTGGTGCGCCTTCCAGCGGGAACGCTGGGTGGCCAGCCGGTACATCTCGTCGTCCCAGTCGGCGGGGGAGTGATCCGGATCGGTCTCGCCGAGCGAGGCGAAGCGCACGCCGCTTCCCTCGTCGATCTTCTCGATGTCGGCCCTGAGCGACTCGTCCGTCGCGAACCACAGATCCTCCGTGCCGCGCCGGGCCAGCTCGGCGGCGATCACGCGCAGGGGATTGTAGACACCGGCTCCCGGATTGCTGACGAACAGCAGTGGCTTGCGGCCCTCGCCCATCACATACCTCCATCGCGGGAGCCGGGCCGCCGAACGGCCAGTGACGCGCGGGCGCCTGCTCCGGTGCGGATCTGTCATCGCCGCGAGCGTCCGCTCTGTCCCGCACGCCGGCGTGCCCGCACGGTATCGCGGCGATATTAGGAGGATCACTAGTCTTCCCGGGGCCCCGGCCCGTGGACGCGGCCGTCTCAGCGGTCGCCTAATCGGCCGTCTCAGCGGCCGTCTCAGCGGTCGCCTCACCGGTCGATTCGCCGGTCGTCCCAGCGGCCGTCTCGCCGGTCGCCGTGTCGGGCCTGCCAAAGACTAGGCGTTTGCCGAGTCGCCATCGGCCTAACTTCACCGAATGGATGGCATGCTCGACGACCTCCCTCTCAACGGGAGTCCCGTCGCGCGTACCGCCGGTCACCCTCTTCGACCATGCGGAGACCCGTGCTACCGCCTCCCCTCCCCGGCGGGGACGCCCCGCCGGGTGAGAGCGCCGGGTGCCGGTGCGTGCGGAGAGGGCCGTGGTGACTGACGCGATCGACGCGGCGGTGGCGGGTGTCCTGGAACCGGCGACGCCGGCCGTGGGCTTCCCGACCCCGCCCGACGTACGGAGGCTGTGATGGATACGCCCAGTGAGCAGGTCGTACAGGCGCTCCGGACCTCGATGAAGGAGGCCGAACGGCTACGGCGTCAGTACCAGAAGCTGGTCGCGGTCACCACCGAGCCGATCGCCGTCGTGGCGATGAGCTGCCGGTTCCCCGGCGGGGTGTCCTCCCCCGAGGACCTGTGGCGGCTGATCTCCGAGGACGGTGACGCCACTTCGGGCTTCCCGTCCGACCGCGACTGGGACCTCGGCACGCTGTCGGCCCGCGGTCCGGACGGCCGGGCGCGGAGCGACACCGACAAGGGAGCCTTCATCCGCGACGTCGCGGACTTCGACCCGGGGTTCTTCGGGATCTCGCCGCGTGAGGCGCTGGCGATGGACCCGCAGCAGCGGCTGCTGCTGGAGGTGTCGTGGGAGGCGGTCGAGCGGGCCGGGATCGACGCCGCCAAGCTGCGCGGCAGCCGCACCGGGGTCTTCGTCGGGATGAGCGGCCAGGACTACTCGTACCTGATGGTGAGCTCGCTGGCCGACCTCGAGGGCAACGTCGGGACCGGCATGGGCGCGGGCGCGGCCTCCGGCCGGCTCTCGTACACGCTGGGCCTGGAGGGTCCGGCGGTGACGGTGGACACCGCCTGCTCGTCCTCGCTGGTGGCGGTGCACCTGGCGACACAGGCGCTGCGCAGCGGTGAGTGCTCGCTGGCGCTGGCGGGCGGGGTGACCGTGATGTCCACCCCCGGCGCGTTCGTGGAGTTCACCCGGCAGGGCGGGCTGGCCTCCGACGGCCGGTGCAAGGCGTTCGCCGACGCGGCGGACGGCACCGGGTGGTCCGAGGGCGTGGGCGTGCTGGTCCTGGAGCGGTTGTCGGACGCCCAGCGCAACGGCCACCAGGTGCTCGCGGTCCTGCGCGGTTCTGCGGTGAACCAGGACGGCGCGTCCAACGGCTTCACCGCGCCGAACGGCCCGTCGCAGCAGCGGGTGATCCGCCAGGCCCTGGGCAGCGCCGGGCTGAACCCCGCCGACGTGGACGTGGTCGAGGGACACGGTACGGGGACGACGCTGGGCGACCCGATCGAGGCTCAGGCGCTGCTGGCGACCTACGGTCAGGACCGGCCGGAGGACCGTCCGCTGCTTCTCGGGTCGGTCAAGTCGAACATCGGCCACACCCAGGCCGCCGCGGGCGTGGCCGGTGTGATCAAGATGGTGATGGCCCTCCGGCACGAGGTACTGCCCCGGACGCTGCACGTGGACGCGCCGTCGTCGCACGTGGACTGGTCGATGGGCGCGGTGGAGCTGCTGACCGAACCCCGGTCGTGGCCCTGGGTGGACCGGCCGTGGCGGGCGGGAGTGTCGTCGTTCGGCCTCACCGGCACCAACGCCCACGTGATCATCGAGCAGGCGCCGAACGGCAGGCGGATCGAGGCGGGAGCCGAGGACCGGGCCCCGGCGACGACCGTGGGCGTGCCCCCGATGCTGGTCTCCGGTCGTACGGCGGAGGCGCTGCGGGCGCAGGCCGGTCGGCTGGTGTCCCTCCTGGAGGCCGAGCCCGAGCTGGATCTGGCCGACACGGCCTTCTCCCTCGCCGCGACGCGATCGGTCTTCGAGCACCGGGCGGCGGTGCTGGCCGGTGCTCGCGAGGAGGTCGTGGCCGGGCTGCGAGCCGTGGCCGAGGGCCGGCCGGGTGCGGGCGTCCTGCTGGGACAGAGCGGGCGGCGCGACAAGGTCGCCTTCCTGTTCACCGGTCAGGGCAGCCAGCGGGCCGGGATGGGCCGGGGGCTGTATGAGCGGTTCCCGGTGTTCGCCGAGGCGTTGGACGAGGTGGTCGCCGGGCTGGATCCGTTGCTCGACGGGT
>NZ_JCADBG010000047.1:0-29377 GCF_059358815.1 Streptosporangium nanhuense
AGAAGGTCTTCACACAATGGCCACGATGCCACCGCAGTGACGTTCCGTCACCCCATCACGAAAATCTTGCCAGATCCGAGAAGTGGCCGCGAAAGCCGAGCATGTGCGCCCATTGCCGGAGACGGAGCGGCGCGAGGTTGGGATAAGCCTCGGTGTCGCCGAGGAGCCATGCCGTACGAATCAGCCGGGCGGCGTGCTCGGTGACGCCTTGCTGTTCGAGCCGGGCGAGGTCGGACCGTTTCACCCGCCGGTCGAGGGTGCCGGAGGTCTCGGCGGCCTTCGTGGCGTACTTGGCGACGTAGCCGGCTACCGCCGCCTCGGGGAGCGCGGACCCGTCCGGGCCGGTCGACTCGATCCGCCGCACGTCGACCGCGCCCCAGCGCAGCTCTCGTGAACCTTCCCCGTCCGGGCCGGGACCGTCGAGATATACGGCCTTCGCCGCGGACTCGATGGTCTCGGAGAGCAGTTCGACGGTGGCCCAGGCCGGTGGCGCGTCGATCTCGCCTTCTGGAGCGCGGCCGTCGAGGCGGACCACGGCGTGGAAGTGGACGATTCCGCGCGCCTGGTACTCGGCGACCTTGGCGAAGGAGAGCCGGACCTGTCGGCTGAACTCGGCGCGAGTCAGCCTGGCCGCCGTGCCCAGGTGTCGCCGGAGGTAAATCCCGAAGCGGTGCCACAGCGCACCCGCGTGAGCGTTCCACAAGACATGGCCGGTGTAGTCGTAGGTGCCGGGGACGAGGGGCTGACCGATGCGCCGATCACCGGAGACATGTCGCTCGAAGCAGGTCGGACCGTTGCGGCGGGGGTGGCAGAGGTCGGCCTGGCCGTGCTTGTCGGGACCACGGTGGACCGGCCCGAAGCCCGGAGCCGTGAGGGTGGCCAGGACACGGGGGTGCGTGCTCACAGTGGCTGGCACTCCCTTGTCCCCGCCGAGCAGGCCCGCGCGGATCAGGTGGAAGGTGTCGGCCCGGTAGGTCTCGGCGCAGGCCGGGCAGCGGGAGGCCCGCCGGTTGCCGCAGCGGACGAGCAACTGCCCGTGAGGCTCGCCCTGGGTCGAGTAGCGGTGCAGGATCTCCCCGGTGGTCGAGTCGAGCGTGGACACCTCGCCGGTCAGGCGGATCGGGTCAGAGCAGCCGCGCAGCCGGTCGACCTGGTGAAGCCAGCGGTTCAGGTCCCGGCCGGAGTACTGAGCCAGGTCCCGGATGACCGGGCCGATGAGGTCGCCGATGTGAGCGGGTTGTTCGGTCATTCGTCCTCCTTTCCGGTGCCCTCGAAGCCGGGGCCGTCGTCGGTGGTCGTTCGGTTGCTGTCGCGGCGGGTGGGATGGACGCGGACGGAGTCGCGGCAGTCGCGATCCGCGCGGGGTCGGTGGCGCATACTGGTGGCTCCTTTGCGAGTGAGCGGAGGGAACGCCCCACGGAGCGGCGGGCTGCCAGGCTTGAGCCGCCCCGTGGTGGCGTTGTCGGTCAGGTGTCGATGCCGGTGCCGTCGCAGCCGGAGCAGGTGACCGCAACCTGGTAAGGACTGGTGTCGCCGTCGTCGTTGACCAGGCCGGTGCCGTTGCAGGTGCCGCAGGCGTAGGCGTGGATCACAGCGGGTCTTCTCCTTCCTCGGATTCCTCGGTGCGGGTGCAGGGACAGGGTGTGCCGTCGGCGGGGTCGAGGCGGTCGCAGCCGGTCGGGTCGCCGTCGATCTCGCAGCCGTAGCGGGCGCAGCATTCGCAGAAGGGGCAGACGAGCCGGGTCATGGTGCGTCGCGTTCGGTGATAGCCCAGGCGGACCGGTCAGCGTAGGAGCCGCGCGCCCAGGAGCGAGCCGCCTCCACCAGGTGGGGAAGATCGGGTGAGGTCATGACGGGTCGAGTCCTTTCTGTCAGGTGGGGTCGGTCGCGATCTGCCGCAGCAGATCGGCCGCGAGGTCGCCGGAGATGCCCATACGGGTTCGGAGTAGATCCGCTGTGACGGGCCGGCCGTGCTTGGCGCTGTGTTCGTCAGCCAACCGCCGGGCGAAGGTGAGCAGTGCGGGGGATGACGGACCGGGCTGGTTGCCCGGGGAGCTCTCGGCGACGTCAGGAGCGGGGACGGGAACCGAGTCGATCTCGGGGACGGGCACCGGGGCCGGATCGACGACGGCCGGGGACGGGGGCCGGTGGGAAGCGCGGCGTTCCAGCATGGAGACCGCCACCAGGAAGGCCACCGCGGGTGTCGCGGCGCAGATCCATCCCCAGACCGAGGTCTCGGCGCTGGCCAGGTTGGCGGCCAGAGTGAGGACGATCCCGCCGGCTAGTACGAGAGCAGGCCAGGAGATCGGCCCCCGCCGAGGGCGCCCGGTGCGCTTGTCGCGTTGGAGCTCGCGGGCGGCCATGACGCACATCAGGTCAATGCACACCGCGACGGCCCAGGACTGCCAGCCGCGCTGGCCGTGTTCGGCCGCCAGTTCGGAGATGTGGGTGAAGGAGCCCACCGCCGCTATGACGGCCAGGACCACGACCGGTGCGGAATCCAGCAGCGTGGAGCGGACGCGACCGGGCTTGTAGCTGGTCATCGCGAGTCACCTCCTTCCGGATTCAGGCATGGGGCGGGTAGGGACATGGCGTGATCGGGGCTCACACCGGGCCGGGGGATGAGGTCAGGCGACGTGCAGGTCCAGTACGGTGTCACCGACGCGAGGGGCCATGACCGCGGCCCACGACGGGGTCAGGTGGGCGTGCCGCTGGGCGGCGTACTCGGCGGTGGCCTCGGAGACGTAGAAGGAACGGGCGCGGTACCACTGGCCGTCCTGGCCGGCCACGATTGCGACGCCGGGCGTCTCGGCGGGGATCGCACGGGCGGAGACCAGGGCGGCCGGGTCGAGGTCGCCGAGGGTCATGGTCGCGGTCTCGGGATCGTTGACGCGGTGGCAGACGCGGCCGGAGCACTGGGCGCGCAGCGCGGTGACGCCGGGACCGAGGTCGGAGCCGATGCGCTGGCCGCAGCAGAACAGGTAGATGCCGAAGGCCCGCCCGAGCTGAGCGACCCGCAGCAGTGCCGTGGACGTGCGGGCGATCTCGTCTTTCTCGCTCTTGTCGGCCATCAGGTACAGCTCGGCCAGCTCGTCGACCAGGACCACGACGGGGACCGGTCTGTCGTGGTCGTCCAACTGCCAGATGTTGCGTGCTCCGGCGTCCCGGCACGTCTCCATCCGGTCGGCCATCAGCGCCACCAGGTCGTCGAGCAGATTGGCGCACTCGGTGCGCGAGGTGGCCAGTGCCGACAGCCGGGGCGCGTATGGGGTGAACTCCACACCGCCCTTGAGGTCGAAGCCGACCAGAGCGACCGGTTGCGGGGCCAGGCCGACGATCAGCGCGTTGGCGAGGTTGGACTTGCCCGACTGCGTGGCCCCGGCGTTCAGCCAGTGCGGGACGGTACGGAAATCGATCTCCCAGGGGTGGCCGGTCTCCAGCCGTCCCACCGTGACCTTGAGCAGGTCGGGTGACGGCGGCAGGTCGTCGATGCGTACGAGGGGATCTCGGACGGTCACGGCGAGCACCACCCGTCCCGGCCGGGGCGAGGAGACGCGAACCGCGTGCACACCCCACGAGTGCGCCAACCGTTCCGCCGCCGCGCTGTAGTCGCCGGGTACCTGACCCTCCAGGGTGTGAACGGTGACGCGCCAGCCGTGCCGGGTCGGCAGTGGAAGCCACATCCACGGCTTGGTGTCCACCGTCACCCGCTGGAACCTGCGCCTGACCCGTACGGTGCCGGTCGAGGAGATCAGGCCGGGCACGGTGGTGAACCAGAAGCGCTGCCGCTTCTTGGTGAGCCCGCAGCCGAGGGCGACCTTGCGCCAGGTGGCGCGGACGGTGACCGCGGCGAGCGGGTAGCCGACCACGAACCAGAACGAGGGCCGGTGCCACCTGCGCCAGCACAGGAGCAGGATGGTGACCACGGTCGCGGCCAGGGCGAGCCAGAGCAGACATTCGAACATAATGAGAACCGTCCTTTCGTGTAGGCGAGAGGAAGCCCCGGAGCGGGCGGTGCTGCCAGGCGAGCCCGCTCCAGGGGCACCACGTCAGGCCGGTCAGGCGGCCCGGACGGCGGCCGGCCGGATCGTCTCGGCACGGAAGCCGAGACCGGAGCGGCCATTCATCGACCAGAAGAACGCGGCCAGGCCGACCGGGACGACCTGCACACCTTCGGGGATCTGCGGGAACGTCTCGCTGGGGAACGTCACCACGATCACCGGGTTGCGCCGGTCGTCGTTCGGCTTGGGCAAGAGCGGGATGGTGTAGAGCTCCCGCCCCTCCGCGTCTCTCTTGACCTCGCCCGTGGCGCGGTCCACGATCTTGGGCTCAGGTTCGCCCGCGACAATGAACGCCAGGGCCGAGAGGTCGACGGGGATGTTGCGCATGTGGATCACTCCTTGAGTTGACTAACCTGCCTAGCCAGGTTGGCTATGGCTTTATGTTGACCAGCATGGCTAGCCATGTCAACCCTTCAGGAAGAACTGGCCTAGGCGACCTAGGAGAACTAGACTGATTTGCGTGATGAGTCTTGACCCTGACGACCCGCGTCCGCCCTACCAGCAGGTGGCGAACGCCCTGCGTGCGGCGATCCTGACGAAGAAGTTCGAGCCGGGGGAGAAGCTGCCCTCCGGGACCGAACTCGCCAAGCAGTACGGCGTGGCGCGCATGACCGTGCAGCAGGCCATCCGCCTGCTACGGGACGAGGGTCTGATCGTGTCGCGCCAGGGGAGCGGCGTGTTCGTTCGGGAGCGCACCGAACGGCCGGTAGAACTCAGGCCGCACATCGAGCACGCTTTTGAGACGACCAACGTCGCCATCGACTTCGCCGGCTTCTCAGGAGAGACGCTTCAGGGCATGCTCCAGGAGCCGCTGGACAAGATTCGTCTCGGACGGCTCACACCTGAGTCCATCAGCATCCGCATCCTGGTCCCGGACATGGACCAGCCGATGTCCCTGCCGTGCCGGGCCGACGACCTCAGCGACGACCCGGTGATCCGGGCACGCGCTCGCCGCATCCAGCAGCGCAGTACCCAGGCCATCGCGGACGCCGTCCACGAGCTGGCGGACCTCGGGCTGGTGAAGTCGGCATCCGTCGAGGTGCGCGTCCACCAGACGACCCCGGCGTTCAAGTTCTACGTGATCAACCGGGAACAGGTGTTCTTCGGCTTCTACCCGGTGGTCAAGCACACGGTGCGGATCAAGGGCGAGCCGCACGAGCTGTACGACGTCATGGGCAAGGACGCGGTGCTGTTCCACTACCAGGTGACCGAGGACGCTTCGTCGATGCAGTCGCAGTACGTTGCCCAGGTCCGTACCTGGTTCGAGAGCATGTGGACCACGATCAGCCGGGAAATCGAGCTGTGACCGAGACGCTGACGGAGATCTTCCGGCGGTCCCGCGCCGTCCTTCTCGACTTCGACGGCCCGGTGTGCAGCATCTTCGCCGGTCTGCCGGCACCCGTAATCGCAGCCCGGCTCAAACAGTTGCTCCAGGACGAGGGAGCAGAGCTTCCCCAAGACGTCGCGGAGCTGGACGACCCGCTCAAGGTGTTGCGCCGTACGGCGCTCTTCGCGCCGAGCCTGGTCGACAAGGTGGAGACCGCGTTCGTCGGCTACGAGATCGAAGCCGCAGGTTGCGCTGAAATCACACCGGGTGTGCGGGCACTTCTTGCCGCCTGTACCGAGGCGGACCGGCCTGTAGTGATCGTGAGCAACAACTCCGAGCCCGCGATCGAGCGGTTTCTCGACCTGGCCGAGCTGAGTGGGCAGGTAGCCGGAATCGTAGGCCGTCCGATCGGCAACCCGGCCGAGATGAAGCCGCATCCCCGATCAGTGCTCCGAGCATGCGGGATGGTCGACGTGCCGCCGGGCGAAGCCGTACTGATCGGAGACTCCGACTTCGACATGCAGGCCGCGGCCAACGCCGGAACCCGGAGCGTCGCCTACGCCAACGAGCACGGTAAGGCGGCGAGTCTCGCCGAGGCCGGAGCCGACGCGGTGACCGACAGCATGCAGAAGCTTGCGTCCTACGTCAGGTCGGCTATCGAGAAGAGCTAGCGCTGCAAGTAGTCGATCAGTAATATTCGAATATGACTCGATCAGTACTAGGGGAGCGCCTGCGAGCAGCGCGAGAGCGTAAGGGCTTGTCGCAGGTCGATGTCGCAGCTGAGATCGGTGTTTCACAGTCCACCATGTCCCAGTGGGAACGCGGAGTGAAAGCACCTGGAGCTGATTACTGGGAAAGCTTGTCGAGGCTCTATGAGATCCATCTAATCGATCTATTGGATGAAGTGGCTAAACTCCGTAGTCCTGCCGAGAAGGCGATCGATGACGATCCGGATCTGACACGTGAGCAGAAGGATGCACTGCTTGCCGCCTACGGAGTCTTCAGGAAGAAAGACTCTCTCGGGCTATCACGCTCGATGGCCCGCTCGCGTGCGTCGCAACCCGAGTAGGTCAAAGCTCCTTGGTTCAAACCTTCCCTACGTCATCAAGCCGCCGCCCGGTGGGCGGCGGGCGGTCGGCGGACCGGCCGGGCGTGCGGCCTCTTCGGGCCGGTCCCGGCCGACCGCCACCGCCCAACAGGCGCCAGGCACAGTGACGCGGAGAGATGACCAATAAGCCGGACGGGATACGGCGATGCGACAGTCGCACGGCGAGCAGACGGCGGAGATCAAAGCATGCCTCCGGCGGGGGCACTCCGGCCCCGAGGTGATCGCCGAGCACGAGCCGGGGTTGTGGGGTGGCCGGGGCTAATCACCTCGTACGCCATCGACCCAGGCAAGCCCAGCAGACCGACTCCTACGGGGCAAGCCCGGCCGTGCGGGATGGCATCCAATGATCGAGGAAGAGCAGCCGGCTGATGTACACGCGAGGCCGGGCTTGCCCCTCCGTCCCCGGCCCGCTGCCGCTCCGCGGTGGGTCGATGGCGTACGAGGTGATCAGGCGGGAAATGTCATTGCTACTTCCATGTCATTCTGGCTAGAAATTCTTCCAGACTAAGCTCATGAGTAGATGGCCCTATACGAACAAAAAATCTATTTCCATATGTTATTGGTTTGTTAATAGATCTCGGGCGCAGTTCCCATAGAAGTTTTCCGTCGCAGTAAACTGGCTTGAGGCTGCTAGCAAGGTTGTGAGCAAATTCGGAGGTAAATGGAGATTTCATGATGCGTTCCTGCCACCTTCTCCACCACTTGTCGACATTGTAGTTAAGGTGAATTATTTGTTCTTGTGTTCCGGTGACAAGGTGGCCGCATACTTCTATAGCTTCGAGATTGAAAAGGCTTTTGAGGCGGGCCGCGTCTTCAGGTTTATCGACTATGCCGATTACGATGACGCCCTCGCAGTCTGGACCATAATTGGCCATAGCTGCAGCCGTCTGCATAACTTCTTCAAATAGTTCTGTATCCTCAACCGGAGGATTTGAGAGTCGACAAAACCCCTGCTTCAGCTCTATGAGCGGATCCTCGTCGACCGGACCTTTGAGGATATCCTCCATGTAAAGGCGGGAGTTGAGTTGCACCACCGAATGGCGTGGCTCGGGGCGATAAAAAGCCCGCTTTAGAGCTTTCTGTACATCCGGATAGAGTTTGGCTTTGCTCTCTTTTCCCCACGCGCTTCCACCCGTGGGGATAGCGAGGTTATTTTTGCTCCAGAAATTTTTTAAGACGTCCCGAACCGCATCCAGGGACTTCGGCACCATATTCTGCTTGAAAGTAATATCGTACAAGGCCGAGAAGATCGCTCGGAATTGTCGCTGCGTACCCTTTTCATATGTTTCAAGTTGAACCATATGGCGACCGAGTGATCCATGTCCTTCCATTACTTCGTCAATTAGTTGTATGATGCTTAGCATTTGCTGGTGAAGGAGCTGTGGATCGGCTTTAGTTACTGCCGCGTTCGCTTCTTCCAATGATGCTGTATTAATTCTTCTGCTAAGTCCGTAGGCAACGTCGCGGTTTTGCCAGCCACTGGTAGGCCAGGGACGAATAACTATGTCTAAGATTAGATCCAAAACTAGCTCTTCATCACCAGATGACCTTATATCTTCTTGGCCCAGAGCATCGTGACGAACCCAGAACATGTTTTCTATGTGGAGTCCGTACTCTAGGTCTTTCCGAGATATACTTAATGCCGCCATGTCTCGCATAAGGACGGCCTCTGAGAACGTTCCATCTCCACGTATGGATGCGCTAAGTCTTCTCACGAGGTCCGGGAGCGGGCCTATTGCTCCCGCTTGTCGAATTTCTTGGAGGCTTAGCCGCCGGCCACCACTATTGATACGGCGGAAAACCTCATCGATCGCGGATGTAGTAGCGTCCCTATAGATGGATACGGGTATCTGGTAGTTAGCTATTTCCAAGGACTGTGTTCGCGACATCTTGTTTTTTCCTTGGATTACAAGATTATCGTCCCGCTTTGCTTTAGTGTCACCTATGGTTTCCAAATCAAAGGATTCTCCTTTGTAGGAAAACTTATTCTCCATGAAATCAAAGAAGGCATTTAATCTCTGAAGGCCGTCGATGATTTCCAGTCGTTCACCTCCGCCGCCTCCCCTCTGTCGCTGTGCAAGCAAAATTAAGGGTATTGGCAATTTCTCGACAACTGAATCTATTAGTTTTTCTTTTTCTTCGACGCTCCACACAAGTTTGCGCTGATAGCGTCGATTTACTTGTAGTTTGTCGTTGTAGTAGAGGTTGTATAGAGTTTGAAGGTTAAGGCCCTGGACAGACAGGTCAGAATTTTGCATGCCTGGGATCATAGTCGGCCCTTCTCTCTCGTGGAAGGATTTTTCCTGCTTAGGGTGCCTCCCGCCCCCTACTGACATGTTCCATGTCTGACGGTTTGTCTTTATTTGGTATGTTATCTGCGCGAATCGTCTGCTATGGGACGAATCTGGTGTAATCGGTAAGATTGATTGGAGCTGGGTTATTTAAAGCATCTAAGGGTGTTGCTACCTAATGGTCCCATGCTTGCGATGTGCAGGCGGTTTATCGTGTGGTTGTTTCATTTTGAGAGTCACCATCTCAATTTAGGGATCCAGGCAGTAGGTACGTCTGGGTTCTCGGCGCGCTTGCTGAGCATTGTTCTGTCTTAGATGACACTTTTGCCTGATTCAATAGTGATGCGGCAGATAAGCGTTAGGTTGCCGGAGGCGCAGAGCTCGATGGTAGGCGCTCGATCATCGGGTCGAGGTCTCGCTCCCCTCCGGGCAGAGGCTTTTTATGTCAGGTGTCGTCGGCGTGCGGGAAACGTTTCTGTAGCGCCTCCATAGCCTCGGCAGGATCCTGGCCAAGCTCCTGCAACAACTCCTCAATGGCCTTATCGGCCCGCTTGGCTCTGCGTAGACATAAGCGGATCTTTAATCGGCGAAGGTGCAAGCGGAGGCGGTCAAGGATGGAAATACAAGGAAGCATCTGGTCTCCGGTGATCTAGAGAAGCCCTCGCCTTGGGGAGATGGCAAGGGCGAGAGCGGGACGGGTCGCGCGCTCGTCGGTGTACGGGTGGGCCCCGCCTAGCCGGGGAAGGAGAGCGAGGGCCCAAGGTTCGACGGCGCGATGGGATCGCCGCCTGCCGGACGCGATGGGTGGTCCCGCCCCATGCCGTCCCACCCTGCGGAACGGCTCCCCCCTCCAGGTTGGAGCGGGACCACGGGCCCCGCGGGTGAGTGCCTGCGCGCACCTGCTCGCGGGGGTCTGGCCCGACTGCCGCCGCCATGACAGGCACCGGCAGCGGGGGATTACAGGAGCTCGCTAGCCTCCTGGCGGACGCTCATGGGCGTCTCATCTCGGGGTGCGTGCCGCTTGGTCGGACTGGTCTCACAGGCAGCTCGGTCGAGCTTCGGATCCAGGAGCCAGTCCAGGTAGACGATCCCGTCCAATCCAGACCGCCGCTCAAGGTCGTGACCGCAGTGGTCGCAGACCGCGTGAGGCATGCCGAAATCGAAGCTCATGCCGGTGCTCCCCGGAGGATCTCCTGCCGGGCGAGTTCAGTAGCCAGTTCTCGCGCCGTGTTGGCTTCAACAGTGCGCAGGAACGGGGACTCAGGGGCAGCCTGTTCCTCGGTCAGTTCTTGGTGGTGGGTGCCTCTCCAGTAGCCGGCGGGACTGTGCCAGAAGCTCCAGGACGGAAAGGCTTCGGTGAGGATCTTCAGCCACTCGGCGTCGTCGATCGGCAGGCTGGGGTCCGGCAGCACGAGGGTCATACGGGTGCCACCTGTCGGACGTACAGCTCGGCCCAGGACAGGTGGGCGTCTCGGGTACCGCGAGATCCGTACCGGTCGGCGAGTGCGGACACCAGCCGCCATGCGTCCGGGTGTGTGAGTGCACCTGGTTTCGGGGTGTTCGGGTCGCGGACTTCGAAGCGGATGCAGTTCGGCGCGACGGTCGTGATGAGGCGGATCGTGCTGCCCTGTTCGGTTCGGGTGAGGGAGTCGGAGACCATCGCGTGCACCACCTGTGCGGCGTCGTCCGTGCGGTCAGGCTGGTGTTGCTTGGTGATGGTGCGAGCGTGCTGTACGGCTGCGTCGACGCTGCCGGGCAACGGCGCGTAGTCCTGTGAGTAGGTCGACATGGATCACCACCAGGGGAAGAGCGATCCGGCTATCCGGCTCGCTAGTCGGATGTACAGCTTGCAAGCCGGATATCCGGATGTCAACCTGGTGAAGTGGATCAGCCCAGGTACCTTCAGCTCGTCGCCCTCATCCGGCGGCAAATCGTCACCGGCGAACTTCCCGCGGGAACTCGCCTGCCTGCACGCCAGGACCTGGCCGCCGAGCACGGCGTAGCCGAGGGCGTCATCCGCGAGGCGATCCGTCAGCTCGCCCAGGAAGGGCATGTCATCTCCCGCCCCGGCGCGGGCACTTTCGTGAGGGAGCGCCAGCCGGTACGGAGGATTCCCCGTTCCTGGTATCGAGAGCGGAGGGCCGGCTCGCCGTTCGCCGCGAGCATGCTTGAGCAGGCGAGGGCCGGAAGCTGGGAGTACGAGTCCGCCACGGTGCGCGCGTCGCCGGAAGTACGCGCCCGGCTTGCTCTCGACGAGCCCGAAGATGACCGTGATGACGTCATGCACACCCGGTACGTCTTCCGGGCCGACGGTCAGGTCTGGATGCTGTCGGATTCCTACGAGCCGTTGCAACTGACCAAAGGCACGATCGTGGCGATGCCGGAGGACGGACCGCTGGCCGGCCACGGGGTGACGCATCGGATGGCCGAGATCGGGGTGATCGTCGATGACTGGGTCGAGGATGTTGGCGCACGCGCGACTCTTCCGGGCGAGGCCAAGCGACTCGGCATCTCGCCAGGTTCCATCGTGCTGACGATCCAGCGGGCTTACCTCGCCGACGGCCGGCCGGTCGAAGTCGCCGACATCGTGGTCCCGGCGGAGACCTCGCAACTCGGGTACTCCGGCCCGGTAGGCGAACGCACCAGCGGATGACCGGTGTGCCGCCACTTTGCTCCAGGGCGGGAGCTTCGTGGTCGACTGGGAGAGCTGGCCGACGGAAAGTGAGCGGCGGTCCCAAGTGGGATCGGGGACTTGTGGGCGCCGGCCTCTTCCTGCGACATGAACACAGTGACTAACCTGACGGCAATCGATGATCGACATGATGCTGCGGCGGGCGCCGGGATACGAGGTAGATATGGCGGTGGGCCGCACCTTCCGGGGTAGACCCAGGCTCTTAGCGGTCGCTATGGGCGTGCTGTTGACCGTTGGTTCCCCGAACCTGTCGGTGAGAGGCGCGACATCCAAGGTCGATCTCTCAGCGAGTCGACTGTCCGGTAGCGCGGTGAAGCCCTCGCTCCTGGCTGACATCCCTCCCTTCGGCACCCTGATCGGCGATCCCCTCAAAGGGCACACGAGCACCGTGACGACGGTGGCTGTCGGCAAGCGCAGTGACGGCACCCCAGTCGTTGTCTCCGGCGGTCACGACAAAACCATACGCATCTGGAACCTGAACACCGGAAAGCCCATTGGAAAACCTTTGAAAGGGCATTCCAAATCAATCTGGAGTGTGGTGACCGGAAAGCGCAGTGATGGCACACCGGTCATCGTGTCCGGTGGAGATGACAGTACGGTACGGATCTGGAACCTGAATACCGGGAAACCCATCGGCAAGCCTATCGTGTCCAAACGAGACATCATGTGGGCAGTGGCGACGGGAAAGCTCGGCGACGGCACCCCTGTCATTGCCGCTACCGCCGGGGGAATATCATCGGTTGTCGGCCTGTGGAATTTGAATACGGGTAAACCCATCAAGAGATCCTTCACCGAAAGTCTCACCACTACCACCGAACTGGCGACCGGAAAGCGCAGCAACGGTACGCCTGTCGTCGTCACAGGCAACACCGGCGGAGAGGCGCGCATCTGGAGCCTGAACACGGGAAAGCCCCTCAGTAAAACTCTCACCCGATGCCGCGCCGCATGTTTTGTTCAAGGTCTGGCAATCGGGAAGCGCAGTGACGGTACTCCGGTCGTCGTTTCCGCCGACTCTCCGGGCTGGCCTTTCGAAGAAGGTGATCTCGATGGCAGGATTCAGGTCTGGAACCTGAACACCGGAAAACCTCTCGGTGGTTCGATCAAGGTTCAGTCCAGCGGTTTCGCGGACATGGCGGTGGGACAACGCGGCGATGGCTCCTCCGTCATCGTCTACGGCGATGACTACGGCAACGTGTCGGTATGGGATCTGGACACGGGAGATGCGGTCGGAGAGCCGTTCAACGGTCATTCCGACGGTGCCCTCGGTATAGCGATCGGCAAGCGTAGCGATGGGACCCCTGTCATCGTGTCCGGAGGTAGGGACAAGGCGATACGGGTGTGGAGTCTGGGCTCTTAGCCTGGCTTCAATCTTTGATCTTCGTTCTGCCCTGTTGGCGCTGATGGTGACTCATCGCGCATGGCGGGTAGCGGTGGTGGCGAACGCATCAGCGGATGACCGGTCACGAGGGACGTGCCGTCACTCTGCTCCAGGGCGGGAGCTTCATGGCATACCGGGGGAGTCGACCCGTGGAGAACTGAGTGACCAACTGGGTGACAACGGCCACGGACGGGGCTGGACGACCACGGACGGCGAGAGACTGTCTCCGCAGCTCATGTAGCGCATAGGCCAAGGTCCCAGGCCGGATGACTTGGCTTCGCATCGAAGGGGTCAGGGGTTCGAATCCCCTCATCTCCACAAGACGAAAGGCCCGGTTCCAGATCATGGAACCGGGCCTTTTTGCTGCTCAAGTGGTGTGCGGGTCGCCGGTGGCAGGGATCGTGCGGCGCGTTGCCCGTTGCGGGCTTCAGGGGCGAAGTCAGCGAAAAGTCAGCGGACGTTTTCAGAGCGGGTGGGCCGCCGTGTTGTGATGAGGAGATCGGCCGGTTCCCGCGTCAGGCGTCAGGCTTGTTGAGGATGACGACGGGGGCGTCCTCCACATCCGGCCATCCGATCTCGAGTCTCATACCGGTGGCGGCCTCGATAAAAGCACCACGATGAAGGTGCTTCGCGCGTCTCCTTTGCGCTTCGCGCCTGGACGCTTCGCGTCAAAAGCTGCTGAGAACACCTTGGGGTTGATCATGGGTTGGTGTTATCGCGAACCTGTCCGCACGTCCAAGCTCCAAGGCTCAGCCCTGCTAACGTCACTCCGTTCAGACCTCCACGGAGGGTTAGGCGTGATCAGCCCTGGAGTGTTCTCAGCCGCTCTTGACGCGAAGCGCAGGAAAGGACGCGCAGGCGGCGAGATCGTCGAGGTATGCCCACGTTCCATGACCATCGCCGGGACTCTGGACGAATGGCGCAAATGGACCGGCCTCCCTTCGACGCCCCGGGCCTTCAGGATGTCCCGGAAACGCTCGCCGCCGTCCACGTCGACATCGACCAGAACCACGCGGTTTATGTCGAACCCAATGTTTGGGTACGGCACGGCCTGGCTTAGATCTCTCAGTCCAGACAGAACTCGTTGCCCTCAATGTCCTGCATCACGAGGGTCGACTCGTTTACCCCATCGGCAAGCAGGAGCTCTACGCGGACCGCGCCGAGCGGGATCAGCCGCGCGCATTCGGCCTCAAGGGCCGCCAGACGCTCCGCACCCACGAGTCCGCTGCCGACCCGCACGTCAAGGTGCAGCCGATTCTTGACGACCTTCCCTTCGGGAACGCGCTGGAAGAACAACCGCGGACCCACCCCTGAGGGATCAACGCATGCGGCCCATGAACCCTGATCCTCAGGCGGCAGCGTGCGGTTGAAGTCGTCCCAGGTAGCAAATCCCTCAGGTACCGGCGGTGCGACATACCCCAACACTTCGCACCAGAAACGAGCGACGCGTTCAGGTTCCCCACAGTCGAAAGTGACTTGAAACTGCTTAACGGATGCCATGGGGGAAGCTTTCCATACTGAAGGTATTTCACCGCACCTCGCGAGCTTGCAGGACGAAGATTGCTTTGACGAGTTGACCTGCATGTAGCGGGCAGCAGCGGAGTTTGCGCAGGATCCGCCAGTTCTTCAGGACGGCATTCGCGCGTTCGCCGTGAGCCGGAGGCCTGGCAACTACGCCTGGAGCTGTCCCCGGTGTCCCCCAAAGGGGGTTGACCAGGGAGAACGCCATGAAGAATCGGGGACACTGCCGGGGACAGGCTGTCCCCGCCGTCCCCGACAAGGCCGAAGGGCAGCATAAAAGGCGCTTCTTGCTGGGTTCTGAGTGACCAACTGCGTGACAACCGTAAAGGTCGATCACAGACGTAGATGGACGTTGACGGACGGTCGGGCGCAGGTCGCGAGGGCGAGAACATGATCGGTACGTGTGTTCGAATTGCTTCGCATCGAAGGGGGCAGGGTTCGAATCCCCTCATCCCCACCAAGTTCAAGGGCCGTCTCTGATGATCAGAGGCGGCCCTTTGGTCTTCTGAGGGACCATGTGTCGTTTGATGTCGTCGCTTGTCAATGCTGTTCTGTCAGCGCGTGAGCGAGATCGAGCAGATGTGGCAGGCGCAGAGTCCGGCCGCCGCTTCCGGGGAGCGGGACGTGGAGAGGCTCTGTCCAGCGGGGCGGGATCGCGGTCAGTCCGTAGACGGCTCCGGCCAGGCCGCCGGTGACCGCGGCGACGGTGTCGGTGTCGCCGCCCAGGTCGATAGCGGCACGGATCGCGTCCTCGTAGCTTCGGGTGGTGCGCAGGGCCCATACGGCGGAACCGAGGCAGGGCCAGACGGCGCCGTTGAACTCGGTGGCCTGACCGGGATGCCAGTCCGGGGCCAATACGACGGCATACCGCTCGCGGTGGTCGGGATGGACGGCGGGGAGGGTCTGCGGGAGCTCTTCTAAGGGGTTCGCGCCGCTCAGGGCGTGGCGCACCAGGTCGTGAAAGATCGCCGTTCCTTCCCAGGCCGCGGGGTCGCCGTGGGTGAGAGCGGCGATGCGGCGGGCGGCGTCCATGGTGGCCTGCCGCCCGTCGGCGGCGAAGTAGACCGCGGAGGGGGTGGCCCGCATCAGTGAGCCGTTTCCGGCGGCGCGGTGGCTGCTGCGGTAGTGAGCGGTGGCGGCCTGGTCCCAGGGCAGGCCGCGGGTGAGAACGTCCTCGGTCTGCAGCCCGATGTCCTTGGGGTCGTCGGCCGCCCAGCGCTGAAAGCGGGTGAAGACGTCGGGCAGGTCCAAGCCGCCGCACTCCAGCAGGGACTCGGCCACGTGAACGGCCATCTGGGTGTCGTCGGTGGCCTCCCCGGCGTCCCAGCCGCCGCCCCCGCACATCTCCCCTCCGGCACCTGGTGTCGGGAAGCGAGCGGAGAACGCGCCTGCCGGACCGAACTCGAAAGGGGCGCCCAGCGCGTCGCCAACCGCCGAACCGACGACTGCCCCGGCGACGCGCTCCATGTGATCCACAACGGCAGGCTACCGAGCCGTCGTGGAGTGGAAGCTTCGTGACCGACAGATGGAACCGGCCCGCGAAGGGCTGATGAAAGTCAGCGAACCCGCTGACACGGGGGCATGGCCGAGATCACCGGATGGCATCGGCGCGGCACCTGACGGCACAGGATGGCATCCGGCGGGCAGGCCCGGCACGCCTCGCCAGGGCTCGCATCGAAGGGGGCGGGGGTTCGAATCCCCTCATCCCCACCAGGTCAGAAAGGCCCGGTTCCAGAACATGGAGCCGGGCTTTTCGTTCTGCCGTCGGTCAGGTCCATTGGTCCTGTCTGGGCAGCCTGAGCCACGTGGCGGACGAGCCGATGATCGGTCCGGCGTGGGCCAGGCGCAAACCCGCGCCGGCGCAGCAGAACGCCACGGGGTGGCCGCGGTGGAGATAGAAGGCGAGGATCTCCTCGGCAAGGGCGTCAGTGGGGACGGTGTAGGCAACGCACGGCTCCCAGGCCGTGATGACGGCGCCGTCCCGGGCGACGTCTCCGCTACTGCCGCCCTTGGGATTGGCGTACATGCTGTAGCAGACCGTGCCTGGCGAGACGCGCTTGATGACGCCGGGAGTGGACGCGGTGTTTCCCCAAGGTTGGGTGATGACGCAGCCGCCGGGCACGTCCGTGATGCCGATGATCAGATCGGCGTCCGGGTTGTTCCACCAGGCCTCGTAAAGCGCATCGATGTCCACGTCGTCGGCAGGTGCGGCTTCCAGCCGCGCTGTCGCCTCGGTCGCGCTGACGTCGGCCACGCAGGCCATGCTCAGGCCGTCGTAATAGAGGTCTCCCAGCGCGGGGATCAGACGTCCGGCTTCGGCCACGGCGGCTGCCTCGGCCTCGGACAGACCGGCATCCGGTGAGGGGAGGGGGAAGAGGTCGGGAGTGGGGCCGGCCAGGCTGAGGCGGCCGGGAGACCAGCCTGCCATCATGGGGCGCCACGGGTCCGCCCCGGCGGAGACGAGGGCTCGGACGTTGTCCGTGCGGTTTTCGAAGACGGCCATCCACAGAGCGGTGCGGCCTCGATTTTCCGCGTCGACGTCATCGACGCGCATGGCCAGCTCGGCGACCACTTCCGGCGAGCCGCGATCAGCCGCGGCGTGCAGCGGCTTTTCGAAGACGGGCACGCCGGAGTTCGGATCGGCACCCGCGGAGAGCTCGGCGCGGACCAGGTCGAGATCTGTCCAGTCGTTGACGCCCCACCATCTGACATCGTCGGTGGCAGCCATGGCACTCCTTGAGGAACGTACGGGACATGTGAATGCCGATCATGGCGTGTGAGGCCGACAGATTCGGGCCGGTGCCGCAGTTGGTCCATGGAGGGTGGCCTTCGGTGATCGTGGTCATACCGGCCTGTGGACGGCTGGGCGGAGTCAGCAAAAATCAGCGGACTCGTTGACACGGGAGCGCAGCAAAGATCAACGGACGTCACCATCGCGGCACCTGACAGCACCGGATGGCATCCGGCGACCAGGAGCGGTACGTCCCACCAGGGTTCGCATCGAAGGGGTCAGGGGTTCGAATCCCCTCATCTCCACCAGGTCAGAGGCCACTTCCGAGAGATCGGGAGTGGCCTTCCGCGTTCCTGAGTGACATCCCTCATGGGGTGGCTGCGGCCTCCCAGCCGTCGTACTCACCGTGGTGGCGAGCGGCCAGGTCGTCGAACAGGTTGCCCGTCTCCCGCACGAAGTCGGGTGAGATCACCGCGTTCGCCTTACAGGTCACCGGCCAGCTGTCCGGATACTCCGGGGAAGGCTTCCCGACCTCGGGGCGCAGGCCGTGGCCGGCGGCGTTGGCCTCCTTGGCGATGCTCTGGGCGGCATCGAGGGTCGGGGCGTACAGGTAGAAGATCACGTGACGAGGCTGCTCAAGATCAGCTCCTGCCTTGATGAGCTGATGCATGACCATCAGGTCCTTGTACTTGACCCCGAGCTCTGGTGACCGCTCTTCCAGATCGACGTGCTCATGCTTCTTTCTTCGAAACGGCCACATGCGACATCCTTCGTAATCTTGTTCGGATCGGTGATCATAGTCAGTCCGGGAACAGCTGGTTCATTGCTTCGGCGCCTTCCAGGAGCATCGGGCGGAGTTGCTTGCGGTAGACGGTCTCGGTGACCGAGGTGTTGCGGTGGCCGACCAGGCGGGAGATGTTCCCCAGCGGGATTCCGGAGTCCGACAGCGGCGAGACGAAGCTGTGCCGCATCTCCCGGGGCGTTCACTCCTTCTCGTTCAGGCCGGCCTTCTTGAGCACGGTCCGGAACGAGCGGCGGACGTTGCGGGAGTCGAGTTCGGTGCCGACCGTGGACGCGAACACGAGGCCGTGGTCCTGCCAGTCGTCACCGGCCGCCCGCTTGGCCACGTCCTGCCGCTCACGATGGAGCTTGAGGGCTTCCACGCAGCGCTTCGGCATGGCCGGCGTGCGCCGGGACCTGCGGGTCTTGGTGTCGCCGTCCTCCCGGACCGAGTGCCAGACCATGATGGATGGCGGAGTGCCGTCGAGGCCGACGTGTGACCAGGTGAGTGCCCTCAGTTCCTCCGTACGGGCGCCGAGGAGCAGGGAGAACACCGACGTAGGCATGAAGGGCGGCCCCCTCCGCAGCGGTGAGTACAGCTGCCGCCCGGTCGAAGGTGAGGGACTTCGACGGGCGTCCCTCCGGCCCCTTCGGGATTTCGCACAGCAGGGCCACGTTCCGCTTCACCTTGTCGCGAGCCTGCGCGCGTTCCACTGCTCGCTTGAGGACGGAGCGGACCTCTCGAAGACTCCGCGTGCTGAGTTGCTTCGCCTTGCCGGCCGGCCAACGATCCACGTCGTCGGCGGACAACTCGCGGAGCTTCCGGGCGCCAAGGGCAGGGATCACGTGCTTGTCGGCGAGGAACGTTCGCGTCGTCACGGTTGCCTCGGCCAGCGTCCAGCCGTTCTTACGCTCACTCTCACCGAGCAGGCCTCGTACATGGGAGCGCATCTGCCGACGCGCTTCCACCCGCGGGAATCGGCCCGCGAACCGGCCGAGGAACGCCGTTGATCCCGCTGACCATCCAGCTACCGTCTCCGTCGGCATGACGGGATCATCCATTACAGGACCTGAGATCTCAACCTGTCGTTGTCGGAGTAAAGCGCACTTACGTCCCTCTGAGGACGCAGTCAACGGCCGTATAGAGGGTTTCGGTCTCGGATCTCAGGATCGAATCATCGGCGGGCAGGGCTCGTTCGACCGAGAGTCCGTCGAGGACGGTGAGCAGGAATCTCACCCGGCGTGCGTGGTCTTCCTTGGGCGCCGCCCCTTCGTCAGCGAGAACCGTCAGCCAGTGCTTGATACGGCGCCCACCTTCTCGCTCCAAGGCGAGATACGCCGCGCGCACCTCCTCGGTCGGGTCGGACGCGATATACGTCTGGTACGCCTTGGTCCACGCCTCACGTGCCTGCTGCCCGACGCCGGCGGGGGCGAGCACTTGCCGGAGACAGTTGGCCAGTCGATCTCGGGCCGGTAGCGATCGGTCGTGGATCGGGTCGTCAGGGAACAAGTGGCCGTAGATCCTGGCGAGCACGGCCTCCTGCAGCGCGAGCTGGGTCGGAAAGTGAAACCTGAGCGAGCCCGTGCTCACCCCGGCGCGTGCCGCAACCGCACGCACGCTCAGCCTCGCCCCTACATCCTCCGCGAACATCGCCGCCGCAGCCGCGAGAATCCGTTCGCGCGAACCGGTGTTCTTGTTCCGCTGTGTCACCTGCCACCTCCTGTCACATCGTACTAACACACTGTGCTAGCGTTGCTACTAGCACAGTGTGTTAGTGAAATGGCGGCGGTCAAGGACGAGTGGGGAAACGTGATCGAGGACTGGCGGCAACGGCGGGCAGCCAAACGCATCCAAGGCGGAGACGGGCGGGCGTTGAAACCTCTCCGCTGGTGGCAGCTGCCCTTCCGCGCACTGTTCTACCTGCCGCTGCCCCACTGGGACGGCCGGCAGACGGTATATGCCGTCGACCTCCCATACCGGGTTGATACGGGCAGTGGCAAGGCGAGAGCGCACCTGTACCTCGACGGCAGACACCACGCCGAGTCCAAACTCCCGGCAGCCTTTCCCGTCGAGGGCGGCACCATCGAGGTGGCGATCAGTGCATTCGGGATCAAGCGCTGCCACTACGTCACCACCGGCGGCGCGGAGCGCCAGCTCATCCCTGATCCGAAGTCCGCCGAAGGGCGCCGTGCCCGCGTCGAACGCGACCACCCGGCGCTGAGCCGCTCGGTCGGGTTTCTCTCGGTGCTGATGCTCCTCGTCGGCGTCGGCCTGAACCTGCTGCAGCTCGCCGAACCGGTTTCGCGGATCCCCCCGATCGCCGAAAGCCTCGGCCGTTTCGAATCGCCCGTCCACCTATCGATTTGGCTTAACCTCGTCCTCGCTGTCGGGGCCATTTTGGGAAGCACTGAGCGGGCACTTCGCCTGCGTTACAGCCTGCTCGACGAAGCCGGGAAATAGCACACCTACAAGGAAAAGCCATGACTACCGTGACCAAGCCGAACTGGCTGCTCACTCAAGGCGAGCCCCGCGATGGGCCGTCAATTCCAGCCGGAGTGGAGTACCACCGGGTACTCGCCGGCGACAAACGCCGGATCGGTCGCGGCATTTTCGCAATCATCCTCCTGCTGGCGGGCTTGGTCATCTTCCCGACGGTCATCGGCAGGGCGGCTGCGCTCATCGACGTACAGATGGGCAAAACCCCGCCGATCCTGGGTGGCACTGACTACACGCCGCTCTCCCATGCCAGTTCGATGATCTCCCTCGGCCTGCTCATTCCGTGGAGCATGCTCATCCAACGGTGGCTCTACGGCGTGCCCGGCGCATCTCTGCACTCCGTGACATCGCGGTTCCGCTTCGGCCTGCTCGGCAGATCGCTCCTCGTCTTCGGTCCCGCCTGGCTGATCGTCAACATCCTCGGAGCTCTCACGCCCGTTGAGGAGTCCCCTTGGTCGCAGACCGACCTCATCGCCATCTTCATCGCCACGATGCTCCTCACCCCGCTGCAGTCGGCGGGCGAGGAATACGGCGTGCGTGGTCTGATCTTCCGCGTCATCGGAAGCTGGACCCGCAACTCAAGGGCAGGGCTGGTCGCCGGGGTGCTGGTCTCGAGCGTGCTGTTCACCGCCATCCATGGCGCAACGGATCCGTACATCATCGTCTGGTACTTCGTGCTCTGGACCGGACTGGCCATCATCACCTGGCGCACAGGCGGGCTTGAGATCGCGGTCATGCTCCACGCCGTACTCAATACCTTTACCTTGATCCTGGCCACATCCCTGCGGGTAGACCTCGGCAGTTCATTGCAGGACCGCTCAGTCGGAGCCGGCTCGCCGTACCAGCTCGTGCCCGCCCTCGCTGTCATCGTCATAACCGCCATCGTCTGGTGGTGCACCCGAACGTCAGGACCAGCACGTACTTCTGACTCGTCGAGTGGTGGAGGCGGCTCCGGCAGATCAGGGCGCAGCCGAGTTTGAGCAGGGCTCGTCGGATGTGTCGGGCTCGTCTGGGGGTGACGGATGTGGCGTCACCGGTCGAGGAGGCCGGCCGACAGCCGGTCAGGCGGCGGGGTTGTCGAGGATGACGACGGGGGCGTTCTCCACATCCGGCAACTCACTGTCCAGGCACATGCCGGTGGCCGCCTCGATGAAGGCGAACGCCGCACCGCGTTTGCCGTGGTAGTCCTCCGGGTCGAGAGCGTCGAGCACGGTGCGGAAACCGGCCAGGATGCTCGGATCACCGTTCTCCACCCTGTGCTCGGTGGAGAGGAAGTCGCGCATCCACGCTCTGATCTCGCCGTCGGCCGCGTGGAGGATCGTGTATCCCCGTTGAAGTGCCAGGTCACCATCCACACGCGTGACTCCGCGCTGAGGGCGGTGAGGACGCGGTCGGACAGGCCGAAGGCCCGCTCCGCCCACGACCTCGCCGCCCCGCGCCACCGACCGGCCGCCCTGACCGCGTCGGAGGCATGAGCCGGCGAGCGGTCGCGTTGCCCGTGGAGGCCGGGCTGGCCGTACGGGCGAGGTGGTGACGGCCCCCGCCTTGTTCGGGCCTGTCCCCGTGCCGCGGCCAGGTGGGTCCGTCGGCGAGAACCTTTCCACGCGGCGGCGGGAACGGCCTCCGGCGCGACCTCGGCCGGTCAGCGCCGGGCGGTGACCATCCAGAGCTCTCCGCCCAGGCGGACGCCTTCAGGACCCGCGTAGGGCCGCAGCGCATCCTCCAGAACGGTTCGGGCGGCGTCGGCCGTCATGACCGCCTCGTCGAGGATCGCGCGAACAGGGCCGGTGCCGAGGAAGAAGCCGACGGCGCTCGCGGCGTCCTGGCCGAAGAACAGGGGAACCTCGACGGAGGCCGCCGTGACGGACCCGAAGCCCGCCCCGCCGAGCACGTCTTCTATCCTCCCCCGGTCGGCGAGCGAGAACATCCCGGGTTCGCACGTGTTCGGGGAGGGTTCGGGAGGCCCGGTCAGGGCGGAGATCGGAACGGTGTACCACTCGCATCGGGTCATCTGCCGGGGGCACACGAAGACGAGACGGCCCGCGGGTTTCAGGGCGCGGCCGATATTGGCGAAGGCGGCCACGGGGTCGGCGAAGAACATGATTCCGAACTGGCTGATGGCCACGTCGAACTCGCTTTCGCCCAAGGGATGGACCTGGGCGTCCCCTTCCTCGAACCGGAGGTTGGCGAGCCCGGTTCGGGCCTGATCGGCGCGGGCCCGTTCCAGCATCGGCCGGGAGAGGTCGAGACCCACGGCATATCCGCGGGACGCCTGACGAGCCGCGAGGATGGTCGTCTCGCCCGCGCCGCATCCGATGTCCAGGACCTTGTCCGTTTTCCCTATCGCCGCGGCCTCGAACAACAGCCGGTGCAAGGCGGTGTTGCGGCCCGTGGTGCGGTCCGTGCTCTCGGCCCAGTGGGTTCCTTCGGGCCCGTTCCATGAATTCGCCTGTGCGGCGTTCGGGAGGGACATGGGTCTCCTTCTCATTCGGATCGTTCGTCCGGGGCGCTGTGATCGACGGTCGTCAGGTGCTCGCGCACCTCCTCGAGAAGAGGCCGGGAGGGCTGAAGAGCGTCGATGTGCAGGACCCCGGCGGGAAGCGAGGTGGTGAACAGGTCGCGAGCCACCAGGGCCGCCACGGCACCGGTGATCTGGCAGGTGTCGCGGCCCGTGACGGTGCTCGACACCGCCTTCCCCTCGGCGTCCGACGTCCTCACGTGGACGACGAAGCGGTCGGACCCGCGGTGCCACCGGGAAAGCGCTGACGCGAGTGGCGATTCGGCACGCAACCGACCCACCAGGGTGAAGAATCCGATGGCCGCGAGCCCGAAGAGGACGGAGGTGACGAGGGCCGAGTCGAAGCAGATCCGCGTGGTGGCCGTGATCCGCGACGATTCACCGATCGTCTGCTGGTCGGAGAAGGGGAACGGGTGGACGGTCCGCGTCCCCCAGCCAGGAAGCCGGACGCGTGCTCGCCGGACACCGGGCCGCCGCGATCCGTCCGGGCGGGTGAGGCCGGCGACGATCCATCGCACCGAGTCCGCGCCGTGGTCGCCGCCCTGGCCCAGCAGGAGGCTGATGTCGACCCTGTTTCCTGACGGGAGGCGTTCGAGACAGTGGCGGGCCAGCAGGTTGGTCAGCCCCGGGGCCACGCCGACGCTGAGAACGGCCGTCGCCCGGTTTCGCACCGCGAGCCTGTCCAGCGACTCGATCTCCCGGATCACCGAGGTGGACGCGCTGACGTCGACGTAGTGCACCCCCCGCCGCAGACACGCCTCGGCCAGTGCCGCATTGGCGCGCTCGACGCACATCACGACCACGGCCGCCTCGTCGAGCAGCCGAGCCACATCGGCGGGATCGCTGACGTCGACGCCTGCCGCTCTGACCGCGGCGCCGGTGGATCGCGCCAAGGTCCGCGCCTTCGTCGGATCGCGCCCGGCCGCCACGATCCGGCCGGGGAACCACAGGCCGAGTTGTCGCGCGGTCGCGCCGCCGACCGCTCCGTACCCGCCGATGACGACGATCGACTTGCCCGCGCCGGGCCACTCCCGGTACTCGTCGGCGCTCGTGCGCATGCTGTGCCCTCGCAGTTCGGTGTCGGGAAGCGCTGAGGTTCCCAGGATCACGCGAGAGTGATATGCACACCACTGCGGATGTCTTATAGGGGACATGCGCGGCCCGCATGGCAGCCGACCGGAGGGAGTGGCTCGCACATGCTTGATCCCTGGACGTTGCAGGTGATGGTCGAGGTGGAGGAGCGCGGTTCCTTCTCGGCGGCGGCCGAAGCCCTGTCGATGACCCAGCCGGCCGTGTCACGGCAGATCGGCGGTCTGGAGCGCAGGCTCGGTGTGTCGCTCTTCCGGCGCACACCGCGCGGCGTCAAGGCGACGGCGGCCGGTGAGATGGTCGTCAAGCAGGCGCGGGACGTCCTGGCGCGCTTGCGGGCTCTGGAGATGCGGGTGAACGCCTTCACCGGCGCCGAGACCGGGCATCTGCGCCTGTCGGCGTTCTCCAGCGCGAACACCTGGTTGATGCCGGAGGTCATCAGGCGTTTCAGCCGATCCCACCCCGGGGTGCGGCTGAGCCTGATGCGGGAGGACGCCGCGGGGCCGGTGGCCGCAATCAAAGAGGCCCGGATCGACCTCACCCTGGTCACCGCCTGGAACCTGTACGCGGATCCGCCGGCGGCCAAGCGCGACCCGTCGGCCGAGCCCCTCGATCCCGCCGATCTCGCCGGGGTCGATCTGCTGCCGTTGCTGGATGAGGAGTTCCAGGTCGCCTTGCCCGCCGACCATCGGCTGGCCCGGCTTGGCCAGGTGCCGCTGTCCGATCTGTGTGACGAGGTGTGGATCGAAGGCGGTTACCCCGACTGCCTCGGCCCGCTCCCGCAGCTCGCCGAAGCCCTGGGCCGGCCCCCTCGGATCGGGTTCTTCTGCGAGGACTGGAACGGCAGGCAAGCCCTGGTCGCCGGCGGATCCGGCGTCATGCTCGTGCCCACGCTGGTGCGGGGCGCCGTACATCCAGGGGTGGTGAGCAGGCCGACCGTTCCTTCGCTCCCCTCCCGCCGGTTGTACGCGGCCTCCTTGGCGCCGCCTTTCCGCCTCCCGGCCGTGACCGCCCTGCTGGACGTGATCGTCCGCGTGAGCCGGGAGCAGGCCCGGGCCTGATCCGCCGACCACACCCGGCCTGACGTCGAAGCTCGGATCGCTCACCGCCGCGACCTGGCCGTAATGCTTGGTCAACCGCCGTACGCGATCTCGGAGAGGATCTGTGAGTCTTCTGTGAGTCATTCGGCCCGCGACGGCGTCGAGGCAGCGATCCGGTCATGCCGGGTGCAGATCTCACAGGATATTCACACGGGGTCGATGGCCTCGAGGAGGAAGAACATGGTTGAGGACCCGCGCTCGTTCGTTGTTGGTTTTACCGTGGTGTGTCCTCGACCCGCCGACGTGTCCGTCCCACGGGGGAAGCCCAAGCCCGGGCTGTGCGGGGCTTGAGTCTCAAGCCGCTTGAGACCCCATAGTGACGGCATGGACGACAACGAGCTGTACCCGATCGGGGACGTGGCGCGCCGGACCGGTCTGAGCGTCAGCGCCATCCGGTACTACTCCGATGCCGGGGTCATCGCACCCACACACGTGACCGGGGCGGGCTACCGCCTGTACGACATCCGGGCGATCGCCCGGCTGGAGCTCATCCGCACCCTTCGCGACCTGGACGCCGGCCTGGACGACATCCGCCAGCTGCTCGACGGCGAGACGTCACTGCACGATCTCCTCGCGGCGCACCTGGAGCTCGTCGAGCGTCAGGAGCGCGACCTCAGGGCCAGGCGGGCCGTGCTGAGGACCCTGGTCAAGCAGGGAGGCACGGCCGCGCAGGTGGCCCTGATGCACAAACTCGTCTCGATGCCCGACGAGGAGCGCGAGCGGCTCGTCGACGGTTTCTGGAACGAGGTCGGCGAAGACCTCGACGTCCCCCCGGGTTTTGTCGAGCGGTTGCGGACGATGCGACCGCGCCTGCCGGAGGACCCCACGGTCGCCCAGCTCGAAGCCTGGATCGAGCTGGCCGACCTGGTGCGGGGCGAGGAGTTCCGTAGCGCGGTCCGGTCCTGTCTCCAGGACACCTACGGCACGTTCCCGGGACGGCGCCTGGCCGCCGCGCCGGTGTGGGACTTCATCCACCGGGAGGGGGCGAAGGTCGGGGAGGAGGTCGTGGAGGCGTACCGTTCCGGGCTGCCGGCCGACTCTCCCCGGGCACGGGAGCTGGTCGCCCGCATGGCGAACGCGACCGCCGAGGTCTTCGGCGGGCAGGCCACGGCCGAGTCGCGGGACCGGTTGGCCGCGGCCTTCCTCCTCGTCGAGAGGATCCGGCGCGAGGACTCCCCGGAGGAGGCCCGGTACGACGCCACTCACGGCAGGTACCTGTCCCTGGTGGCCGTGATCAACGGGACGCCGCCCGGTACGGACGAGGAGGGGCCCGAGCTCTTCGCGTGGATCGCGGCGGCCCTTCGTGCTTCGGCCCGGCCAGGGGGTGAGCCGGGGACGCCGGAAAGGGGAGACGGGTGAGGTCGGCGGCCGACGCGGTCGTGCTGATCACGACTGGAGAACGGTCAGCCGAGGTCCGCGTCGTGCACCAGGATCGCCGCCTGCACCCTGTTGGCCACACCCAGCTTGGTGAGCAGCCGGCTGACGTGCGCCTTCACCGTGGCCTCCGCCAGCCCGAGCTCCCGCCCGATCTCCGCGTTCGACAGGCCGCGGGCCAGCACCCTGATCACGTCCTCCTCCCTGGCGGTCAGCGACGCGAGCCGGTCGCGCGCGGACTCGGCGCGGGAGGGAGCCCTGTCGGCGAACGACGTGATCAATCGCTTGATGACGGTGGGGGACAGTATGGCCTGGCCCGTCGCGACCGTGCGTACGGCGGCGGCCAGCTCCCGGGGCGGGGTGTCCTTGAGCAGGAACCCGACCGCACCCAGCCGGAGCGCCTCGTGGACGTACTCGTCCAGGTCGAAGGTGGTCAGCATGATCAGTTTGGGGGCCTCGGGGGCGGCCAGGATACGTGCTCCGGCGGCCAGGCCGTCGGTGCCGGGCATGCGTACGTCCATCAGCACGACCTGCGGCCTGAGCCTGGTGGTGGCGGCGACCGCCTCGTCGCCGTCGCGGGCCTCGCCGACGACCACCATGTCGCCCGCCGCCTCCAGGATCATCCGCAGCCCGGATCTGACCAGTGCCTCGTCGTCGACGACCAGTACGCGGATCACGCGACCGGGATCCTGGCCATGACCTGGAAACCGTCGCCGTCCCGCGGGCCGGCCTCCAGACTGCCGCCGACCAGCTCGACACGTTCGCGCAGGCCGACCAGCCCCCAGCCGGAGCCGGGCAGATCGCCGGAGGTGCCGGCGGAGGGCTGGTTGCGCACAAGGATCTCCAACTCGGCGGGACGGTAGCGGACGAACACCTCGGTCCTGGCATCGGCGGCGTGCTTGTGCACGTTGGTCAGCGCCTCCTGGACCACGCGGTAGGCGGTGCGTTCCACCACGGGACCGAGTGGGCGCGCGGCCCCCTCGTCGTGACGGTCGACCACGATGCCCAGCGCGCGGGTCTGGTCGAGCAGCCGGTCGAGGTCGGCCAGCGTGGGTTGCGGGTCGCGCACGGAGTCCCGCGAGCGCAGCATGCCGAGCACCTCGCGCAGGTTGCCCAGCGCCTCCCTGCCGACACCGCCGATCAGCGCCGCGGCCTCGGCCGTACGCTCGTCGGGGGCGCCGACCTCCAGGGCGCCGGCGTGCAGGACCATCAGCGACACCTGGTGCGCGACCACGTCGTGCATCTCCCGTGCGATGCGTGCTCGTTCCTGGACGCGTGCCCGCTCCGCGCGCAGCACCTGCTCGCGCAGCAGCTGTTCCGCCTGCTCGCGCATCGTGGCGAGCACCTGCCGCCTGGCGCGGACCCACAATCCCGCCACCAGGGGCAGCCCGAGCATCGCGCCGCTCATCAGGATCGCGTTGGCCGGGGTGTCCACGACCAGCGCCCGGTACCCGCCGATCCGGTGGGAGACGAGAGTGCTGAGCGAGAAGACCGCGACCGCGCCCCCGGTGTAGAGCCACAGGTCGCGACGGCGCAGGTGCGTGCCCGCGTAGTAGGAGGCCGCGACGGCGGCGGGCCACATCACCAGCCACGCGTAGGCGACGGCGCCCACCGCGGCGAGCGTCCCCGGCGAGCGTCTGGCGCGGACCGCGGCCACCGCCGACGCGGCGGCGACGGCCACGAGCACGGGCTCGGGCAGCGTCGACTCGACGCCCACCGAACCGGACGCGGAGGCCATGGAGAGCAGGAACACCGCCGCGCCGAGAGCCCACGGCGTGACCCGCTCGACGATCCCGGCGTCGCCGTACGTCATGACCAGAGGCTATAGGGCTGCCCGGACGACGTACCCCTACGAAAGTCGCGGGTGCCGGGTGACTTTCGCCGGGGACGGTACGGCCGTGTCGTGCCGCATGGTCGTGGACATGAGGAAGACAACCGTCGCGAGCATGCTCGCGCTCTCCATGCTCACCGGGCTCGCCGGTACCGCGGGCGCCGCGGCGTCCGCTCCCGCCCTGCCCGCGCCGACGGGCGGCCACGCCGTCGGACGGTCGGTACTGCACCTGGTCGACTCCGGCCGTCCCGACCCGTGGGTGGCCGGCAGGAAGCGCGAGCTGATGGTCTCGGTCTGGTACCCGGCGCGGAGGGCCGTGGGCCGGCCGGCCCGGTACGTCACGCCCCAGGAGTCGGAGTTGATCACCAAGAGCGCGCCGCAGCTGAAGGACGTGCCACCGGACACGCTCGCCAGGACGAGGACGTACGCCCGCGTCGACGCGCCCCCGCTGAGGCGGAGGGACGGATGGCCGCTGGTGGTCCTGTCGCCCGGCATGACGTTGCCCCGCGCGACGATGACCTCGCTGGCCGAGGAGTTCGCGAGCAGGGGATACCTGGTGGCCGGCATCGAGCACACCTACGAATCCGTGGCCACCACGTTCCCCGGCGGCAGGACCGTCACGTTCGAGGCGGGCAAGGGCGGCCAGACCCCGGAGCTGGGGGCGAAGGTCGCCCGGGTCAGGGCCGCCGACACGACGTTCGTGCTGGACCGGCTCGAGAGGAGCGCGCACTGGAACCGGCTGATCGACGAGACCAGGATCGCGATGGTGGGACATTCGGTCGGCGGCCAGAGTGCCGCGCACCTCCTGCCCCTGAGCCGGCGGATCAAGGCCGCGGTCAACCTGGACGGCTCCTACCACCCGCCGACGCCGGCGAAGCCCGTCGAGAAGCCGTTCATGATGATCGGCAACCCGAGGCAGGAGCCGGACAGCGGTGGGAAGAAGGGCTCCTGGGACCTGTTCTGGCCGCACGTGACCGGTGACCGGAAGCGCTGGCTGACCGTGACGGGAGCAATGATCGAAACCTGTGGATCTGCCAGGAAGGGGTGTACCTTCCCCGATCATCCGATGTGGTTTCGAG
>NZ_JCADBG010000048.1:0-28053 GCF_059358815.1 Streptosporangium nanhuense
AGGGCGGTGATCCGGCGGCACCTGGGGTGCATCGGCGGTCTTTCAACTGCCGACAAGACGATGGTGCACCAGTGAGCGTGCGGCCCGACTCGGCCGGTGCCCCAGGACCCCGCCCGACCGGTTCCTCGAAGGCCCGCACGGTTCCTCAAAGGCCCGCACGGTTCCTCGAAGGCCCGCACGGTTCCTCGAAGGCCCGCACGGTCGTTCCCCGGAACCCGACCGAAGACCCGCCCGGCGGCCGTCAGCCGCCGTCGGGGGGCTCGCCGAAGTCACCCGGTTCCCGGAGGCGGCGCCGGTAGGCCGCGGGCGAGACGCCGTAGGCCGCGCGGAAGGCCCTGCTGAAGTGGGATTCGCTGGTGAAGCCCCAGCGCGAGGCGATGTTGCGGACGGGCAGGCCGTCCAGCAGGGGGTCGGCCAGGTCGCGGCGGCAGCGTTCGAGCCGTCGCGTGCGGATCCACCCTCCGACGGTGACCCCCTCCGCCTGGAAGAGCTTGTGCAGGTGGCGCACGGAGATGTGGTGGGCCGCGGCGACCGCCGAGGGCGACAGGTCCGCCTCGCCCAGCTCCCTCTCGATGAACGCCTGGATGCGCATGACGAGGACCCCGTGGGGGTCGGACAGGGAGCCGGACGCGTCCGTGCCGAGCTCGTGGGCCAGCAGGGCGGCGACCAGGTCGAGGGTGACCGTCGACAGCCGCAGGGCGTCGGAGGACGAGCGCCGGCCGGGCTGCGCGATCAGCTGGTGGAGGAACCCGCTGAGCAGCGCGCCGATGTCGTCCCTGCCCGACAGCCGTACCGCCAGCAGCCGTTCGGCGGCCGAGGCCGGGAGCGGCAGGACCTCGTGGGGGAACTGCAGGATCAGCCCGTCGGCCACGCTCGGGCGGGATCCGGCCGCCTTCCCGGACCCCGGGCCCTCCGCCACGGTCCAGGCGTGAAAGGTGCGGGAGGTGTCGTACAGCGTGATGTCGGTCGGCGCCAGGCCGGCCTCCCTGCCCTCCTGCTGGATGCCCGACCGGCCGCGGAGGGTCAGGGAGAGCTGGTAGTGGCCGGGGTCGGAGCGGCGGATCCGGCTCGGGCTGCGGCGCGCGTCGAACGAGACGCACCGTACCCGGGACAGCTGCGCCACCCCGAGGTCGAGCATGTGCATCTCGGCCCAGAAGTTCTCGGCCTCGTCACTGGAGACGTCCACCGAGACCACCGACCGCGCGACGGCCTCCCACCAGAAGTCGAAGCGCTCCGGAGCGGGGACGCCGTCAAGCCGTAACACGGAAGGAAGCAGCAACTTTTCTCCCCGACAGACACCACGAAAGGGACTAACAACAAACTGTCGGAAGTCTCATGTTCTCGGATGTCCGTTCACCGCCGGCGCCGGGGGGCCGGGTGCCCCGTCCGGCGAGCGGAAAGTCGTGATCGTCCGCACCTCACCCCCACGTGGGCCCCGGCCACATCCCCGGTGACCGGTCTCGCCCACGTAAACGATTATTACACTTCCGGCGTTCCGCTATTTTTGCCGTAATCCGCGATGTCAAAGTGCGAAACGCCTTCTCAGCCGCCCGCGCCGATCACTCGCGCGGCGGCGAGATAGGCGGCGAGCAGGCTCTCGGCGACCGCCGTCACGGTCTCGTCCCCGGGCAAGAAGTACGGGCTGTGCAGCCCCGACGCCGTGTCGGTGCCCACGAACATCATCAGCGACGGAACCACCGACGCGAAGTGGGCGAAGTCGTCGGCACCGCAGGAGCGCAGCGTGGCGGGCATGTGGTGGGCGACGTCGACGAGGATGCAACCGGTCTCCTCGGCGAGGCGGGCGTCGTTGACGAGCACCGGCTCCCCGGGGGTGATCCGTACCTCGGCCTCGCAGCCGTGGACGCGGGCGACCCCCTCGGCGATCTCGCGGAAGCGGTGGTGCAGCTGGTGGCGCCACGACTCCGACATCGTACGGAGGGTGCCGCGCGCGGAGGCCTGCCCCGGGATCGCGTTGGGGGCGCTGCCCGCCGCCACGGTCCCGAACGTGACCACCGTCGGCGTCATCGGGTCGGCGTCGCGGCTGACGAGCTGCTGCGCGGTCACGATGATCTGGGCGAGCGCCAGGACCGAGTCCCGGGACAGGTGGGGGTAGGCCGCGTGCCCGCCCTGCCCCCGCACCGTGACGGCGAACTCGTCGGAGGAGGCGTTGACCGCGCCGGGAGTGCAGGCCGTCTCACCGGCGCCGAGCACCGGCTGGACGTGTGCCGCGATCATCGCGCCGACCTGGTTCCTGCGGAGCGCGCCGGAGGCGACGATGTCGCGGGCGCCGGAGGGAGGGGTCTCCTCGCGCGGCTGCAACACCGCGACCATCGGCGCCGGTGCCCGTACCCGGTCGACCGCCCTGGTCAGCGCGACCAGGGCCGCGAGGTGCACGTCGTGGCCGCAGGCGTGCATGGCGCCGTTGCGCGAGGCCCAGGGCACGTCCGTCTCCTCCGGGATCGGCAGGGCGTCCAGCTCCCCGCGCACCCCGACGGCCAGGCCCTCGCCGCCGACGCGGAGGAGCGCGCCGGTCCCGGCCACCCGCTCGATCGCCTCACCTTCGGGCAATGCGTCCAGCACGCGCTTGAGCGTCGGCTCCTCCTTGCCCGACACGCACGGCTCGGCGTGCAGTTCCCGCCGCAGCTGGAAGGCCGCGGGCAGCTCGGCGTGCAGAGCGGCGCGGAGCCGCTCGTGGAGGTCGTTCATCGTCGCCCTCCGAGCCGGTGGGCGTCGCGGTTGACCCTCATGCGTCCCCCTCGGCGAGTGCGTCGGGTGTGCGGACGTGAGTGCCGATCATGGATCTCCCTCTGACTGTGCGTGGTGCCGTTCCGGTGGTACATGGGTGACATGGGCGCCGTTCTCGTCGTACGTGATGGTCGTTCTCGTCACCGGCCCGGGGCCGGTCAGCCGGTCACCCGGTCTCTCCGAGGCCGTAGACGCGGCGGGCGTTCCCCGCGCCGATCATGGTGGCGACCCGGACCGCCTGCGGCTCGCTCCACTCGCCGTCCGCGACGAACCCCCCGAGGACGCGGGTCATCGCCCGGCGCCAGAGCAGGGCTCCCAGGTGGTGGAGCTCCGCCGGGCCCCAGGCGTCCGAGGAGAAGAGGATCTTGGCGAACGGCGCCAGCTCCAGGCTCTCGGCCACGACGGCCGCGCTGCGCGCCCCGGTGTGGTTCACCCCCAGCCCGACGTCGAAATGGACGTGCGGGTAGGCCTGGGCGAGGTAACCGGCGTTGCGGTGGTAGGGGTAGCAGTGCAGCAGGAGCAGCGGGACGCCCCTGGGCTCGGCGAGCTCGATGAGACCGCGCAACAGCAGGGGGTCGGACCGGCGCAGGTCGAGGTCGGGGTCGCCGTACCCGACGTGGAACTGGAGCGGCAGCCCGCGCTCGATGCCCGCCCAGATGAGGTGACGCAGCAGCACCGGGTCGTCGAGGCGGATCGTCCCGGTCCGTTCGGACTCGCGCAGCCAGCGTCCGGCCGCCGCCACCACCTCGGCGGGGGTGGGCGGGGCGGGGTCGAGGTCGAGCCCGTACCGGTAGGCGGCGACGCTCTTCAGGCCGCGCGCCGCACGGCTGCGCTCCCACAGGGCCGCCTCGAAGCGGGCGGCGAACCCGGCGGCGCCGGTCCCCTCGGCGGCGACCCCCTCGGCGACCGGCTCCAGCCGGACGACCTCCTCGACGGGCCGCCCCGTGAGGGCCGCCATCGGCGCCGGACCGAGGATCTCCTCGCCCCCGTGGCCGGTGCCCCCGTAGCCGGTCTCCAGGAGGAAGTGATCGACCCCGGCGGCAGCCAGCAGGCGCCGGTTCACCTCCACGGCCCCGAGCTCGGCGCGGCGGGCGAGGTAGGTCTCCGGGTCGGGGTGCGGGTCGAGCCCGAGGACGGGCGCGCAGTGCCGCAGCACGGCGAAACCGAGCTGCGAGTCGAACTGGGTCATCCAGGCGGGCACCGGCCGGTCGGACTCGGTGATCAGCTCCTCGAACCGCCCCCGCGACAGGTCGCCGCCGAGGGCGCCGTGGACATGGTGGTCCACCAGCGGTATCGCCTCGATCGCACGCTCCAGCGCCCCGGACCTCGCCGTCCCGGTCGCGCCCTCAACGGACCCGGCACGCGCCGGAGAGTCCATGGGTGCCGGGATCATGGTGGAACGCTCCTCAGGTGTGCGGTGCCGCTGGGATACGAGGTGCCCATGAAAAGGGGATGTCATGCCCCGATGTCCCGTCCGGCTCATCCGCCGATCGGACGCTCCACCTCGCCCGCCGCGTCACCGGGCGTCCCGCCCGTCGCCGTACCCACCGTCCCCACCGCGCCCGTCGCGTTCGCCGCGCCGTGCCCCCGGATGCCGTACGCGAAGGTGAGGGCGACGACGGCGAGCGGGAAGACGGTGGCGACGAGGAGGCCGGTGCGCAGACCGGAGCCGCCGTCGTCGGGGAGCGCGGCCGACAGGGTGGTCAGGAACCCTCCGGCGGCTGCGGAGGCGTCCGCGGCGGCCCCGGCGATCCAGGGACCGGCCGCGCCCCCGGCGTCGCCGAAGACGGCCAGCACCCCGAACATGGCCGCGCCGCCGAGGGGGAAGCGGGCCGCGGCGAGGCTGAAGGTCCCCGGCCACAGGAGGCTGACGGCCAGCCCGCACACCGCGCAGCCGACGAGGCTGACCACCGGGTCGGAGGACAGGCAGACGACGAGGTAGCAGACGGTCGCCAGCGCGCCGCAGAAGGCCATCGCGGGTACCAGCGGAATCCTCTCGCCCCACAGGCCGTAGACGATGCGGCCGATCCCCATCAGGACCGCGAACAGGCAGGGCCCCGCCAGGTCGCCCCACACCTTGGAGACGCCCAGCCCCTCCTCGGCGAAGAGGGAGGACCACTGCGACATGGTCAGCTCGGCCGCGCCCGCGCAGAGCATCAGCACGACGGCGGCGGCGAAGGCGGGAGCGCCGAAGAGCGCCCGCAGGGAGGTACGGTGCTCGTCGGGCACGGTCGCGGGCAGCGGAACCCTCAGGAACGCCACCATGTTGACCAGCGGGACGAGCGCCCAGGCCACGGGCAGGACCTGCCAGGCGTCCTGGCCGATCCAGGCCAGCAGCAGCGTGCTGCCCGCCACCACCGCGACCTGTCCCCAGCAGTAGAAGGAGTGCAGCAGGCTCATCGCCGCGGCCTTGCCCTCCTGCGGGCTGGGCAGCGCGTCCACGACGGGGCTGACGAGCACCTCCAGCAGGCCACCGCCGACGGCGTAGACGACGATCGCGACGCACAGTCCCAGGTACGGGGAGGGCGACACCGCCGGGGCCACCGCCAGCAGCACCAGCCCCAGCGCCGACAGGATGTGGGCCAGCACCAGCGGGACGCGGTAACCGGTCCGGTCCACGAACCTCACGGCCACGATGTCGGTGACCAGCTGGGTGGCGAAGTTGAGCAGCACCAGGCGCCCGAGCATCTCCAGGGGCAGCTGGTAGCGGTTCTGGAACACGATGAACAGCAGGGGGGCCAGGTTGTTGACGATGGCCTGGGTGACATATCCGGTGTAGCAGGCGCGGCGGGTGTGGTCATACGTCATGGGTGATGCGTTTCTCTCCCTGGGTGGCTGGCCGTCCCGCACATTACGGGGCAGGACGACGCGGCGGCACACCCGCCCCCGGTGAGAGTGACCACGGGCTCACCACGGCACCGGGTGCCGGGAAGCCCCGGGAAGGAGCGGAAAACCCTGGGAGGGACCGGGAAGCGCCGGACCTGCCGGGCGCCTCGGGGAACGCGCCTATTTGAACTGCAGGACAGGGGCGACGGCGGTATGGGGGCGGGCCGGGACGGGGAGACCGAGGACGAACCAGACGATCTTTCCCCCGGAGGGGGGATGGGCGACACCCCAGTCGTCGGCGAGGGAGTCGACGATCTGCAGGCCCCGGCCGCCGGTGGCCTCCATGTCGCGGGCGCACACGCGGGGCGCCCCCTCCCCCGGGTCGAAGAGCTGGCCGCGGACGAAGCTCCCGCCGCCCTGGATCCGCAGCGCGCACGCGGCCCCGCCGTACCTGACGGCGTTGGTGACCAGCTCGCTGACGATCAGCATGCAGTCGTCTATGAGATCGTCCGCGCCCCACAGGGAGAGCTCCCGGCGGACCAGCGAGCGGGCGTCGCGCACGCTCGTGGGAACGGCGGGCAGCAGGCACTCGCCTTCGTACTCGGGGGCGACGTCGAAGTACGCCACGGATGAGTCGGGCTGGAGAGACACTGCGCCTCCTTCTGATGGGAGCGCTCCCATGACAAATGTAGAACATTCACCCACATCTGTGAATTGATTCCTCCCTAATTGTTTCCATCACATGTCGTGCAAAGTGAGGAAGATCGGGTTTAAGCGATGATCTTTGGTGGCATGTCACGACGTTTGGCATCCGAACACGGTGGCCACCGCCCGGCCGAAGCCACTGGTCACCGGCCGGCCGAACGCGCCGCTCACCGGCCGGGCCCCGCCCCCGTCGCCCGTCCCCGGGCAAGACCCCCGGGCGAGAACCCGCCCCCTCCGGCCGCGCGCCGGCGCCACCGCGACGTCGACAGGACGTCGAGGCGACGCCGGAACGGGGTCAGCTCAGCTGGGGAAGCACCTTCGCACCGAAGGCGTCGATGTAGGCGGCCTGTTCCTGGCCCACGTGGTGCAGGTAGATCTCCTCGAACCCCAGCTCCGCGTACTCGTTGATCCTGGCGGCGTGCCAGCCCAGGTCGGAGGAGACGTTGACGCCCTCGGCCACCTTCTCCGGCGAGACGTCCGCGGAGACCACGTCGAAGAGCTCGGCGGTCTCCAGGTCCCAGCTGACCGGCGCCGAGAAGACGTTGCTTCGCCACTGGTCGTGGGCGATGGCCATCGCCTCGTCGTCGCTCTCGGCCCAGCTGAGGTGGACCTGGAGCGCCACCTTGCCCCTGCCCCCGGCGTCCCGGTAGGCGCCGATGACCCCGCGCAGCCGGTCGACGTCCCCTCCCACGGTGATCATGCCGTCGGCCCACTCCGCGCACCAGCGGGCCGTCTCGGCGCTCACCGCCGCGCCGACCAGCTTCGGCGGGGTCTCGGGACGGGTCCACAGCCGGGCGCGGTCGACGGTGACCAGGCCGTCGTGGCTGACCTCCTCCCCCGCCAGCATCGCCCGGATGACGTCGACGCACTCGCGCAGCCGCCGCATTCGCAGTTCCTTGCGCGGCCAGCGGTCGCCGGTGATGTGCTCGTTGCTCGCCTCGCCCGAGCCGAGGGCGGCCCAGAAGCGGCCGGGGTACATCGCGCCGAGGGTGCCGATCGCCTGGGCGATGATCGCGGGATGGTAGCGCTGGCCGGGGGCGTTGACCACGCCGAACGGCAGGTTCGTGGCCTGGAGCGCCGCGCCCAGCCAGGACCAGGCGAACCCCGACTGCCCCTGACGCTCGCTCCACGGGGAGAAGTGGTCCGACGACATCGCCGCCCCGAAGCCCGCCTGCTCGGCCCGTGTGACCGCCTTCAGCAGCTCTGCCGGATGGATCTGCTCGTGTGAGGAATGAAAGCCATAAGTCGCCATCGTCTCCGGCTACCCGGGGAAGGGGCGTCCATTCGGACGAGGGGCGCGGTACCGCCCGGGGGACATCGGGCGGTACCGCGCCGGACCTTCCAAAGGACCGAAGTGCCGTCAGAAGGCCGAGGTGTAGGTGACCAGCGAGGGCTGGGCCACGCGGGTGGCGGCGCTGTAGCAGGCGACGTTGCGGACGATCGCGTTGCTACCGCTGGTGTTCCAGAGGGTCTGCAGGTTGCAGAACTCGGGGCCGGGACCGTACGCGGTGGCCTGGACCTGGTCCTGCAGGACCCCGACCCTCGGGAAGAGCACCAGGCGCAGGCCGAGGCCCGCGTTCTGGACCGTGTTCACGCTGGCCTGGGAGTTGTAGTTCACGGGCGCGGGCGCCGGCGCGTACGGGCCGGGGTTGGCCGGGGTGTGGTCGAAGGTGTAGGCGAAGTTCTTCGGCGGGATCGCCGCGCCGGTGATGGCGCGCTCACGGTGGTAGGTCAGCGTCCATCCGGTGTTGAGCGGCACGTTCGTCGCGTTGTGGCAGCGCACCTGGACCGCCTGCGCGCCCACGCCGGGAGCCCAGGCGCCGACCTTGCAGCGGGCGGGCTGACTGGGGTTGACCGCGGTGACCTGGATGTTCCCCGCCAGGCCAGAGGACCCCAGGCCGGGCAGGGTGACCGTCCAGACGCCCCCGCCCCCGCCGACGGTGTTCACGCCCCCGGCCGAGTTGAACTGGGAGGTGATGCCGCCGCCGTTGTAGTGCACGTAGCCGAACGCCTGCGGCGCGGGCAGGATGCCGCTGCTCTGCTCGAAGACGATGCTGTACGGCGTGAAGACCGGAGCCCCTCCGTACCGGTAGCACTGCACCGCCACCACCACGTCGGTGCCCGAGGGCCCCCAGTTCTGCGCCTGGCACCAGTAGGCGGTGTCGGAGATCGCCGTGACGTGGACCACGCCACCGGTGATCGCGATCTGCGGGAATCGCACGAACGTCTGCCCCACCCCTCCCGGTGTGACGCTGACGTTGAACCCCACCCCCCAGCTGCCGGCCTGGTGGTTGATGTCGGGGATGCCGGAGGTCACGTTGACCACGGCGAACCCCCACCGGTTGGGGACGGAGGCCTGCGCGCCCGTGGCCGTCGCGGTGACGCTCGCGGCGAGCATCGCGATGACACACAGGATCTGAACCATGACTCTTCGTAACTGCCGCATGCCGTACTCCATCGGCTCGGGGGGTGTGGCGATCGGACGCGACCGTGTCACCAGTGAGGGGAAATGTCTGGGATCACAGTTCGTCCTGAGCTCTTGATAACCCGCCCGTCCCCCCTTGAGAAGACCCAACCTGACGGGTGAGATGACTTCGTCTTCCCAGATCAGGTCAGGGTTCCGACCAGATGACAGCTCTCTCGTCCAGAGATCGTCCGGTCGTTCCGCCGAGTACCGTATGAGCAACGCACAGCCGATCCGCCAGGATCCACGAGACAGGGTGTGAGACCGTGCCGGAACCCGAAGCGAACGTTCCGCGTGTCATGTGGCAGCTGCTGGAGCCCCTGCACGCCGTCACCTACTTCGCCCCCGAGGCCCGGGCGGCGGCCGACGCGGTCGGCATGCGCGGCTTCTGGATGGGTTACTTCGCGGGCAGGGCGGCCCCGCTCGGGCCGGTCGGCCCCGGCGTCGTCACGGCGGCCTTCCACGGCTTCCCCCCGGCCAGGGTCGCCAGGGCGCTGCCCGACGCGTGGACGTTCGCGACCCCCGGCGACGTGCTGCGCGCCCGGCTCGACGGCGCGGGAGCGGCGCTGCGCAACCTGCTCACCGACAAGGTGACCGGCTCCGACGACCTGCGCGCGGCGGCGGACCTCGCCTGGGAGGCCGCCGGGCTCGCCGACACCGCCGGCCGGGTGCTCGGCGCGGCCAACCAGGCGCTGCCCGCGCCCGACGAGCCGCACCTGCTGCTCTGGCAGGCCGCGACCACGCTGCGCGAGCACCGCGGCGACGGGCACGTGGCCGCCCTCGTCGCCCACGGCGTCTCTCCCGTCCAGTCCCATCTGCTCAAGGTCGCGGCGGGCGAGACAGACCTGGAGCAGCTGCGCCTGGCACGGCGCTGGGACGACGAGGAGTGGGAGGCCGGTGCCGCCGCGCTGCGCGAGCGCGGCTGGGTCGACGGCTCCGGCGCCCTGACCGCCGAGGGCGCGCGGGAGCGCGAGCGGATCGAGCGGCTGACCGACGAGGCCGCCGCCGCGCCCTGGCGGGCCCTGGGCGACGGGCGCACCTCCGAGCTCGCCCTGCTGCTGCACCCGCTGACCATGGCCGTCCTGGAGTCCGGCGTCATGCCGCCCGCCAACCCGATCGGCCTGCCGCCCCCCGGGGACGGCGAGAACGGCCGGGGGCTCACGCTCCCGGCCGTCCCGTCACCGATCAGCTGAGGGAGGTCAGCCGAAAGGCAATCTCACGACCGACTGGTTGCCGACGCCGAGGTTGACGGCGCCGTTGCCGATGGCGTTCCAGACCTCGACCCTCACCTGGCCGTTCGACAGGTTGCCGAGCGCCCCGGAGGACGACTGCGGGCCGGCTCCCTGCGTGTAGTGCTCCCAGCCCGTCACCGGGTCGGTGGCGAAGTAGGCGTAGGTCTCCACCCTGTCCCAGCTCCCGTTGCCGGTCAGGTCGTAGGAGACCCTGACCTGGGTGCCGTTGGCGACCGAGGTGCCCGCGTCCACGAAGAGGTCGAACGCGGTGGCGCCTCCGTTGTGGGCGGCGGTGAGACCGGTCGCCGTGAAGACCCGGGCGTTGGTCGGCACACCGTCGTGGTTGCCGTTCGCGGCGGCCACCGCGAGGCTCCCCGCCGAACCCGCCGTGCCCGGCAGGCCGCCGCCGCTCTGCAGGTAGCGCGTCGCGGCGAAGACACCCGGAGTCGGGGTGGGGGTCGGCGTGGGCGTCGGGGTCGGAGTGGGCGTCGGGGTGGGCGTCGGGTCGGGGTTCGTGGTGCCGCCGCCCGCGTTGCCGCCGCTCCAGGTGAAGGCGCCGGAGGTGACCGTCTTGCCCGCCGGGACGTTGAGCACGGTCCCGTTGGAGAAGGTCACCGTGAGCGCGCTGCCGGTGATGTTGGAGGCGACGTAGGTGCGTGCCCCGTTCTTGCTGAACACCTTGGCGAGCGGGTGGTTGGCGGTGACGGAGTTGTCCACCGTGCCGAGGGCGGCCAGGTTGCGGATCCAGTGGAAGGTGTGCGCCCTGCTCTCCCCCTCCTCCGGCGTGTAGGAGCCCGCGGCGCGCAGGTTCGACAGGGCCGCGTCACCGTTGCCCAGCGCCTGGAACTGCCAGAGGATGTCCCGCCACACCGTGGGCGGCCCGCCGTTGTTGCGTACCAGCTCGGCGTAGTTGGTGTTCACGTACGCGGGGTTGTCGCCCAGGTAGAAGTGCCCGCCGGTGACCGGGAGCATGTTGATGCCCTGGATCATCTCCGGCTCGCCGCTGAACCAGGTGGCGTACGCGCCGCCGCTGCCCCAGACCATGCCGACCGTGCTGTGGCCGAAGGCGGAGGGGAAGTTCTGGTTCCGCACGTCGAACCAGTACTCCTGGATCGCCGCGTTCTGGGTCGTGTAGATGAAGATGCCCGCGTCGCGGACGGCGGTGTTGCCGGTGGCCTGTCCCCACTGGATGAGGGCGTTGGCGAAGTTCATGCCCTCCGACGACGACTCCTGGTTGTTGCCCGAGCCGAACGAGCCGTGCCCGGCCGCCCAGTCGTGGCCCGCGTAGATGTCGAAGTCACGCAGGTACGGGAAGCGGGTGTCGCCCCGGTCGTAGTTGTTGGCGTCGCGGATCAGCAGGTCCACCATGCCGCCGTACTGGCTGGTCCTCGCCCAGTTGGGGTCGAACTTGGCGAGGGTCGCGGCGGCGGCGATGTAGTAGCCGTAGTGGAAGTGGTGGTCGTTGAGCTCCAGGTCGGAGCCGTAGGAGGCCGGGTAGCCGAGCAGGGTTCCCCAGCTCGGGTTGTAGTAGAAGACCCGGCTGGTCTTGCCCGACGAGGCGGTGAACCAGTCGTTGAGGCGGGTGCGGATCGCGTTCAGCGCGGCGGTGCGCACCGACGTCAGGTTGAGCTGGTCGGCGATCTCCGCGATGCGGGCGGCCCGGCCCAGGCCCTTGCCGGTCCAGTAGGTGTCGTCGCCCCGGATGTCCATCGGGTTGCCGAGCTCGGCGTTCAGCTGGTTGGTGACCGTGGTGAGGTCCGCGCCCGAGCTGTCGGCCACCGCGGGGATCTCGGGCAGCACGCCGGTGTACTTCATCGACGTCTGGAACTGCGTCCCGGTGACGATCTTCATCTGGCCGCGCGCCGACACGTACGTCTGCGACAGCGGCGTCGAGCCGGTCAGGTAGTTCCACTGGTGCGGGTAGAGCGCGATGACCGTGCCGGTCTGGCTGCCCTGCCTGGCCGTGGTGGTGAAGGCGTACGTCGTGGTGAGCGAGCTCGCGCCCTGGTTGTAGGCGTAGGAGACCCGGGTGCCGGTGACGTGCGCGTGCGCGTACTGGCCGTAGGTGCTCGCCAGGGCCGCGCGGTCGCCGCCCGCGGGGAGCGCCGCCACGGAGAAGAAGCCCCTGCCCGCCAGAGCGGAGCTGATCGTCGTGCCGCTCACCGACCAGGTCGCGCCGGTCGGGGCGTAGGCGACGTAGTCACGGCCACCGGCGGTGAAGCCGATGGTGGCGCCGCTGTTGGACCACACCGTGGGGGTGCCCGCGGTGGTGATCTGCGCGTCGCCGCCGGTGACCTGGAAGTACGCGAACGGCAGGCCGTGGCCGATGGTGGCCTTCATGGTCCGGCCCGCGCCGCTCCAGTACGGGGTGACGGTCCAGTCGCTCCAGCCGTCGACCTTGACGTCCGGCGAGCTCAGCCCCGCGACGCCGACGCGGATGTTCTCGACGTACGGGTAGTGGTACTCGCCGACGCCCGTCGCGGTGCCGCTGATGGCGGGGGTGGTGTTGTAGGAGAAGCCGAGACCGTTGCCGAAGGTGTCGTACGAGATCGGGTGCGCGTGGAGCGGCTCGCTGTAGGCGCAGTCGGTCTTCTTGTAGAGGAGCGACGACCACCAGTCGTTGGTGGGCACGGCCCCGGCGGGGGCGTTGGACGTCACCCACTGGCGGGGGTTGGTGGAGATGGAGCCGCAGCCGGCCGGCAGCGAGCGGCCGGCCGGGAGGGTGTCGGCGTAGCTGCCGGCGCCGACCGTGGCGGCCTCGGCCGAGCGGGCGGCGCCGAGGCCGAGCAGTCCGGCCACCAGCGCGACGACCACACCGGCGGCGAGGCTGCGACGGCGAGTCTTGACGCGAGCCGCTGACCTAGCGAGTCGTCCTTCACGGGGGTGCGCGCTGTCCGGACCCGTGGTCCGGATCGAGGGATCCATTGGGGGGTGCCTCCGGGGAGAGGAATCGGGCTCTGAAGCTGACCGATACGAGAGAGCGCTCTCTCACCGAAAAGTAACGGGCTGCGTCACGGCAGTCAATGTTTCACGTTGGTAACGAATAGGTAAAGCACAGACATGCAGGCAGGAGGGCGTAAGCGCAGAAAACAGGGCGTTCCACCATGCAGTGTTACCGCCTCGGACACACGCACCCCGCAGCGGCCTCCCGGCAAACGATCAAGAAAAAGCCCTACCCTGATCTGAGAGCGCTCTCTTCGTTGATCGACGCCGATGGCCGGTCGATCTCTTGGCGGTGCCCGCTCCCGCCGTTCCCGGACGCCGCCGAGACGGGCCGCGAGCCGGCGGCACACCTTCGGGGCGCACACTCCTCCAGGGCCGCACATGCCCGATCACCGAGGCGGGCGCAACTGGCGGGGCAGTGACAAAATCAATGCTGGACACGGAGCGTGACGAGCAATTTACTTTCCGTGACCACTCAGGCACCCCCTGCCCCAGGAGACAACATGCGAAGCAGGAAGCTCACGACCGTCGCGCTGAGCATCGCCGCCGCCGGTGTCGCGGGTCTGACCGCGATGACCGTCGCCGCTCCCGCCACGGCCTCCGTGCCCGCCGTTCCCGCCGCCCCCGCGACCGCCGACTTCACCGGCTACCAGCTCGTCAAGCTGCCGAACGCCAACGTACCCAACTTCCAGCGCCGCGTGGTCCGCTGCCCCGCCGGGAAGAAGGCCGTCGGCGGCGGCGCCGAGGCGCAGGGCAACCAGGCCGTGCTGGTGGGCTCCTTCCCCGCCGACGACGGCGGCGGCTGGATCGGGCTCGGCCGCCAGCCCGGCTACAACGACGTGGGCATCAGCGTCTACGCGATCTGCGCCAACGTCAGCTGACCACCACCTCCCGCGACACCTTCCCCGCTCCTCCCTTCCCCCTGAGACTCCCTTCCCCCGAGACGCCTTCCCCCAAGGCACCTTCCCCTTGACGATCACCGTCCCCGTGATCGTCTCTGTCCCGCCCAGGCCCCCCTCACCCCACGCCGGTGATCACCGTCCCCCGTGATCGCCGGCGCCCGATCAGCGTCCCCTGATCGGCGTCCCGAAGGAAAGACCGGCTCCGGCCGGGCCCGGAAGGGTCCGGCCGGAGCCGTTCTCACGTGGTCGCCTAGGATCGCCCCCGTGGAGAACCCCGCCGTCGAGGACGACGGCAGCGCCCGAAGGGACAGCCGCCGATGAGCACCCCCGACCGGATCGAGACGGAGATCGCGGTGATCGGCGCGGGGCTGATGGGCTCGGCCACGGCGTGGGAACTCGCCCGCCGAGGTCACGCCGTCACCCTCATCGAGGCGTACGACGTCGGCCACCGGCGCGGCAGCTCGCACGGCACGTCACGGATCTACCGCCGGGCCTACGCCGACCCGGAGTACGTGCGCCTCACCGGCCTGTCCGGGGAGCTCTGGCGCGAGCTGGAGCACGACACCGGGACGTCGCTGCTCCGCGTCACCGGCGGCGTCGACCACGGCGCGGAACGCGACCCCGAGGGGCTCGCCCGCCTGCTGGCGGAGGCGGGCGTGCCGCACGAGCTGCTCTCGCCGGGCGCCGCGGCCGAGCGGTGGCCGTTCATGCGCTTCGAGGGACCGGTGCTGCACCACCCGGAGGCGGGCACGGCCGACGCCGACGCGACGGTGGCCGCCGCGACGAACAGGGCGGCCGAGCTGGGCGCCCAGGTGATCACCGGCGTACGGGTCACCGGCGCGGAGCCGCTGCCCGGCGGACGCGTCCGGCTGCGCACCGAGGGCCCGGAGGTGACCGCCGCCACCGTCGTCGTCGCCGCGGGCCCCTGGCTGCCGGAACTCGCCGGGCTACTCGGCGTGCCGGTGGGGTTGCCCCCGCTGCGGGTGACCCAGCAGCAGGTCTTCCACTTCCGCTCGCGCGACCCGGAGGCCCGCTGGCCCATCTTCGTCCACACGGACGGCCCGCAGATCTACGGGCTCCCCTCGGGCGGCGACGGCGGCTCCCCGCCCGCGGTCAAGGTCGCCCAGCACGACTTCGGCAAGCCCGTCACCGCCACCACCAGGGACGGCGTCGTCGACCCGGCCTCCCGCGCCGTGGTGACCGACCACGTCCGGAGGTTGCTGCCCGGCCTCGACCCCGCCCCGGTGGCCGAGGCGAGCTGCCTCTACACCATCACCCCTGACGAGGACTTCGTCCTCGACCGCGTCGGCCCCTTCGTCATCGCCTCCCCCTGCTCGGGCCACGGCGCCAAGTTCGCCCCCCTGATCGGCCGGATGACCGCCGACCTCGCCCTCGGCCACACCGACCCCCACCCCCGCTTCGCATTGCGCCGCTTCACCTGAAGGATCTGCCCCGCGCGCCAGGCTGAGAGGGTTCCCACCTGGGCAGCTCACGCGGCCCCTTGGGCGGTCTCTTCGAGCCGCCGCCGACCTTCCCCCGGAAAGGGGAATCAGACGGTGGCGTGCCTCCCGATCGTCTCAACGGGCCTGAGGTCAGGTGGATGATCGATGATCGGGGAAGGCCGGTGCCCAGGGATGCGTGGGAAGGTGGGCACCGGCCTTCCGGGACGGTCCGCCCATCGGCACGGGGGCGCTCGACGGCGGACTGGTCCTGAAGGGCAGAGCGAAGGCGACGGCCTTTCCGGGCGCTCCGGTCGCGCACATCCGGGTCGGATACGCCTGGCAGCGGCCCCCGGACAGCAGATGCACGAGTAGCAGTCCCCGGCCGTGCTCCTCCCACAGATCAAGGCCAGGCTTGTCACCGCGGGAACGGAGCCGATCGAGGATCGCGGGAATGTCACCGAGGTCTCGGTCGCCGTCGACGACCTCACACCAGGCCGGGCTGCCGTCCACAAAACGACGCGCAGCTCAAAGGGCCCGCGGGCGTGCTCCTCTGCGTTGGCCGCCAGCTCGGCCACGGCGCTCTCGGCGTCACCCAGAGCCTCGGCGTCGACCCCCGCCCTCGACAACACCTCGTTGAGCAGGATTCTGGCTCGTCGCGAGGCGGAGCCGGGAGGCAGTACGCGCACCATGACATGCCAGCCGTCGGAAAGGCCGGCACCGGTGGGCCGGAATCCAACGCCGAGTGACTGCGGGACCGAGCCGTACCTCTCGGTGTTCTTCGACGAGTCGTCGCCCGCTGAGCCGGTGGCCGCCACGATCACTTCCATCACCTCGTCCGCAGGGAGGTGTGAGAGCCGGGATGAAGGGCTCTCACCTGCGATCGAGCATGCCCGGCAGAGGCGCGAGGGCGAAACGACCGTGTGTGGCACTTCCGTTGCACTTACGAGGAACCAGAAGAGGCGGGTGTGTTTCGATAGGCCGAAGAAAGGAGTGAAGCCGTGTTCACAGTGCGTGAATGGACAGGCAGGGAGGCTCGCGCACTTCGAACGGCCAAGCGGTTGAGCGTGCGGGCCTTCGCCGATCACCTGGGCGTGGCCGTGCGGACGGTGTCCAAGTGGGAGGCTCACGGCGTGAGCATCCGGCCTCGCCCGGACACCCAGGCCGTGCTCGACACGGTGCTGACTCAATTGACCGCGGCCGAGCGGGTGCGTTTCCAGCGGCTGCTTTCCGACGCCGGGATCCTCGTGCCGGTCCGTGACGCCTGGCCCGTTGACTGGGACTACGAGAGCTGGACCGACGACCTGGAGCGGTCCGCGATCTCGCTGAGTCATCAGGACTACCAACTGGCGGACACTCTCCTCAACCGCTGGCTTGCGAGGTTTCCGGCCGACGACCTGGACGCCCGGGGTCTGTACCTTCACGCACGCTCGCTGGTGCTTCTGGGAGACGCCCGGCGAGATCAGGGATCGTTGACCGGCCCACTTTCCGCACGGCGTTCCTACCGCCAGGCGATGTCCATCTTTTCCGAGCTGGAGATTCCCCGCCGGGTGGCACAGGTCGAGCTGTCTCTCATGGTGATCGCCGAGATGTCCGGAGATCTACGTACCGCCGCGCAAGGCTATGAGGCTCTGGCGGCGGATGAGCGATTGAGCCCGCGCGATCGCGCACGGTCCCGGCTCTGGATCGGTACGGCGTTGAGCAAGGCGGGCGATCACGACCGCGCCGTACGGATGATGGACAGCGCCATTCACCAGTTCGACGATCTCGACGAGGTCGAGGACTGGTCGGTGGCTCACCAGAAGCTCGCTCTCGCCCATCGCGGGGCAGGCGAACTGGACCAGGCTCTTCGCTACATGGACGTCGCCCTGACCAACGGCGTCGGCGAGGCGCCCTTGCAACGCGTACGGCTGCGGACGGCTCACGCGCACATCCTGCTCGGCGACCGCGCCACGAGCGATCAAGGACTCGCACTCCTGGACCAAACGGCGCGGACCGCGACCCGCTATGGTCTCGCGCACCAGCTCGGCAGCATCAGGACAATCCTTGAGAACCACCACCGTTGAAGGAGGACCCGTGACCGACGAGCGAGCCGCCGTCAGCGACGAGCAGTGGGCCGACGCCGAAGCGATATGGGACTACCACCGGATGCACCACGAGGTTCGGCCCTGCTCGGCCGCGATCGGGCTCGGCAGCCACGACCTGGGGGTGGCCTCTTTCGCCGCTCGCCTCTATCACGCCGGCCTGTTTTCCACCCTGGTCTTCAGCGGCGCCACCAGCCCCACCACCGCCGCGAGGTTTCCCCGGGGAGAGGCCGTGCACTACCGGGAACACGCGATCGGGCTCGGCGTCCCCGAAGAGGTCATCATCGTGGAGCCCCGCGCCCGCAATACCGGCGACAACATCGCCTTTTCCCGCGAGCTGCTGACGCCCTTGGGAGTCGACTCCGTCCTGTTGATCTCAAAGCCGTACATGGAACGCCGCGCCTTCGCGACCTGCCGCAGGGTCTGGCCCGAGGTGGATGTGGTGTGCGCCTCCGAGCCTCTTGCTTTGGACGACTACGTGAAATCCATCGGCGACGAGCGTCTGGTCGTCGACATGCTCGTCGGCGACCTCCAGCGCGTCATCGAATACCCCGGGCTCGGTTTCGCCGTCGAGCAGGACGTCCCCGGTCACGTGCGGACCGCTTACGACCGTCTGCTGCGGGCCGGATTCGTCAGCCGTCTCATGCCCACCGACGGACGGGCAGGCGAGTGATCGATCCTCCCGCCGACGCGGCCACCGCGCACCGGGCTGGAGGACGTTCTCGTGCGGCTCCTTGAGGTGTGACCAGTTCGTCGAGCGAGTGCGGTCACACCGTTCGGCGGTCGTGGGCGGTTCCGTCGCGGGACCGGTGCGGTCGTGATCTCACGCGGACCGCGTCGTGGGTCAAGCCACGGGAACCGTCGGGCGGCGGAAGTCGACGTCCGGGCCGCCGAGGAGGTACTGGGTCTGCGCGGCGGCCGATTCGTGCGGCTGGCCGAGCTCCGGACGACCGGCCTCGTCGAGGCGGCGGAACTGCTCGGCGTCGAGGCTCACGTCCAGCGCGCCGAGGTAGTCCTCCAGCTGCGCGGGAGTGCGGGGGCCGATGATCGGCACGTACCCGACGGTGGCACGCGCGGCGAGTTCGCGGAGCCATGCCGTCGCCACCTGGGCCGACGGGACGCCCAGCTCACCCGCGATCGCCTGGAGCTCGTCGACCACCCGGGTCTTGCGCGCGCTGTCCTCGGTGTGGACGAGCCGCTGCCAGTCGGTGAGCCGGCCCGCTTCGCCGGTCCGGTACTTGCCGGTGAGCAGCCCACCGGCGAGCGGTGACCACAGGGCGGCCCCCAGGCCGAGCGCCTCGGCCATGGGCAGGATCTCCCGGTCGGCCGTGCGCTCCACGAGGCTGTACTCGAACTGCACGGCCGCGATCGGCGCGTAGCCGCGGAGCTCGGAGAGGGTGACGGCGCGGGAGGTGCGCCAGGCGGGGAAGTTGGAGAGGCCCCCGTAGAGGATCTTGCCCGCGCGGGTCAGGTCGTCCAGGCCGCGCACGATCTCCTCGACGGGGGTGACCGAGTCGGGGAAGTGGACCCACAGCAGGTCGATCCGGTCGGTCCGCAGCCGCCTCAGGCTCCCCTCGACCGCCTGGACCATGCTCTTGCGGCTGTTGCCCGTCCCCATCACCCCGGCTGCCAGGTCGAGACCGTTGGAGAACTTGGTGGCGAGCGTGAAGCGATCGCGCCGCCCGGCGAGCAGCTCTCCGAGGTGTTCTTCGGACTCTCCGAACTGGTAGGCGTCGGCGGTGTCGATGAAGGTGCCGCCCGCCTCGTCGAACCGGTCGACGATCCTGGCGATGTCGGCCGTGTCACTGCCCGAGCCCCATCGGGTGCCGAAGGTGCCGGTACCGAGCGCGTACTCCGACACCCGCAGGCCGTTGTTGCGGCCGAAGGTCAGATATCGCACGAGTGAACCCCCTGTGTCTGGAACGGCCGGGACGGAAGATCACACGGCGAGCGCGTGTCCGTCGACGACACGATGTAAAACGATCGATTTACTTACCGACCGTAGTGCACGCGAGGAGCAAAGTAAAACGATCGCTATACTTAGGTGTGATCACATCACCAGACGCCGAGACCTCCGGAGGCCGGGGAGCACGCGAGCGGATCCTCAGAACCGCCGCCAGGCTCTTCTACGAAGAGGGCATCCACGCCACCGGCATCGCACGGCTCACCAAGGCCGCCCACGTGTCGACGCGCACCTTCTACCAGCACTTCCCCAGCAAGAACGCGCTCGTCGAGGAATATCTGCGCCGCTTCGAAACGGAGGAGGCGCTGCCGCCGGAGCGGCAGCTGGACCGCACGGACCTCGGCCCCGCCGAGCGCCTGCTGGCGATCTTCTGCACCGGCCCGCAGACGTCCGTCGTACGCGGTTGCCCGTTCCACAACGCGGCCGTCGAGGCCGCGGGAGAGATGCCGCAGGCCGCCGAGGTGGTGAAGCGGCACAAGGCGAACTTCCTGCGCAGGCTCGTCGAGACGGCGTCCGAAGCGGGCGCGCGGGATCCGGAACGGCTGGCCCGCCACCTCGCCGTCGTCTACGAGGGCGGCAGGGCACTCGCGACCTCGTGCGACGACCTCCGAGCCGTCGAGGACGCCCGGCAGATCGCCGAAGCCCTTCTCCAGGAGCAACTCCGGTAGAGGCCGATGCGGGTAACCGTGTGGCTTGGTCAACGCTTTCCAGCCCTTCGAAGTCGCGACTGTACGTTCACCGATGGCTCTGGCACGGCTGGGCGCGGTTGATGTCCCACTGTCCACACGACGATCAGGGCCGATAACGATGTCGTTTGAACGGCATGCGGATCGTGCCGCCCGCCCCCCGTAGCCCTTGTCCACGGAAGTCTTCGCGCTGGCGCCGGTCAAGGCCCCGATCAGGCCGACCGTGGAAGCGACAGTCACGTCGTGTACGGCTCCCGGCCGTGCCGGCGAAAACCCACACCAGCTGCCCCATGGGATCGACTGACACTTACATGTTCGTTCCATGCCGCTCGTGTTTGCCGCTATCGCACGACTGCTCATCGGTAAGGCGATCCGCGCCGATGAGCTCGGCCGACGAATCGACGTGTAGCCGAGCAGTGAAATTGAGACACCGTAAAACGGCGGCGAAGCTCCCGGTTGGAGCATTAAATCTTGGTCGGCCGCTATTTTATCGGGAGCATTCTCTCATCCGCTACCGCGAGGCGTGAAGCCTCGCCGACCAGGACCGCCAGGTTGGAGATGACTCAGTGTGCAACCGCTGAGAATCAGCGGTTGCACACGCTTCTCACAGAGAGTCTTTTATCCTTCTCACCCGCGACTCGGGAGCGGCGATGTGGAGCCACTTGAACCGAGATCGCTCAGCGACCCGTTCGGCAGCGGCCTGCATGTTCCCCTCCGTCGGCTCACCTGTTCCGAGTCATGACTTCAGGGTGAAAAGATTCGCGAGCGGCGCCACCAGCCGCCAAGTACAGGAACCCGATGGCACCGCTGGTGTCCGAGTCATAAGGGACCTCAAAATACGCGAGGCAGGGTGAGATGTTCACTGAACAGCCTGGAGACGGCGTGTTCGAACGGCTACACATGCACCGCGCGAGCACTCGTGGATTTCACTCCCGTGCACCCCGTGAGACGGACTACGGCCGGGACAGCGGTCCAGGCTTCGCAGGCGTGAAGTGCACGAGTAAGACAGCGGCGTCACCGCGTCTTCTCCTTGAGAAAACGGCCCACTTCAAAGGCGTTCAACAACCATGCCGGAATCGAGGATCGCGTGCCCTGCCCCTACTGCGCGTAGCCTTCTCGCGCCACAGTCACTCTTAGTAAACTTTTGCACACCTAAATGATCTTTACTTTTACGTTGACCTCATGCGAAGATCACCCGGTTTGATCAATTCGATCATGAAAGGCCGGAGTGAACACACACCGACCAAAAACCGGCGCACTATCCCGCAACTACCGCCGTACTTCCCTGATAGTCGCTCTTGGACTGTCAACCTCCTTGATGGCAGCACCCGCCGTCGCCGAACCCTTTTCTTCTCCTACTGCTCCTACGGCAACGTCGACAGTGGCTCCCGACCCGGTGGGCATCGCACGGCAACAGGCGAAAAAGCAGAACAAGCGGGTCGAGATCGAGTCCTACCGAGCAGAGAACTCGACTACCTTTGCCAATCCCGATGGCAAAACGCTCTACACTGAACTACACTCCACCCCCATTCGGGTCCAGAAAAACGGCGTTTGGCAGGCGATCGACACCACCTTGGTCGAAGAGGGCGGTGTCATCAAGCCCAAGGCGGTCAAGGGTGAGCTGACCCTGTCGGCGGGCGGAAACACCGCGCTGGTGAAAGCCCAGAGTGACAAGGGCAAGGCGGCGATCTCGGCCACCGGCAAGCTGCACAAGCCACAACTGTCCGGCAACACCGCCACCTACCCGTCGGCCTACGGCCACGGCGTCGACTTGGTCGTCACCGCCACCCCGACCGGCTTCTACCAGGAGATCGTGATCCGCCAGCGGCCCACCGCCGCGATGAAGGCCCGAATCAAGGTCGACCTGCCCGCGGGCATGAGCTACGACAAGGACTCCTCCGGCCGACTTACCCTGCTCGCCGACAAGGGCAACAAGAAGATCGCCGATCTCGCCGCAGTACCGATGACAGACGCGGCCGCGTCGAAAAACATCGAAGCCGGCCGGACCGGCACCGCGGCCATCGCGGTCGAGCACAACGCCACCGGGCAGACCCTTGTGATCACCCCCGACGCCGGGTTTCTCGCAGATCCCGCGGTTGTCTACCCGGTCACCGTGGCCGCCGCCTCCGACACCTGGACCGGCACCGGCATTGACGGCGACACTTTCGTCAACAACGCCGCCTACCCCACCGGTTCCACCAACAACGCCCTGAACCGAATCATCGTCGGCAAGTCCAACAGCGGCACCGTCACCTGGCGGGGCTACATCCGCTTCAACATCAAGGGCACTCCTCTTGAGGGCGGCACCATTGACCCCGCCGCGGGTGGCAACGCCGACCTGCGGCTGTGGAACTACGACACCAACAACTGCAGCGACACGAACACCGCGGGTATCGTCGCACGACGGATCACCAGTGACTGGTCGATGTCCGACTTGAGGTGGAACAACCAGCCGTCGATCACCTTCAATGGTCAGGACGCCAACCGCGGCGCCTACGGCGTCAATTGCCCGGAAGGCGAAGGGGAGCTCTATCACACCATCGAGCCCATGGTTCAAGCTTGGATGAACGGCGCTCCCGACTACGGCGTACAGCTCAGCTCCGCCAGCGAGGACGTGCCCACCAACTGGCGTTGGTACCGCTCATTCGAGTACGGCGGCTACGACGGCTGGCCGGGCGAACCCCGCGGCCCCGTCCTGTTCATCAGCTACACGCCTCCGCCAGTCACGGAGGAGATCCACTTCCTCCGCGACTATCCAGGGGACCAGCCCATTCCCTCTACGTCGTACGCGGAGGAGAAGGCGTGGGCGGAATCATCCGTCTACGACGGCGAGACGGCTCCGGGCCGCACCGTCACCCCGGAGGCCGCGCAGGAGGCTGCCGCTGCCCGGGGGAGCTCGGTCGACCTCAACGCAATGGACGCGTCTTACCCGAGTGGACTCACCGACGAGGAACTGGTCGAGGGGTTCGACCCGGAGCCCGATGGCGACACAGGAACGCCTCCAACCCCGAATCCGGTGCCGACTCCGCCTGCCCCGGATACGGTCCTCAACGCCAATCCGTACTTCGAGACGGACATCGCGCCGTGGACGGTTACCGGCGGCATCCTGGACAGGTCCACGGACAGGGCTCATGAATCCAGTGGAACCGCCTCGGCAAAGGTCACCGTGGCGGAGGGCAGCGAGGTCTCGGTCCGCTCCGAACCCGGTATTCCCATCCGGTGGAACTATCAGCACGCAACCTCCGGGTGGTTCTATCCCGTGGGCGGGAACGTCACCGTCCAATGGGGTGTGGACTGGTTCAACGCGGCAGGGAGCCTGGTCGGATCGAGCATGACGGAACACACCCTGACGGGTGACACATGGGCCCCGATCAACGCGACCGAAGCCCCACCGGCGAACGCTGTCACGGCGCAGCTTCGGCTGTCGGCGACAGCCGATCCCGGAACCCCGGTAACCCTGTACGCCGACGAACTGAAGCTTCTCAGTCACGGGGGAACTACTCCAGAGCCAGGCGAAGAACACACCGTCACGCTGCCGCTGGAGGACGACGCCTGGATCGACAGCACAGAGTCTTTCGACGACACCAGTGGCACCTTGTGGTCGGGCACGTACGACAGCAACTACAAGATCGCCGAGCGCACGTACCTGCGCTTCGACACCACCGCCATCGCCGGAAAGCAGGTCACCGCGGCAGTGCTCCAGTTGTGGAACGTCGACTCCTACGGTTGTGGAGACAGCGACTCGGGGATAATCGCCAAGCAGATCACCGCACCGTGGAGCACCGGCACGCTGACATGGGCTGGCAAGCCCGCCAGCACGAGCGTCAACGAGGCAACCGCCCGCGATCCCGAACCATGCCAGGACGATCCGCCGGTCGATGCTGCCTGGAGGTGGCCGGTGACCGGTATCGCCCAGGCGTGGACCTCCGCGCAAGCCAACCACGGCTTGGTCCTGCAAAGCGCCGACGAATCGGCCACGGCACCGCTCTTCGACAGGGGATTCAACTCGTCCCGGTCAGGAGCAGACGAGGAGCGCCTTCCTAGATTGACTGTGACCTACATCGACAGCCCCGGCTCATCTCCGACGCCGACCCCGACGCCCCCTGGTGGATCTGACACCACACCGCCCGAGGTGGTGGAGGTCAGCCCGGCCAACGACACCGGCAACGTGCCAGCGGACGCGAACGTGACCGCACGGTTCAGCGAACCCGTAACGAACGCCCAGCTCTCGCTTATCGACATCTTCACCGAGGAGGAGGTCTCCGGCACATCAAGCATGAGCGCGGACGGCAGGCTGCTGACCTTCACTCCCTCTACCCTGCTCGACAGCTACTACTGGGCAGAGGTAAGCGGCGCGAGGGACGCAGCCAGCAATACCATGATTGACACGCACACGTGGTGGTTCACGAACTACGAGTGGAGTTCTGCCACCGAGGCCGCGCGAAAAGCCGCCCCCACGGCCCTTGTCGCCGACAAGCTAAGGATACGCGGAGCGGATACGGATAAGGGGCAGGCGTCCGTCTCCACTGACGAACCCTCCCTGCTGATCAACGTGCCGGACTCGCTCGGCCCGTATGCGTCAGTGGCGGTGGAAATTGCGCATACCCCCAGCAGCCCGACCCAGGGCAGGGGGGTCATCTGGACAGGTAAAGCGGACACTCGGGAAGGGGCATCGCGAGCCGCCGCCGAGATCCAGGTGCCCGCCGGGAAACTGAAGAGCGGATGGCAGGTCCGCTGGCGGGCTCGGGTGTCGGTGGCAGGAGTCGGCGGCGACTGGTCAGAGTGGCAGCCGTTCACGGTTGAGGCCACGACCGATCGACGCCGGACCACCGAGAACTCGACTGTATCCGCAGCGGACACGACGGCAGACGAGATCAAGAGGTTCCTTCCCACGGACAAAGATATCGCCAAGCCCGTCACCTTCTCCGAGTGTCAGGCTGCTCCTACAACCAAGTCTTGGGTCGGATACACCAAGAATCGGTTCGCATACTGCAATGAAGGTCCGTGGGTAAGCCGCTTCCGGAACAAGATCGGCAATGTCGAAGGTCCGCCGATCGGGGAGGTGCTCGGCAGGCGGCTGATGCGAGTAACAACAAGTCAGACTGGCCGCGAATTCGAGGTCACCACTCATATCTGGATCACCAGCAGTTCCGGGGTCCTTGCCAATACACCGCATAAGTTCTATACCAAGGTGGACGACCCCAGCGGCAACGACGCCTGCGATCGCGTGTCCACCACAGGGATCACGCTCTACGCCACGCCCGACCAGTGGAGGGCAGCAACGCAGGAATGGCAGATAACCGAGCGCTTCCGAACCGATGTCGCGGAGGGCCCGGACAAAATCGGTTCCTGCACGATCACTCCTATGCTCGCCCGTAACTACAAGGGCCTGCACAGCGCACCTGGACACCGGTCCTTCACCGTCAGGTGTGACACATCGTCGCTCATCTCGTGGCACAACAGGGACTCAAACAAGAACCTGGTGGGTGGTTGCGTAAGTATGGACGCGATCCCCGCACAGTCTCTGGCCAGGAACGACGTGAACGAAAAGAATGTCAAGGTCGACCAGGTGTACGACCACATCAAACGGGCGCTGACCCCTGGCTCGCACACCAATCCCGCCCGCGGCGGTGTCGCTTTCCCCGACCTGACCCAGGCCAAGGCAATTCCTGGCGGTACCCCGCGCAACCCCCTGACGCGCTCAAGATACTCGCCGGACCGCAACGCCAGTCAGGCCCTGTCACACGCGGTCTGCGTACTGGAGTTCGGGGAGTCTGTCACCAGACAAAAGGACCTAGAATGCGACGAGTTCCCATTCGCAGCAACCGAGCAAGGTTCCGCATTCGCCAAGCCACGACATAATTTTTCCGTGCAAATGCTCAGCAAAGCTCAGAATCAGGGGTATGGGAAGGTACTGACCGCCTGGTACTCCAACAACCGAATTCTTAGAACCGACAAGTTCTACATGCGACTCAAGTAAGCCAGGAGCCGCCGGTGGCCCGCGCCCGCATTACAGGCGTGGGCCACCGGCCCGGTTCCCCGAAAAACAAGAGATGCGATGACCATCCTCACCGAACATTCCGACGGAATAGAAGTACAAGACTTCTTCGGCTTCGCGGACCTAGAGGCCGCCAAAGACCTGCGCCCCATGCAGCCTGGCATCAGGGATATGAGGGAGCCCGATCTGGGCCGGCGGATAGCCACGGGGCCGAACGCGATCATCGTGTACGCGGAACCCGACTCCAGGGTCTACGCGCGCTACGAACTATGGGACGGCCCTGCCACCATCGCCCCGGCATGGGAGGAGCTGTGGACCGGCAGTCTTTTCATGGCATCCGGCCGGATCTGCGGGGTGGGTAACTACATGGGCGAAATGAGGTACTACCCGGATTTTGACCTGGGTCAGGAGATGACACTATGGCGCACGCGCGTGTGCTCGAAGCTCGTCGACAACGATCGGGACCCGGGCTTTCCCCGCGACATCTATCGGATCAACCTTTTTACGCTCCAGTTCTGGCTGCCGCAGGACTGTTCCCCATCATGTTGATCACCGCCGGCACAAGTGCACGTTCACTCGGGCCGACATCCGGTTGCGCCGGACACGCCTTCGTCATGCTGGACGGCACGCTCGTCCCCATCGACCAAGTGGCCACCAGCCGCTCCTGCCACTCCGGCATCCATAAGACGCACGGCATGCACATCCAGGTGCGAACGCGTACTGAGAACCTGGTGCATCCTGCGTGAACTCCACGCTCTCACGGCGGCCGGAAGGCTGGTGTCGCGCCTCGTCCGGCGCGTACGGTGTTCGGCGCGGCGGGCGGATCCGGATGAACGGGGGTCGAGCGGATGAGTGCTGAGGAAAGGCTCGAAAGGGCCAGGTTGTTCTACGAACGCGCGGTCTTCGACGGTGAGGCCGGGGTGCTGGAGGTGGCCGACCGGGAGCTGGACGCGGTCGAGGCCGGCCTCGCGCTGGCCCGTGGCCGGATCATGCACGCGCGCTTCTTCGAGGACGGGAACGAGGATCCGCGCGAGCTGGCGCTGTTCGAGCGTGCGGCGGAGCTCTACCGGGCGCTCGGCGACCCGCGCGGCGAGAGCGAGTCGTTGCTCTGGGTCGGCCTGCTCCACCAGGTCGTCCGCGGGGACCACGACACCGCGGTCCCGTTCCTCGAACGGTCGCACGAGCTCGCGGCGCGGGCCGGTGACAAGCTGCTGATGTCGTACGCGCTCCGGCACCTGGGGACCGCGGAGCACGCCGCCGGGCGGCTGGAGACGGCGCGGGAGCGGCTGGAGGAGTCGGTGCGGCTCCGCCGGGAGCTCGGCTTCCTGCCGGGCGTCGCCGCGAACCTGGTCGGGCTGATCTACATCGCCGCCGCGCAGGGCCGCCGCGACGACGCGCTCGCGCTGGCCGAGGAGGGAGGCGCCCTCGCCGAGGCCTGCGGGGCGAGGAACATCGCGCGCCAGATCGAGGAGGCCCGCACCCGCGTGTAGGCGGACCTCGCCGCCGTCGAGGAAGACCTGTGGCGGTCGCGGCCGTCTCCCGGCCCGGGTCACCGGGAGACGGCCGTCGGGCCGCGTCACCTCAGGGGCTGGAAAGCCCCTCGCCGGTCACCTCAGGGGTTGGACAGCACCTCGTCGAGCTTGGCGGCGAACGCCTCGTGCTGGGTGCCGAAGGCCCCGTGGTCGCCGGGGAACATCACGTGCCGCCCGCCGATCTGCTCGGCGACGACGAAGGAGGCCCGGTAGGGCGGCTGCCCCTCCGACTCCTCGCCGGCCACCATCACCACGCGCGCCGAGGAGACCCGGAGCGCGTCGACGTCGGGGAGGTAGCTGACGAACGGCGGCACCTCGTAGCCGATGAAGAACTCGGTGTTCTTCTCCATCCGGGCCATCGCCTCCGCCATCTCGGGGGTGGGCTCTCCCTGCTCCCCGTGGGTGGCCGCCTCCTCGTGCTCGTGGCCGGTCCTGTCGAACCCGGTGGCGAACGCCTGCATGGCGGCTCCGGTGCCCTCCTCGGCGAAGGCCTTCTCGACGTCGCGGATGACGGCGCGCCAGCGGTCGCGGTCG
>NZ_JCADBG010000049.1:0-27265 GCF_059358815.1 Streptosporangium nanhuense
CGCGAACAGCCACTAAGGCGAGGTCTCAAAGGACCATCGCCGCATAACCGAGTCTCCACACTTTCAGGGGATGGACAAGATGCCTCCGGCGGAGGTACTTCGGCTCCGGGATGATCAACGTTGCACCACGAAGGCCATAGGTGGTTGAGGTGGAGCCGGATCTTCCCGTCTGCCACGTCCCAGGCAAGCCCAACATCTCGACTCCTCCGGATCAAGACCGTCTGTGACCGCTGGCATCCCATGACCGAGGAACGGTTACCGGCTGACGTACACGCGAAGACGGCCTTGATCCTCCGTCCCCGAGCTGTTGCCCCTCCGGGGTGGGACGAGGCAGAGGGGAAGATCTGGCGAGGCGGGGTGTGTGCGTCCGCACGGGGTTCTCAGGGCGTGCCCGTTGCGTGCCCGTCAGCAGAGGGAGCAAGGGGAACTCACGGGGAATCACGGGCAGCCGACGCACTCCCCCGCAGGTCAGCGCCTCCCCAGCTCAGCGACCAGATGTGTTAGAGACTTCCCAAGCTGACAGCGCGGGTTCGATTCCCGTCACCCGCTCCACATACAAAGGCCCAGGTCAGCCGAGTACTTTCGGTAGAAGCATGAACGCCGACACATGTCGAGGCCGGATCAAAGTGAAGTCACGTCGGTCCAGCGTCGCGATCTGAGTAACATTCAGGCGCTCTGCGATGGCGACCACGGACACGTCAGCCGGGTCGAGTCGAGCGTCTCGGTAGGTGCGGACGAGCTCTGCCATTCGTCGCACATCGGCTGGCACCAGATCGACCAGTTCGAACTCCTCAATCGCCAGATCAAGAAACCGCGCATGCACGCGAGGCCCCATGTGCCTGTTGATGGTCCACCCCGCCTCGATCAAGATGGTCGAAGGCAGCAGGAGCGGCCCCTCCAACTCTTCGAGAAGACGCACGCATGAGGCATGGTGCTTGTCATCTCGATCAACAACAGCGATCAAGGGGCCAGTGTCCAGGAGCGTGGAAGTCACGTTGACCGATTGAACCGCTCCGCCAGTAGATCTTCGACCCGTTCCGACAGATCCCCTTCACCGGAGGCCCCGATCCCCGCGATCGACAACCGCCGACGCCGAACCGGCTCATCGGTCTCTTCGTCCACGGTCTCAGCCAGCTCCGGATCCGTCTTCACCAGACGCAGCAGACGACGCGCCTGGTCCGGAGAAAGCCGATCGACCAGATAGTGGAGCTCCTCGTGCGCGTGCCCGGCAGTCATACCTCTGAGTCTACGTAAGCGTCCGCGCTTACCCCAGCCCAACCGCCGTATCAGCGGTGTCTTGACATCGAGACTTCGTGCCAGATCCGTGCCAGAACAGGCGGGGAACCAGGGGCGCTCACGGGGACTCACGGTCACTCGCCCTGCCCTGACCTGCACTCTCGTTTTCCCAGGTCAGGGCAGCAAGGCCAGTGGATGATTCCCAAGCTGACAGCGCGGGTTCGATTCCCGTCACCCGCTCCACTCACAAAGGCCCAGGTCAGGATGCGAATCCGAACCGGGGCCTTAGTCGTTTCCGGAGCGCTTTCGATCTTCCGTGCCCGTTACGTGCCCGATGCCGGTGGATCTTCTTTCTTGAGAACGGCTTCGGCAAGCTTTCCCATGCCGTCGGCGATCATCTGATCCCGCCCGTTCTCGGTGTGCAGATAGATCAGCGCGGCCCGCGTGGTCGAGTGCCCCATCCGGTTCATCAGCTCCCGCAGCGTCGCACCCGACCGCGAGGCGAACATGTTGCCCGTATGGCGAAGGTCGTGGAAGTGGACGCCGGAGAGATTCGCCCCCTTTAGCGCCCTGGCCCAGATCCGGCTGAAGGCCGACCGCCGCAGCATCGCGCCGCGCCGCCGTACCCGGCCCTCTGCTGCCCGCCGACCGGGCGTGCGGCGTGGGCGCCGGTCCCGGCCGGCGGCGCCCCCGGGCCGTCCATCGACCCGCGCACCCGCCGTAGCCGATGCTCTCGCCGCCCACCGGCCCGCCGCCGCCCTGCTTCCTGGGCATGCATATGATCAGCCTGTCGACAGGAGCAGGCCGTGATCTACTCCCCGTTCGGGATCTTCATTCTTCTTGTACTCGTAGCGGCGGTTGTCATCCCCGTGGTGATAGCCATCGCGCTTATCCGGCTCTTTCGAAGCTGACGCCTCCGGCGGGGGACTCCGCTCCGGAATGATCGAGACTGCCGATCGCAGAGTCGTGGTTGGCTGAGGTGGGGCCGGCTCTTCCCGTCTGCCACGTCCCAGGCAAGCCCAACATCTCGACTCCTCCGGATCAAGACCGTCTGTGACCGTTGGCATCCCATGACCGAGGAACGTCTACTGGCCGGCGTAGACGCGAAGACGACCTTGACCCTCCGTCCCCGAGCTGTTGCCCCTCCGGGGTGGGACGAGGCAGACGGGAAGATCCGGGCGCGGTGCGCGCAGTGCGCGAGAAACACCAACCTGCCCAACTCAATGTGAACCGCTGATCTCGGGACAGCCTGGCGGCTCCACGATCTCAACGCCGATGGGCGCCACAACCCCCATCTTCACATCAGGCGTGTAACCCTTCACATCAGGTGCGTAACCGTCGGCCGTCATCCAGGGCAAGGGGGAGCTCGTCGGGAGGACTTCCTCTGCTCGCAGCTCTTCCTCTTGCCATTCAAGGAACGACTCATCCAGCGCGAGGTACTCGGCATCTGCGAGTGGCCGCACTCGACAATCCAGCGGGGCGGCGGTGCTGAGCGTCGGCACAGCCGCCAATGCCATGATCAGCAAAAAGGCCGTGCTCTTCCTCTTCATGCGCCATCACTCCCAACCGCTCACCACCGGACCAACGAAGTCAGCAGCATGAAGCATCTTGATCACGAATGGGAGGGTGCCGATGATTGGGAACCGATTCTGCATGTGCGGACGGTGGGGTGGAGAGCCACCTTGGGAACCACCCGAACAGACGATCATGAACCAAGCCGGATGGACCTGAACGGCCGGAGTCCCGACGAGTAGCAGGACGAACGACTCTGAATGGTCCTGAACATCGTTCGGGGACCTACGGATTAGAAGGTCACGTCGTGCCCGTTGCGTGCCCGTCAGGAGAGTGAACAAGGGGACTCACGGGCAACCACGACTACTCGGCCCTATCCCCCGCAGGTCAGCACTTCGCCAGCTCAGGGGCCAAGCGCGTTAGAGACTTCCCAAGCTGACAGCGCGGGTTCGATTCCCGTCACCCGCTCCACACTTCAAGGCCCAGGTCACGGATGGTTTCCGGACCTGGGCGGATCAAGGTTGCGGTGAGCGGCTGCGCGAGCGATGCACGACCTTGGCCAGCGTCTGGTTCGGCCGGAGACCAAGCGCGCGATCGCTAGCAGCTGCCTTTCAGCGGTCGACGTCGCTCGATGGGCGCAGCGCGGTCAGGAGGCTTTCGAGCTGGCCCCATGCCCGTGCGCTGGCAATGTGATCGATGTAATCGCGAGACTCGACGATGAGCCCGTCGCGAATGCGGAGAACGAAGACACAGGGCACGGTGAACGCCTCTCCTGTCTCGTCCACGTGCCCCTGATAAGCGAACTCGGCGACGATCACCTCCGGATCAGCGGTGTCGTGGATGATGATGTTGACCGGCTTACGGTTCAGCGTCCGGGCAAACGGCGGCGGCGCGGTGAAGTGCTCGTGCAGTTCGCTACGGCTCAGCAGCGGCGGCGGGTTGAGCGGATGAAACGGGTGGGTGACATGGGTTTGTTCGGCATAGAGGTCGGCCAAATTTTCGTACGGCCCTTCGCAGACCCCATTCACCAGGCGGAGAAACACGTCACGCGGGCTACTGTGACCATCGTCGCCGTCCGGATCGGCTCGAGAATCCATGGACCTCACCTTATCGATTTCCACCTCGACAGCTACCCGCACCGGCGCTTCTTGCCCGTGCCCGTCGCGTGCTCGTCAGCACGGTGACTCACGGCAAGTCACGGAAAGCCATGAGCGAAACGATTAGGCGCTTGACCAGCGTCGCAGCAGGCTAGACGATCGCGTACCGAAACCTTCCAAACTGGTGATCTCGAATTGACCCTGACCTGCTTCGGCGGGAAGACCAACAACGATGGGATGATCCGGGTGACCGGACGTGCGGCTCGCTGGCCGATCACAGCAAGATGGTCTCATGCGTTTTCCCTCACCATCCGATCCTGAGCTCATGGAAGCTATCCAGCGCTACGTCACGCCGGGGGAGGGAAGCCCGCGGTACATGGAGCTCCTTGATGGCAGTGTCTTGGAACTGGTAGAGCCACAGCGCACGCTGTCTGTTCGTTCGCTTGCTGTGGGCGCACGGCAGGTCACGGATAAAGAGCTCAGCACACTGCTCGACAGCGAATGGCGTTCCCGTCTCACAGCCGCATGGCTGATCGGTCTTGACCGTCGCACGCAATTTCGCCAACGTCTCGGCGAGCTGCTATTGGAAAGTAATTTTGTCTTCGCCGGACAAGGCTACTGTTTTGCCCTCGCCCGCTTCGGAGACATCAGTGATGCCGACCTTCTCGTGGCTTACCTGGACCGATATCTCCCTAGGCTGGACTGCTACTACGACCAGCACTGGGCACTCGGCGCTCTCCTCCACCTTGACGAGTACATGGGGACCAACCATGCTGGCCGTTTTCTCATCCCTAATGGTCTGTGGCAGCAGTCAGCGATGAGGCATGTGAATCCCGCCGAACAGAAGTCGTACGTCGACCGTCTGTGTGCTTTCGCTGATGACTGCATGGCTGGTGGAACCGGTCACACACCGTGAAGTTCTTGATGACTCTGGGGGTACTGCAACAGCCCTTCGCAACCGCTTATGTCCACATCCGCTCAGCACGGGTCGAAGTCAAGTTGCAGGCCCCCCGAACATGGCCAGGATGGGCCTGACAAGGAAAAGGTCACGACCTTGATCGCGTGCCAGATCCGTGCCAGAACAGGCGGGGAACCACGGTCAATCAAGGGACTCGCGGGGACTCGCCCCGCCCTGACCTGCGCACCCCCATTTTCCCAGCTCAGAGCGGCAAGGTCAGTAGATGATTCCCAAGCTGACAGCGCGGGTTCGATTCCCGTCACCCGCTCCACCCTCAAAGGCCCAGGCCAGAGATACGTTCCCGACCGGGGCCTTGATTGTTTTCGCGCCTGATCGATCTTTCGTGCAATTGGCTCACGGGCGCGAGCACCCTGGTCGGCCCGTCCTCGTCATCCTGGCCGCTGATGTGCCCTGTCTATCGCTTCATGATCGTCTGCCTGCACCCGCACGGCACCTCGCCGCACCTCCACCGGCCCGTGGCCAGTCAGCCGTTCGGGATGTCGTGTTTCCTTAGCGGGGATCCGTCGCCGACAAGCCACAGATGGCCGAACGGGTCGATGAAGCCGCCCTGCCGGTGAACGCCCCATGGCGCCTCGTGGTTGCGGATCTCGTCAACGCTGCCGTCCGCTCCAGCCGCAACGGCGCGCTCGATGAAGCTGTCGGGATCATTCACAAAGACCTCGACGCGTACCGTTCGAGAGCCGAGGGCGGCAGGGGTGTCCCATTTGTTGTTCGCAGGTTCACCGAGAAAGAACGGGGCGCCCTCGACGGTCAGTCCTACTACGCCGCCAACGTTCCACAGCTCGTCGGCCCCAAGCGCCTGGGCGTACCATCGCGCCGCGGCTGAGGCGTCAGGCACGGCGAGCATCAGCGAAATCACGAGAGGGCGGGCGTCGGCTGCCATCGGGTGTCCTGCCTTTGCCTGTAGGGCGCCATGATCACGCCAGGCGAGTCTGACACGGTTCGATCACTTGTGCAAAAGGATGTCGAGTCCCGATGAGCCGGCTTGGCTGAAGGCCGAGAACAGAAACTCGGGGCCGAAGCGGCGAAACGCCCGAAGATCCGCAGCCGTGCCCGTTACGTGCCCGTCAACAGAGCAATCAAAGGGGATTCACGGCACTCACCCCACTCCCCACAGGTCAAAGTCTTGCCTGGTCAGCGGCTATAGCGCGCAGAGACTTCCCAAGCTGACAATGCAGATCGCTCTATTCCATGCCAGCTTGCCCGGATCGTTCAGAGTTCAGCCAGTACTGAAAGGATGGACTCGTAGATTTGAGCACGGTGGGATCATGTGGCGGCTCAGGCCAGATTTGCAGGAAGTAGTGATCACCTATTTCGATCGCGACCTCTTCGTCCATACCTCTGACGTGGTATCGCAATCGATATGTTCCGGGACCGGCGGGTAGCGGAGGAAGGGAATGGGCCCTCCCTCCCCACTCCTCCAGAGAAACACGGCCTGACGGGGACTCGTAGCTGATCTCGACGATGTCTTCGTAGCCATCGAGGTCGGCACCCGGATCCCGATCGGCGACAGCCACCGTGAACTCCACCGGTCCCCACTGAGGACCCACAACCAGGGAGGCCCTGCCTTTCTGTACTTGGATGATCCCCACAGGGTGGCCCGGCACGCCATCAAACTGGCCGTACGAGTCACACCCCTCATCCGCGAGATAGACCTGGCTGTAATCCACCTCCACATCCAGCTGCTTGACCTGCACCGCTGTAGTCTCATCTCTGGTCATGGGCGGGAAGCATAGACTCCGCCATCGACAAGATCGCCTGTCAGAGGCAACGCAACCAGGCTGCCGTCACGCGATGGACGACAAGCGAGTTTTCCGTGCCAGACGCGTGCCAGGACAGGCCCGCCGCCGCTACACGTCGTCAGTTCCCTCCGCTTCACGCCGTCGAGCCGCTCGCTGCTCCGCTTCTTGCTTCTGCGCCGCTCTCTCCGCCGCCACACGCTCCCGTAGCGCCGCGTCCGCCACATCGCGCGGACGCGGAACCTGACTCCGGCGATCATGCGTGAGCGCCAGCCTGATCGCCACGTAGATCACCAAGAACAGCACCGCCATCGAGAACAACCACGAAAGCACTCCCCACAGCCATACAAATAACTCTCTCAATTCGCCTGCCCGGCCCTGTTCTCGGTGTCCGATCATTGTTTCGATCAAGCCTGCCCGATCCATCCCCATACCGTCTATCGCCTCCGGTGAGGACTTCGGGCAGGCCGAGCAGACCGGGGCCAGGGCGATGGGATCCGGCGGGCGAGGTCCGCCAATGGCGTCTTCGCGCTCTTTCACTGCGATCTGCCGAGATGAGATGATCTTCGCTGTGAACGAATCGGAGAACGTCACACCTCGCGAGACATAGAGCGACACGGAGACCGTGAGGGCCTGCGGGAATGTGGCCTTCACTCTTGGGGCGGCACTGGCTCCCCTGCTCCTTATCGCCAATGACGGCGAACCACCCGACCAGGCCCTCACGGGAATGCTGATCTTTACTGTCCTCGGCATCGGCCTGCGAATCGAGGCGGCGATTCGGGAGCATGGACGCTAGTTTGGCGGCAACCGCAGGACACTCCGGACGATCACGCTGACGCATGACCTCGTGCCTGTCGTGGGCCCGGCAGAAGGGTGACCAGAGGGGATTCGTGGACACTCGGAGCGTTCTCTCAGTCCTCCTCGACCAGCTGATCGAGCGCCGCGATGAGAGCATCCGTCAGTTTCTGATGCCGCCGCCGTTCCATGTCGCGAGATGGGCCGCACAGGTTCCAAGGCCGCGACGCGGGCGCGACCCGGACGGCCAGGCGGGCCGTTCGAGGCTTGTCGGAGCCGCCCATATCTCGCAGGCCGGTTCTGACCACATGCCGGACGCGCGCCGGAACAGGCGGGGACTCGCGGTCACTCGATCCGCCCTGGCCTGCAGCCTCGTTCCCCCAGCTCAGAACCGCAAGGTCGGTGGATGATTCCCGAGCTGACAGCGCGGGCCGGTTCCCGTCATCCGTTCCGCACAAAGGCCCAGGTCAGGGATGGACATCGAGTCTGGTCCCCGATCGTTCCTGCGGGTTTTCCTCAGTCTGGCCAGGTCTCCTCGGAGCAGAGCACCCGGGCGGCCTCGTGGGGTTCGGCGTCGCGGACGCGGTGGTGCCCGTGATCCGTGCCGAGGATCGTCACGACGCCCGAGGCGAGGACACGGCGGCCGTGAGGGTCACGGACATGCACGATCCTGCCCGTCAGAAGGTTGCCGTCCTCCGGGGCGCCGTCGGCGGTCTCCCTCTCCCAGCGCCACATCCGGCAGGTGCCGCCCGTGTCCTTGGCCCGAAGGTCGAGCTTCTCGTCGGGGATCAGGAAGGTGGGCGCGTGATCGGGGTTCAACGCCGCGGAGACCGGATCCTCGCCGAGCGACTCCGGTTGGCGAAGCGCGTCGTACAGTCCCACCGCGATCGGCTTGGCCACCCACCGCACGTTCCCTCCCGAGGGCCGGAACCTGTCCGGCCGCATGGCCGCCCACTGCCCGGCCGTCGTGACGGGGACGGGCACCTGGCGGGGCTCCACCGGCGGCGCGGATCCGGCCGGTTCCCTCGGCTTCATGTGGACGAGCGGGTCGAAGACATCGCGGACCGGCCAGAACCGGAACAACCACCGGGTGACGTCCGGGTCGTTGACGTGCACGGTCAGGCCGTACTCGAAGAGGGGAGGGCCGATCGGGAATTCACGGCCGCTGTCGTCCATCACGCCCATCTGGATCACTCCGGTCTCGGCCATGAAGTTCAACTGCTCGATCGGTCTCCAGGAGGACCCCGGGTCCGGCGGTTCGGCGTCCCACGCCTCCAGGTGGAGGGTGGCGGTGTAGTGGTGGGCCTCCGACTCGTCGTCGCGGAACTCCGGGCAGTCGGGAACGCCGTAGAGACAGAGCCGGCCGTACTGCACGTAGAGCTCGTCGTCGAGGTGGCGAAGCAAGCGGGCCACTGGTGTCCTTCGCGTCGTCGGGGTGTCCGGAGGCAGCATGCCCTACGGCACTGACACAGCTCCATCCACGCGGGCGAACCCGGCCGCCAACCCGGCGATCGTCTCCGGTGGTGTGAGCCGGCGCCTCCCGTCCGCCGTCGGCCCGTTACCGGTGACCGTGGCACGCGCGTGACCGGGGGCGTGCGTGCCGGCGGTTCGGGACCGCGTCCGCGCGGTGTCAGTGACCCTGCGTCTCGTGCCGGTCGATGTGATCGCGGAACCAGTCGAGCGTGAAGCGGTGTGAGGCGATTCCGTAGGCGAGCGTCGCGCGCTGGTGGGTGGCGAGGTCGCGGTGCTCGTCCGGAATGTCCTGGGTGCCGAGGTGCTTGTCGAGGGCCGAGAGCGCGGCGAGGTCGGTCTCGATGCGCGCCGTGATGCGGCGGAGCACCGGCAGGCGTTCCGCCGGTTCCAGCAGGCCGAGGAAGTAGAGCCTGGACAGCGCCGCGGTCTCCAGATCGAGTCCGGCCAGGTCCCCTGTCATCCACGCGCGGAACTCCTGGCGACCGGCGTCGGTCAGGCGGTACACCTTCCGTCCCCGGCCTCCGGCCTCGACGCTGGCGACCTCGATGAACCCCCGCGCGAGCAGGGTGTCCAGCGCGCGTTTGATGCTGCCGGAGCTGGCGCTGTAGAAGAGCGCGACGCCGGCCTCGAACCCCTTGATGAGGTCGTAGAAGGTCTGCGGGGCGATCAGGAGCAGACCGAGGATCACATGGGCCATTGATCGAGTTTAGGCCATTGACTCTCATAGACATGTCTATTAGACATATTGGCAGGCTCCCGGGACGATGCCCATGGTCACGATCGCTGTCACACATGCCGGCTGAAGGCGTGACGCCGAGGGGGCACGTTGAGGAAACGGAGACAGGGAACACTCACGTGACATCGCCGCTCGCCACGACCCACGCCCATGACAATCACGTTCCCGACGACGTCGACGCGCGGCTGACGGGCCTGCTGGAGAGCCTCGTCGCGCGGCGCGGCGTGCACCACGCCAACCTCGCCGTCACGAGCGGCGACGGGAGACAGCGCTGGTCCGCCGCCTGCGGACCCGCCGATGCCGACGATCATCCGCCGCGTCCCGACACCCCGTTCTTCATCGCGAGCGTCACCAAGCGTTTCATCATCACGCTGGTGCTGCAGGCGCACGAGCGCGGCGAGCTTGAGCTGGCCGCGCCGATCAGCGGCTACCTGCCTGCGGAGATGATCGCCGGACTCCATGTCCTCAGGGGGATCGACCGGACGTCCGCGATCACGGTGCGCCACCTCGCGAGCCACACGTCCGGACTGCCGGACTACTTTGAGAAGCGTGGTGAAGGCCCCAGCTTGTACGAACGCCTCGCCGCCGGTCAGGATCTGGCCTGGACCTTCGAGGACACGATGCGCATCACGCGCGAGCGGCAGCGCCCGCACTTCGAGCCGCAGGACCTCACGGCCGCTCGGCAGAAGGCCCGCTACTCCGACACCGGTTTCCAGTTGCTCATCCGCGTCATGGAGACGGTGACCGGCCGGTCGTTCGCCGATCTGCTGATCGAACGGATCCTCGGTCCGCTCGGCCTGACGCACACCTGGCTCCCAGGACACCGCCCGCCGGATCCGGCTACCGCGGCGCCCTCACCGCTCTACGCGAAACGACGACGCGTGGAGCTGACCTCGATGCTCGAGTCCTCCAACGACCTGTTCAGCACCACCGGCGATCTCCTCGCCTTTCAGCGGGCGCTGCTCGGCGGCGAACTCCTCGGTGACCCCCGCTCGCTGGAGTCGCTCACCGAGCGGCGCAACCGGCTGCGTAACATCCCCGTCCTCCGGTACGGACTGGGCACCATGTTCTTCAAGGTCGGCCGGCTCATGTCAGCGGGGCGCCGCCCTGTCACGCTCGTCGGCCACTCGGGAGTCACCGGGACCTGGCTCTTCCACTGCCCGGAGCTCGACCTGCACCTGGCCGGCACCGTTGACCAGACCAGGGGACAGGCCGTCCCCTTCCGGCTCATGGCGCGCTGCCTGGGCGTCTGGCGAACGTGACCTTCACACGACGTGCCGGGGCGCTTGCCACCGTCGCGCCGCCCGGCACGACCCAAGCCGTTTCGTCGCCGTCGTCCACCCGGTCGTCGTGCCGGAGCACCGGGTCGCCAGGTCGATGGGTCGCCGGGCCGTTGGCAGGCCGTCGTACAGGGGGCAAAGGGGCGACCACGATCATTCGGGACCGGCCCGGCTCCGGGCCGGTCCTCCCGGGAGGCGTGATCCGTACACTTCCCGAGCTCACGGTGCGGGATCGATTCCCGTCATCGGCTCCGCGCGCAAAAAACTCGGGTCAGGATGTGAATTCCGGCCGGTGCCCCCGCCTCCCAAGGGTGGGCCGGCCGCGCCAGGGGCCGGTCGGCGGGGCGACGACCAGCTCGGTGTCCGGGTCGTGGTCGATCCGCGGAGGGCCGGCGACGATCATGGTGGCTCGGGCCCACGGCTGTTCTCGCACCATGAACGGCAGTTCCTCCAGCAGCCAGTTCGCCACGTGCTCCAGCTGCTCGGGGGAGTCACCGTCGCGGGCGACCAACAGGCGCTCCTGCTCGTCGAGGTCACCCTGCATCCACACCGAGGCGTCCAGCCACGGGGCGAGCTCTTCGCGGATGACGCCGGTGCCCTCGACCCAGATGACGTCGGCACCGGCGGGGACGGTGATCGATCCGGGCCGGTCGTGGGCGATCCAGGCATCAGGCCGGAAGTCCACCGCCTCGCCCCGGTGCAGGGGGTGCAGGATGTTCTCGGCGAGGACGGCGCCCCAGTCGAAGTAGGCGTGGTTCCAGGCGATGTCGTCGGTGTGCACGACGGCGGAGCCGGGCACCGCCTCGCGCAGCCGCTCGGCCAGGGTCGTCTTCCCCGCGCCGCCCCGGCCGTCGATCGCGATCACCCGCGGACGCCCGGTGACGCCCGGTGACGCGTCGCGCAGCTGCCTGACGGCGTCGAGCACGGTCACCACCCGCCAGCCGACGGCCTCGGTCTCGCCTGGATGTAGACGCATCGACAACCTCTCTCCTGGGGTGAGGACACGGATCCGGCCTGCCCGCACGGGCCTCAGGTGGCTCCACGGAGGAAGAACTCGGCCAGCTCCGGGGCCAGCACGTCATCGGGGACGCCGTGCCACTCGCCCTTCAGGGTCAGATGACGGCCTTGGGGAAGAGCCGCCGCCGTCCCCTGGGCCCAGCCGCGCAGGCGTTCGTCACTGGATTCGCTGCTGACCACCAGGGTCGGCACGACAACGGACCGAAGTGTCACGGGAGAGACGGCTTCGGTCATGCGGCTGTCGTAGGCCAGGGTGTGCGCGATGCCTTCGAGCACCGGGAAGAAAGGAGCCTGGCGCATGCCCGCGGTCATCTCGGGAGGAACGCCGATGCTCGTGTGGAAGTGCTCGACCGCATCGGCCCGGCGACCGGCGGCGACCAGCGTGTCGATCTCGGCCGCGAGCTCGCCTTCCCGCGACGGCCTGTCGAAGGCGATCGGCGGCTCAAGGAGTGAGAGCATCGAAATCGGCAGCCCGGCCACCGCTCCGAGCAGGGCGAGGGCCGCACCGGAGGAGAAGCCGTGGACGAACGCCGGCCCTCCGGCCTCCTCGATCACAGCCGCGAGGTCCTCCACCTCCCTTTCCACGGCGTACGGCCGCGTGTCTCCGCTCTCGCCGCGTCCGCGCCTGTCGTAGATCACGACCGTGAACCTGTCGGCGAGGTGTTCGGCGAGTGACCGCATGGGACCGAACTCGCGGAACCCGCCTGCCGCGTCGGCCAGCACGAGCGTCGGCCCCGTTCCGGTCTGTTCGAATCCGATTCGCGTACCGTCACGTGACGTCGTCGTCGCCATGGTGATCCCTTCGCACGGTGGCCTTGGAGACTACAGAGCCCCACCGACAATCAAGCGTGATCGCGGGACTCGACCCCGGGATCCGTGATGCCGTGGCCACGCGTGAGGCGGCGGGGGCCGGTCGGCCGTACTCAGCTCGTGAGCACCCATCGGCCGCGGTACGCGCCGTCGCGGAAGGCGCGGTACGCGTGCGAGGCCTCGTCCAGGGGCACCGTGCCGGCCCGGCGCGGTTCCAGGACTCCCCGCGCGGTCGGCGCGAGCATCTCCCGAAGGAGGGCGCCGTCGGGGACGACCACCGCGGACGTGACGGTGATGCCGCTGTCCTGCGCCGCCATGCGGTCCTCCGGCGCGCGGCTGCTGGAACGCGCGCAGGAGGCCGGGCAGGTGCGCGCCGACTCACGGTCCACGAGGTGATCGCGCTCGCCCTCGGCCTGGCCTGGGCGGCGCAGCAGCCGGGCGGGCCGTCCGACCTGATCGAACGCCTGCTCTCCGCGGTGATGTACGGACTGGCGGCGCACGGGTAGCGAAGGCGGCCCCGACCGGGTGTCGCGGAAGCCGGGGGCGCGCCGGGCCGCGCGTCACCGCTCCCCTCTCGCGTCCCGCGAGAAACGGGCCCCGTTACGGGATGACGACGATGCGCCCCCGGGGGCGGTGAGGCTCGGCGCCTTCCTGGAGCCGGTGGGAGCGGGCGGCCTCGGTGAGCGGCAGCCGCGTCCCGATCCGGGAGACCAGGGTGCCGCGGGCCAGGAGGCGGTTGATCGCCGTGGCCGCCGCGGCCAGCTCGGTCACGGTGGCGTTGCTGATCACGAAGCCGCGGAGGCTGGCGTCGCGCGTGTAGAGCCGCCCGACCGGCAGCACGGGGGCGGCGTCGAGACCGGCCATGACGATCATCCGGCCACCGCGGGCGAGCAGGGGGACGGTCCGCTCCAGGTCGTGCCGGCCGATGTTGTCCCAGAACACGTCCACCTCGCCGGGGGCGAGGTCGGCGACCTTCGCGTACACATCCGGGTCGCGGGAGTCGACGACCTCGTCGGCGCCGCACCGCCGGCACCGGTCGAAGTCGTCCGGGCGCGTGGTCGCGACGACCCGCGCCCCCGCGGCGGCGGCGAGTTGGACGGTGGCCGTGCCGACGCCGCCACCCGCGCCGGTCACGACGACCGTCTCCCCGATCCGCAGGCCCGCCTCCCTGAACAGGCCGATGTGCGCGGTGGCGGCGGTGTGCAGGGAGGCGACCGCGTTCTCCGGATCGACGCCGCCGGGCAGGTGGTAGAGCCGGTCGGCGGGCACGGCGGCGTAATCGGAGAAGGACCCCTGGCGACCGTCGAACCCCAGGCTGTTGCACCACACCGTGTCGCCGGGGGCGAACCCCTGCCCCGCCGTGACCACGGTCCCCACCAGGTCGCGGCCGACGATGAACGGGTACGGCAGACGCGTCCGGTAGGCGCCGGAGCGGACGAAGGTGTCGACGTGGTTGACGGCGAGTGCCCGAACCTTCACCAGGACCTCCGACGGGCCGGGTTCGGGCACGGGGAACCGGCCGATCCGTATCTCGTCCGCGGGGCCTGGCCGCGTGACGTACGCCGCGGTCATGGTCTCCCGGTCACCCATCGTTCCTCTCCCAGGTCGGCAGGGTATGTACGTGCCCACGCGCGCCTGACGTCACCCTCGTCGCCGTACACCCGCGTCGATCCCCCGGGCGGGAGGTCGGGCGAGCGATCGGGTGAGCCGCCGGGGCGCACGACGGCCGCGTGGGACCTTTCCGGCCTGCGCGAACGCGCCCCTGAAAGCGGCCGCCGACCCCGCCGCCCACTGATGATCGACTTCTTGGGGGCGGCTCGTTAGGGTGGGGCACTCGAATCCCTGCCCGAATCCTGGAACGGTGCCGTGCGTCGCTACCGGTTAGGCATTCCCGCCGTGCTCGTCGCGGGTGGATACGTGGTGACGCTCGCGGTCGCCGCCGTTTCCGCGCTGGTCAGCGGCGATGTCGCGTTCCTGTGGCGGCTGACGCTCTTCTTCGAACCGGACGAGGAGGGCCCGGTCGCGGCGGCGAGGCTCGTCATCGAGGCGCATGAGGGATCTTGGGTCGTGTGGTCGAAGGTCCTCGTCCTGCTCGCGGCCGGCGGCCTGTGGGCCTGGGCGCTCTGGCAGAGCCTGCGGGGCCCGGTGGCGGGGCTGCGGCCTGCGGCGGACCGGGGCGTGCGGTCGCTGCGGGTGGTGCTGTACGCGCAGGTGGTGTGCTGGCTGGTGTACGCCGTCGCGCCGTCCTGGCCCTGGTGGGCGTCGGTGCTCGACCTGCTCGTGCTGAGCGCGGCCGTCGTGGCCTTCCACCCGGTGCTGAAGCCGGTCCTGGGCCCGGCCGCCGGGCTCGCGCTGTTCGCGGGCGTGACGACCAACGTGCTCATGATCGCGCCCGAGGTGTTCGACGTCCTCGACTGGCGCGCCGCCGAACGGGTGGCCGAGTCCGGCGGCCTCGTCGGACTGACGGGGCTGATCTGGACGGTCATGGTGCTCGTGGCCCAGCGGCGGGACGGTCGCTGGCGGCGCTCGACCGTCGGGTACGGCATCGCCTCCGTGATCGCGCCGATCGCCCTCTTCCTCGTGGGCATCCCCCTGTGGTTCGTCCCCGGCCTTGAGATCGTCTACCCCGAGGCGGTCTCCTGGGCCACCGGTGTCCTGACGCTGATCTGGACGGCCCGGTCCGCCCACGATCTCGCCGATCCGGACAGCCGGCCGGCTCCGCCCCGCCCGCTGCCGCTGCCGCTGGCCGCCCGGCCGCACGCGCTCGCCACGACGGCCTGGCTGACCGTGGCGGCCCGGATCGCCGCGTGCGTGGTCCTGATCATCCCCGCCCTGGTCAACCTGGCCTCCGGCCACCTGCTGTGGATCACGCCGCACGTGCCGATGAGGCAGCTGAACCGCCTGGCGGGGGACGTCCTGTCGTCGCTCTGGTGGGCCTTCGAGGTCGTCACCGGAGTCGGCGGCGTGGTCGTCCTGGTGCTGATCGCGGCCGACCGGGGGACCCGGCGCACCTTCCGGGTGGCCATGGCCGCCCTGCTCCTGACCGCCGTGGCCGGGTTCGTCGCCGTCGCGGGAACGATCGCCGTCACCCTGTTCCGTGGCCCTTCCCCCTTCGACCGGTTCCTGGTCTTCGGCATGGGCCCGCGCATGTCCTTCGGCCCCGGGCTGGACCAGGCCGTGTCCCCCCTCTGGTTCACCGCCGCCTGCGCCGTCTCGGCCGCCCTCCTGTGGTGGGCCCGCACCATGCGCGCCGCGCGCACTGACCACGACCATCGGCTTCCCGCCTGACACGGCCCGGCGACGTCCGCCGCCCACAAGAGCTGCCCGCGAGAACTGCCCGCAAGAGCTGCCTACAAGAACGGTGGGGAATGCCGGGTGCGGCGCGGAGGTTAGGGGCTGTCATGACAACTGTTGGATTCATCGGCAGCGGACACATCGGCGGCACGCTCGCCCGGCTCGCCGTCGCGGCGGGCTACGACGTGGTGCTGAGCAACTCACGCGGCCCCCAGACCCTGAAGGAACTGGTCGACGAGCTCGGGCCGAAGGCCTCCGCCGCGACCTCCGCCGAGGCCGCCGCGGCCGGCGACCTGGTGGTCGTCAGCGTCCCGCTACGGGCCTATCTCGACGTCCCGGCCGAGCCGCTCGCCGGCAAGGTCGTCCTCGACACCAACAACTACTATCCCCAGCGGGACGGGAACCTCCCCGAGCTCGACGCCGGGTCCACCACGTCCAGCGAGCTGCTGCAGCGGCACCTGGCGACGTCCAGGATCGTCAAGGTCTTCAACAACATCTACTTCGAGCACCTGCGGGCGCTGCCCCGGCCCTCCGGCGCGGCGGACCGCAGTGCCCTGGCGGTCGCGGGCGACGACGCCGGCGCGAAGGGGGAGGCGACCGCCTTCCTCGACCGCATCGGCTACGACGCCGTCGACGCGGGGACACTCGCGGACGGGTGGCGTTTCCAGCCGGACACCCCCGCGTACGGCTTCGTCTACGCCGGGGGGCTTGAGAGCTTCTGGGAGTCCCCGGGAGTTCCCGTCGACGCCGCGGCCCTCCGCGCCAAACTGGCCGAAGCCCGGCGTTGACACCCGGGCCGGCCGGAAACCGGCCGGGATGTACGGTGCTGGGGAGGAGGGAAGACTCCATATGGCAGATGAGCAGATCACAACAATCGGCACATGCTACGTATGCAAGCGCACCTTCGCCTTCGTCCCCGCGAGCGTCATGAGGGTCACGATCGACCCCGAGACCGGGCTTCCTCCCGGCATGACGGTGCTGGCCACCTTCCGCGAGCCGACACCTGAGGCGACGGCCAGGTCGGTCGAGGAGCCCATCTGTCCCGGCTGCGTGGACCGGGCGAAGCGGTTCGACGAATCCACGCGTTCGCCCGCTCCGCACTTCGAGGAATGGCGCAGCGACCCCGATCACGGCTGACGTCCCGTTCGCTCGCACGCGCTCCGGCGCCGGGGCCCGGGTCAGGGACGATCCCCGACCCGGGCCTGGCCTTACCGGCCGGGGGTGGGAGCACCGCGATGGCCGCGGCGCGGGTGCCGCGAGGGGCCAGACGCACGATGCCTCCTGTTCGGGGGCCGGCCGGGTGAACTCGTACGAGCGGGTACGAGCGAGAGCGGGCCGGGTCCCGTCCGGAGCACGGGGCTTGGACGGGACCCGGCCCGCTCGCACGCCACGGCGAGGTCACCCGCGCCCGGAGCCGTCCCCGGGGTCGGTCGCCGCCGGGGCTCCCGTCTCCAGCAGCCGACCCTCGGAGAGCCGCAGCCAGCGGTCGATCCCGATCTCCTTGAGGAAGCGTTCGTCGTGGCTGACCACCACGAACGCGCCCTCGTAGGCGCCGAGCGCGCTCTCCAGCTGGCCGACGCTGACCAGGTCGAGGTTGTTGGTGGGTTCGTCCAGCAACAGCAGCTGGGGCGCCGGTTCCGCGTACAGCACGCAGGCCAGGGTGGCGCGCAGCCGCTCGCCGCCGGACAGCGCTCCGACCGGCAGGTGGACGCGGGAGCCCCGGAACAGGAAGCGGGCGAGCAGGTTCATCCGCTCGGCCTGCGGCATCCCCGGGGCGAAGTCGGCCATGTTCTCCGCCACGGTCCGGTCGAGGTCGAGCAGGTCCAGCCGCTGGGACAGGTAGGCCACCCGGCCGTCGGCCCGCCTCGCCTGGCCGCCCTCGGACTCCAGGTCACCGTTGACCAGGCGCAGCAGGGTGGACTTGCCGGCGCCGTTGGGGCCGGTCAGCGCGATCCGCTCGGGTCCGCGGATCGTCAGGTCGGCGCCCTCCCCCGCGAACAGGGCCCGCTCGCCGTACTGGACCCGCATCCGCTCGCCGAGGAAGACCGTGCGTCCGGCCGGGACGTTGGTACCGGGCAGCTCCAGCGTGATCTTCTGCTCGTCGCGCAGGGCGCGGCCCGCCTCGTCGAGCCGGGCCTTGGCGTCGTTGACGCGCGCGGCGTGGGTCTCGTTCGCCTTGCCCGCCGACTCCTGGGCGTCGCGTTTCATCGTCCCGGCGAAGATCTTCGGCAGCCCGGCGTCCTTGAGGTTGCGGGCGGCGTTGCTGGCCCGGCGGGCCGCGCGCTCACGGGCCTGCTGCATCTCCCGCCTCTCCCGCTTGACCTCCTGCTCGGCGTTGCGGACGTTCTTCTCCGCGACCTCCCGCGCGGCACGCACGGACTCCTCGTAGTCGGTGAAGTTCCCGCCGTACGAGCGGATCTCACCCCGGTCGAGCTCGGCGATGCGGTCCATCCGGTCCAGCAGTTCCCGGTCGTGGCTGACCAGCAGCAGGCAGCCGTTCCAGTCCTCCAGCACGCCGTAGAGCTTGCGGCGCGCGTCCAGGTCGAGGTTGTTGGTCGGCTCGTCGAGCAGCAGGACGTCGGGCCGCTTCAGCAGCTGCGCCGCCAGGCCGAGGGAGACGACCTGGCCGCCGCTGAGGGTCTCCAGGCGCCGGGCGAAGGAGAGCTCCCCGAGGCCGAGCCGGTCCAGCTGGGCGCGGGTGCGCTCCTCGATGTCCCAGTCGTTGCCGATCGTGGTGAAGTGCTCCTCGCCGGCGTCCCCGGACTCGATGGCGTCCAGGGCCCTGATCACCGGGGCGATCTCCAGGACCTCGGCCACGGTCAGGTCCGCGGCCAGCGGCAGGCTCTGCGGGAGGTAGCCGAGCACGCCCTGGACGGACGCGGTCCCGCCGCCGGGCCGGTACTCGCCGGCGATCAGCTTGAGCAGGGTGCTCTTGCCGGCGCCGTTCGGGGCGACGAGGCCGGTACGGCCGCCGCCCACGGTGAAGGAGAGATCCTGGAAGACCGGGGTGTCGTCGGGCCAGGAGAAGGAAAGGTTCGAGCAGATGATGAACGCATCGGACATGCGAGAAGACCTCGTGTGGGATGCGGGCGCGCCGGAGGCCGCCCAGCGGGGAACAGGGATCGATGAGACGACGACATGGCCTCGGCGACGGCGCTCCTACGCGCCGGCCGGTGGCCGATCACTTCCGGTATCACCCGGAGATGTCGTCGTCACCAATCACGTCTGATCTCCCTTTTGCCCTGACACTCGCGGCCCCATCATAGGGGATGCCCGGCAGCGCTCCGTGACGGCCGCTCCCCTCCGAAGATCGAGCGGGTCCCGGAAGTCCTAGGTCCACGGCCCGATGCGCCGGGGACGGGAGTGGACGTAACGTCGGCCTCTCCCCCAGAGGAAGGCATGCCGATGACGTTTCTGGTGACCGGGGCGACGGGCAAGGTCGGCCGGCACGTGGTCGACCACCTGCTCCGCGCGGGTCGGCGCGTGCGCGCGCTGACCAGGAATCCGGCCGAGGCCGGCCTGCCGGGGCCGGTGGAGGTGGTACGGGGCGATCTCACCGATCCCGGCACGCTGGAACCCGCCTTCGATGGTGTCGAGGGCGTGCACCTGCTGACCGCGGGCGGTGACGACTACGCCACGCTCCGGACCGGGCCCGAGCTGGTCCGGCTGGCGGAGAGGGCGGGGGTCCGGCGGGTCGCGCTGCTGTGGAACGGCCAGGTGGGCCCGGTCGAGGAGGCCTTCGCGGCGAGCGGCGTCGCGTGGACCCGGCTGCAGCCGGTCGACTTCATGGGCAACACGCTGACCTGGGCGCCGGCCGTCAGGGCGGAGGGCGAGGTGCGCGAGCCGTTCGCCGACGTTCCCGGCGGGATCGTGGACGAGGCGGACGTCGGCGCCGTGGCGGCGGCGGTGCTCGTGCGCGACGGCCACGAGGGGAGGACGTACGTGCTCACCGGCCCCCAGACGCTCAGCCGGCGACAGCGCCTGGCCGTGATCGCGGAGGTGACGGGCCGCCCGCTCCGCCTCGTCGAGCTCACCGAGGAGCAGGCGCGCGAGAGCTGGCGGCAGGCGGGACACGGCGAGGAACTCATCGAGCTGCTCACCTCCTGGCAGCGCGACCCGCCCTCCGAGTCCGTCTCCATCTCGCCCGCGGTGCGTGAGATCACCGGCCGCGAACCGCGTTCGTTCGCGGAGTGGGCCGCCGAGCACGCCGCACACTTCGGCGCGCGGGCCTGAGGAAGATCTGAGCGAGATCTGAGTGAGATGCGTTGGAAGCGGACCGCGCCGGTGACGGCCGTCGCGACCGGGCCGCCGTCCGGTACGAGACCGGTCGTCACCGCGCACGACAGGCCCGCCGTCCGGTACGAGACCGGCCGTGACCGGGCGCGTCCGACGGGACCACCGGGAATGTCCGGTACGGGGCCACCGGGGCTGTCGCCGCAGTACCGGGCCGGTATGGGGGCCGGCCCGGCACGGATCAGCGAGGGGAGGCGATCCCGCGTCCGCCGCGGGGAGCGGGCAGGGTCAGCCCTGCGCGTTCTGGGCGGCCTGCTCCGCCTCCGCGGCCTGGCGGATCCGCTCGATCTGCGCCCCGGTGACGTTGAGGGTGCCGAATTCCTTGACCGCCTGGTAGTAGGTCCAGGCGAGGCTGTTGCAGGTGCCCCTGGGGATGGCGGAGTATCCCGCGCAGACCTGCTTCATGTCGAAGTAGAACGAGTCGTCGATGCGCGCCTTGTTCGCCGGGAACCGGCTCACCGCCTTGTAGTTGCGGTAACCGAAGTCGTGTCGCCGGCACGAATTCCTGAAGTCGAAGCCGAGCGGCTGGTCGGGGCTGCTCGAACACAGGTCGGTCGACCAGTCGAAGGCGTAGTCCCCCCAGGCCCCCTGGTTCTGCCAGGCGGAAAGCCAGCTGGAGGCGCTGGCGGCCGTGGGCTGGCTGAAACTCGAAAGTGCGGCGAGTTTTTGCTCCAGCGTCACCGCGTAGGCGGGAGACGTTAATCCGAGTAACGCGACGAGGGAGAGGGCGACAGTTGCGAGGGCGCGTTTGACCATGGGCTCTGCCTTTGTCCGGGGGGTACCTCTCGCGGCAGCAGTCTGCCACGGCCCAACAATGAGGCGAAATATCCGGGGACGCCGGAACAGATCTTCGTCAACATCGGTGCGGATATTCGTGAACGGCCGCTCTTTACAAGGTTTACAGGATCAAGTAAGAGCCGTTTTCCGACATGGCTGGACGCGGACGGCGGCCGCTCTCTCGACGCGGGGAAGGCCGTCCGGCGGGTCTCTCGGCGCAGGAGGGACGACCCGGCAGGTCTCTTGACGCGGTAAGGCCGTCCGGCGGGACGGCCACCCGCCCCCAGAGCCCGCCGCCTCCGGCTCGTCATGCCGGAGGCACCTCGGCGGCCCCCCACCGAGGGGACGCCCCCCCGACCAGCCCCACATCCGTGATCGGCCCCATGACCCGCGATCGGCCCCGTACCCACGATCGGCGCCACCAGGGCGCGGACGGCTCCGGCGGCCGACGGGCGTCCCCGAGGTGATTTTTGGCCCTATGAGGTCGTTATTCGTGTTTGTCCCGCTCCCTGTTCATGTCGTGTTCAGCGCGGCCTTCGAGACTCGCCGATTGGACCAAGCTACAGATGACCGAAAGGCTTCCTCGTGAAGGACCAGAACACCGAAGACCCCGAGCGCTCGTCGATCTCACGGCGCCGGCTGGTCAAGTACGCCGGCCTCGGGGCGACGCTGGTCGCCGCGAGCCCGCTGGCGACCGGCAACGCGGCGTGGGCGGAGCAGGACCCCGAGCGCGCGAGCGAGAGCCGCGGTGACTCCCGCAACCGGGTGTGGCGCGCCGGTGACCACCACGTGCACTCGGAGTACAGCGGCGACTTCGACACCTCGACGAACCCGCCGAAGTTCACCAAGGGCGGCGACGCGGTGTACCCGATCGTCACCAACGCGATCATGGCGAAGTACTTCGGCCTGAGCTGGGCGATGTGCACCGACCACGGCGGGCCGACGCACTCGAAGGTGAACCTTGAGCAGGCCTACCCCGACCTGCTGCGCTCGCGTGTCCTCGTGCCCGAGGTCCTCCAGTTCTGGGGGATGGAGTTCGACGCCCCGGCGCTGGACCACCACACGCTGATGATCCCCCACCACTCCGGTGAGGCGCAGCAGCTGTTCGAGCTGGAGAGCCGCTTCGCCAAGCACGACGCTTTCCCCGCCGACCCCGGCCGCGACACCGAGGCCAAGATGGTGGAGTTCCTGAAGGCCGCGAAGGGCATGCGACAGAAGCCGCTGGTCATCGCCCACCACGCCTCGCGGTCTGCGCCCGGTCTCGGTGTCTACGGGCAGGACACCCCCCGGGAGTTCCGCAACGGCAACAACGCCGCGCCGGAGATCTACGTCGGCTTCGAGGGCGCTCCCGGCCACCAGGCGGGCCCGCTCAACGGCGGCGCGCGCGGAGGGTACGGCAACCACCCGACCTACGGCGGCTTCGACCAGATGACGGCGCGCGTCGGCGGCCTCTGGGACTCGCTGCTCGGCGAGGGCCGGCGCTGGTGGATCACCGCGACCTCGGACTCGCACGTGCACTGGACGCGCGGCGGCGCCGACTTCTGGCCGGGCGAGTACAGCAAGACCCACGTGCTGGCCAGGCAGGACTACGCCGACATCATGGACGGCCTGCGCAACGGGCGGATCTGGGTCGGCACCGGTGACCTGATCACCGGCCTCGACGTCACGGCGAGCACCCAGGGCCGCCAGGCCACCGCGGGCGAGACCCTCACCGTGAGCCGCCGCAACCGCACCGACGTCGACATCGAGATCAGGTTCCGGCCGCTGGAGGGCAAGAACGCCAACGGCGACCACCCCGAGGTCCGGCGCGTCGACCTGATCACCGGCCAGGTCACCGGCCCGAACGCCAACCTCGACGCCGACACCAACCCCACCACCAAGGTCGTGGCCCGCTTCGGCCCGCGCGACTGGCGCAGGTCGGGACGCGAGTACGTCATCCGCCACACCCTGCGCGACGTGCAGGGCGACTTCTACGCCCGCGTACGCGGCACGAGCACCGACGAGGCCGAGCCGCTCGCCGACGGCAAGGAGAGCCCCTGGGAAGACCTGTGGTTCTACTCGAACCCGGTCTTCGTCCAGTACCGCTAACACCTCGGACACACGAGAACGCCCCGTCGGTCCGGAGACCGGCGGGGCGTTCACCCGTTCGGGTTCGGGCCTCGCCGTGGCGGCGACGGAGTGCCCGGCGTCCGGTGGGCCTGCCTTCGGGACGCGCTCCGGCCCACCCGGACGCCTGGCGGGTCGACTCCCCGGATGCCGGGCGGGTCGGCTCTCAGTCGGGTCGGCTCTCAGGCGGGTCGACGGATGCCGGGTGAGCGGATGCCAGGCGGTGCCGCCGGTGCTGCCGGTGCTGCCGGACACTCAAGAGCGACGTCAGGACACGACGCTGATCCCGGGCATGGGGCAGAGCATCTCCCGCTTCGCGGCGAACTGCTTCTTCGCGTTCCAATTGACGGTCTCACCGGGGGGCACCCTCACGAGGGCCTGGGCGTAGTCGAGCGTTGTCGCCTTGGTGGTGGTGAAGTAAACGACGACCTTGTAGGTGACGGGCTTCTTCCCAGGGTTTTTCGCCGTTCCCTGGGCGCTCCAGCCGCCCGGTATGGCCTCACACTTGGTCTGAACGATGTTCTTGCGGATGCTGGGCTCATTGTCCATCTTCGTCGGCAGCGGGTTCGCCCCGCCGCTCGCCTCGGTCGGCTCCGCGACCGGCGAATTCCCTGACACCACCGCGGCATTGTGCATGGTGTCCATGTTCGAAGAACATCCGGCTGCCAGCACGGAGGCCAGTATCACCAGCACCGGAGCTTTTACCGCCATAGGTGATGCAAATCGTATATTCACTGAACGACTCCCGCAGCATCAGTTGATTCATACTGATATTCGGACCCTTGGCCGATACGGAATCGCAGCGTCAGGCCAAGGACATCCACCGGATGCACTGGATTCACCCGGAGACTGCGCATCTGACGCACAGAATGACCGTCGAAACCATTTCTTCACGACCATCATTGAGCAGTGGATGTCATATCACCCACGATAATACAACCGTGTCCGCCGGACGGCATTCTTCGTTGTCCATCACTGACCCCCTTTTGAGGTAATATTCACGCTCATCAGAGGCGAATTCTCCTTCCCTGTCTCGTATGACAGATAAGGCCATTCCGATGCCGGGACGCCGGTGGTCTCGCCCCGTCGAGTTCGTCCGTCGACAAGCCGCCGTCCGTTGCCGAATCGCCGTCCGTTGCCGAATCGCCACCCATCGACAAGCCGTCATCTGCCGACGACCTGCCTCCCGTTGCCGAACCGCCTCCGTGCGGCCGTCGTGCTCAGCGGCACCTCTTCGAGTGACCACCGCGGTGCCTGTGGTGATGCTTCTTCTTGCGGTCGGTGATCTTGATCTTGGTGGAGTTCGACGAGTGGTTGCGGATCTTGTTTTCCTGGCGGTTCACACCGCTGTCCGCCCGCGGCCTGACCGCCGGGGCCACCACGACCGCCGCGGTCGACCCGCCGGAGGTGACGACCGGACCCGACAACGCACTACCCGACGCCGTCGCCGTGTTCACGATCACGCCGGCGTCGATGTTCGCCCGCGTCACCACGTAGGTGCCCGTACAGGTGGTCGAGGCTTGCGGCGCCAGCGTCGTCGCCGGACACGTCACCACCGGGGGAACTCCCGATCCCCGGCCCGTGTCCCTCACACCGATACCCGTCAAGGTGACGTTCCCGGTGTTGGTGACCAGGTAGGAGTAGGTGATCCTCTGGCCCGCCGCCGACACCCTGCGAGGGCTCGCCGTCTTCGACAGCGTCAGGCCAGGACTCGGCGTGACGGTCACCGTCGCCGTCGACGGTGGGGACGCGACCGGCGGACCCGTCGGCGAGGTGCCGAACGCCGTCGCGGTGTTCACGATCGACCCGGCGTCGATGTCGGCCTGGGTGACCGTGTACGTGCCCGTGCAGGTCGTCGAGGCCTGCGGCGCCAGCGTCGTCACCGGACACGTCACCACCGCGGGAACCCCCGATCCCGGCGGAGCGGTGTCCGTCACCCTGACATCGGTCACCGCGGCGTTGCCGATGTTGGTGACCAGGTAGGAGTAGGTCACCGTCTGCCCCGCCGCCGTCACCGTGCCCGGCGACGCCGTCTTGACGAGCGTGAGCGACAAGACCGCCTCGGCCGTGACCGTCGCGGTCGACGCGTTGGAGTTGATGACCACACCTGTCGGCGTGGTACCCGAGGCCGTCGCGGTGTTCACGATCGACCCGGCGTCGATGTCGGCCTGGGTGACCGTGTACGTGCCCGTACACGTCGTCGAGGCCTGCGGCGCCAGCGTCGTCACCGGACACGTCACCACCGGAGGCGTCCCCGAACCCGAGAACGCCGTATCCGTCACACTCACACCGGTCAGCGTCGCGTTGCCGGTGTTGACGATCGCGTACGAATAGGTGATCGTCTGCCCCGCCGCCGTCACCGTGCCCGGCGAGGCCGTCTTCAACAACGCCAGGCCGGGAGCCGCCTCGGCCGTCACCGTCGCCGTCGACGGATCGGACGTCACCGCCGGACCCACCGGCGGCGTCCCCGACGCGACCGCCGTGTTCACGATCGAGCCCGCGTCGAGGTCGGCCTGCGTCGTCACGTACGTGCTGGTACAGGTGGTCGAGTCCTGTGGGACCAGCGTGGTCACCGGGCAGGTGACCACCGGCGGCGCACCCGTCCCCGAGAACGCCGTATCCGTCACCCCCACGCCCGTCAACGTCGCATTGCCGGTGTTGACCACCAGGTAGGAGTAGGTGATCGTCGCACCCGCCGCCACCACCGAGCTCGGCGACGCCGTCTTCAACAGCGCCAGGCTGGGAACCGCGGTGGCCGTCACCGTCACCGTCGACGGATCGGAAGTGATCGACGGTCCGGTGGGCGGAGTGCCGGAGGCGACCGCGGTGTTCACGATCGACCCCGCGTCCACATCGGCCTGCGTCGTCACATACGTGCTGGTGCACGTCGTCGAGGCCTGCGGCGCCAGCGTCGTCACCGGACACGTCACCACCGGCGGCGCACCCGTCCCCGAGAACGCCGTATCCGTCACCCCCACACCGGTCAACGTCGCGTTACCGGTGTTGACCACCAGGTAGGAGTAGATCACCGTCCGGTCCGCCGCCACCACCGTGGCCGGTGACGCCGTCTTCAACAACGCCAAACTGGGAGCCGCCTCGGCCGTCACCGTCGCCGTCGACGGAGCCGACGTCACCGCCGGTCCGGTGGGCGGAGTGCCGGAGGCGACCGCGGTGTTCACGATCGACCCCGCGTCGATGTCGGCCTGGGTGACCGTGTACGTGCCCGTACAGGTGGTCGAGGCCTGCGGTGCCAGCGTCGTCACCGGACAGGTGACCACCGGCGGCGCACCCGTGCCCGAGAACGCCGTATCCGTCACATCCACGCCCGTCAACGTCGTGTTGCCGGTGTTGACGACCAGGTAGGAGTAGGTGATCGTCGCACCCGCCGCCACCACCGAGCTCGGCGACGCCGTCTTCAGCAGCGCCAGGCTGGGAACCGGATCGGCCGCCACCGTCGCCGTCGACGGAGCAGAGATGATCGGTGGTCCGGTGGGCGGCGTCCCCGACGCCACCGCGGTGTTCACGATCGACCCCGCGTCCACATCGGCCTGCGTCGTCACATACGTGCTGGTGCACGTCGTCGAGGCCTGCGGCGCCAGCGTCGTCACCGGACACGTCACCACCGGCGGCGCACCCGTCCCCGAGAACGCCGTATCCGTCACGTCCACAGCGGTCAACGTCGTGTTGCCGGTGTTGACCACCAGATAGGAGTAGGTGATCGTCCGGTCCGCCGCCAGCACCGTGGCCGGCGACGCCGTCTTCAACAACGCCAGCCCGGAAGCAGGGGCAGCCGTCACCGTCACCGTCGACGGATCAGACGTCACCGGCGGGCCCGTCGGCGGCGTCCCCGACGCCACCGCCGTGTTCACGATCGAGCCCGCGTCGATGTCGGCCTGCGTCGTCACATACGTGCTCGTACAGGTGGTCGAAGCCTGCGGCGCCAGTGTCGCCACCGGACACGTGATCACCGGAGGCGCACCCGTCCCCGAGAACGCCGTATCCACCACACCCACACCGGTCAACGTCGCGTTACCGGTGTTGACGACCAGATAGGAGTAAGTGATCGTCGCACCCGCCGCCACCACCGAACTCGGCGACGCCGTCTTCAACACCGCCAGACT
>NZ_JCADBG010000005.1:0-411571 GCF_059358815.1 Streptosporangium nanhuense
GATAGGCTGGAAGTGGAAGCGCAGTAATGTGTGGAGCTGACCAGTACTAATAGGCCGAGGACTTGACCACAAAGCAATCATGCTTGGTGTGTGCTTGCGCTCTGTACTCCTCAGTGGGTTCGGAGCAGCGCCGCACCGAGGATCGTGCTCGCGTCCACTACGCAATTCTGAGACAACAAACAGTAGGTTTGTGTGTTTCATAGGGTTACGGCGGTTATGGCGAAGGGGAAACACCCGGTTACATTCCGAACCCGGAAGTTAAGCTCTTCAGCGCCGATGGTACTGCACCGGGGACGGTGTGGGAGAGTAGGTCACCGCCGGACAATCTTTCATGAGGGCCCCCACCAGGTTTGGTGGGGGCCTTCGTGCTTTCACGGGTCCGATGAGAAATACGGCAGGCCCAGACCTCCTGGACCGAGGCCGAGCCGCTCGTTCAGTTCGCCTGCGCGGTGAAGGCCAGGATGAGTGCGGCGGTCTGCGGCGGATCCTCGAGCATGGGTGAGTGCCCGAGACCGGCCGGCAGCGACCTGCCCGCCATCGATCTGCCCGGCAGCGATCTGCCCGGCCGCGTCAGATCGGCCGCGTCAGATCGGCCGGGCGGCGTGTCGGCGAACCCGTGCCCTCGCTCCGCGAGAGCCGGGGCCGGCATCCGCCGCCGGGGTAGCGGCTCTTCTCATGGGCACCGGACGACGGGGAAGCCTTGAACGGCGGAGAAACCCTGGACGACGAAGAAGCCCCGGCCGGAAGGCCGGGGCTTCTTCGTTCGGGCACCGCTTCTCAGGGCGTGATGAAGAGACCGTCGCCCACCGTGCGCTCCGCGCCGTCCGAGGGCCGGTTCACGGCCTTGTGGCCGACGACCATCACGCTGGAGCCGCCGCCGTCGAAGTTGATGGCCTGCCTGGCTCCCAGCCATCGCATCAACCGGGCCGCCTCCACCATCGAGGCGCCCACGGTGACGCCCGGGTTGCGCCCGTCGACGGTGGCCAGGATCAGCCCGCCCGACTTGTCGACACCGACCATCGTGCGCGGGTGGCGCCGGAGCATCATGTTGATCGAGGCGTGTCCGTCGGCCGCCGCGGTGATGCGTACCCGCCCGTTCCTGACCAGCCCGACCCCGCCACCCATGACGTGCGTCTCCGGGGTGAGCGGTATGGCCCGCTGCGTGCGCAGGTCGATGACCTTGCTGTCCACCTTGATCCAGGTTCCCTGCGCGTGTTCCTGGAGCCAGACGGCCGCCAGGCCCGTGCCGTGGAGCAGGTAGGTGCCCCGGGCGACGATGCCACCGGCCTGGCGGACCTTGATGACCTTGTGCTGGACGGCGTCGACGACGACCTCGATGCCGCCGTCGGCGGCCGTCTTGCCGCCGAACTCCTCGGTGTAGAGGACGAGCTCCTCGGCCGCGGCGGCCCGGTTGATGCCGTTGACCTCGGCCTTCGCCCCGTCGGAGGAGATCGCGGTGACCGCCGTCCTCAGCTCGGTGATCTGTGCCTTGCGGCCCTGGGTGATGACGAGGCCGCTGCGGCCGGGTACGGCCTCGCTGAGGAGCCTGCCGCCGACGACGGACACGCCGACCGGGTCGCCCTGGAGCGCCTTGGCCGTGTGGATGTTGAAGAACCCGCCGTTGACCCCGGCGATGGCGCCGGTCAGCTTCGACATCGAGCTGGTGCTCTCGCGCTTGGCCACGCTCTTGCCGACGCTCGTCCTGAAGGATCCCTTGAACACCTTCGGGTTGACCATCAGCACGCGCATGTCCCAGGGGCCGGTGCTCTCGGTGCCGTCGTCGCCGAGATAGTCGGTCTTGGCCCGGACGTCGAACTCCTTGAGCTCCTTCACGACCTTGTCGGCCTTGGCCCGCTGGCCGAACGACCAGAGGCCGGTCCTGACCATGTAACGCTCCACGGCGGGGGCGTCCGAGGCGGCGGGTTGCACGACCTTCAGGATCTCAGGGGTGAACCCCGCGTCCTCCACGGTCTGGGCCACCGCCTGCGCGGTGACAAGGGAACCGGAATCATGCCCGTTGGGCATAAGAGCGGAAACTGTCCATCCTTGGGTGGATTTGCCGTGTTTCACACTAAAAAGGGTGATTCCCGGCGCCACGTTCTGCTGGGTCCTCACCGGGGCCACGCTCACCCCCAGGGGGAACGCGGAGGAGGGAAAGCCCGAACTCGCCTGCTCCGCCTCGGCGGGGATCGCCACGGTAGTGAGTGTCAAGGCCGTCAATCCAGCGACAAGGTGTCGCGACATGTGCATCTCTCCCCGGTGGTCTCCGACTTCGTGCACCATCGTGCCGAGATCCACGGGTGCAGGGGAGCGAAACACGCGAAACATCCCAAGAAAGTGTCATTGCTCACGCGAGACCAGATCGCCGGGCGGGAGAGGCGAAAAGGCTCCGGCCGGGTCAACGGGCCTGGTCAATAAGGATTAGTCCCCGGAATTTCTGTCGCGTGCGCAGGAAATCGGCGCTACGGTGCGGTAGGCCGCATTCCCTCAGATCAAGCGGCACATCTTTCCGAGAGGCAGCCGTCATGGGGCTGAGCGTTCTCATCGTAATCATCGCAAGTGTGTTCCTCGGTGTCATCCTGGGGGCGATCCTGACGCGTCCGCGCCGCTGGGATCTGCACATCTGCGCGGACGATCCCGTCGACCACGTCCGCGTGGACACCGCGTCCGACAGACACGGTTAGCCCGGACATCGTCAGTACCGTCGATTCAGACAGGCCCGGTCGCCGGGAGGTCCGGAAGAGTCCTGAAAAGATTCCCGAGAAGAGTTCCGGGAAGCTACGAGGGTCTGTGGAAGTCGCCGCACGACCTCGAGGAGTCACCTGGCTTCAAGGGGCCGTACGAAGCCGGAATCCTCGCGGCTTCGGCGGTGCGCGACGACGTCGAGGGCCGGCGCGGTCTCGGGGGCCGCGCGGCTTCGAGGAGTCGTCGCGTGGCGGGGGACGGGCCGAAGGGCAGGTCGTGAAACGGTGGCCGGCGGGCCGTACGGCATCGGGACGTCGTGCGACCCGCGTCCCGGGGGTCAGCCCACGCAGTGATACACCTTGCGCAGGGTCTCGTGGACGATCCAGACGGTCTTGGCGCCCTCGGCGAGCAGGCAGACCGACCCGGGGACGAGCTCCAGGGTGGCGCCGCCCTCGACCTCCAGCGTGGCGCGGCCGGACAGGACCACGAACATCTCGTCACGTTCCACATCGGCCACCGTGCCCGGCGTGATCTCCCAGATGCCCCGGCTCTGCCTGCCGTCCGGCGAGGACCACAGCTCGATCGACGAGACGCGCGGGGAGCCCGCCAGGACCTGGTGGGGCTCCAGCTCGTCGGGTGACAGCCGTACGTCCTCGGTGGGGACGGAGAACGCCCCGGCGGCGGTGACCATCCGGGTCAGATCGGCGGTCTCGGGGACGAAGATCTCGGTCATCGGGGCCTTTCAGGAACGGGGACTGTCTCTCCGGAAGGACTCCAGCGCCAGGAGGGCGACATGGAGGGAGAGACAGGATTCGACATCGTCGAGATCGGTGTCGAGGACGCGCTCCAGCCTGCGGAGGCGGTCGTAGAAGGCGGGCCGGGACAGGTGGGCCCGCTGGGCGGCGACGGCCTTGTTGCGGCCCGCGTCGAGGTAGACCCGCAGGATCCTGGTGAGGTCGCCGCCGCGCTGGGCGTCGTGGGCGAGCAGCGGGCCGAGCTCGCGCTCGGCGAAGGTCTGCAGCCGGGCGTCGTCGCGCAGAAGATGGAGCAGGCCTCTCAGGCGGAGGTCGGGCAGCCGGTAGAAGGCCCGGCCGTCGGGCTGCCTGACGGCCACGTCGGCGACCTGCTCGGCCTCCAGGAAACTCCTCCGCACGTCGCGGACCGACTCGACCACGGAGCCGGCGGCGAGGACGAAGGGGGTCGTGAAGGCCACGCGCAGGTGGTCGGCGAGCGTGGTCAGCGCGGACTCGGGCAGGACGCGCGGCGGCAGGGGGAGCAGGACGCCGACCCGGTTCTGGTCCAGGGCGCCGATCAGGGCGGGAAGGCGCGCCTCGCGGCAGGCGGCGGAGGCGGCGTCCGCCAGCTCGCCGAGCTGGGCGAGCTGCTCCTGGCCGTCGGGCGTGTTCTCGGCCGGCTCGGCCAGGCGGAGCACCACGCTGACGAGCTTGCGGCCGGTGAGCGGCACGCCGACCGCGCGGGCGCGTGCCGCGGCCTCCTCGGGGTCGGCGTACGCGTGGGTCAGGATGCCGGTGATGATCGTGCCGTGCGCCTGGCGTTCCAGTGACTCCTGGTGGCGCTCCAGCAGGCGGCCCAGGGCGAGGGTGGTCGCGGCGCGCTCGGCGAGCACGATGTCGCGCGGCCCCGGCTCCGCGTCGCAGAGCAGGATCAGGCGGCCCCAGTCCTGGCCCCGCGCGCCGACCATGGTGACCAGCCAGCCGGAGGCGGCGTCGTAGGCGGTGCGCAGGTCGGGGGCGACCGCGCGGGAGCGGGTCTCCCAGCCCGCCAGCAGCGAGCCGGTGTCGCGGCCGGCGGTCTCGCAGGCCAGCACCTGGTGCGCGAGGTTCTCCAGCAGCGCGGGGTGGCCGGACAGGCGGGTGACCTGTCCGAGGACCTCGGCGGGGGAGGCGCCCTCGACCGACAGCTCGGTGAAGACCTCGTGCAGCTGCTCGGAGGCGCGGAGCTCCTCCAGCTGGGAGTCGATGATCCGGGCGTGCACCGACTCGGTGATCTGCACGAACGGTGTCTCCCTGGCCAGGGTGACCAGGGGGAGGCCGTGATCCTCGGCGGCGCGGACCACGGCGCCGGGCAGCTCGCCGATGAACTTGCGGCCCAGCTCCACGATCAGCCCCGAGGCGCCCACGGTGACCAGCTCGGCGATGTAGTCGGCCAGCTTGCCGGGGTCGTCGGGCAGCGCTATACCGGTGGTGAGCACGAGCTCGCCGCCGCGCAACAGGTGGGCGATGTCGGTGACCTCGCCCACGTGCACCCAGCGCACCCGGCTGTCCAGCCGGTCGGCTCCCGCCACGACGCGTGGATTGCCCCGGCGGACGGTGTCCAGGGCGAGGACGTCGGAGACAGTAGGGAGCACTCGTCGAGAATATCCGATCAGCATGTAAGCGCGGGTGACAGGTGCTTTACAGCTTGTTCGGCACTGCCTGTTTACCGCCTGCCCTATCGTCCGTATCACCCCATTCCCCCGTTTCCCGCCCGCTTTCGCCAGCCTAGGATTGCCTCACCTTTTACGGCCGAGGGACGCGATGGTGGACATGGTTGAGACCGCCGGCACGGTGCGGGGCAGGGCCACGAAGGGCGCTTCAGGCGTGGAGGAGCTGGATCTTCGCCAGCTCCTGGCAGGCTTGACCGCGGTGCGCGACGGCGACTTCGGCACGCATCTGCCCGAGGACGGCGACGGGCTGCTGCAGGAGATCGCCACCGTCTTCAACGGGATGGTGGACCAGCTGTCGCTGTTCACCTCCGAGGTGACGCGGGTGGCGCGCGAGGTGGGCACCGAGGGACAGCTGGGCGGGCAGGCCGAGGTGCCGGGCGTGTCCGGCACCTGGAAGGATCTCACCGACTCGGTGAACGCGATGGCGGGCAACCTCACCGACCAGGTGCGCGACATCGCCCAGGTGGCGACCGCGGTCGCCACCGGCGACCTGTCGCAGAAGATCACCGTGGACGTGCGCGGCGAGATCCTGGAGCTGAAGAACACGCTGAACACGATGGTGGACCAGCTGTCGTCGTTCGCCGACGAGGTCACCCGGGTGGCGCGTGAGGTGGGCACGGACGGACGGCTGGGCGGGCAGGCGGAGGTGACCGGCGTCGCCGGTACCTGGCGCGACCTCACCGACTCGGTCAACTTCATGGCGGGCAACCTCACCGACCAGGTGCGCAGCATCGCGCAGGTCACCACGGCGGTCGCCAAGGGCGACCTGTCGCAGAAGATCACCGTGGACGCCCGGGGCGAGATCCTGGAGCTGAAGAACACCATCAACACGATGGTGGACCAGCTGTCGTCGTTCGCCGACGAGGTCACCCGGGTGGCGCGTGAGGTGGGCACCGACGGACGGCTGGGCGGGCAGGCCGACGTCAAGGGCGTCTCGGGCACCTGGCGCGACCTCACCGACTCCGTCAACTACATGGCGGGCAACCTCACCGACCAGGTGCGCAACATCTCGCAGGTGGCCACCGCCGTCGCCCGGGGCGACCTGTCGCAGAAGATCACGGTCTCGGCGCGGGGCGAGATCCTGGAGCTGAAGAACACGCTGAACACGATGGTGGACCAGCTGTCGTCGTTCGCCGACGAGGTCACCCGGGTGGCGCGTGAGGTGGGCACCGACGGACGGCTGGGCGGGCAGGCCGACGTCAAGGGCGTCTCGGGCACCTGGAAGGCGCTCACCGAGTCGGTGAACGTGATGGCCGACAACCTCACCGCCCAGGTGCGCAGCATCGCGCAGGTCACCACGGCGGTCGCCAAGGGCGACCTGTCGCAGAAGATCCGGGTCGACGCCCGCGGCGAGATCATGGAGCTGAAGGAGACCATCAACACGATGGTCGACCAGCTCTCCGCGTTCGCCGACGAGGTGACGCGGGTGGCGCGCGAGGTGGGCACCGAGGGCAACCTCGGCGGCCAGGCCACCGTACGAGGGGTCTCGGGCACCTGGAAGGACCTCACCGACAACGTCAACTCGATGGCCAACAACCTGACCAGCCAGGTCCGCAGCATCGCGCAGGTCACCACGGCGGTCGCCAGGGGCGACCTGTCGCAGAAGATCACCGTCGAGGCGAAGGGCGAGGTCGCCGCGCTCGCCCAGACCATCAACACGATGGTCGACACGCTGAGCGCGTTCGCCGACGAGGTGACGCGGGTGGCGCGCGAGGTCGGCACCGAGGGCGAGCTGGGCGGCCAGGCGCGCGTGCCCAACGTGGCCGGCACCTGGAAGGACCTCACCGACAACGTCAACTCGATGGCCAACAACCTGACCAACCAGGTCCGCAACATCGCGCAGGTCACCACGGCGGTCGCGCAGGGCGACCTGACCAAGAAGATCGACGTGGACGCCCGGGGCGAGATCCTGGAGCTGAAGACCACCATCAACACGATGGTCGACCAGCTGTCGTCGTTCGCCGCGGAGGTCACCCGGGTGGCCCGCGAGGTCGGCAGCGAGGGGCGGCTGGGCGGGCAGGCCGAGGTCGAGGGCGTATCCGGTACCTGGAAGCGGCTGACGGAGAACGTCAACGAGCTGGCCGGGAACCTCACCCGGCAGGTGCGGGCCATCGCCGAGGTGACCAGCGCGGTGACCTCGGGCGACCTGACGCGCTCGATCACCGTCGACGCCTCGGGCGAGGTGGCCGAGCTCAAGGACAACATCAACTCCATGGTGAAGTCGCTGCGCGAGACCACCCTGGCCAACCAGGAGCAGGACTGGCTCAAGTCGAACCTGGCCCGCATCTCCGGGCTGATGCAGGGCCACCGCGACCTCGCCGTCGTGGCCGAGCTGGTGATGAACGAGCTGGCCCCGCTGGTCTCCGCCCAGCACGGCACGTTCCTGCTCGCCGAGGAGAAGCCGGACGGCTCGGAGCTGCGGGTGGTCGGCTGCTACGGCCACCGGGAGACCGGCCGCCGCCACTTCTTCGGGGACTCCCTGGTGGGACAGGCCGCCGTGGCCAAGCGGTCCATCCTGGTCGAGGACATCGCCGCCGGGTACATCACCATCTCCTCGAGCCTGGGGGCGGCCGGTCCGGTCAACCTCATCGTGCTGCCGATCATCGTCGAGGACCAGGTCCTGGGCGTGATCGAGCTGGCCAGCCTCAACCGCTTCACCCAGGTGCACCGGGGCTTCCTGGAGCAGCTGGTGGAGACCATCGGCGTCAACGTCAACACGATCGTCGCCAACGCCCGTACCGACTCCCTGCTCACCGAGTCGCAGCGCCTCGCGACCGAGCTGCAGGTCGGGCAGGAGGAGCTGCAGCGCTCCAACGCCGAGCTGGAGGAGAAGGCGGAGCTGCTGGTCCGGCAGAACCACGACATCGAGACGAAGAACCGGGAGATCGAGCAGGCGCGGCAGGAGCTGGAGGACCGGGCCAAGCAGCTCGCGCTCGCCTCCAAGTACAAGAGCGAGTTCCTGGCCAACATGAGCCACGAGCTGCGCACCCCGCTCAACTCGCTGCTCATCCTGGCCCAGCTGCTGGCGCAGAACCCGGCCCGCAACCTCACCGCCAAGCAGGTGGAGTACGCCAACGTCATCCACTCGGCGGGCACCGACCTGCTCCAGCTGATCAACGACATCCTCGACCTGTCGAAGATCGAGGCGGGCAAGATGAACATCAGCCTGGAGCCGCTGCCGCTGCGCCAGCTCCTGGACTACGTCGAGGCCACCTTCCGCCCGCTGACCACGGAGAAGGGGCTGCGCTTCGACGTCGTGGTCGCCCCCGACGTGCCCGAGGAGCTGCTCATGGACGAGCAGCGCCTCAGGCAGGTGCTGCGGAACCTGCTCTCCAACGCGGTGAAGTTCACCGAGAGGGGCTCGGTGGAGCTCCGCATCGAGCGGGTGGGCACGATGAGCCTGCCGGGGGCCTACGGGCAGGAGGCGCTCGCCTTCCAGGTCGTCGACACCGGCATCGGCATCGCCGAGGAGAACCTCTCCCAGATCTTCGACGCCTTCCAGCAGGCCGACGGCACGACCAGCCGCAAGTACGGCGGCACCGGGCTGGGACTGTCCATCAGCCGCGAGATCGCCGCGCTCTTCAACGGCGAGATCCGGGCGGTCAGCGTCCTGGGCTCGGGCAGCACCTTCAGCCTCTACCTGCCGATCGCCGAGCTCACCCCGGGGGCCTCTCGCGCGGCCACCGGGGGTGACCCCGGCGTCGCGGCCGCCCCGGTCCTGCCGGCGCTTCCCGCGCCGGTGACCGTACCCTCGGAGAGGTTCCCGAGGGCGGAGGGGCGGCGGCTGCTCGTCGTGGAGTCCCGTCCCAACGGGCTGCTCTCGCAGCTGGCCGAGAGCGTCGTGGCCGACCTGCCGGAGACGCACGGTCCCGTCCAGGTGTCGACCGCCAACGACCCGGTCTCCGCCCTGCAGATCCTGGGCGCGGACGACCACCACTGCATCGTGCTCGACCTGGGCATGCGCCAGGACGCGGCGGCCGACTTCCTGCGCATGCTGGACGACGACCCGGTGCTGCGCGGGCTGCCGGTGCTCGCCCACCACACCCGCACGCTCACCCGGCCGCAGGAGAACCTCCTCAAGGGCCGGTCCAACACCCAGCCGCTGGAGCGCCTGCCCAGCCTCGACGAGCTGCGCGAGCGCATCACCCTGCACCTGTCGGCCCCGGAGCCGGGTGACGTGCTGCCGCTGGTGCAGCCCAGCCCCGACGAGCGGCCGCAGCCGGTGGAGGAGGTCGACACCGTGCTGGTGGACAGGAAGGTCCTGGTCATCGACGACGACGTCCGCAACGTCTTCGCGCTCACCAACATCCTGGAGCTGCACGGCATGCAGGTCCTGTACGCGGAGAACGGCCGCAAGGGCATCGAGATCCTGTCGCGCAACGAGGACATCGACCTGGTCCTGATGGACATCATGATGCCGGAGATGGACGGCTACGCCGCGACCGCCGCCATCCGCAAGATGGCCGACTTCGCGAACCTGCCGATCATCGCGGTGACCGCCAAGGCCATGCAGGGCGACCGGGAGAAGACCCTGTCCGCGGGGGCCAGCGACTACGTCACCAAACCCGTCGACGCCCAGGAGCTGCTCCGCCGCATCCAGCGGTGGCTGGAGATCTAGGGCGGGGGCGTCCGGCGCCGTCCTCGGGGTTCGCCGGTCCGCCCCCGGCGTTCCCCCCGGGTCAACTCCTGACGTCGTCCCCGGCGGCGGGGACACCCGGCGCCGAGCGGCCCGGCGACGCCGGAGGTGAGGCGGCTCGGTTCAGGCGGGCCTCCAGGCCGTCGAGGAAGCAGGTCAGGCCGAACTCGAAGTTGAGCGCCCTGGCGGTGTCGACGTCCATGCACCCGAACTCGGCGTAGCGGGCGGCCAGCTCGGGATAGTCCGCGGCGGCCTTCTCCACCACGGGCTGGATGGCCGCGTTCAGCTCGTTGGAGTCGAGGCCCGTCTCCTCGCGCATGGACCGCCAGGAGAGCTCGGGCGCGGTGACCCCGAGCACGTAGGCCAGGAGCGTCGAGGCGGCGTAGTCCTGGTCGAGGCCGCGGAACCCGGCGTGGTCGAAGGTGGCGACGAGCCCGCTCATCATCCGCATCGCGTTGGGACCGATGGCGGGGGTCGTGCCGATGAAACTGATGACCCAGGGGTGCTTGAAGAGCGCCTGGCGGATGCCGTACGCGAAGGAGGACGCGGCGTTGCGCCAGGTGGTCTCCCGGACGTCCAGCATGCCGAACTCGCCGTAGACCTCGTCGAGGACCAGTTCCAGTAACTCGTCCTTGTTGGCCACGTGCCAGTAGATGCTGGTCGTCCCGGAGCCGAGCCTGGCGCCCAGGCGGCGCATGCTCAGCGCGTCGAGCCCCTCGGCGTCGAGCAGTTCCATCGCCGCGCGCACGATCTGCTCACGGCTGAGGGTGGGACTCTTCGCGGCGCGGCGCTCGCGCGTCCAGACGGAGCTGAAGTGCTCTTTCACGGTTCCAGCATAAATCCGGTGGCACACCGTTCGAGGTTATCGTACGGTGTGCGAGTGAAATCGAACACTGTACGAGAAGAACGCGATCCCAGGCGCTGGTGGATCCTCGGGGTGCTCTGCCTGAGCCTGCTGGTCCTCGTGGTGGACAACACCGTGCTGAACCTGGCGATCCCCGCGTTGATGGTCGACCTGGGGGCGAGCCCGGCGGACATCCAGTGGATCATCGACGCCTACGTCCTGGTCTTCGCCGGTCTGCTGCTCACCTCGGGCAGCCTGTCCGACCGCTACGGACGCAAGCGTTTCCTGATCATCGGCCTGGTGCTGTTCGGCGGCGCCTCGCTGGTGGCCGTGCTGGTCACCGAGCCCTGGCATCTGATCGGCGCCCGCGCGCTGATGGGTGTCGGAGGCTCCATCCTGATGCCGAGCACCCTGTCGATCCTGATCACCGTCTTCGACGAGGAGGAGCGCCGCAAGGCGATCGCCGCGTGGAGCGCGGTGGCGATGGTCGGCGTGATCGCCGGTCCGACGCTGGGCGGCTTCCTGCTCGAACACTACTGGTGGGGGTCGATCTTCCTGCTCAACGTGCCGGTCGCGGTGGTCGCCGTGATCGCGGCGGCGCTGCTGATGCCCGAGTCGCGCGGTCCGGCGAGAAGGCTCGACCCGGCCGGCGTGGTGCTGTCCACGACCGGCATGAGCGCCCTGGTCTACGTGGTCATCTCCGCGCCGACCGCGGGGTGGACCTCGGTGGAGTCACTGATCGGCGCCGGGGTGGCGGTGGTCGCGCTGACGGCGTTCGTGATCTGGGAGCTCAGGTCGGAGCACCCGATGCTCCCGCTCGAACTGTTCCGCAGCCGGAACTTCAGCGGGGCGTCGTTCTCGATCGTGCTGATGTCGTTCGGCACGGGCGCGCTGCTGCTGATGCTCACCCAGTACCTGCAGTTCGTGCTGGGGTACGGCCCCATGCGGGCCGGTCTCGCGCTGCTGCCCTACGCCGTGGCCGCCGCGCTGTTCAACGGGGTCGGCGCCGGCTTGGGACAGAAGGTCAGCAACCGGGTGCTCGTCGCCGTCGGCCTCACCGTGATGGCCGGCGGTTTCGGGGTGCTCGCCTTCATGACCGCCGACACCGGGTACGGCCTGCTGATCACCGGCCTCATGCTGATGGGGGTCGGCGGCGGCCTGGCGGGGCCCGCGGCCTACACGACGCTGATGGGAGCGGTGCCGCCCGCGCACGCCGGTGTCGGGTCGGCGCTCAACGACACCGTCCAGCAGGTCGGCATGGCGCTGAGCATCGCCGTGCTCGGCAGCGTGCTGGCCGGGGTCTACACCTCGTCGATGCCCGCCGACGCCCCGGCCGCCGCGCGCGAGTCGATCGGCGAGGCGCTGCGGCTGGGCGACGCGGGGGTGATCGGGACCGCGCGCGAGGCGTTCGTCTCGGCCATGTCGTTCGGCTCCTGGGTGGGGGCCGCCTTCACCCTGGCCGCCGCCACGCTGGCGTTCCTGGTGCTGCGCCCCGCACCCGCACCCGCGCCCGCGGCCGGTCCGGACGCGGACCTGGTGGAAGCCGAGCGCTGAGCGGTTCTCCGGGCCGCCGATCCCGCGTGCCCGCCCGCCGGTGGCCGACCTGCCCGGGTCTGTCCGAGCAGACCCGGGCGGACCCGGGCGGGTCGGCCACCGGCCCACCTCGTCTCGGCGGGCGCCCCGGACCGACCGGACAATATTCATGCATTCCAGGTTGCTTTGATAGGAAATATGGGCGATGCTGGACTTTACCCGGCCACATGACCAGGGAAAGCTCGGGCGGGGAACCTGGGGGGTGCTCCGCCCGGCCCTCCTGTGCGGCTCGCGCCATCCGTCGCGTGGCGCGAGCCGCATGGGACGCGTCGCGGGGCGTGAGCCGCACAGGCCACTCAGGAAGGGTGATCCGCACCGGCGAGACCTGACAGTGTGATGGGTTCGGTGCGAACATCCCGACATGTTGTAGGTATGAGCGGTGGCGCCGAGAGGCGATACTCGATGTATGTCGGACCTCCTTGCGCGCCACCGCGCGGTAATGCCCAACTGGCTGGCCCTTTACTACGACGAGCCCATCGAGATCGTCTCGGGCAAGGGAAACCGCGTCGTCGACGCGTCGGGCAAGAGCTATCTCGACTTCTTCGCGGGCATCCTGACCAACATGATCGGGTACGACGTGCCCGAGGTGCGGGAGGCCGTCGAGCGGCAGATCGCCACCGGCGTGGTGCACACCTCCACGGTCTACCTGCTGCGCGGCCAGGTCGAGCTGGCCGAGAAGATCGCCAGGCTCTCCGGCATCCCGGACGCGAAGGTCTTCTTCACCAACTCCGGCACCGAGGCCAACGAGACCGCGCTGCTGCTGGCGACGTACGCGCGCAAGTCCGACCAGGTGCTCGCCATGCGGCAGAGCTACCACGGCCGCTCCTTCGGGGCGGTCAGCGTCACGAGCAACCGCGCGTGGAAGAACAACTCGCTGTCGCCGCTGAACGTGCACTTCCTGCACGGCGCCGACCGGCACCTCACCCAGTTCCGCGGCCTGTCCGACAGCGACTACATCGCCGCCTGCGTCGACGACCTGCGCCACGTGCTCTCCACCGCGGTCTCCAGTGACGTGGCGGCGCTGATCGCCGAGCCGATCCAGGGGGTGGGCGGCTTCACCATGGCCCCCGACGGGCTGTTCGCCGCCTACAAGGAGGTCCTCGACGCCGAGGGCATCCTGTTCGTCTCCGACGAGGTGCAGACCGGCTGGGGGCGCACCGGCTCGGCCTTCTTCGGCATCCAGAACCACGGCGTCACGCCCGACATGATGACCTTCGCCAAGGGGCTGGGCAACGGCTTCGCGGTGGGGGGCGTCGTGGCCCGCGGTGACCTGATGGACGACCTGCACGCCGTCGGGCTGGCCACCTTCGGCGGCAACCCGATCTCCATGGCCGCCGCCAACGCCACCCTGGACTACGTCCTCGACCACGACCTGCAGGCGAACGCCGCCAGGACCGGCACCCTGATCCTCGACGGGCTGCGCGAGGCGGCGCCGCGCCTGCCGATCGTCGGCGACGTCCGCGGCAAGGGCCTGATGTTCGCCGTCGAGCTGGTCGACCCGGCGAACGGCGAGCCCTCACCGGCCCTCGCCGCCCGGTTCATGGAGGAGACCAGGAAGTCCGGCCTGCTCGCGGGCAAGGGCGGTCTGAAGGGCAACGTGCTCCGGATGGCCCCGCCGCTCACCCTGACCCTCGACGAGGCCGCCGAGGGACTCGGGATCATCGTCAACGCGCTCGAAACCATCAACGCCGAGGTCGTCTCGTGAAGAACGTCACCCACTGGATCGGCGGCGGCCCCGTCGAGGGCTCCGGCCGTACCTCCGAGATCTTCGACCCCGCGACCGGGGAGGTCGCCGGGCGGGTCCACCTCGCGTCCGTGGACGAGGTCGACGCGGCCGTGGCCGCCGCCGTCGCGGCCTGGCCCGCGTGGCGGGACGCCTCGCTGGTCAAGCGCTCGCAGGTGCTGTTCCGCTTCCGCGAGCTGATGTACGCCAACCGCGACGAGCTCGCCCGGCTCATCTCCGAGGAGCACGGCAAGGTCCACTCCGACGCGCTGGGCGAGGTCGCCAGGGGCCTGGAGGTCGTGGAGTTCGCCTGCGGCATCCCGCACCTGCTCAAGGGCGGCTTCTCCGAGGGGGTGTCCACCCGGGTCGACTCCTACTCGATCCGGCAGCCGCTGGGCGTCGTCGCCGGGATCACCCCGTTCAACTTCCCGGCCATGGTGCCGATGTGGATGTTCCCGATCGCGATCGCCGCGGGCAACGCCTTCGTCCTCAAGCCGTCGGAGAAGGACCCCTCGGCGTCGCTGCTGATGGCCGCGCTGTGGAAGGAGGCCGGGCTGCCCGACGGCGTCTTCGGCGTCGTCCAGGGCGACAAGGTCGCGGTGGACCGGCTGCTGGAGCACCCGGACGTGCGCGCGGTCTCGTTCGTCGGGTCCACGCCCATCGCCAGGTACGTCTACGAGACCGGCACCGCCCACGGCAAGCGGGTCCAGGCGCTCGGCGGCGCCAAGAACCACATGCTGGTCCTGCCCGACGCCGACCTCGACCTCGTCGCCGACGCCGCGGTGTCGGCCGGTTTCGGCTCGGCGGGGGAGCGCTGCATGGCGATCTCCGTCGTGCTCGCCGTGGACCCGGTCGGGGACGAGCTGGTCGACAAGATCGTCTCCCGGGTCTCGGAGCTGACCGTCGGTCCCGGCGACGACCCGTCCTCCCAGATGGGGCCCCTCGTCACCGGGGTCCACCGCGACAAGGTCGTCTCCTACCTCGACCTGGGCGTCTCCGAGGGCGCGAAGCTCGTCGTGGACGGCCGCCTGACCTCGGTCCTGGGCGGCGGCGCCGCCCAGGAGACCCCCGGCTTCTGGCTGGGCCCCACGGTCCTCGACCACGTGCCCGCCGGCTCCCGGGTCCACCGGGAGGAGATCTTCGGCCCGGTCCTGGCGATCGTCCGCGTCTCCTCGTACGAGGAGGGCCTGGAGCTGATCAACGGCGGCGAGTTCGGCAACGGCACCGCGATCTTCACCAACGACGGCGGCGCGGCCCGGCGCTTCCAGAACGAGGTGGAGGTCGGCATGATCGGCATCAACGTGCCGATCCCGGTGCCGATGGCCTTCTACAGCTTCGGCGGCTGGAAGGCCTCGCTCTTCGGCGACACCCACGTGCACGGCACCGAGGGCGTGCACTTCTACACCCGGGGCAAGGTCGTCACCTCCCGGTGGCTCGACCCGAGTCACGGGGGCGTCAACCTCGGCTTCCCGACCAACGGGTAACCTCTGGCCCGCGAGGCCCGCGCCCCTCCTGCCGGGGCGCGGGCCTCGCGTATTCTCCGCCGCCTTCCGCCACCTCCGGCTCTTTCCGGCTCTTTCCGGTGTGGCGCGCGGGGCACGCGCGCCGGCGGGACCCGGCGCGGGATGCGGGCCGGTAGGCTCCCGGGCAGATCGGTGGCGACGTCGGGAGGAGACCTCGTGGGCCTCGTGGGCAGTGACAGGCTCCGCCGGGCGCGCCTGGGAGCGCTGCTGGGAGTGGGCGGGCTGGCGCTCGCCGCCTGTGCCCAGGCGGGAGCCGCGAGCGAGGCGAGGCCGGTGCGCGGCCCCTCGCCCTCCGTCACGCCCGTGACGTCCGGCGCGACATCCACCGTGACGCCCACCGCCGGTTCCGGCGCGACCCCGACCCCGACCCCGGTCCCGACGCCGTCGGCGTCCATCGGCAAGGGCGAGGGCACGCTCCAGGTGCTGACCTTCCAGGGGTACGCCGAGTACGGCGGGACCAGCTCGCGGGTCAACTGGCTCGCGCCCTTCGAGCAGGACACCGGCTGCGTCGTCAAGCTCGACCAGGTCCGTACGAGCGAGGAGATGGCAGCCAGGTTCGCCGCGGGGGCCTACGACGCCGTCTCGCCCGCCCCCGACCTGGCCGGTCAGCTGGTGGCGCAGGGGAAGGTGGCGCCGCTGGACACGAGGCTGGTCTCGGGCTACAAGCACATCCCCAAGCGCCTGCGCGAGCTGCCCGGCCTGCGCGAGGACGGCAAGGTCTACGGGATCCCCTACCTGTGGGGGGTCAACCGGGTGGTCTACGAGGGGGGCAGGCCGGAGGGGCCGTCGGCGCTCTACGGGGCGGTTCCGGCGGCGATCAGGAACAGCCCGATGAGCATCGCCGACGCCGCGCTCGCCCTGAGCCGGACGCGTCCCGAGCTGGAGATCGAGGATCCCTTCCAGCTCACCTCGGCCCAGCTCGACGCCGCCGTCAAGCTCCTCGCCGAGGGCGACGGCCCCGACCGGGTCTACTGGGACGGCTCCCTCGAACTGGTCAGGGCCCTGTCGGCGGGGCCGGTACGCATCGCCCAGGCCCTCCCGTACCACCTGGACCTCTTCCAGCGCGCGGGCCGGCCGACGAAGGCGCTGACCGGGGTGCCGATGACCGGGTGGGTCGACTCGTGGATGCTCGCGGCCAGGCCCGCCAGCCCCAACTGCGCCTACCGGTGGCTGAACTGGATGAGCTCGGCGGCGGCGCAGCGCCCCGCCGCGGCCTGGACCGGGCTCGCCCCGGCCAACCCGGACGCGTGCGGCGGGCAGGCCCGCCGGATGTGCGAGGTCTACCACGCGCGTGACAGCCGGTGGCTGCGCGACGTCCGCTTCGCCGCCCGCCCGACGCGCGATTGCGGGGGCCGTGGCGGGGAATGCACCGACCACACCGAGTGGGCGGAGCGCTGGAAGCGGCTCGTGAAGTGACCGGCTCCCCTCGGGCCCGGGCCTGACGGCTCGGGTTCCGATGGGGCGGGTCCTGGCCTGACGGGTCGTGGGCCCGTCGTCCTCCTCGCGCACGCTCTTCCTCCGTCATGCCCGCATATCCCGCCCATGGCGGTGTTTTTCGTTGCCTTGATCGCTTTCGACGATGGATTCAGTGGGAAAATCATGGTCTCGCTATCGACTGGTCGACCAGTCAGTGGGTAGGCTACCCGCATGAGAATCCTTCTTGTTGGAGCGGGCGGCGTCGGTTCCGCCGTTGTGCCGATCGCCGCACGCCGAGATTTCTTCGAACACATCGTGGTCGCCGACTCCCAACAGGACCGGGCCGCCGCGGTCGTGGCCAAGATCGCGGATTCGCGCTTCAGCGCCATCGGGCTGGACGCCTCCGACCGGGCCGCGGTCGAGGCCGCCCTCGCCGAGCACCGCTGCGACGTGCTCTTCAACGCGGTGGATCCCCGCTTCACCATGTCGCTGTTCGAGGCCGCGCTCAACGTCGGCGCCCACTACCTCGACATGGCGATGTCGCTGTCGCGGCCCCACCCGCGCAGGCCGTACGAGCTGACCGGGGTGAAGCTCGGCGACGAGCAGTTCGCCCTCGGTGAGGCCTGGCGAGAGAAGGGCGGGCTGGCGCTGGTCGGCATGGGCGTGGAGCCGGGGCTGGCCGACGTGTTCGCGCGCTACGCCGCCGAGCACCTGTTCGAGACCATCGAGGAGATCGGCATCCGCGACGGCTCCAACCTGGTGGTCGACGGCTACGACTTCGCGCCGACGTTCTCCATCTGGACGACCATCGAGGAGTGCCTCAACCCGCCGGTGATCTGGGAGAACGGCGACTGGCACACCACCGAGCCGTTCAGCGAGCCCGAGGTGTTCGACTTCCCCGAGGGGATCGGGCCCGTGGAGTGCGTCAACGTCGAGCACGAGGAGGTGCTCCTGGTGCCGCGCTACATCGACGCCAAGCGGGTGACGTTCAAGTACGGCCTGGGCGAGGAGTTCATCGGGGTGCTGAAGACCCTGCACAAGCTCGGCCTGGACAACGCGGACAAGATCAAGGTGGGTGGCGTCGAGGCCTCGCCGCGCGACATGGTCGCGGCCAGTCTCCCCGACCCGGCCACGCTCGGCGACCGGATGCGGGGCAAGACCTGCGCGGGAACCTGGGTGAAGGGCGTGGGCAAGGACGGCGCGCCGCGCGAGGTCTACCTCTACCACGTGGTCGACAACGAGTGGTCGATGCGGGAGTACGGCTGCCAGGCCGTGGTCTGGCAGACGGCCGTGCACCCGGTGGTCGCCCTGGAGCTGCTGGCCACCGGCGCCTGGTCGGGCAGCGGGGTGCTCGGCCCCGAGGCGTTCGACGCGGTGCCCTTCCTGGAGCTGCTCAACGCCTACGGCTCGCCGTGGGGCATGCGCGACGAGACCACCAGGGAGCTCCTGTCCGCCTGACGCCCGCTCCGCAGGCTTACTTCGTAAAGGCCGCCTATGGTTCCGGCCGCGCCAGCCGGGCGGCCCTGCCCTCCAGGTAGCGCTGCTCGGGGAGGCTGGTGGTGCGGCGCGCGGCCTCCCGGTAGCCGGCGCGGGCGGCCTCGCGGTCTCCGGCCGTCTCCAGCAGGTGCGCGCGCACCGCGTGCAGGCGGTGGTGCCCGGCCATCCGGTCGTCGGCCTCCAGGGTCTTGAGCAGGTCGAGCCCCGCTCCCGGGCCCTGCACCATCGCGAGCGCGACGGCGTGGTTGAGCGTGACCATCGGGTTGGGGGCCAGGCGTTCGAGCAGCCGGTACAGCACGAGGATCTGCGGCCAGTCCGTGTCCTTCGCGTGAGCCGCCTCGGCGTGCACCGCGGCGATCGCGGCCTGGAGCTGGTACGGGCCGAGCGGGGCCCGCGCCAGCGCGCCGGTGACGAGCGCGACCCCCTCGGCGATCGACTCCCCGCTCCACAGGCTCCGGTCCTGCTCGGCGAGTGGGATGAGCGCGCCGCCGGGGCCGGTGCGCGCCGGCCGCCGGGCGTCGGTGAGCACCATGAGGGCGAGCAGCCCGGTCACCTCGCCGTCGTCGGGCAGCAGCCCGTGCACCGCGCGGGTGAGCCTGATCGCCTCGCCGGTCAGCTCGCGGCGCTGCAGGTCCGGGCCCGAGGTGGTCGTGTACCCCTCGTTGAAGATCAGGTAGAGCACGTGCAGGACCACCCGTAGCCGCTCGGCCCGCTCGGGCGCGGGAGGCGGCGCGAAGGGGATGCCCGTGCTCTTGATCCGCTGCTTGGTCCGGCTGATGCGCTGGGCCATGGTCGCCTCGGGGACGAGGAACGCGCGGGCGATCTGCGCGGTGGTCAGGCCGCCGACGGCCCGCAGGGTGAGCGCGATCTGCGAGGCGGGGGTGAGGGCGGGGTGGCAGCACAGGAACAGCAGGGTCAGGGTGTCGTCCTGCCCGCCGACCGGTTCGGCGTCGGCGGCGGGCGACAGGTACTCGTCGGCGGGCGCCCGCGCCGCGAGCATGCTCTCCCTGCGGTTGCGCGCGTACTCGCTGCGCAGCTCGTCGGTGAGCCTGCGGGACGCGACCGTGACCAGCCAGCCCCGGGGGTTGTCCGGCGGGCCCTGCTCGGGCCACTGCAGGGCGGCGGCCAGCAGCGCCTCCTGCACGGCGTCCTCGCACGCGTCGAAGTGCCCGTAGCGCCGGACGAGCACGCCGAGCACCTGCGGCGCGAGCTCGCGCAGCAGGTCCTCGGCGCCGGTGGGAGCGGTCACGCCTCGACGCCGGTCCCGTCCATGATCGGTCGTAGCTCGATCGCGCACAGCCGGGCGTCCGGCCAGCGCGCGGCGATCTCGACCGCCCGCTCGGGGGTCTCGCAGTCGATCACGCAGTATCCGGCCAGGTGCTCCTTGGCCTCCAGGAACGGCCCGTCCGTGGTGGCGGGGGCGCCGTCACGCACCTTCACGGTCTTGCTCTGCGAGGGATCGGCCAGCGCCTGCCCGCCGACCCACTCCCCGGAGTCGGCGAGCTCGTTCATGATGGCCTCGGCCTCGCCCATCAGGCCCTCGATCTCCTCCTTGGAGAGGGCCTCCCAGGTCGCGGGGTTGTTGTAGATCAGCAGCATGTACTTCACGGTCTCGCTCCTCGTGCTCGCGGCGCCCGGTCGCGGGCGCCTCTCACAGGCAGGTCGGAGCGGGGAGCCCGGTCTCGACATCCGTCCGCGCGGGAGGGGGTCCTCCTCGCCTTCCCGGCCGTACGGTGGTTCGATCCCGGGCGTGCGGGCGCGCTCCGGTGCTCTGCTGCCCCGATGTCTCGGTGCCTCGATGCTTCGACGCTTCGATGTCTCGATGCTTCGATGTGGAGAAACTACCGGAGTGGACCACTTCGGGTGAGCCGGTTCCCGGGGGGCGCGGGAAAGCCGGGGCCGGTTCGGAGGGCCGCCGGGGTGGGCCCGGGGCCGGCGGCCGGCGCGGGGCCGGTGGCCCGCACCGGCGGTCCGGGAAGGTTCAGAAGAAGGCCGCGCGCCGGGGAAGGGAGCGGGTGTCGTCCTGCGGGAGCAGCGCGTCGGCGCACTCCGGGCAGGCGAACAGGGCTGTGCCGTCGGGAAGGCGGCCGATCCTGATCCGCGGGCGCGGCCACTTCTTGTGGCAGGCCACGCAGGCGTCGCCCTCACGCTGGGTGCGGGTCAGCCCTTCGGGATCGAAGGTCATCGTGACGTTCGCCGTTCTGGGCGGCCCCCAGTTCATGCTAAATACCTCCAGCGTGGTGACCCCTTGTTTCTCCCGTGGCTCGGCCGCGGGGAGGACGTCGACACGTTTCCTGTCTTGATCGCGCACTTTCTTATCGGAACCGTTATAACGCGGTCGCGGCCCGTGATCGCTGTGGCGGATGTCAAGCAAGGGTTAAATCACGGCCTACATGCGAGCCGTATAACGGCAAAAGGGGCACCCAGCATCAAGCCGGGTGCCCCTTTTGGTGCGTTCTAAACGATCAGACCTCGTTCACGGCCTTCTCCAGGATCGCGAGACCCTCCTCCAGGAGGTGGTCGGGGATGACCAGCGGCGGCAGGAAGCGCAGCACGTTGCCGTACGTGCCCGCGGTCAGGACGACCAGGCCCTCGGCGTGGCACCTCCTGGCGATCTCGCCCGCCGCTGTGGGGTGCGGCTCCTTGGTGCCGGGGACGACCAGCTCGATGGCGATCATGGCGCCCCGGCCGCGCACGTCGCCGATCACCGGGTTCCGCTCCGCCATGGCGCGCAGCCGGGGGAGCATGATCTCGCCGACGCGGCGGGCCCTGCCGGTCAGGTCGTCGGCCTCGATGCTCTCCAGCACGCCCAGCGCCGCCTCGCAGGCGAGCGGGTTGCCGCCGTAGGTGCCGCCCAGGCCGCCCACGTGGACCTTGTCGAGGATCTCGGCGCGCCCGGTGACGGCGGCCAGCGGCAGGCCGCCCGCGATGCCCTTGGCCGTGACGATGATGTCGGGGACGATGCCCTCGTCCTCGCAGGCGAACAGGTGGCCGGTGCGGGAGAAGCCGGTCTGGACCTCGTCGGCGATGAAGACGATGCCGTTGGCGCGGCAGAACTCCAGCATCCTCGGCATGAAGCCCTTGGCGGGCTCGATGAAGCCGCCTTCGCCGGCGATCGGTTCGATCACCACGGCGGCGACGTTCTCGGCGCCGATCTCCTTGGTGATCTGGTCGATCGCCTGGGCCGCGGCCTCCTCGGCGCAGTTCTCCGGGCCGGTGGGCCAGCGGAACGGGTAGGCCAGCGGCACCCGGTAGACCTCGGGGGCGAACGGGCCGAAGCGGTGCTTGTAGGGCATGTTCTTGGCCGTCAGCGTCATCGTCAGCAGGGTCCGGCCGTGGTAGCCGTGTTCGAAGACGACGACCGCCTGGCGGCCGGTGGCGTGGCGGGCGACCTTGACCGCGTTCTCCACGGCCTCGGCGCCGCTGTTGAGCAGGAAGGTGCGCTTCTCGTGGTCGCCGGGGGTGATCTCGTTGAGCCGCTCGGCGACCCGCACGTACGACTCGTACGGCGTGACCATGAAGCAGGTGTGGGTGAAGTCCGCCACCTGCCTGCTCACCCGCTCGACGACGCGCGGGGCGGAGTTCCCGGCACTGGTCACCGCGATGCCGGATCCGAAGTCGATCAGCGAGTTGCCGTCGGCGTCGACCACGACACCGCCTCCGGCGTGCGTCACGAAGACGGGCAGCGTGGTGCCGATGCCCGGGGGTACGGCGGCCTGCTTGCGCGCGAGCAGCTCACGGGATCTCGGGCCGGGAATCTCGGTGACGAGGCGGCGCTCCTGCGGAAGCGAGGGGCCGCCCTCGGTGACGGTGCTCATGATGTGAAGCTATGTCGCGAATGCCGGTGTGCCGATGATGCACTATGGCAAAATTGCCAGGAGCAGAATAGACATAACGTACAAAAAAGGAGGTGATGGTGGCGCCGACGCTCAGCACCGTCGTGCGGCGGCTGCCGCTCGGGCTCGTCGTCCTCGCCGGGCGGGAGGCGCTCGACCGGCCGGTGCGCTGGGTGGCGGTCAGCGAGCTGGAGGACCCCACCCCGTTCCTGGAGGGCGGCGAGCTGGTCCTCACCACGGGCATGCGCCTGGACGCCCGCAACGCCGGTCCCTACGTCGAGCGCCTGGTCGCCAGGGGGGTCGCCGGGCTCGGGTTCGGCGTCGGGCTCGGGCACGAGACGATCCCCGGGGAGCTGGTCGAGGCCGCCGCGCGGGCCGGGCTGCCGCTGGTCGAGGTGCCGCGCGACACCCCGTTCGTCGCCATCGGCAAGACGGTCAGCGAGCTGATCGCCGCCGAGCAGTACGACGAGCTCAGCAGCGCCTTCGCCGCCCAGGGCCGCCTCACCCGCGCCGCGCTGCGCCCGGAGGGCCCGCGCGCGGTGATCGACCGCCTGGCCCGCGAGCTGGGCGGCTGGGCGATCCTGCTCGACGAGGCGGGGGCCGTACGGCACCTGGCGGGCAGGGGCGCGGCGGCGGCCACCGCGGACCTCGGCCCCGAGCTGGAACGGCTGAGAAGGATCACCAGCCAGGGCGCTCCCGCGAGCGTGGCCCTCTCCTCGCCCGAGGAGCACGTCATCGTGCGGCCGCTCGGGGCCCGCCGCGTCAGGGGCTTCCTCGCCGTGGGCATCGGCCGGTCCTTCACCCCGGTCGGGCACACCGTGGTCAACGCCGCCGCGTCCCTGCTGACGCTCGCCGTCGAGCACGGCGGGGAGCACCTGGCCGCCGAGCGCCGGGTGCGCTCCGCGGTGCTGAGGCTGCTGCTGGCCGGGCAGGTGGACGCCGGGCGCGAGACGCTGGAGCGGCTGGGGGAGCGGCTCGGCGACGGGCCGCTGACGGCGGTCGCCTGCGCCGGTGAGCGGGAGGCGGTGCTGGAGGCCGCCGGGGGCGAGTTCGCGGCGGCCGACGGCGACAGGGTGGTCCTGCTGGTCCCGGCCTCGCGGGCCGATGCCGTGGCCGCGGCGCTCGGCGAGCACGGCCCCGTCGGCGTCGGCGACCCTGTGGGGCTCGGCGACCTGCGCGTGGGCCTCGACCAGGCCGACCAGGCGCTCGCCGCGGCCGGGCGCGGCGCCGCGCGGGTGGTGCGCTTCGCCGACCTGGCGGGCCGGGGGCTGCTCTCCCTGCTCGACCCCGACGTGGCGGAGGCGTTCTCCTCGGCGCTGCTCGCCCCGCTCAGGGAGTACGGCTCGCGCGCGGACCTGCTGGGATCCCTGCGCGCCTACCTGGACTGCAACGGCCACTGGGACGCGGCGGCGCAGCGGCTCGGGGTGCACCGTCACACCCTGCGCTACCGCATGCGCCGGGTCGCGGAGCTGGTCGGCCGCGACCTCGAGGACCCCGCGGTCCGCGCCGAGCTCTGGGTCGCCCTGGCCGTCGCCAAATGACGGCGGACGGGGTTTTTCACGGGACGCGGGTTCCGCCGGGGAGGATCGCCGGGCCGGGACGCGTGGCGGCCACCGGCCCCGCCCGGAGGGCGCTGTCAGGGGGGCGCTGTCAGGGGGGCGCCGTCAGGGAGGCGCCGTCAGGCAGGGGAGCGGTCCACGACCAGGTAGCGGGAGATGACCGCGTAGGTGACGGTGTCGTAGATGCTGCCGTCGCGCAGGTGCCCGGCACGTTCCAGACTGATCGCGCCCTGGGCCGCGGCCCACACGGCGTCGGCGATCTTCCTGGGCTGGGTGGGGACGATGTACCCGGCCGAGATGCAGTCGGCGATCACCCGGTCGACGATGTTCAGCGCCGCGCGGGCGAGGGTCCTGGCCCGCTCGCTCGGCATGAAGCCGGGGATCGCGCGCTCGAACATCAGGGCGTAGTAGCCGGGCTCGTCCAGAGCGGCCTCCCGGTAGACGGGGCCCAGGGCGATGAGGTGCTCCAGCGCGTCCTTGCGCGAGGGCACGGCCTCCAGGCGGCGCCGGAAGCGCTCGAAGCCTTCCAGGTACAGCGCCTCGGCCAGGCCCTCCTTGCTGCCGAACATGGTGTAGATGACGGTCGTCGAGCATCCCGCCTCGGTGGCGATGCGGCGCATCGACAGGCTCTCCGGCCCGATGGTGACCAGCAGCTGGCTGGCGACGTCGAGCAGCCTGGCACGAAGCTGGTCCTGGGACGCCCGTTCGCCGACGAGATAGGCACCCTGAAGGCCGCGCGGCGCCGAGGAGGTCATGCGCCCACGCCCTTCCGCTCTCATCGTCCATCGGTGACTTAGCCACGCCCAGGATCATTCAAACCGGCACCTTGTAAGGAATATCCCCGAATACCCCTGTTTTCGTTACAGGGGATGGGGGGCGGGTTTTATGCGGAACGGTGTGCCGTCACGGGGCTGTTGTGCGGACTGGAGTAAGGCCGCCTCCGCGCCGGTGACATAGCGTCGGGGGCATGGACGTGCGCCCCTTCTGGCTCGCCGGACGCCCCGCCAGGGGCGAGGCCGAGCTCACCGTGACCAACCCGCACGACGGCCGTGTCGTCGCCGTCTGCTCCGTGCCGACCGACGGCCAGGTCGAGGAGGCCGTCGCCGCCGCGGCGGCGGTGCGCAAACAGGCGGCCGCGCTTCCGATCCACGTGCGGGCCGAGGCCCTCGCGCACGTCTCGCGCCGCCTGGCCGAGCGCGCCGACGAGATCGCCGCCCTGATCACCGCCGAGAACGGCAAGCCGATCTTCTGGGCCCGCGGCGAGGTCGGCCGCGCGGTCTCCACCTTCAGGTTCGCGGCCGAGGAGACCCGCCGTCTCGGGGGCGAGACCGTGCGCCTGGACACCGAGGCCGCCTCCGCCGGCCGCCTCGCCTACGTCTCGCGCGTCCCGCACGGCCCGATCCTGGGCATCAGCCCGTTCAACTTCCCGCTCAACCTGGTGGCGCACAAGGTGGCCCCCGCCATCGCCGTCGGCGCCCCGATCGTCCTCAAGCCCGCCCCGGCGACGCCGGTCTCCTCGCTGGTCCTGGGCGAGATCCTGGCCGAGACCGACCTTCCCGAGGGCATGTTCTCCGTGCTCCCGGTGTCCAACGACCGCGCCGGCGCGCTGGTCGAGGACCCACGCCTGCCGGTCGTCTCCTTCACGGGCTCGGCCCCCGTGGGGTACGCGATCATGGACCGGGTCCCGCGCAAGCACGTGACCCTGGAACTCGGCGGCAACGCCGCCGCGGTCGTGCTCGCCGACGCCGACCTCGACTGGGCCGCCTCGCGGATCGCGCTGTTCTCCAACTACCAGGCCGGTCAGAGCTGCATCGCCGTCCAGCGGGTGATCGTCGAGGCGTCGGTCCACGACGACTTCGTGGCCCGGCTCGTCCCGGCCGTCGAGGCGCTGGTCACCGGAGACCCCTCCGACGAGAAGACGCAGGTCGGCCCGCTGGTGTCGGCCGAGGCCGCCGAGCGCGTGGAACAGTGGGTCGGTGAGGCCGTCTCGGCGGGGGCCCGCCTGCTGACCGGCGGCACCCGCGAGGGCGCCACCTTCGCGCCGACCGTGCTCGCCGACGCGCCGGCCGACGCCAAGGTCCGCCGCGAGGAGGTCTTCGGCCCGGTGATGGTCGTCCAGAAGGTGTCCGGGGTGGACGAGGCGTTCGCCGCGGTCAACGACTCCGCGTACGGGCTGCAGGCCGGGGTGTTCACCCGCAGCCTCGACAACGCCTTCCGGGCCAACCGGGAGCTCGAGGTCGGCGGTGTGATCATCGGTGACGTGCCGTCGTACCGCGCCGACCAGATGCCCTACGGAGGGGTCAAGGACTCGGGAGTCGGCCGCGAGGGGCTGCGCTCGGCCATCGCCGACCTCACCTACGAGAAGGTCATGGTCCTCACCGGCCTGACCCTCTGAGCCGGTCGCGCCTTCGCGCCGGGGTCACGACGCGTCACGAGGCGGAGGCAGTGGTGTAGAGGGTCTTGGCGGAGGTGCCGAAGTAGGGGCCGTACATGGTGTGGCGGTCGTCGCTGTACTTGAAGCTGCTGACCGAGACGATCGTGCCCCGGCCGGTGGAGGCGTCGAAACCGCTCAGCCAGGGGCCTCCGCTGGATCCGGCGGTCATGTCGCAGCGCATGCCCTGGTCGCCGGTCTGCCCGTTGGGGTCGTCTCGCAGCGGGCCCGCGCAGTAGACCAGGTGCTCGCCGTCGTAGGGCGCGTCGGCGGGGAAGCCGAAACCGCTGGCCAGGCGTCCCCGGGGGGCGCCGAAGGCGATGTCCTGGCCGCCGACGACGTCGCCGAGGTGCTTGCCACCGCTGGTGTTGACCGCCACCATGCCGATGTCGTGGCTGTCGTCGCCCTCGCGCGACCAGGGGCCCGCGACGAACATGCGGCGCGCGGTGTACTGCCCGTACGGGCGGCGGCCCTGGCCGTAGCCGGGGACGAAGGTCCAGTTGTCGGCCCAGGCGCCGGTGCCGTCCTTGACGCAGTGGCCGGCGGTCACCACCAGGTCCTTGTTGGCGCTCCTGACCGAGCTGGCCGAGCACACGAAGTCGCTGCCCTTGATGGTGAGGAACACCCGCCCCGTGGTGCGCCCCACCACCCCGCCGGAGGTCCAGCGGGCGCCCGCGGTGCGGGACGCGGCGCCGTGCGGGCTCCGGCGGGGGGCCACCCCCTGCCCGGCGGCCGAGAGCCGCCTGAGCATCCCGGTGACCTTGGCGAGCCGGTCGACGGGGAGCGCCGAGGCCATCCGGCGGGGGGTCCAGTAGCCGAGCACGCGCTCCCGCTCCGACGCGGTGGGAGCGGTCGCGTGCTCGACGACGTCCGGCACGCCGGACGCCGCGCTTGTCGTTCGGACGAAGGGTGCGGCGAGGGTCTTCACGGCCCGTTGCCCGGGTGCGCTGGCCGTCTGCCAGGTGGCCGTCGCGCCGGTCGTCGGGGCGCTCAGCAACCCGGCGACGAGCGGGGCGGCCGCAAGCAGGGGGAGGCTTGAGGTCATGAAACCCGAGTTTGCACTACGTGGGGTGTTCTTGTGATTACTTCTGGTGAATATCAGGGGGTGCCGGTGGTCTGCGCGGCCTCGTAGACGGCCCGCGCCTCGGTCCCGAAGTAGGGGCCGAACATCCAGCCGGTCGCGAAGGCGTACTTGAAGCTGTTCACCGAGTTCAGGGTGCCCAGGCCGGTGCTCTCGTTGAAGTCGAGGAACCAGGGCCCGCCGCTCGACCCGCCGGTCATGTTGCAGTTCAGCCCGATGTCGCGGGACATCAGGAAGTCGTCGAACGCCCGCCCGGCGCAGTAGACCAGCTTGGAGCCGTCGTACGGGGCCGCCGCCGGATAGCCGAAGGAGTGCATCTGCCTGCGGCGCGCCTGGTTGAAGGAGACGCCCTGGCCGCCGACCACGTCGGTCAGCGACCTGCCGTTCAGCGGGGCGACCACGGCGGAGGCCACGTCGTGGTTGACGTCCTCGCTGTTGTTCCACTGCGGGGTGGTGTAGAGGGTGGTCGCCACCCAGGTGCCGTACGGCCGGTCGCCGTTGTGGTATCCCGGCACGAACACCCAGTTGCCGTGGAAGGCGCCGCCCATCCTCACGCAGTGCCCCGCCGTGATCACGGTGCTCTTGTTCTCGCTGGTCACCGCGCTCGCCGAGCATGAGGCGTTGCGGCCCTGGTAGGTGAAGAACACGCGTCCCGCGGTCTTGACGATCGCGCCGCCGCGGGTCCACGCCGCGCCGGTGGAGGTGCGGGCGGCCGCCGAGCCCCTGGCGGCCGTGACGGTGTCGCCGCCGGGCTCGGTCGGGGGGACGGAGACGGGGTCGGCCGCGGCCTGGGCCGCGAGCGCCCCCGCGGCGAGCCGGGCGCCGTCCTTCTCGGGGACGAGGGCGGCGAGAGGCTTGGCCGCCTCCATCTTCGCCTCGGTCCAGTAGCGCTGGACGGTCTGCTGCTCCTTCCTGGTGTCGGCCGCCTCCTTCTCGACCGGCTGGGGAACGGCCCGCGCCGAGGTGACACCGCCTCCGCCCGTGCCCGCCGTGCCTGCCGTGGCGTCCGCCGTGGCGCCGTGCGCGATCGTCGTGGAGAGCAGGGTGCTTCCCGCGATGGCGGTGAGAATGGGGACGAGCCGTGCCGTGCGCCGCATATGTACCTCCCGAGGGCCTGTTGCTGTTCCGGGAAGCTAGTGCGCCGTACATGCGCATTTCTCAAGCTTTGCAACTTTTGATATGACTAAATTCGGACTTAAATACCGCCTTTTATCGCGTGTTTCACGCCTAACAGTTTTTCGCTGTGATTCGGGCTGATCCACCGTGATCAAGCCCGGTACGGCCGATTCGACAGCGCGGCCCGAGCCGGGAGAATGGTGCGGTGCAGCCAGACACCGTTCGTTCCGTCGTCCTGCTCGGCTCGACCGGGTCCGTCGGGACCCAGTCCCTCGACGTCATCGCCCGCAACCCCGGCAGGTTCCGGGTGGTCGCGCTGGCCGCCTACGGCGGCCGGATCGACCTGCTGGCCGGCCAGGCGGCCGAGTTCCGGCCCGACGTGGTCGCCGTCGCCGACCCCGCCGCCGTGCCGCGGCTGCGCGAGGCCCTGGCCGCGCGCGGGGTGGACGCGCGGGTGCTGGCCGGGCCCGAGGGGGTGGCGGAGGCCGCCGTCCACCCCGCCGACGTCGTCCTCAACGGCATCACCGGGGCGCTGGGGCTGACCTCCACGCTGGCCGCGCTGGAGGCCGGCCGGACGCTCGCGCTCGCCAACAAGGAGTCGCTGATCGTCGGCGGGCCGCTGGTGAAGCGCCTGGCCAAACCGGGCCAGCTGATCCCCGTCGACTCCGAGCACGCCGCCCTGGCCCAGTGCCTGTGGGCCGCCGGACCCACCGGCCCCGACGCCTCCGCCGTACGCCGCCTGGTCGTCACCGCGAGCGGCGGGCCCTTTCGCGGCAGGTCGCGCGCGGACCTCGCGGACGTCACCCCCGAGCAGGCCCTCGCCCACCCCACCTGGTCGATGGGGCCGGTCATCACGGTGAATTCCGCCACACTCGTCAACAAGGGCCTGGAGGTCATCGAGGCCCATCTGCTCTTCGACATCGGCTTCGACCGCATCGAGGTCGTGGTCCACCCGCAGTCGGTCATCCACTCGATGGTCGAGTTCGTCGACGGCTCGACCATCGCCCAGGCCAGCCCGCCGGACATGCGCCTGCCCATCGCGCTGGCCCTCGGCTGGCCCGAGCGGGTCGACGGCGCCGCCCCGGCGGTCGACTGGACCACCGCCCACACCTGGACGTTCGAGCCGCTCGACGACGAGGCCTTCCCCGCCGTCGCGCTGGCCCGCCACGTCGGCACGGCCGGAGGCACGGCCCCGGCCGTCTACAACGCCGCCAACGAGGTCTGCGTCGAGGCCTTCATGGCCGGGCGCCTGCCCTTCCCCGGCATCGTCGACACCGTGGCGGCGGTGGTCTCCGAGCACGCCGTGACCGAGGCCGGTTCGGTGGCCGAGGTGCTCGACGCCGACGCCTGGGCGCGGATACGGGCACGCGAGCTCACTGGGACTGCCTAGACTGATGAGTGTCGTCGACTCTTCAAGGGCTGAAAATGACTTCTGTTGCTCTCGGAATCCCGTCCGTAAGGACCAGGCCGATCGCCGAGCGACGCATATCCCGTCAGATCATGGTCGGCTCCGTCCCCGTGGGCGGGGACGCGCCGGTCTCCGTCCAGTCGATGACCACCACGGTCACCGCCGACGTCAACGCGACGCTCCAGCAGATCGCCGAGCTGACCGCCTCGGGCTGCCAGATCGTCCGGGTCGCCGTCCCCACCCAGGACGACGCCGACGCGCTGCCGATCATCGCCAGGAAGTCGCAGATCCCGGTGATCGCCGACATCCACTTCCAGCCGAAGTACGTCTTCGCCGCGATCGAGGCGGGCTGCGCGGCGGTCCGGGTCAACCCCGGCAACATCAAGAAATTCGACGACAAGGTCGGTGAGATCGCGCGCGCGGCCGGCGAGCGCGGCGTGCCGATCCGGATCGGCGTCAACGCCGGGTCGCTCGACCCCCGCCTCCTGCAGAAGTACGGCAAGGCCACCCCCGAGGCGCTGGTGGAGTCGGCATTGTGGGAGTGCTCCCTGTTCGAGGAGCACGGCTTCCGCGACATCAAGATCTCCGTCAAGCACAACGACCCGGTCGTGATGGTCCAGGCCTACCGCCTGCTCGCCGCCCGGTGCGACTACCCGCTCCACCTCGGCGTCACCGAGGCGGGCCCGGCCTTCCAGGGCACGATCAAGTCCGCGGTCGCGTTCGGCGCCCTGCTCGCCGAGGGCATCGGCGACACCATCCGCGTGTCGCTGTCGGCCCCTCCGGTCGAGGAGGTCAAGGTCGGCAACCAGATCCTGGAGTCGCTCAACCTGCGCGAGCGCGGCCTGGAGATCGTCTCCTGCCCCTCCTGCGGGCGCGCCCAGGTCGACGTCTACACCCTGGCCGAGCAGGTCCAGGCGGGGCTCGAAGGGCTGAAGGTCCCGCTGCGCGTCGCGGTGATGGGGTGCGTCGTCAACGGCCCCGGCGAGGCACGCGAGGCCGACCTCGGCGTCGCGAGCGGCAACGGCAAGGGCCAGATCTTCGTCAAGGGCGAGGTCATCAAGACCGTCCCCGAGTCGCAGATCGTGGAGACCCTGATCGAGGAGGCCCTGCGCCTCGCCGAGGAGATGGGCGTGGAGGTCGACCTCGACGACGACGCCCCGGGCCCCCAGGTCGTCGTCAGCTGAACCACCCCGGCCGCCCGGCCGCCTGTACGAAGGTGTTTCCGCCCGCTCCCGGGATCGCGCCGGGGTGCGGGCGGCTTCGCGCGAGGGCCCTTCCTCCGCGGGTCTCCCGCCGGGGCCGGTCAGGCCTTCCGTGATCCGCCCGCGACGCGTTCCCGGCGGAGCGGGCCGGGTCTTCGGTGACCTACCCGCGAGCACGGGCCGGGTCTTCCGCGATCTTCTCGAACGGCACCCGTACCGAGGTGGACCGGCTTTCGCGTGACCTTCTTCCGCCGAGTATCCGCTCCACCTCGCGTCATTACACTTAGCAATCATCTGACTACACTTTGCCAGGCATCCGGCTGTGTTCCGGATGATCGCGCCGCCCTCGGGAGACCATCGCCTCTGCCGTACGAGTAGGGGGATCACACAGTGAAGAAGAGGGTCGTCGGGATCGCCGCGAGCATCGCGATGCTGGCCGCGGCGGTGGGGGTGCCGCAGGGGGCGGTGGCCCAGCAGAGACAGGAGCTGGTCTGGGGGCCCTGCGAGGGGGCGGCCCCGGTGGGCGGGGCGGTGCCCCCTTCCGCCGGGCGGGCGGACGGCTCGATGGAGTGCGCCACCGTGAGGGTGCCGCTCGACTACGCCAACCCGCAGCAGACCATCGGCATCGCCCTGAACCGGATCAGGGGGAGGGCCGTCCACGACCGCCTCGGCGCGCTGCTGGTCAACCCGGGCGGCCCCGGGGCGTCGGGCCGCGACCTGGTCAGGGGCGTCGCGGCGGGGCTTCCCGACGGCCTGGCCGACCGGTTCGACGTGATCGGCTTCGACCCGCGCGGGGTGGGGGCCAGCGAGCCCGCGCTGAGGTGCGTCGACCCCAAGCGGTACTACGCGGCGCCCCGCCCCGACCAGGTGCCGGCCACCAGGCGCGACGAGGGCGTGCTGATCGCCCGGGCCCGCAAGTACGCCCAGGCGTGCGGCGAGCGGTGGAGCTGGATGCTGCCCCACATGACCACCGAGAACTCCGCCAGGGACATGGACGTGATCAGGGAGGCGCTCGGCGAGTCGAAGATCAGCTTCCTGGGTTACTCGTACGGGACCTACCTGGGCGCGGTCTACGCGACGCTCTTCCCCGACCGGCTCAAGCGGCTCGTCCTGGACAGCGTGGTCGACCCGCGCGGCATCTGGTACCGCTCGAACCTCGACCAGAGCATCGCCTTCCAGGACAGGCACAGGGACTTCCTGAAGTGGATCGCCCGCCACAACCCGGTCTACCGGCTCGGCGACACCGAGAAGGCGGTCTCCTTCGCTTGGAACGCCATGCGGGACCGGCTGGGCGACCGCCCGGCCGGAGGGGTGGTCGGCCCGAGCGAGCTCGACGACGTCTACACCCTGGGCGGTTACTCCGACGCCGTGTGGCCGCAACTGGCCAAGGCCTTCTCCGCCTACGTCAAGAAGGGGGAGGCGACCCCCCTGGTCAACACCTACCGCAAGCACGCGGTGAACGACGCCAAGGACGAGAACAGCTACGCGGTCTACCTGGCGGTGCAGTGCCGCGACGCCGCCTGGCCGCGCGACTGGGCGCGCTGGCGGACCGACATGACCAAGGCCAACGCCAAGGCGCCCTTCCTGACCTGGCCCAACGCCTGGTACAACGCGCCGTGCGCCTTCTGGCCCCAGCCGTCGGGCACTCCGGTGCAGGTCCGTGACAACGCCGCGCTGCCGCCGATCCTGCTGATCCAGGGCGAGCGGGACGCCGCCACCCCGTACGCCGGGGCGGTGCGGATGCGCTCCCTGTTCCACCGCTCCCGGCTGCTGGCCGTGCCCGGCGGCAACCACGGGGTCGCGCTCAACGGGAACGCCTGCGTTGACCGGCGCCTGGCCGCCTACCTCAGGGAGGGCACCCTGCCCGGCGCCCGCCAGGGCTCGAACACCCCGGACGCACCGGACGCGCGGTGCCCGGGAATCCCCGCGCCGGTGCCGGTGGTCGCCCCCGCGACCGTCCGGGTGCCCGCGGGGCACGCGGCGAGGCAAGGTGACCAAAGCAGGTAGATGAGAGGCTCTGTGTTGGTTCCTGCCAAATTCGAGGGGGTCGCGTAGGCTGAGCACGTGATGCTGCGCACAACGGCGTCGCGCGTGCTCGACGACAACGATCGAGACGAGGTCCTGGCGCTTCTCGACACCGACCCCGTCGGCAATGTCTTCGTCGCCTCCAGGGTCCGTTCGGTCGGGCTCAATCCGGCCAGGCTCGGTGGCCAGATGTGGGGGTTCGGGCCGCGCGGCGGCCTGACCTCCCTCTGTTACGCCGGGGCGAACCTGGTTCCGGTCAACGCCGGTACCGACGCCGTCTACGCCTTCGCCGATCGCGCGCGCAAGCAGGGCCGCCGCTGCTCGTCGATCGTCGGCCCGGCGGACGCGGTCGAGGTGCTCTGGGAGCGGCTGGAGCCGTACTGGGGGGCCGCCCGCGCGATCCGCTGGGCGCAGCCGGTCATGGTGATCGGCGAGCCGTCGCCCGTCCCCGCCGACCCGCTGGTGCGGCGCGTGCGGCCCGACGAGTTCGACATCCTGCTCCCGGCCTGCGTGGCGATGTTCACCGAGGAGGTGGGCGTCTCCCCGGAGGCCGGGGACGGCGGCGCCCTCTACCGGTCCAGGGTCGCCGAGCTGATCAGGATCGGCAGGTCCTACGCCCGCATCGAGGGCGGCCGGGTCGTCTTCAAGGCCGAGATCGGTGCGGTGACGCCGCACGCCTGCCAGATCCAGGGCGTCTGGGTCCACCCCGAGATGCGCGGCCGAGGCCACGCGGTGGCCGGGATGGCCGCGGTGGTCAAGCACGCGCTCGACTACTTCGCCCCGGTGGTGTCGCTGTACGTCAACGACTACAACGCCCCCGCCAGGGCCGCCTACCGCAGGGCCGGTTTCGTCGAGGTCGGCACGTTCATGTCCGTGCTCTTCTGAAAGCGCCTAGTCAGGGGCTGCGGACCAGCCGGGTCACGAGGTGCTCCAGCTCCGTCTCCGGGTCCGCGGTGAGGCCCGCGTGGACCGGGCCGGTCTGCACGATCGTGCTGCGCGGGGCGGTCAGCCAGCGGAAGCGGCTGCCCAGCGGTTCCCTGGTCAGGGGTCCGGAGTCGGTGTCGCAGGAGCGCTGGTAGGCGCCGAGCGCGTGTCGTACCCCGTCGAGGTCCACGCCGGTGTCGAGGGCGCGCAGGCGCGCCTCGTCCAGCTCGACGCGGGCGCACAGGTAGCCGCGGGGCTGGCAGTACAGCAGCACGCCGGCGTTGATCAGCTCGCCGCGCTCCACGCGGGGGATGACCCGGATGACCGCGTACTCGTAGACGTCCTTCACCGGTTGTCCTTCCAGAACGCGCCCACCGAGCCGGTCTTCCTCTCCTGGTCCTGACGGGGCTCCGGTCCCGACGGCCCCGACGGCGCCGACGGCGCCGACGGCGCCGGCAACCAGGTGCGCGGCCCCTGCGCGCGGGCCAGCAGGTGCTCGACGTACGCCTGCCGCACGGCCTGCGCCCCGTCGAACCCCGGCTCGTCCTCCAGCCACTCGTCGGGGACCTCGTCCACCACCCCGTCGAGCAGGTCCCTGGTGATCAGCTCGCTGAGCTCGGCGTCGGCCTCGGGCATCCGGGTGGCGAAGGGCGCCATCACGTGGTCGCCCGCGTCGAAGTCGCGCAGCGGGTTGGCCGAGGGCCAGTTGTGGTGGAACCAGAGCGCCGCGCCGTGGTCGATCAGCCAGGTGTCGCCGTGCCACAGGAGCAGGTTCGGGTTGCGCCAGCTCCGGTCGACGTTGTGGATCAGCGCGTCGAACCAGAGCAGGCGGGAGGCGAACCCGGGCTCGGGGGGCCAGGCCAGCGGCTCGAAGCCCAGTGCGCCCGGCAGGAAGTCGACCGCCAGGTTGTTGCCCTCGCTGGCCTTGAGCAGGTCCTGGATCTCCTCGTCGGGCTCGCGGGCGCCGAGCTGCGGATCGACGTCGATCACCTTCAGCTCGGGCGTACGGAATCCCAGGCGCCTGGCCAGCCCGGCGGACACGATCTCCGCGACCAGGACCCGGCGGCCCTGCCCGGCACCGCGGAACTTCACGACGTGGGTGCCGAGGTCGTCCGCCTCCATCACCCCGGGCAGCGAGCCGCCCTCGCGCAGCGGTGTCACGTAACGGGTGGCTTTGATCGCTTCGAGCACCTCGCCAGGCTACCCGGTCGGCCCGCGAGTGCCGTCCGCGCCGGGAGGAGGGTGAGGCCGCCGGGTTCCGCCCAGGTGAGGGGCATCGTTCACGAGGAGGGAGAGTTCGTGGGGGGAAGGACGGGACGGGCGGAGAAGCGGTTGAGGATTCATGAGGATGCGTTGTGTCTTGCCCTGACTTGAGCATCACATGAGTGTCACGGTGAGGAAGACAAGACCTTCATCCCCGTTGACTGTCGGCGATGCTTCTTCTTGAGTGAGAAGGGTGGCGGCGAGGGGAGGCTCGCGTGCCGTATGCGCAGCCGCTCAAAACGGGGGATCCGGCGGCGCTCGGTGAGTACGAGATCATCGGGCGTCTCGGAGAGGGTGGGCAGGGGGTGGTCTACGTCGGGGTGCGCCCCGACACCGGCTCCGAGCCCTACGCGGTCAAGCTTCTGCACGGTTCGGTGGGGGAGGACCCGGAGGTCTTCCTGCGCGAGGTCGAGCTGGCGAAGCAGGTGGCCAGGTTCTGCACGGCCCAGGTGATCGGCGCCGGACTGGACGGCGACCGGCCCTACATCGTCAGCGAGTACGTCGACGGCCCCTCGCTGCACCGCGAGGTCGCGGTCAGCGGGCCGCGCGAGGGGGGCAGGCTGGAACGCCTGGCCATCGGCACGGCCACCGCGCTGGCCGCCATCCACCGGGCCGGGATCGTGCACCGCGACTTCAAGCCGCAGAACGTGCTGCTCGGTCCCGACGGGCCGAGGGTCATCGACTTCGGGCTGGCCAGGGCGCTGGACGCCGCGGCCACCCAGAGCGGGCGCGGCGCGGGCACCCCCGCCTACATGGCGCCGGAGCAGGTGGAGGGCGCCGAGATCAACCCGGCGGCCGACGTCTTCGCCTGGGGCGCCACGATGTGCTTCGCCGCCAACGCCCACGCGCCCTTCGGGCAGGACTCGATCGCGGCCGTCCTGAACCGGATCCTCACCGCGGCCCCGCAGCTGGGCCGTCTCGACGGGCTGCTCGGCGCGCTGGTGGTCGACTGCCTGGACAAGAATCCCCGCAACCGCCCCACCAGCAGGGAGCTGCTGCTCGCGCTGCTCGGCGACGACGGGGGCCGGTCGGTGACCGAGTCCCGGTCCTCGCCGGTGCCGGGGTTCCCGCCCGCGCCCGGCGGCCCCGAGGCCTCCGGCCCGTGGCACGTCTCCGCTCCTTCGGGCTTCTCCGCCGAGCCCGGCGCTCCGGGCCGTTCCAGGTGGCCGGGCGCGTCGGGTGTGGCGGCCGCGTCGGGCGCCGCCTGGCGGGGGGCCGGGTCCGGCGGGTCCGGTGAGCCGGGCGGCGCGTCCTCGGCGGGCGCGAGGCGCGGCGGGCGCGCGTTCCCCGCCGGGGGCGAGGACTTCGACGAGCCCCGGACCCACCCCGGGCAGGCGGCCACCCGGGCCTCGGTCGCGGTCTCCGGCGCGTTGCTGATCAGCGCCGCCGTGCTGGTGGGGGTCCTGGTCCCGGCACTGAGCGGCGTCTCGCCGGGAGCCGCTCCCGCCCCGCCGGCCGTCCCGGCGGTGGAGTCCACCTCCCAGGGGGAGACCGTGCCGCACGCGGGCAGGACGAGCGCTCCGATCAAGCCGCTCCCGGCCCTGCCGACGACCCCGGCCAGGCCCCCGCGCGCGGAGGAGGTCAGGTCCTCCCCCCTGCCGCCCCCCGCCGCCACGGTGGTCGTGCCCGCGCTCGTCGGTCTGGATCGTTCCGAGGCGGCGCGTCTGATCAAACGGGCCGGGCTGGTCGCCGGGACCGTCAGCGCGGTCACCTCGGACCGGCCGCTCGGCGAGGTGCTCGCGAGCGACCCGGCACCGGGGACCGCGCTGCCGAAGAAGGGCAGGGTCGACCTGCGGGTCTCCGGCGGCATCCAGGTGCCCACGCTGGTCGGCCTCGCCAGGAGGGGCGCCCAGGCGGCGCTGGCCCAGGCCGGACTGGTCGTCGGCGGGGTCGGCACGCGCTGCTCGGACCAGCCGGCGGGGCGGGTGCTCGCGAGCACCCCCGGCGCGGGCAGGCGCGTCTCCCCGGGCAGCGCGGTGGACCTCGTCGTCTCCAGGCGCGGTGTCCCGGTGCCGCCGGTCACCGGTCAGAGCGCCACCGACGCCTCCAACACCCTGGGCGGGGCGGGGTTCGCCGTACGGACGCGGGCGCGGCTGGTCACCGGCGAGAGCCAGGACGGGATGGTGCTCGCGCAGAGCCTGGCGCCCGGCACCTGCGCCAGGTCCGGGGCGACGGTCGTGATCACGGTCGGCGTCGGGGGCCAGAGCGGACCGGGGCCTGGACCCGGTCCCGGACCCGACCCGGGGGAGAGCACCGAGCCTCCCGACCCCACGGCCCCGCCGGCGCCCGTTCCCGGGGAGGCCGCCCCCTCGGGGTGAGGCCTCCGGGGCTCCTCCTGGCTCTTAGAGGGAGGCCAGGGTGGTGGCGAGGAGGGTCCGCCTGACGTCCTCCTGGGGGAGGTCCATCGTCTTGACCACCGACTGCAGGGAGCCGAGCACGGCCCAGGCCCAGATGCGGCGGGTGGGGTCCGGCTCGGGGCCGGCCAGGCGGTGGTAGATCACGTCGCGGAAGACGCGGATGGCCTCGCCGGGGGAGCCGGGGGGCGCGTCGTCGGCGCCGCTGATGTCCTCCAGGATGAGCCGTATGATCGCCCGGTGCCTGACCACGAAGGTCACCAGGGCCTCGATGAAGGCACGGTCGCCGTCGAAGTCGCCCTCGATCAGGGTCACGATGTCCTCGGCGGCGGGCGCGATCAGCTCGGTGGCCAGGCGGTCCTTGGGGTGGAAGTGGTAGGCGACGGCCGTCTTCGTCAGGCCGACGGCGGAGGCGATGTCGGCCAGCGAGGTCGCCGCGTAGCCACGCTCGGCGAACAGCCGGCGGGCGGCGTCGAGGATCCGTTCACGCGTGTCGTGCCCGTGCTCAAGTGTGGTCATCGTCTCATTCCCACGCTCTCTAGAGCATTTACAGATTTGTCCCCCTACGCTCATACCGTAGGTACTGTACGAGCGTACAGTACGGCATTTCAGGACATTTGATACTGAAGCGGGGCGGTTCGCCGATGTCTGGTTTGCTGGGGCGGCTGGGAAGCTGGTGCGCGCGGCACGGCAAGGCCGTGCTGGCCCTGTGGGTGGTCGCGGCGGTGCTGCTGACGGCGGGATCGGTGTTCTTCCCCGGTCCGGTCAGCAACGACGTCAGCATCCCCGGCACCGACGCCCAGCGGGCCGTCGACCTGATGAAGGACGGTTTCGGCCCCGGGTACGGGGCGGGCGGCTCGGCCCAGATCGTCCTCTACTCGCCGGACGGCCCCCTCATCACCGACGCCAGGAAGCGCGCGGTGGAGCGCGCCGCGGACCGGATCCGCGAGGTGCCGCACGTGAAGGAGGTGAAGTCCCCCTACGAGGGCGGCGGCATCGCCCCCAGCCTGGAGATCGGCATCATCTCGATCAAGCTGGAGGGGAACGACACCGCCAAGATCGCCGAGACCACCAAGCTCCTCTCCGCGGCGGCCGAACCCGCGCGGGAGGCGGGCATCGAGGCGGTCCCCGCCTCCTCGGGCAGCCCGGCGGACAAGGAGATCAAGACCGGGACCAGCGAGATCATCGGTGTGGCCTGCGCGCTGCTGGTGCTGCTGCTCGCGTTCGGCACCCTGGTCGCCGCGATGATCCCGATCTTCACCGCGCTGGTCAGCATCGCGACCGGGCTCGGCGTGGTGAGCCTGCTCGGCCACATCGTGGACGTGCCCAAGCAGGCGTCGATCATGGCGACGATGATCGGCCTCGGCGTCGGCATCGACTACGCGCTCTTCCTGCTCAGCAGGCACCGCAAGCTGCTCGCCGACGGCCTGCCGGTCCCCGAGGCGGTCCGCCGGATGGCCGCCAGCTCCGGCGGCGCGGTGGTGTTCGCGGGAGGCACCGTGATCATCGCGCTCAGCGCGCTCATGCTCGCGGGCTTCCCCCTGCTGCAGACGCTCGGCTGGATCACCGGCATCTCGGTCGTCTGCGCGGTGGTCACCTCGGTCACGCTGGTCCCCGCGCTGCTCGGCCTGCTCGGCCACCGGGTCAACGCGCTGCGCCTGCCCTTCACCGCGCGGCGGGGCAGCCACGGCTCCTCCGGCTGGACCTCGCTGGGCAACTGGGTGGCCCGCCGGCCGTGGAGCGTGCTCGCGCTCAGCGTCGCCATCCTGGCCGCGCTGGCCGCGCCCGCGCTCGCCCTCAAGCTGGGCACGCTCGACAACGGCTACGCCGACCGCGGCACCGACACGCGGCGCTCCTACGAACTCCTGCAGGCCGGGTTCGGGCCCGGCATGAACGGCCCGCTCGTCGTGGTGGCGGACCTGGACACCAGGGTCGTCGACCGGGAGCCGGCCCCGGCCGTACTGGGCAACCTCAAGGACCGCGTCGCGGACGTCGAGGGAGTGGTCCACGTCGGCGACCCGATCCTCAACAGGGGCGGTACGGCGGCGCTGCTGCAGGCGATCCCCGCCTACGCCCCCGGCGACCCCCGGGCGCTCGACGTGGTCAGGGCGGTGCGCGCGCTCGACATCGAGGGAGCCCAGGTGCACGTGGGCGGGCAGGTCGCCGGCATGGCCGACGCCGGTGACAGGATCTCCGGGCGCACGCCCCTGGTCGTCGGCGTCGTGGTCCTGCTGAGCGCGCTGCTGCTGCTCCTGGCGTTCCGCTCGCCGGTCGTCGCGATCAAGGCCGCGCTGATGAACCTGGTCTCCCTGGGCGCCGCGTTCGGCGCGCTGTCGCTGGTCTTCTCCCTGGGGCTGGGCAGCAGCCTGGTCGGCATGGACACCCCGGTCAGCGCGGACGGCTCCTACCTGAGCACGGTGTTCTTCACGGTGCCGATCGACAGCTACATCCCGCTGATGCTGTTCGCGATCCTGTTCGGCCTGTCGATGGACTACGAGGTCTTCCTGCTCACCGCCGTGCGGCAGGCCTACCTGAGGCACGGGGACAACCGCAGGGCGGTGGCCGAGGGGCTGGGGTCGACGGGCAGGGTCATCACCTCCGCCGCCCTGATCATGGTCGCGGTCTTCGTCGCGTTCGTCGCCTACCCCGACCCGATGGTCAAGATCTTCGGTGTCGGCCTGGCGGTGGCCATCGCGGTGGACGCCACCATCATCCGGGGCCTGCTGGTCCCGGCGACCATGGCCCTGCTCGGCAGGGCCAACTGGTGGTGCCCCGCCTGGCTGGACCGCATCCTGCCCGACCTCTCGGTCGAGGGCCACGAGGAGGACGAGCTGGAAGAGGGGCCGGAGCGGCCGCGCAGGGAGCTCGTCGGCGCCGGTCACAGCTGAGGGACGCGGGACCGGCGGGCCCCGGCTTCGTCCAGGGCCCGCCGGTCCCGTCCCGGTTTCGTCCAGGGCCCGCCGACCCCGGTTCCGGCCGCTCGGCCAGGTCGCCGGCAGGTGTCCCAGTCGCTTCCAAGTCCTCCCCAAGTAGTCTCCGCCAAGCTCTCGCCCGGGAAGCGAGTTTGGGGAGAGTACGAAGATGTGGGGAAGAATCGGCGCCGTCGCCGGCCTGGTGCTGGCGAGCACGCTGGCCCTGCCGGGCACCGCGATGGCGAAACCCGAAGAGGTGGACGTCCCCGTCGGGACGTGGCTGGCGGCCAGGACCCATCCGGCCGTCCAGCTGACCTCGGTGTCCTACACGGCCGACGTGGCCGTGCCGACGCCCGAGGCGAACCTGGAGGCGATCAGGACCCTCACCCAGCAGGGGGTCGACGCCGTGCAGAGCGGCAAGATCTCCTCCGACGAGAACAGCATCTACCGCTGGGTCGTGCAGCAGATGGCCAAGGACCCGGGCCGCTACTTCTCGCCCGGCGGGCGGGAGCGGGTCGTCGAGGCGACGGCGGGCGGGCTGTGCACCGGCTGGTGGGTCACGCCGGACGGCTACATGGTCACCGCGGCGCACTGCGTCGGCCAGGAGGAGACCGAGCTGGCGCGGACCTTCGCGGCCCAGGCCCTCACGAAGATCAATGAGAAGGACGCCGCCGACCTGGTCGCCGACCTCGGCGACATCGCCTCCGACGAGGAGATCCTCAGGACGGCGACGAAGATCTTCCAGGTCTGGAACGCGGACAACATCAAGATCCGCAACGTCAAGAGCTCGCTCTCGCTGCTGCAGAGCCTGCCGGGCGGCGGTGTCGACAAGACCACCAAGACGGTGCCGATCGAGCTGGTCGCCAAGGGCACGGTCTATCCGGGCAAGGACGTCGCGATCCTCAAGGCCAACGGGCAGAGCAACCTGCCGACCGTGCCGCTGGGGGAGGACTCCGACGTGCGCGTCGGCGACACCCTCTACATCAGCGGGTTCCCCGGCACGGTGACGCAGACCTCGATCTTCAACCTGGAGTCCAAGCTCGACCCGGCGTTCACCGAGGGCCCCTACAACGCCGCCCGCCAGACCCCCGAGGGGGTGCCGTACATCCAGACCCAGGCGCCCTCCTACCCGGGCAACTCGGGCGGGCCGGTGTTCAGCAAGGACGGCAGGGTCATCGGCATCCTCGTCGGCGGCCTGATCCAGCAGGACGGCGGCTCCACCGAGGGCGAGAGCTTCGTGCTGCCGGTCAGCATCGTCAAGGAGAAGCTGAACGAGAAGAACATCAAGCCGGCCGAGTCGACGACGACGAAGGCCTACAACGAGGCGCTCGACCTGTTCTTCCAGAACAAATACTCCGACGCGCTGCCCAGGTTCCGGGAGACGCAGGCGCTGCAGCCGAACCACCCGTACGTCGCCAAGTACATCAGCGACTCCCAGCAGGCCATCACCGCGGGCAAGGACGAGAGCGGCACGCCGATCCTGCCGTGGCTGCTGTGGGGCGGCGGCGGCCTGATCGCCCTGTTCGTGATCGGCACGCTCGCCTCGGTCGCCAGGGGCAGGCGCCGTTCCGGGGGACCGGCCCCGTTCCCGCCCGCACCGTACGGCGCGCAGCCCGGCTACCCGGCGCAGGTCCACGGCGCCGTCCAGTACGGCCAGCCGCAGTACGGGCAGTACGGGCAGTACGGGCAGCAGGGGCAGCCGTACGGCGCGCCGCAGCAGTACCAGCAGCGGACGCCCCACCCGCTCCCGGCCGCGCCCGAGGACACCCGGGCGGTCCGCCCGCACTCGCCCTACGGCCCGCCGCCGGGGAGTTCCGGAGGCTCCAGGGGGCCCGGCGCCAACACCCGGATCGCCGGGCTGGAGGCGGAGCTGGAGCAGCTGCGCCGCAACATCGGGCGCCCGCCCGAGCAGCGCTGAGCGCGGCCGTCTCGCGCCCGGGTCCGGCCGGAGACCTGCCGAGCGTCCTCCTCGACGCCGAGCCGGTCCGTCACGCTCGTGCCCAGGTGCCCGTGGTCAGCCGGTCCCGGCCGCGAAGGGGCCGCCGTCGCCGAACACGAGCCGCGCGAAGTTCTCGCCGATGCGGCGATGTCCCGCGGGGTCGGGGTGGACCTCGTCGGGCAGCGGGAACTCGGCGTAGTCCGTCTCGCCGTAGAGGTCGCGGCCGTCGAGGTAGTACAGGTTCGGGTCGTCGGCCGCCCGCTGTTCGACGATCCGCGCGAGCTCGTCGCGGATGACGTTGAGTGTCAGGCGCCCGGCGGCGCGCTCGGCCGGATCGCCCGTGGCCCTGAACCGCAGGGTCCCGCCGGTGAGGTCGGGCGCGAGCGGGCCGGGGGTGTCCTCCTGGACCGGGCACAGGATGGGGGACACGACCAGCAGCGGAGTGGCCGGATGCCCCTCGCGGATGGTGTCCAGGAAGCCGTGGACGGCCGGGGTGAAGGCGCGCAGGCGCATCACGTCGCCGTTGACGACGTTGATGCCGAGCTTGACGCTGATCAGGTCCGCTGGGGTGTCCCGCATCGCGCGGGCGGTGAACGGGTCCAGCAGCGCGCTGCCGCCGAACCCCAGGTTGACCAGCTCCACCCCGCCCCGGGCGGCTGCCAGGGCCGGCCAGATGGCGGTCGGGTGGGCGGCGTTCGAGCCGTGGCTGATGGAGCTGCCGTGGTGCAGCCACACCTCACGCCCGCCGTCCCGCGCCGGCTCGACCGGGGCGTCGGTGCGCAGGGCGATCAGCTCGGTGATCTCCGTGTGCGGAAGCCAGATCTCGACGTTCTTGTCACCGGCGGGCAGGCCGGTGAACCGGGCGGTGCCGGCGGGCCCCTCGAGCACTTCGGCGGACTGGGTGACCATGTCGACGACCGTGTGGACCCTGCCGCCCGCCACCGTGGCCTGGGCGGCGAGACGGCCCTCGACCAGCAGGTCGTACACGCCGTCCGCGGGGGGCGGGAAACCCCGGTAGGCCCGCTTGGTGGGCAACGCGTCCAGCTCGATCGCGGTGGCCCGGGTGCGGAAGACCAGCCGCACGCCGGAGGGCTGCGCCTCGGCCACGGCCAGCCGGTCGTCGGGGATCTGCCGGCGCGCCCGGGCGGGCAGCCGGTGCGGCAGCAGGCCGCTCGCGGTCTCCTCGACGTCGAGGAGACCGCGCAGCATGTCCGCGGTGACGGGGGTGGTGATCCAGTTGTGCTCGGTGCTCATCGTCTCAACCTGTCGATCTGAGTACTTCCGGGATGTTCGTACGCGCCGGTGCGCGGTGCGGCGGGCCGTCGCCGGTCAGGAGGTGGCCCGGTTCCGTAGCAGGGCGTCGAGGGAGTCCAGGATCCAGTCCCAGGACTCGCGCGAGTCGACTGCGGTGTGGCTGAAGCCCCCGGCCGTCTCCAGGCTGACGTAGCCGTGGAAAACGCTGCCCAGCATCCGGACCGCGTGCGTCTGGTCCGGCTCCGCCAGGTCGTAGCCGCGCAGGATCGCCCGCGTCATCCGCGCGTGCCGGACGCCGGCACTGGCGGCCGCCGTCTCTGGGTCGAGGCGGAGCCGGGCGGCGGCGTAGCGGCCGGGGTGCTCCCGGGCGTAGTCGCGGTAGGCGTCCGCGAACGCGGCCAGGGCGTCCCTGCCCGCCCGCCCGGCCAGGGCGGCGGCCACCCGGTCGGCGAGCTCCTCCAGCGCGAACAGGGCGATCCTGGTCTTGAGGTCCTGGGAGCTCTTCAGGTGCGAGTACAGGCTCGCGACCTTGACGTCGAACCGCCGGGCGAGCGCCGAGACGGTCACCTGCTCGAAGCCGACCTCGTCGGCCAGCTCCGCCCCCGCCCTGGTCAGACGTTCCGGGGTCAGCCCTGCTCTGACCATGAGCTTCCTCCTTTTTGCCGACAAGCATTATGCATTTGCCTAATACCTTTAGGCAAATGGGCCTGTCGTCCACGGAGTCACCGGTCTGGCGTCTCTTCCTCCCGTATGTGGCCCGCCCCCTGAGCTAGACCAGCGCCGCCGCCCGGCGGCGTCCTCGGTAGCCGCTGTGGACCAGGATGTCGCCCGGTTCGGCGAGTGGCGCGGCAGGGCCGGCCGGGGTGGCGGGGGTGAGGGCCGGACCGCCCTGAGCCGTCCGGGCCGCCGGGAGGGGAGCGACCGCTCCCGGCTCGGCGGCCGGGCGGACGGGCGCGGCGAAGCGGGCGGAGGCGAGGGGCCGGGCGGGACGAGCAGGGCGAGCGGGACGGGCAGGACGGGCGGGACGCGCCGGGAGGACCGGGATGGCGGTGGTGACCACGGGGTCGGTCCGGCGGTGGCGGCGGCCACGCGGCGGGGCGTCCTGGACCAGGGTCGACGACTCCACCACGGCCTGCTCGTGCAGGCGGCGCCTGCCCCGGTAAGGGGCGCCGCGACGGTCGTCGCGACGGTCCGGCACGCGGGGTTCCTCGACGTGGGCGACGGAGGTCGTGACCGAGGGGAACCCGGTGCTCGCTACCGGGGCCACGGTGCTCCCGGGGCCGGACTCCGGGGAAGCGACGGCCCCGCGGGCCGGGACGGGCGTGTTCACCGGGGTGCGGAGGGCGGGCCCGAACAGGTTCGCGGCCTCGGGGGTGGCGATGGTTTCCGGGAGGTCGCGGGAGAAGGGGGTGCGGGGGGCGGGTCCGAGGGGGGTGGCGAACAGGTTCGCGGCCTCGGAGGCGGAGAGGGTGTCCGGGAGGCCGGGAGAGAGGGGGGCGAGGGTGTCCGGGAGGTCGTGGGAGAGGGGGGCGGCGGTTTCCGGGAGGCCGTGGGAGAGGGGGGCGGGGGTTGCCGGGAGGTCGCGGGCCGGGGCGTACGAGAGGGCGCGGGCGGGGGCGTTCCTGGGCATGCGGCGGCGGCCCGGGGCACGGCGGCGGCCCGGGGCCCTGCGGGACGAGGACGAAGACGAGGACGAAGACAAGGGCGAGGGCGAAGGCGAGGGCGAGGATGAGGGCGACGGGGAGAGAGCGAGGGCCGAGGCGGGGGCGAGGAGCCGGGTCCTCGACTGCCTGACCTTGCCGTGCGCGAGGATCGCGACCGCGGCGAGCAGCACCGGCGCGAGCACGGCGGGGGTGTCGAGGCCCGGAGCGGGCGTGGCCAGGTCGCGGACGGTGGCCGTGGGTGTGACGGCGAGCGCGCTGGTGTCGGCGGTGGAGGCCTTGGCGTGCTTGCCGGGCTTGCCGGGCTTGCCGGGCGAGGTGCGGCCGGCGGGGGCCGGTGCCTGGGTACTGACGGGTGCCCCCGCGCTCGTCCGGTCGTCCTGCCGGGTGGCCTGGGCGCTCGCGGCGGGCTTCCCTTCGGAGGAGGTCCCGCCCTCGTTCGCCGAAGCGGCCTTGCCGGCCTTTCCGGCCCTGCCGTCCTGCCCGGCCTTCCCGGTCGTCGTCCCGGCGGCGTGCTTGGGAGCCGGTCTCGGTCCCTTGGCGGGGCCCGCAGACGCCGAGGTCTCCCGCGTGGCCAGGGGAGCGGGGAGCATCGCGAGCAGGTCGGGGCCGGGGCCGATCACCACCGCGTTGTCCCCGGCCGCGGCGGCGGGCTTGACGATCGTCTGCTTCTCGGTGGCCTCCCGGTCCAGCCGGGCTTTGATCTTCTCCGGATACCCGTAGCCGACGACCTTGCCGGTGTCGCGTTCCTTGCGCTTGGCGACACCGCCGTCGATGTTGCCCTCGATCGTGTGGATCCTGCCGCCCTCGACCCCGGTGACGATTCCGACGTGGTCGATGTGGTCGATCCTGTTCGAGCCGCTCCAGTCGAAGAAGACGATGGCCCCGGGCTTGGGGACGGTGCCCCAGGCGTCCTGCTGCCGGAACCACTGGGCGTGGTGGACGGTGTAGGCGAACTGGCCGACCCACTCCTGGTAGCCGAGCTTCTCCGCCGCCCACGACAGGTACATGTCGCACCAGGGGGCGGCGGTGTAGTCGGCGTCGAACTCGACGTTCTTGCCGTACCAGTCACCGAACTTGGTGTAGCCGCCGCTCTTCTCGGAGTATCCGAGCTGGCTCTCCAGCAGCTCGATGAACTTGTGCATCTCAGGTGTCATTGAGAGTTTCGGGGGACCCCCGGCGGCCGTGCGGGCATGGTCGCTCCGCCTCGCGACCTGGCCACCGGGAGACAGGGTTGAGCGACGGCGCGTTCACGCGAGCCCACCGGGGGTGTGGAGGGACGCGTGTGGCGGCACCACTGGCCAGTTGTCTTCCGTGACGAGGGAGGTTACCCGGCCCCAAGGACAGGTCACGACATGCTAAAGGGCGCGTCAAGTCGCTCAACGCCATACATGCGGACAAAAGGCGACGTCAGGAAGCTGCCGGGGTGATCTTCGATGGTAAAACGCCCGGGAAAAAGATCTACCGGTTCGCCGCGACCGGAGCCGGGACCGCCGTATCCGCGCCGTTCGATCTTGCCGATCGTTCTTTGCGTCCGCGCCCGGTTTCTTTACCTTCTGGCGAAATAGGTAGACATATGGGTATTTATCCCGCTATGCAGGTAGGGGCGCTGAGAGATGCTGGTCACACCAGGAAAGGCTCAACAGCAACCAGCAAAGGTCAAAAGGTACGAGCCATGTGTCAACACCAGCCGCGCTGCCCACTCGCAAGCGCACCCGATCACGAAGCCGCGGCTCTCGTGGCCTTCCACCCCGAGCAGGGGTGGGGCCTGCTCTGCAACGGTGTCGTGGTCTTCGACGACACCGGAGCACTCATGCCCGACGGACGCAGCACCCCCGTCCACGGTATGCCTCTGCACCGCGTCTCCTTGGTGCAAGCGGCATGATCCCGCCGCGTGTGCCCACCGGCTCGGGACCGGACACGCCCCGCGGGCGGACGACCCCGCGGCGGCCGACGGTCTCCGGTGGCGGACACGCGGGCGAACCACACCTGATCGAGGTAACCGCCGACCACATAGGTGAACGCTCATGAACGCCCTTCTCGGAACACCGTACGGCCAGGAGACGTGGTGCTCCTTCGCGCCCGAGTCGGCATCCGTGCCCCAGGCGCGCCATCTGACCCGCGCCTGCCTGGCGGACTGGGGACTGCACGAGCACAGTACGGTCGCCGAGCTGCTCGTCAGCGAGCTGGTCACCAACGCGCTGCGCCACTCGCGGGGGACCATCGGGTTCGTCCTCTCCTTCCAGGACGGCCTGCTGCGCTGCGAGGTCGAGGACGCGGACCCCGACTCCCTCCTGCCCCGCGCCTGCCGGGCACGCGACGACGAGGAGCGGGGACGAGGACTGCACCTGCTCGAACTCCTGTCCTGCTGCTGGGGCAGCGCCCGTACGACCGACGGCAAGGCCGTCTGGTTCGAGCTCACCACCGCGAACTCCGCCGAGGCCTGACCGCGAGGTCGATCGACGCGCCGCCTCCGCGACGTACGGCCACCGGGCCGGACGCACCCGCCGAGAGCCGACCGCGCGAGACCGGCCGCACGCGCCGCCCGGGAAAGCCCCTTGGGCAAGCCGCTCCGGAACACGGGCCGATGAAACCCCGGGCCCGCCCGCGCGCCTCCTCGGGAAGCCGGGCACACATACCACCTCCGAAGGCCGGAACCGTGTCCCCCGACCCGGTTCCGGCCGGGCGCCGGAGCCGACGGGATCATCGCACTCGTCGGCTCCGGCGTCCCATCTTGTACGCCGTCCCCGTCCCCGTCCCCGTTCCCGCCCGTCAGGCGCCGGGCGGGTGGTTCCCGTTGCCGTCCGCGTTCCGGATGCGCTCGCCGGTCCAGACGGCGATCTGGGCCCGCGAGTGGAAGCCGAGCTTGGTCATGATGTGCTCGACGTGACCTTCCGCGGTGCGCTGGGCGATCGTCAGCGAGGCCGCGATCTCCTTGTTGCTCAGCCCCTGGGCGACGAGCTTGGCGATCTCCGTCTCCCTGCGGGTCAGCGGCGACGGCGCCTCGGCCTCGCCGGAGGGCTCGTCGCGGGGCGCCTCCTCCTCCAGGGCGAAGGCGACGGCCTCCTCGCACCGCATCTTCGAGCCCTGCCTGACCAGGGCGTCGAAGCCCTGCTTGCCGAGGGCCTCGCGGGTGCGCTCCTCGCACTCGTCGTGGTAGCGCGTCAGGTGCCCGAAACCGGACAGCGGAGCCCCGATCGTCTGCCAGACCGTCTCCAGCACCCCCAGCAACCTGGCCGCCCGCTGGTGGTCGTCGTTCGCGGCGGCGATCCAGGCCAGCACCTCCAGGTTGACGCCGACCCCCAGGAGATCGTCGAGGGAGCGGTTGAACCTCAGGCTCTCCTTCTCCAGCTCGGCGGCGCGCGAGGCGTCGCCCTGGCGCCAGACCCCGAGGCCGAGCGCCATCATCGCGTACGCCCGGTGCCAGCCCTCCTCGTGGGCGTCGCACAGCGCGATGCACTCCTCCCCGGCGGCGACGGAGGCGGGCCAGTCGTCACGGAAGGAGTGGACGAGGCAGAGCCGGACGAGCGCCAGCGCCTGGCCCGCCGGGTCGTCGTCGGCGCGGTGGCGCGCCACCGCCTCCTCGTACAGGCCGATCGCGAGGTCGGCGTCTCCCCGGAACATGGCGATCATCCCCGAGTAGAGCGCGACGTAGGCCAGGACCGGCTCGCGCCCGGGACTCCCGCCGAGCTTCCCGGCCTCCTCCAGCATCGCCGCGGCGGAGACGACGTCGGCCTGGATGATGGCCAGCCAGCTGTTGGACCACAGCGCGCGGCCCCGGATCTCGCCGGAGCCGTCGCCGCAGAGGAGGCTTAGATCCAGCCAGCGGCGCCCCTCCCTGAGGTAGTGGCTCGTGATCCAGTGGTAGAGCAGGTCGGTGGCCATGCCCAGACCGGCGGAGGCCTCCCCGGGCTCGCCGAAGCAGTACTCCAGCGCGGTCCGCAGGTTGGCGTGGTCGAGCTTCAGTCTGCCCAGCCAGGACACCTGGAGCGGGCCGAACCGCGCCGCGTACGCCTCCGCCGCCAGCCGCCGGTAGTGGTCGCGGTGCAGCCGCCGCAGGGCGCCCTCCTGCCCCGAGGCCACGAGTTTCTCCCTGCCGTACTGCCTGATCGTCTCCAGCAGCCGGTAGCGGGTCGCGGTGGACCCCGGGGGAGGGTCCTCCCGGATCAGGATCGACTTGCCCACCAGCCCGATCACCAGGTCGACCACCTCCTCGCGTTCGATGTCGTCCCCCGAGCAGATCGCCTCGGCCGCGGTGAGGTCCAGGCCGTCGGTGAACACCGAGGCGCGCTCCCACAGCAGCTGCTCCTTCTCGGTGCACAGGGCGTAGCTCCAGTCGATCAGCGCGCGCAGTGTCTGCTGGCGGGGCAGCGTCGCGGGCGAGCCGCCGGTGAGCAGCCGGAACCGGTCGTCCAGCCGGGCCAGCAGCTCCTCGGGGGAGAGGGCGCGCAGCCGCACGGCCGCCAGCTCGATCGCGAGCGGGATGCCGTCCAGCCGACGGCAGATCCGCTCCACCGCGGACCGGTTCGCCGCGGTGAGCGTGAAATCCGGCAGTACGGCGGTGGCCCGCTCGACGAACAGGCGCACCGCCTCCGACTGTGCCGACGGTTCGGTGGACGCCCCTGGACGGCCGGGGCCCGGCAGTGACGGCAGCGGCAGGGTGGGCACGACCAGTGTCTGCTCGCCGGAGATGTCCAGCGCCTGCCGGCTGGTGGCGAGGATCCGCAGGGAGGGGGCCGCGCGCACCAGGGTCCCGGCCAGCACGGCGCAGGCCCGCAGGAGGTGCTCGCAGTTGTCGAGGATCAGCAGTGCCCGCTTGTCCCGCAGGTGGTCGATGAGCACCTCCACGGGCGGCCGGTGGGAGACGTCCCTGATCGCCAGGGCCTCGTTCACCGATCCGGCGAGCAGCTCGGGGTTCTCCAGCCCGGCGAGCTCGACCAGCCACACCCCGTCGGGAAAGGCCCGCTGGACGTCGGCGGCGACGCGCAGGGCCAGCCGGGTCTTGCCGACCCCGCCGGGACCGGTGAGGGTCACCACGTGCGCTCCGGACAGCAGTCGTTTGACCTCGGCCATCTCGTGCCGACGCCCCACGAAACTGGTCACCTCGGGGGGCAGGTCCGTCGCCTGCCACCGCCTCGGGGTGGCCGATGCCAGCTCATCCATCAGCGTCCACCAGCGCCTCACGCCGGCTTCGGCATCCGGCCGGCACAATCCACACTATGCGCAGGCCGTTTGCCCGCGCGTACCCCATGAGCTGGGCGAATGCCGGTGAGGCGCGGGCCGCCGCGCCGGTGCGGGCTCGGTCACCTCACAGGACGCGGTCCAGGAGGCCGCCCAGGTCGACGTCCACCAGGGGCCTGTTCCCGGGGGGACTCTCCGAGTCCCGGGGTTCCCGCGGGCCGGGGTCCGTGCTCGTCTCCGGGGTCGTTTCAGGGCCGGCGTCAGGCCCGGGGCCCGGGTCGGGGTCGCAGGAGGGCAGGTCGATCCGGGCGGCCCGGGAGGGCGTGTCGCCCCCGGGCACGGTGGTGATCGTCACCAGCCGGGTGAGGTGTCCCCCGCACCGGGGCGGATCGGCGAACTCCCCGGCCACCTCCCGGTCGTACTCGGTGTCGCCGGACAGCTCCAGCTCCCGCGTGCCGCCGGACAGCACCTCGCGCGTGTCCCCGAGCCGCTGCGCGAACCCGAGCCGCACGATCACCGCCGAGGTGCTGGAGGTCCTCACCCGGAAGCCGACCGTGCTGCCGTCGAAGGAGGTGATCGAGACCTCGGGGGGCGCGCACGCCTCGCCGCGCACCCTCTCCGTGCGGCTGACCGTCCCGCCCGGGAAGCGGGGCGAGGTGGAGACCGTGACCCGGCGGTAGAGGGTCTGCCCGCAGGCCGGGACGGTGAAGGTGTGCGGGACGGTGTGCGAGTAGGTCCTCAGCCCGCCGATCACGGAGGTGCTCGAACCCGCCCGGACGAGCCTGTCGCGGTCGGGCCCCTCGGCGAAGGTGACGGTCACCCCGACGTCGCCCGTGGTGGAGGCGCGGAAGCCGACCGTGGTCCCGTGCGCGTCGATTCCCACGATCCTCAGGCCGCCGACCGCGTGCACGGGCCCCGGCGCCCCCGTCCCCGTGGGGTCCGGTGCCGGTGACCGGGTGAACGTGGGCAGGGGCGTGGGCCTGCGGGTGGGGGCCGTGGTCCGCGAGGACGTGGGCAGCGGGGGCGGAGGCTGCGATCCGGTCGGGAAGGGCGGCGAGGGCCGTGAGGGAGACGAGGGGACCAGCGTCCGCGTCGGGGCCGGAGACGGGGACGACGGGGACGACGGGGACGCTGTGACCTGGCCGGGGTTCGCGCCGTTCGGGGAGGGCGCGGGCTTCTTGGCGGCGGCGCTCCCCGAGGGGCGGCCCGGCCCGGCGGAGGGCTCGGGAGGCGCCGAGACCTCGCTCCGCCGCCGCTGCGCGGGGGTCTCCTCGATCATCGCGGAGCTGGGCGGCGGGGTGAAGATCGTGTCGGCGGAGAGCCGGTCCTGCGGCCGGTTGGCCGCGATCACCCCCGCGGTCATCGCGACGGTGATCACCCCGAGCCCGGCCAGGGTCCTGGGGCCCAGCCGGGGGCGGCGCACCCGCCCCACCCGGCCGAGCACCGTCTGGGCGACCGAGGACGCGGCCTTCGGCGCGGGCTTGGCCAGCGGGAACGCCAGCGCCAGCAGCGTGGCGAGCTCGGCCAGGTGCCGCCGCCCGCGCTGCTCCCACTCCGGCCCGTACGCCGCCAGCGCCGCCGCCTCCAGCTCCTCCAGGAACGCCCGCGCGCTCTGCGGCCGGTCCGCCGGATTCTTGGCCATGCCCCGCATGACCAGCCCGCGCACCGAGCTCGGCACCTCCTCCACCGGGATCGCCTCGTGCCGGTGGCGGTGCATCAGCACCAGGCGGTGGTCGGCGAGGTAGGGCCTGCGCCCGGTGAGGCACTCGAAGAACACGCACGTGGCCGCGTAGACGTCGGTCGCCGTGCTCGCCGGCGCCCCCTCCCACTGCTCGGGGGCCATGTAGGCCGGGGTGCCGGCGGTCATCCCGGCCTCCCCGACGTGGGCGGCGATGCCGAAGTCGGCCAGCTTGCTGCCGCCGTCGGCCTGGATCAGCACGTTCTCGGGCTTGTAGTCGCGGTGCACGACACCGGCGGCGTGCGCGAAGGCCAGGCCGAGCAGCGAGCCCTTGAGCACGGTCAGCGCCGCCTCCGGGCTCGTGCTGCCGTGCTCGGACAGGATCCGCCTGAGCGCGACCCCGTCGACGAGCTCCATCACGATCGCGGCCTCGAGCACGTCCTCGTAGTACTCGTAGAGCTGGACCACGTTCGGGTCCTGCAGCTCCACCATGACGCGCGCCTCGGCGCGGAAGCGCGCCAGGAAGCGGTGGTCGTCCTTCAGGGTCTCGTTGAGGTATTTGATGGCCACGTAGGCGCCCGTGGGGGCGTACGTGGCCAGCACCACGCGCCCGCCCCCGCCGACGCCGAGCTCCCGAACCTCGCGGTATCCCGGAACCATCCCGTCCCCTTCCGAGTGCCGTCGACTTGTTCGACGGTCTCACCCATGCGGTTGGTTGTCACGATTGGTCAACTTTTGCGGAGGGTGACGCTGGAATCGTGCTCGGTAGCGGAGCGTGCCGGGGATCGGCGCGTCGAAGGGGCGGGGGTCAGCGAGCCGGGAGCGACTCGTAGACGGCCTCGGCCAGGCGGTAGGCGCGGAGGTTGCCCGCGGCGGCGCCCGCCATCCTGTTCATCGTGTACGCCAGGCCCAGGCCGTGCTCGTCGTCGCCGAGGCCCAGTGACCCGCCCATGCCGGTGTGGCCGAACGCGGTCTCCGCGCCCCTCGCGGGGGTGAGGAAGGTCATCGACGGGCGCATGTAGCCCAGCCCGAAGGAGCTGTCGACGAACAGCACCCTGTCCGGGCCGCTCACCCTCCTGCGCGTCGCGTTTCGCAGGGTCTCCGGGCGCAGGATCCGTCCGGAGACCAGGTCGCGGTAGAAGCCCGCCAGGCCCCGCGCGGTGGTGACGGCGCCCATCGCGGGCCAGCCCGCGCGCAGGACGACCGGGTGGTTGGCGCCGCCCCGCAGCCTGTGGATCGGCGGGTTGCCCAGGGCCCGGTTCATCAGGCTGTCCCTGTCGAGCGAGGCCCTGGCCATCTCGTAGAGCGGGTCCCCCGGCCCCTGCCCCGGCAGCTCCGCCACCGGCGCGGGTGCTGCGGGCTCCGTGGGCGCGGGTGCTGTGGGTTCCGCGGGGCGTTCCCCGGCGGACAGCCGGGCCGCCCGCGCCGCCACGTCGTCCGGGGCGCCGACCCAGAGCTCCAGGCCGAGGGGACCGGAGATCTCGGTGGCCACGATCTCGCTCACGGACTTGCCCGACACCCTGCGGACCACCTCGCCGACCAGGAACCCGTACGTCAGCGCGTGGTAGCCGTGCGCGGTGCCCGGCTCCCAGATCGGCTCCTGCCCGGCCAGCCGGTCCGCGATGGCGGCCTGGTCCTCGAACTCCTCGACCGGGACCTGTTCCTCGATCGCGGGCAGCCCCGCCTGGTGGGTGAGGAGGTGCTCGACGGTGACGCGCTCCTTGCCGCGCCGCGCGAACTCCGGCCAGACGTCCGCGACCGGCGCGGTGACGTCGAGCAGGCCGCGCTCGGCCAGCAGCTGCGCGGCCGTCGCGGTCACCGCCTTGGTGCACGAGTACGCCAGCACGGGGGTGTCGCGCTCCCAGGCCCGCCCGTCGCGGCGGTCGGCGACCCCGCCCCACAGGTCCACGACCGGCTCGCCGTCCAGGAAGACCGCGAACGACGCGCCCAGCTCCTCGCCGCCGGCGAAGTGCGCGTCGAACACCTCCCGTACCCGCGAGAACCGTGGGTCGCAGTGCCCGTACGTGTCCACACGACCCCTGGTCCCGCCGTCTTCCGCCATCGCCCGTCCCGGTGTCTTAAAGTGAGCACTTGCTTGGTGGTCGAGCCTAACAACCGGAGCCGTCCAGGCCCAGGAGAGCGGGGTCCTCTCCTTGGCCGTCCCATGGTGTCGGCGGGCGTGGCGACGCGCGGCGCGACCTGGGAAACTCTCCTCACGCCCGGTACCCGCCGGACCGTTCCCCGGCAGGTGGGGCGCGGCAGAAAAGCCAGGTCGGGCAGTGGCTAGAGTAGTTGTACTAACATCTGAAATTACTTCCCCGGGGAGAAGAATGAGCCGTCCACAGCGGGGGACCCTTCGCGACGTTCGCAAGGGCAACCGGTCCGTGGTCCTGTGGACGCTGTACTTCGCCGGCGAGCTGAGCAGGCACGACCTGGCCCAGCTGACCGGTCTCAGCGCCGCGACGGTCAGCAACGTGATCGGCGACCTCATCACGGACGGCATCGTGGTGGAGACCGGCTCCGTCGACTCCGACGGCGGCCGGCCGCGGATCATGCTCAAGGTCGACCCCTCGTACGGATACGTCGTCGGGGTGGGCGTCGGGGAGACGCGCGTCCGCGTGGAGCTGTACGACCTGGCGATGCGGGAGCGGGCGAGGAAGGAGTTCGCCCTCGACCCCAGTCACCACGAACCGGCGGTGGTGGCCCGGCACGTCCTCGACGGCCTGGAGGCGGTCCTGTCCGACGCCGGCGCCACGGAGTCCGAGGTGCTCGGCATGGGCCTCGGCGTTCCCGGCGTCGCCGAGCAGGGTTCCGACCTGCTCATCCACGCCCGCGCGTTCGGCTGGGACGGCGTCCCCCTGGGCGCGCTCATCCGCGAGGGCACCTCGCTCCCGGTCTTCGCCGACAACGGCGTCAAGACGACCGGCCAGGCCGAGCTCTGGTTCGGCGCGGGCAAGGGCGCCCAGCACCTGGTCATGACCTTCATCGGCACGGGGGCCGGGGCGAGCATCATCAACGGCGGCGTCACCTACCGGGGAACGGCGAGCGGCGCGGGCGAGTGGGGTCACACGAAGATCGTCCTCGACGGGCGCCCCTGCCGCTGCGGCGGCCAGGGCTGCCTGGAGGCCTACATCGGCGCCGAGGCGATCCTGGCCGGGGCGGGCAGGGACCTGGGGGGTGACGACGAGGAGAGGGTCTTCGCCGAACTCCTCGCCGACCCGCTGGCGCGGCCCGCGCTCGACGAGGCCGTCCGCTGCCTGGGGGCCGGGCTGGCCAACCTGATCAACCTCTTCAACCCCGAGCGCGTCATCCTCGGGGGCTGGGCCGGCTCCCTCCTCGGGCGGAGGTTCCTCCCCGAGATCCGCGCCGCCGCCGCCCGGTACTCCCTGCCGCTGCCCTTCTCGCAGGCGTCGATCGAGCTGGGCAAGCTCGGCGCCGAGGCGGTCGCCCTGGGCGCGGCCACCCTGGTCGTCGAGGACTTCCTGCTGCGCAGCCACGCGGTGCGCCCCGCGGGCCGCGTCGCGGCCCCGGCCCCGGCCGGGCACGCGCCCGCCTGATTCCGGGGAGGCGTCGGCAACCGCTTTCCCAGGCTTCCGGGACTGTTGACGCGGCCTCCGTTCAGCACTTATTTTGCATTCTGTACTAAGAGTAATAATGATGTAGGGGATGGCTGTGGGCAGGTTGTACATCGACGGGACATTCCAGGACGCCGCCTCAGGAGGCACCGCCCCCGTGCACGAGAAGGCGACCGGCGCGCCGATCGGCACGTACGCGCTGGGAGGTCCCGCCGACGTCGACCGGGCCGTCGCCGCCGCCCGCGCCGCGCAGCCCGCCTGGGCCGCCCTCTCGGCACCGGAGCGGGCCGGATACCTGCGGGGCGTCGCCGAGCACCTCCAGGGCCGCTACGACGAGCTGGTCGAGCTGAGCATGCGCGAGACGGGCGGGGTGCGGGCCAAGGCCGAGGACGAGGTGGGCACGAGCATCCGCCAGCTCCTCATCTCGTCGGTCCAGGCGACCGAGAACGCCGGGGACATCCTGCCCCCGTACAAGGCGGGCAAGCTGTCGCTGTCGCGCGCGGTGCCGCTGGGCGTGATCGGCGTCATCACGCCGTGGAACTACCCGATGAACCTCGCCATGCGGATGGTCGCGCCCGGCCTGGCGTTCGGCAACACCATCGTGCTCAAGCCCGCCGAGCTGACCCCGCTGGTCGGCGGCCACGTGCTGGCCGAGGCCGCCGAGGCCGCCGGGCTGCCCGCCGGGGTGTTCAACGTGGTCACCGGGGACGGCCCCGAGGCCGGCTGGGCGCTGGCCGACCACCGGGGGCTGGACCTGCTGGACTTCACCGGCTCCCGCGAGGTCGGCCTGGCCATCGCGGCCTCCGCGGCCACCGACCTGCGCGCGATCCGCCTGGAGCTGGGCGGCGACAACGCCTTCATCGTCCTGGAGGACGCCGACGTCGAGCTGGCCGCGTCCCACGCCATGATCGCCTCCCTGGAGTTCCAGGGGCAGACGTGCATCAGCTCCAGCAGGCACATCGTCGTGCGCGAGGTCGCCGACCGCTACCTGGAGGCCGTGACCAGGCGGGTCGAGGCTTTGCGCCTGGGCGACCCGATGTCGCCGGAGACCGACCTGGGGCCGCTGATCAGCGAGGGCCAGCGGGACCGGCTGCACGAGCGGATCGTCGCGCCCTCGATCGCCAAGGGCGCCCGGCTGGTCACCGGGGGCACCTACGACGGGCTGTTCTACCGCCCCACCGTGCTGGCCGGCGTGACCCCGGACATGCCCGCGTTCACCGAGGAGATCTTCGGGCCGGTCATCCCGGTGACGGTGGTCGACTCCGAGGACGAGGCCGTAGAGCTCGCCAACCGGCACCCGATGATGATGGACTCGGTGTTCACCGCCGACCTGATGCGCGGCATGGACGTGGCCGAGCGGCTGCGGGCGGGCGAGGTCCACGTCAACGACGCGCACGCCCGACACGGAGCGGAGAACCAGATGCCGGGCTTCACCAGGCGCCAGTGGATCGGGGTCCAGCGCACCCCGCTCACCCTGCCCGAATGGGCGAGCGACCCGGCCGGCCGCCGATGAGGAGGGCGCTGGTCGTCCGCGGCGGCTGGGAGGGGCACGTCCCCGTCGAGGCGACCGACCTGTTCGTCCCCGAGCTGGTCGCCGCGGGCTTCGAGGTGACGACCGCCGACGACCTGGAGGTCTACGCCGACGGGCCGCTGCTGGCCGGGACCGACCTGGTCGTGCAGTGCTGGACGGGCGGCGTCCTGACGCCGGAGCAGGAGGCGGGACTGGTGTCCGCGGTCCGCGCGGGCACCGGCTTCGCCGGCTGGCACGGCGGCCTGGTGGCGACCTTCGACGGCAGCCACGACTACCTGCGGATGGTCGGCGGGCTCTTCCTGCACCACCCCGAGGACTTCCTCACCTACGACGTCGTCATCGACCCCGCGCACGCCGGTCACCCGATCGTCGCCGGGCTGGACGACTTCACCGTCGAGACCGAGCAGTACTGGATGCTCACCGACGCCCACAACGAGGTCCTCGCCACCACCCGGTTCGTCTCCCCGCAGACCACCATGCCCGTCGTCTGGACCCGCCGGTGGGGGAGGGGGAAGGTCTTCTTCTCCGCCGTCGGCCACCGGATGGAGGACCTGCGGCACCCCACCGTGTACGAGCTCACCCGGCGCGGCCTGATCTGGGCCGGCCGGTGACCGCCGGTCCGCCCTCGGTGGTGCCGGCGATGTACCCGGGGCTGCCCGCCCGCCTGTTCCCCCCGGCCGTCGCCGACCGCCTCCGCGCGGTCGCCGAGGCCGACCTGGCGGCGCCGCTCACCGACTTCGCCTCCGACGAGGCGCGGGCGCGCCTGGAGCGGGCGGAGGTCCTGGTCACCGGCTGGGGCTGCCCGCTCATCGACGAGTCCGTGCTGCGGCACGCGCCGCGCCTGCGGGCCGTCGTGCACGCGGCGGGGAGCGTCAAGGGCCATGTCGGCGAGGCCGTGTTCGCCCGGGGGATCCGGGTGAGCTCGGCCGCCTCGGCGAACGCCCTGCCGGTCGCCGAGTACACCGTGGCGATGATCCTGCTCACCGGCAAGTCCGTCCTCGCGCTCGCCCGCGAGTACCGGGCCAGGAAGGTGGACCTGCGCCTGTACCAGGGGCGCGACGGCCACCGCGACTACGGCGACTACGGCAACTACGGCAGGACCGTCGGCCTGGTCGGGGCCTCCAGGATCGGCAGGAGGGTCGCTGAACTGCTCGCCCCCTTCGACCTGGACGTGCTGGTCGCCGATCCGTACCTGGACGCCCGGGGCGCGCGGGAGCTCGGCGCGCGCCTGGTCGGGGTCGACGAGCTGTTCGCCGCCGCCGACATCGTCTCCCTGCACGCCCCGGCCACCGAGGCCACGGTGGGGATGGTCACCGCGGCCCGCCTGGCCGCGATGCGCGACGGCGCGACGCTCATCAACACCGCCAGGGGCTCCCTGGTGGACCAGGAGGCGCTCGTCGCCGAGTTGGTCACCGGCAGGCTGTCGGCGGTGCTCGACGTGACCGAGCCCGAGGTCGTCCCCGCCGACTCGGTGCTGTGGGACCTGCCCAACGTCGTCCTCACCCCGCACGTCGCCGGGGCGCTGGGCAACGAGCTGGCCAGGCTGGGGGCGTGCGCGGTGGAGGAGGTGCTCCTGGCGCTGGCGGGCCTGCCGCTGCGCCACCCGGTGGACCCGGAACTGCTGGCGATCACCGCGTGACGCGACCGGCGGGCCGTACGACGTCACCTGACGCGGATGCTCCCTTTCTGGGGCGGGGAGCATCCGCGTCAGGTGATATCGGGATTCCTGCGGTCAGATCCCGTTCCTGCCGATGACCCCGCCGTACCACAGCGCGCTGTCCTTGAGGACGCGCGTCTGGGTGTCGTAGTCGACGTGGACCAGCCCGAACCGCTTGTCGTAGCCGTAGGCCCACTCGAAGTTGTCCATCAGCGACCAGGCCAGGTAGCCGCGCAGGTCGACACCCTCCTGGATCGCCTGGTGGGCGGCGAGCAGATGGGTGCGCAGGTAGTCGACGCGCTCGGCGTCGGCCACCCTGCCGTCCTCGGCGGAGTCGGGGTAGGCGGCGCCGTTCTCGGTGATCATCAGCGGGGTGGACGGGTAGTCCCGCGCCAGCCGCACGAGGAGCCTGCGCAGGCCGTCCGCCTCGACGGGCCAGCCCATGCCGGTCACCGGCAGGTCGGGTTCGGGGTGCTCGACGCCCTCGGTGCCGGGGAAGCGGTCGGAGGAGGGCGTGCCCACCTTCGCCGCGACGTGGGTCGGCGCGTAGTAGTTGACCCCCAGGAAGTCGATCGGGGCGCCGATGAGCTCCTCGTCGCCGTCGAGGATGTGGCCCAGGCCGGTGAAGCGGGCCGTGTGCTCCAGCATGTCGGCCGGGTAGCGCCCGTACACGATCGGGTCGAGGAAGATCCGGTTGTGCAGGCCGTCGACGAGCCTGGCCGCCGCGACGTCGTGCCGGTCCTGCGGGTCGCGGGGGGAGACCGGGGTGAGGTTGACCGTGACCGAGACCTCCCTGGCGCCCGCCGCGCGCAGGGCGCGGGCCGCCAGGCCGTGGCCGAGCAGCAGGTGGTGCGCCGCGAGGAAGGCCGAGGCCGGCTCGGCGCGGCCGGGAGCCTGGTCGACGGTGCCGTACCCGAGGAAGGCCGAGCACCACGGCTCGTTGAGGGTGGTCCAGGTCCTGACCCGGTCTCCGAGCCGGTCGTACACCGCCTCCGCGTACCCGGCGAAGTGGTGGGCGGTGTCGCGTGCGGTCCACCCGCCCCGGTCCTCCAGGATCTGCGGCAGGTCCCAGTGGTACAGCGTGGCCATCGGGTCGATCCCGGCGGCCAGCAGGGTGTCCACCAGCCGGTCGTAGAAGTCGAGGCCGCGGGGGTTCACCGGTCCGGTGCCGTCGGGCTTGATGCGGGGCCAGGAGATGGAGAAGCGGTAGGTGCCCACGCCGAGGTCCCTCATGAGGGCCACGTCCTCGGCGTAGCGGTGGTAGTGGTCGCAGGCGACGTCGCCGGTCTGCCCGAGGTGCACCCGGCCGGGGGTCCTGGAGAAGGTGTCCCAGATGGAGGGGGTGCGGCCGTCCTCCGCGGTGGCGCCCTCGATCTGGTAGGCGGCGGTGGCGACCCCCCAGCGGAAAGCGGGCGGGAACAGGGCCAGGCCGGTGCCGGTCCGGTCGTCGGTCTGGGTCATCCCTTGATCGCTCCTTGCGTGGTTACGCGGATGTGTCGCCTGACGAGCGGCGCCGGGGCGACGGTCGGTGGCGGAGGCGCCGGGGCGTTGCCCGGCGGGGCCCAGCCGGTGTGCCCTCTGCGCATCGAGTCACCCTCCCGCGCTTTGTGAGCGCTCACGAGGAGTGGTGACTTCTCAACTTCGAGGCTTAATTCATATTGAAATTTAAGAGGCAAAGCTCCGTCTGCGTCAAGGTGGTGTTATCGAGTCGTTTCACGGGTCACGGAGAGTATTGATCCATGTCGAAGGGGTGCCCGGGTGTCCGTGGGGGGTCGGCTCGCCGTCGCGGTCCGCGAAAAACCGACGGCTGGGGCCGTGCGGCGCGTCGCGGAGTCCGGGGGGCGTCGGGTGGCGGTGTTCCCATCGCGGGCACCTGGAGGGCCTTTTCGCGGAAACCCTCGCAAGAGGGGTTAACAGTTTTTGTATGGCAATACGGTTGCACGTCGATAGGTGCAGGGATATCGTCGTTCGTGACGGGGAGATCTTCGGGACGCGGAGCCCACCAAGGGCGGTGATCCGAGGTCAGCGTGGGAAAAGCCGTGCCCCGGGCGGCATGCGAAGCAGAGGCGGACCCGGGGCTTACATATTCACCTTACCCGGAGCCTCCGATCCCTGACAGGTCGATCCCCCGGAAAGAGCGGTCGTGACCTCCGAACTGCCTGAATGGTTCCAGCGAGTGTTCTCCACACCGCGCTTCGCCCCCTACCTCGCCGCCTCCGGACGGAACGTCGCGAGGGCCTGGCAGTTGTACCGCTGGAACGTCGAGGTGTCGGAGGCCTTCTACGGCCCCCTGCACTGCCTGGAGATAGGGCTGCGGAACGCGGAGCACGACCAGCTCCGCGCCCGCTACGGCCGGGCCGACTGGTGGGAGGTGGCGCCGCTGCGAAAGCACGACGCCTGCAAGATCGGCAAAGCGCAGGACGATCTGCGTCGCAGAAGTCGCAGGAACGGCGTTCCCTTCACGGCTGATGACGTGCTCGCCGAGTTGTCGTTCGGCTTCTGGGTGTCGCTCCTGAGTCAGTCCTACGACCGGCACTTCTGGGTACCGGCGCTGCACAAGGCCTTCCCGCACTATTCGGGCCGCCGCAGCGAACTGCGCGACAATCTTCAGGCGATGGTGCTGTTCCGTAACAGGATCATGCACCACGAGCCCATCCACCATCGGCATCTGACGGCCGATCATGCCAAGATCTATCGCCTTCTCGGCTATCTGGAGCCCGAGGTCGCGCCGTGGTTGCGGCGATTCGACCGGGTGCCTGGAATCCTCGCACGGAGGCCGAAGGAGGGTCACGGTGACGAACAGGCCTGATGGTTACGTGTCCCGGTCCGACATCGCACGGCTGGCGGAGGTGCGACGTCCGGCTGTGACCAACTGGGAACGCCGCCACCGCGACTTCCCGCCGCCCGTCTCGGTCGGCGGCGAGGAGCTTTTCGAGGCGTCGGTCATCGGCGCCTGGCTCGATCGCCGCATGATCGCGAGCAACGCGCTCGTACCGGGGGAGCGGGTTGGTTCGACCTACGGGGATCGTTTTCGCGGGAATCTCGTGGCGCGCCCCGAGGAGACCACCGAATACGTACCCGTCCTCCCCGCTACGGAGCGTGCTTCGGGGGACAGGCACACCGTATGGGAGAAGCTCGACAGACTGCGCGGCCCGGTGGAGGTGGCCCAGTATCGAGACCTCGTGCTCGGCCTGGCCTACCTGCGTATACGTGAGGATGACAGCTGGACCGCCGTGACCCGCGGCTTCCGGGAGGGAGCGGCCGAGAGCCTGCTCGCACTGGAACGCCTGCTTCCCGGGCTTCCCTACAGGGACTCGTGGACCTCCAGTTGGTCCGGTCGCGAACTCACCGGTATCGCCGACGCCGTCGACCACGTGGTCCGCGACCGAGAAGGCGCCGAGGTGTTTCGGGAATTGCTGGCATGGTTCGCCGTGCGGGAAGGTTTCAGAGGCGGAGAGTTCCACACTCCCGAATCCGTGGTGCGCGTGCTGGTCGAGAGCTTGTCGCCAGACCTGCCGGGAGCGGTCTACGACCCGGTCTGCGAAGCGGGCGGCCTGCTCGCAGCCGTGGCGACCCACGTGCGGGAAGTGGCCGGTCGGCCCCCTTCCTCGCTGCGCGGTGACACGTTCAACGTGCGATCGCTCGCGCTGGCGGAGATGAACCTCGCACTTCACGGAGTGGAGGCGGAACTCGGAGCGCGTTCAGTCCACGACCTGTGCGAAACGATCCCTTCCTCGGCGCGTTTCGACTACGTCGTCACCAATCCTCCCTTCAACATGAGCGGCTGGTGTTCCGGTGACCCGGCCCACCACGGATCGTGGCCCTATGGGCCGCCGCCCGCGCACAACGCGAACTTCGCCTGGTTGCAACGGGTGGTCGGCCTGCTCGCACGGGGAGGACGAGCAGGCGTCGTCATGCCGCCCAACACGACCTTCTCCGAGAACGAGCGGGAGCGTGCGATCCGCGAGAATCTGGTGAGGGCCGGTTGCGTCGAGGGCGTGATCACGTTGCCGTCCCGGCTTTTCCCCTCCACGGCCATCGCCGTCACCGTCTGGTTGCTGACACCTCCCGACGAGTCGCGCGGGGAGGTCCTTCTTGTCGACGCCTCGGGCATGGGACAGATGATCACCCGTACCCGGCGGGAGCTCAGCGGTGCCGACATCCGGGAGCTGGCGAACATCGTCTCCCGTTGGCGGCAAGGTGAGGAACCCGAGCCCGGACTGGCCGTCTCGGTGCGGACCGAGAACCTCCGCCGGCTGGATTACAACCTGAACCCCCGCGTACACGTCGTGTCGGCGCCGATTGACGCGTCCGCCGACAGACATACGGTCGAAACCCTGCTGCGGAGACTCGGCTACTTGCACGTAGAGGCGGCGGAGGCGGACGCTCAAGCCGAGCGGGAGCTTGGAAGGCTGCAATGGTGAGATCACTCGTAGGGGAATTGCCCGGCGGCTGGACCGAGGCCCGGCTCGAAGAGATTTGCGAGCTGAAGGCAGGACCCACCATCCCGGGGGACTCCGGCGCATCCGCCGCCGTGATGAAGCCGAGAAACATCGCCGACGGCCGGTTCACCGGAGCTCCCGACAGAATCAGTGAGGAGGCGGCCGCGAAGCTGTCCCGTTACCGGCTCATGGCCGGAGACATCGTGTGCGTGCGGACAGGCAGTCTGGGCAAGCACGCCCTGGTGACCGGGAAGCAGGCGGGATGGGTGATCAGCACGGGAATCATCAGGCTTCGCTCCGGCACGTCTGTGGATTCGCGCTACCTCGACCACTATCTGAGCCATCCGGCGGTCGTGGACTGGTTCATCCGCAACGCCGCGGGTGTTGCCATTCCCAGTATCAGCACCAGGGTGTTGCGCACGCTTCCCGTCGCGCTCCCGCCTCTGCACGCACAGCGGTCGATAGGCGAGACGCTCGGCGCGCTGAACGAGAAGATCGCCGCTCACGAACGGATCTGCCGGACCACCGCTGAGCTCCGTGACACACTGCTTCCTCTCTTGCTGTCCGGAACGACGACCTTGCGGGATCAGCTGAGATAGGTGTCGAGGAGAGAGCGGGCGGCGGTGCTTACACCGCTCCGCGGTCGCCGTTCCTCGCCGCGCCGAATCCCGCGGCGAGGTGGACGTCCGTGCCGGACGTCCGGCCGCCCGGTCGCCACCCGCCACCTGGAGCGGAGGACGTCGCCGGTGTCCGGTAGCTTTCCGTGAGTGACTGTCCTTCTGCCCGGTGTGGCGCTCACCGACCACGTGTTCACCGCTCCCCTCGACCACGCCGACCCCGGCGGCGAGACGATCGAGGTCTTCGCCCGCGAGGCGGTCGACCCGGCGCGGCAGGGGGAGGACCTGCCCTGGCTGCTCTTCCTGCAGGGCGGTCCCGGCGGCAAGTCGCCGCGCCCGGCCGCCGCCGACGGGTGGCTGGGACACGCGCTGAAGACCCACCGGGTCCTCCTGCTCGACCAGCGGGGCACCGGCCGCAGCACCCCCATCACCGCGAAGACCGCGAGCGGCACGGACGCCGAGCTCGCCGCCCGCCTCGGACACTTCCGGGCCGACTCGATCGTGGCCGACGCCGAGCTGATCCGGCGCGAGCTCTGCGGCGACCGGCCGTGGGAGACCCTGGGCCAGAGCTACGGCGGCTTCATCACGCTGACCTACCTCTCCCGGGCTCCCGAGGGCCTGGCGACCTGCTACGTGACCGGCGGACTGTCCGGGCTCGACGCCGGCGCCGACGACGTCTACTCCCGCACCTACCCGCGCGTCCGCGACAAGGTGAACCGCCACTTCGCCCGCTACCCGCACGACTCGGGCCGCCTGGACGCCATCGCCGCCCACCTGCGCCGCCACGAGGTCCTGCTCCCCGACGGCGACGTGCTGACCGTACGCCGCCTGCAGACCCTCGGCATGTGCCTGGGCATGAGCGACGGGGCCGAATACCTGCACTGGGTGCTGGAGGAGGCCTGGACCGGCGACAGGCTCTCCGACCTGTTCCTGTACGAGGTCATGATGGCCACCGGCTTCGTGGGCAACCCGCTCTACGCGGTCCTGCACGAGTCGATCTACGCCCAGGGCGCCGCCACCGGCTGGGCCGCGCACCGGCTGCTGCCCGAGGAGTTCCGCGAGGACGCGGCGACGACGCTGCCCACCGGGGAGATGATCTATCCCTGGATGTTCGACGAGATCGCCGCGCTCCGCCCCTTCAAGGGCGCCGCCGAGATCCTCGCCACGACCGACGGCTGGCCCGCCCTCTACGACCCCGCCCGGCTGGCCGCCAACCGGGTCCCGGTGGTCGCCGCCGTCTACTACGACGACATGTACGTCGACGAGGGCCTGTCCATGCGCACCGCGCGGGCGGTGGGCAACCTGCGGACCTGGGTGACCAACGAGTGGCAGCACGACGGTGTCCGCGTCTCCGGGGGCGGCGTCCTCGCCCGCCTGATGGACATCTCCAACGGCGTCCACGGCTCCTGAGGGCCTCAGGGCCCTCAGGAGCTCAGAGCCCTCAGGTGGAATCGGCCGTCTCGGTGAGGGGCAGGCGCACCTCGAAGCGGGTGTCGCCCGGCTCCGACTCCACGCGCAGGTCGCCCCCGTGGCGGCCCGCGACGATGCGGAAGGAGATGTCCAGGCCGAGCCCGGTGCCCTCGCCGACCGCCTTCGTGGTGAAGAACGGCTCGAAGATCCGCTCGCGCAGGGCCTCGGGGACGCCGGGGCCGGTGTCGCAGATCTCGATCAGCGCGACCGTGTCGTGTTCGAGCCGGGTGCGGACGGTCAGGATGCCGGTGCCGGCCATCGCGTCCAGCGCGTTGTGGATCAGGTTGGTCCACACCTGGTTGAGCTCCCCGGCGTAGGCGGGGATGGGCGGCAGCTCGGGGTCGTAGTCGGTGGCGATGGTGATCCCCGGCGGGATCTTGCCGCGGAACATGGTGAGGGTGCTGTCCAGCAGCTCCCGCACGTCCACCGTCTGGTACGGCGCCCGGTCCATCTGGGAGTACTGCTTGGCGGAGGCGATCAGGGAGGAGATCCGCTCGGTCGCGTCGGTCACCTCGTTCAGCATCTGGGTGATCTCGATGGCCTCCGACAGCCAGTGCATCGCCCCGTCGAGGTAGCGCTCGCCCAGCGCCTCGCGGATCTTCTCCATCTTGGCGACCTTGAACCCGGCCGCCACCAGCGGCGGGGCGATCTCCCAGGCGTCCTCCACCCCCGCCTCCTCCAGCGCGTCGGCCAGCTCGTCCTCGGCGTCGGAGATCTGCAGCGGGGAGCGGGACGGCGCCTCGGTGATGCTCGCGGCGCACGCCTCCTGCAGGTCGACCAGGGCGCGCAGCCGCTCGGGCTCGATGCCGTCCTCGGCCAGCGCGGCCAGCCGCCTGCGCGAGGTCTTCGTCTTCTCCCGCAGTTCGTCCACGGCCCGTACGGCCGCCGCGGCCGGGTTGTTGAGCTCATGGGTGAGCCCGGCGGTGATCGTGCCGAGCGCGGTCAGCCGCTGGCGCCGGTCGACGAGCTCCCGCTGGGCCATCCCGCCGATGCGGGCCCCGTCGAGCAGGTGCACCGCCATCGGGAACCACTCGGCCATGATCTTGCCGTACTTCCTGGCCGGGAGCATGAACATGCGCGTCGGCTTGGTGGCACGCAGCGAGTGGCTGTAGGTGGCCGGGGCGCGGTCGCCCAGGTAGGCCAGGACCGCGCCGCCGTAGGCGCCGGGCTGCGAGGTCGGGCTCATGGTGACCGGCCCGGCGGTGGTCTCGGTGACCATCACCACCTCGCCGTCGACGAGCACGGCGAAGCAGTCGGCCGGGTCACCCTGCTTGACGATCGCCTCGCCCGCGTCGTACTCCTCCTCGTCGCCGTACCTCGCGAGCCAGCGGAGCTTGTCGTCGTCGAGCTTCTCGAAGAGGAACAATCCGCGGAGCACGTCGATGTCGATCGTGTTCTTGCCCTCGCGGGCGGCGGGAGGGACCTCGTCCTGAGTGGTCATGTCTTCTCCAGATAGCGGTGGACGAGGGCCACGGCCATCGCGCCCTCGCCGACCGCCGAGGCGACCCGCTTGATCGAGTCGGCCCGGACGTCGCCCGCGGCGAACACCCCCGGCACGTTCGTCTCCAGGTGGTACGGCTCCCGCCGCAGCGGCCAGTTGCGCGGCCTGTTCTCGTCGGCGGTCAGGTCGGGGCCGGTGAGGACGAAGCCCCGCTCGTCGCGCTCGATGGTCTCCCCGAGCCAGTCGGTGATCGGCTGGGCGCCGATGAAGACGAACAGCCACTCGGCCTCGACGGTGCGCTCGCCCTCGGGGCCCTTCAGCGTGATCCGCTCCATGTGGCCCTCGCCCTCGGCGCCGACCACCTCGGTCTCGGTGTGCACCTCGATGTTCGGGATCCGCGAGATCTGCTCGATCAGGTAGTGCGACATGGTCCGCTCCAGCCCGTCGCTCCTGACGATCAGGTGGACCTTGCTGGCGTAGCCCGACAGGTAGACCGCGCTCTGGCCGGCCGAGTTGGCGGCGCCGACGATGTAGACGTCGCGGTTGGCGCACTCGGGCGCCTCGGTCAGGGCCGCGCCGTAGTAGCAGCCGGAGCCGATGAAGTCGTCGAGGCCGGGCGCGTTCAGCCTCCGGTAGGAGACGCCGGTGGCCAGGATGACGGTGTGCGCGGCGATCGTGCCGCCGTCGGCGAAGCCGACCACCCGGGCCCGGCCCTTGACCTCCAGGCTGGTGACCGTGCGGGCGGTGAGCAGCTCGGCGCCGAACTTCGCCGCCTGGCGCCGCGCCCGGTCGGCGAGCTGGGCGCCGGAGACGCCGTCGGGGAAGCCCAGGTAGTTCTCGATCCTGGAGCTCTGGCCCGCCTGCCCGCCCGAGGCGTGCTGCTCGACCATCACGGTGCGCAGCCCCTCGGAGGCGCCGTAGACAGCGGCGCCCAGCCCGCCGGGACCGCCCCCGATCACGATCAGGTCGTAGAAGTCGGTGGCCGGGGCGGTGGACAGCCCCACGGCCTGGGCCAGCTCCGAGGGGTTCGGCGCGACGAGCTTCGTGCCGTCGCCGGTGATGACCAGCGGCAGCCTGGCCGGGCTGACGGCCGCCCTCTCCCCGGTGGCCTTCTCCTCGGCCGCGGCGAGCAGCTCGGCGCCCTCGGGGGAGTCGGCCAGCATCCAGCGGTAGGGCACCTGGTTGCGCGACAGGAAGTCCCTGACCTCGTACGACGGGGCCGACCAGCGCGCGCCCACCACCCGCAGCTCGTCGGACTCGCGCCGGTCCGTCCGCTGCCAGGCGTCGAGCTGGGCGTCCAGCACCGGGTAGAACTTCTCCTCCGGCGGGTCCCACGGCTTGAGCAGGTAGTGGTCGAGGTCGACCACGTTGATCGCCTGGATCGCGGCCTCGGTGTCGGCGTAGGCGGTCAGCAGCACGCGGCGGGCGTACGGATACAGGTCCATGGCCTGCTCCAGGAACTCCACGCCGTTCATCTGAGGCATCCGGTAGTCGGCGAGGATCGCCGCCACGTCGTCGCCGCGCAGCCGCAGCTCGCGGACGCTGGCCATGCCCTCGGCCGCTGTGTCGGCCCGGACGACCCGGTAGGAGTGGCCGTAGCGCCGCCGCAGGTCGCGGGCGACGGAACGGGACACGCCTGGATCGTCGTCGACCGTCATGATGACCGGTTTTTCCATGTCCTGCCTTCCCCCGAGATGGAGACATCCGATATGGAGACAATCTCTACGAAGGATGTCACATCGCTGTTAAACCAAACATCTGTCAGGCGTGGTCGTGGGGGGTGGGTGACCCCGGTGACGGAGGGGAACCGTAGGGACGGTGGCCGGGCATCCCGGCGGCGCGCAGCAGGGCGGCCGGGCGGTCGCGGTCGGCGAGGAACCGCCGCAGGTCGGGGTCGGTGGCCCAGATCTCGCGCATGGCCTCGTGCCCGACCCGGCCCGCGACGATCTGCAGGGCGATGTCCTGCCTGACGTACTCGACCGCCATCGCGACGACGGCCGGGTCCTCGGTGTAGACGCCCCACGCGGTGCCGCCGGCGAAGCCGCCGATCAGGGCCTCGCGCCGGTCGCCCGCGACGACCAGCAGCCGGTGCTCCGGGTCCTCCTTCGCGTTTCCCTCACCGTCGGGGGCAGGGAAGAGGTGCTCGTACAGGTTGCCGACCGGCTCCCGCGCCGGCCCGAAGTGCATCACCGAGGTCTCGACCCCGCGCTCGACGGCCCGCCTGATCAGCGAGGCGAGCGGCCCCATCTCCTCGGGCCAGATCGACAGGAACAGGTCGCCCCGCGCCCCGGCCACCACGTCCTCGGCCCGGGCGAGCAGCGCCCCGGCGTCCTTGAGGTTGTGGATCAGGTACGCCTTGGGGGGCGCCACGATCGCGGGCAGCGAGACCTCCAGCGACTCGATCGAGTCGGTGAACTCCCTGCGCATGCGCTCCAGCAGGGACCGCGGCGGCAGCGGCAGGTAGTCGGTGGCGTCGTCGGAGCCGCGCAGCTCGTAGGCCGCCCCCTTGGCCACCAGCTTGCCGAGCGTCTCGTAGACGGTGCTGCGCGGCACGCCTGAACGCTTGGCCACCTCGTAGCCGTTCAGGGGCTGCCCGGCACCGACCAGGGTGACGTAAGCCTTGGCCTCGTAACCCGACATGCCCAAGCGCTGTAATTGCTCCACTACGTCCCGCATCGCAGTTATGGTACGGCGCGAGGTACCCGTTTAGCGCTGTCCTAAAGCACCTGTTTTGTAGGATTTTCGTGACGTGAACTCGTTCCGGCCCGTGGAACTGGGGTAACGGAAGCGGGGAGCGCTCCCTGGGGAAACATTTTACTTTCGTTCTGGTCCGTCGGATTCATCGTGCGTGCTCAGACGCCCGGTGACGGGCGTGGGCCGGGGCCGCTCCCGGCCCGGGCACCGCCCCGGCCGGTCGCGGTCCCGGCGGGGGCGCGCCGTGCGGCCGGAGCCCGTGCCGGGCGGGCGGCGTTCCCGGTAATTTCGGTCCGATCCGGGCTCCCGGCCGCCGCTACGCGGGCCTCAGCGCCCTGAGGGCGAACTCCGCGACCGTGTCGGCGTACTCGTGGGTGAGGGGGGCGGTGCGCAGCATCCAGCGGTGGTAGATCGGCCCGTACAGCAGCTCGACGGCCACGTCCAGGTCCGCGTCCTCGGCCACCTGGCCCGCCCGCCGGGCGCTGCGCAGCCGCTCCCTGGTCGCCTCCAGGTGCGGCCCCATGATCCGCTCGGTGATCTCGGTGTTGATCCCGGGGTCGTTCAGCGCCTCGATGGTCATCGCCCGGCTCATCGTGTCGAGCCTGGTGTCGTTGTACTCGTCGACGATGGCCCGCAGCACGAGGCGCAGGTCGGCGCCGAGGTCGCCGGTGTCGGGCAGCGCGAGGTGCCCCTTCTCGTCCCCGGTCACGGCGAGGACGGCGTCGACGAACACGGCGCCCTTGGACGGCCACCAGCGGTAGATCGTCTGCTTGCCCACCCCCGCGCGGGCGGCGATCGCCTCCACCGTCAGCTTGCCGTATCCCGACTCGACGACCAGGTCGAAGGCGGCGCTCAGGATGGCCCGGCGCGACTGCTCGCTGCGACGGGCCGGGTTCGGTGTCTTCACGTGCCCGAATGTAGCACTCTGCGAGTCGAAACGTCTCGTCTTGCCTGGCCGGTGCCCGCTGAGGGTCTCGGCGGCCCATTCTCCGGGGTGATCCGCAAGCGCGGGACCCCCGGGTTCCGGTCCCGGCCGGGACGCCGAAGGCCGCGGGCGCCCCCGGCAGGGCGTCCGCGGCCTTCGAGTCCGTCGCTCGGGATCAGACCTGGTCGGCCTTCTCCAGAGCGGAGCAGCAGGTGTTCACGATGAGGCGGGTGACCAGGTAGGGGTCGACGTTGGCGTTGGGACGCCGGTCCTCGATGTAGCCCTTCTTCTCCACCTCGACCTGCCACGGGATGCGGACCGAGGCGCCGCGGTCGGAGACGCCGTAGCTGAACTCGTTCCAGGGGGCGGTCTCGTGCAGGCCGGTCAGGCGGTCCTCGATGCCGGCGCCGTAGTACTTGACGTGCTCCAGGGCGTTCGCGGCGAGGGCCTCGCAGGCGGTGATGATCGGGTCGTACTTCTCGCGCATCGCCTTGGTGGAGAAGTTGGTGTGCGCGCCCGCGCCGTTCCAGTCACCCTTCACCGGCTTGGCGTCCAGGGTGGCGCCGACGTTGAAGGACTCCGCGGTGCGGTAGAGCAGCCAGCGGGCGATCCACATGTGGTCGGAGACGTCGAGGGGACCGGCCGGGCCGATCTGGAACTCCCACTGGCCGGGCATGACCTCGGCGTTGATGCCGGAGATGGCCAGGCCCGCCTCGATGCAGTAGTCGAGGTGCTTCTCGACGATCTCGCGGCCGAAGACCTCGTCGGCGCCGACGCCGCAGTAGTAGCCGCCCTGCGGGGCCGGGAAGCCGCCGATCGGGAAGCCGAGCGGACGGCCCTCCTTGAAGAAGGTGTACTCCTGCTCGATGCCGAACCAGGACTCCTGGTCGGCGTACTTCTCGGCGACCTCGACGAGGGCGGCGCGGGTGTTGCTCTCGTGCGGGGTCATGTCGATGTTGAGCACCTCGCACAGCACCAGCACGTTGCTGCCGCCGCGGATCGGGTCCGGGCAGGTGAACACCGGCTTGAGCACCCGGTCCGAGGAGGAGCCGTCGGCCTGGTTCGTGCTGGACCCGTCGAAGCCCCAGATCGGGAGCTCCGCGCCGTCCGCCATCACCTTGGTCTTGGAGCGAAGCTTGGCGGTCGGCTGGGTGCCGTCGATCCAGATGTATTCAGCCTTGAAGGTCATCGGCGGAGTCCTTGAGGATGGAGGGATCTGCTGCCCCCAAAGATTCGCAAGTCGCGATTTCGCATCTGTTGCCCGTGTGTGAACAGGGTGTTACCCGGCCCTATATGGGCAGGCAGTGGCCGTACAGAAATCCGCACAGCCCTGTTTCGGGGCTGTGAGCTGCCATTTCACGGGACGATTGGAACGATTGAGACATCCGTCACAGCAGAGACCGATTATTGCTCTAGGCCGCTTTAATCACCTTTGTCTCATATGAGGGTCCCAGGGGGCCGTCTTCACATGGTGCCGAAGACACGGGCCGAGACCGACTCGTGGGCGAGCCTCCGCATGATGTCGAGCACCCTGCTGTGCAGGACGGTGCCGAGGACCATGGCCTCGACCGCGGCCTCGCGGGGGCCGCCGAGCGGGATGGTGCCGATCTCGTGTTCGGTCACCAGCCGCATGGCGGCGTCGGCGTAGGGCCGCAGGGCCTGGGCGTCGGCGGGCATGCCGAGCCGGCCGAGGGTGAGGACGGCCTGGGCCAGCTCGTCGCGGGCCGGGGCGCCGGGATCCACCTCCCAGCCGAGATCGTCGATCATGGCGTCGGCGTCGGCGCGGGCGCGCGCCCACTCCTCGTCGGACGCGTGCTGCTCGACCGCCGGGGCGATGGCGTACTGTGCGACGCCGAGCACGTGGTGCAGGTTCAGGTCCGGGTCGTCGATGGCGGCCAGCACCTTGCCGATGGCGGCGATGGACAGCCGGCCCACCTCGAGCAGCGCCCGGATCAGCCGCAGCCTGCGCACGTGCTCCTCGCCGTAGCGTGCCCTGGTCGCCGAGGTCTGCTCCCCGGCGGGGAGCATGCCCTCGCGCAGGTAGTACTTGATCGTCGGGATGGGCACGCCTGATGCGGCGCTGAGCTCGGATATCCGCATCATTGGATAGTACAGGTAGCCAATGCGGGGGCGCTCTCCGGCCACGCCGCGAGCGCCTGTTTCTCCAGGCGGTGTGCCTAGCGGAGCGAGGGGCGCACGTCGATGACCGTCATCCCGGCGGCGAGGGCGGAGGCCACTCCCTCGTCGGTGTCCTCGTAGGCGACGCAGGCGTGCGGGGCGACGCCGAGGCGGCGCGCCGCGAGGAGGTAGACGTCGGGGGCCGGCTTGCCGTAGCGGACGTCGTCCCTGGTGACCACGGTGTCGAAGAGGGGGAGCAGGCCGGTGAGGCGCAGGGTCTCCTCCACGGCCTGGCGGGCGCCTCCCGAGGCCACGGCCATCGGCACCCGTCCCCGGTGCGCCTCGGCGACGGCGCTGACCGTCTGGTGCGGGGTGATCGTGGGGATCAGCCACTGGTAGGCGTCCAGGGCCGCCGCGTGCACCGCCCGGTAGTCGAGCTCGGCCCCGGTCTCGGTCTCGAGCTCGGCCAGCAGGCGGTCGGCGGACAGGCCGGTGCGGGATTGGTACCAGGCGGGATCGAGGTCGACCTGCCATCCGGCCAGCGCGGTCCGCCAGGCGCTCTCGTTGGCGGCGGCGGTGTCGACGAGGGTCCCGTCGCAGTCGAAGATCAGGGCGGCGTACGGCGTGGAGGGCTGGAGTCGCTGATGGAGCATGTTCGCCTAACACGTGACAATGGAACCTTCCATCACCTTACCGCGCACGAAAACAAGCAATCGCTTGCCTGGGGGGTGGTCGCGTCACCATGACGGGTGAGACCGCGACGGCGAGTGCGCGGGCGTGTTGGACCTGCCGGGGTGGAGAACCCCCGGGGGGGTCTAGCCGATGTCGTCCCAGCCGTCGTGCCGGGCCCTGGCCAGCTCGGCCTCCATCTCCTCCAGCTCCCGCATGAACCCCTGGAACCCCCTCGGGCCCAGGCGGCGCCAGACGAGCAGCTGCAGGGAGCGGGTCTCCTCGTCGATGGACGGCGGCTCCTGGCGGAGCGGCGCGAGCATCTCCTCGGCCTGCCGGTCCGCCGCCTGGAGCTCCTCGACGGTGAAGCGGACGCCGTGCTCGCGCTCCAGCAGCCGGATGTGCGGGTCGTTGCGCAGTCTCTGGTCCCTGGCGCGCCGGGCGCGCCGGGCGGCCAGCTCGTCGTGGACGTGCGCGCTGGAAACCTGGTGCGGCGTGTCGGCCGGACGTCGAGTCATCGTGGGGTTCGCCTCCGTCAGGCGGCTCCTTTTCTGGAACCTCTGTTAGGAACGACGCTCGAAAGGCGCCGGAGGTTGTCGGAATTTTCCCCCGAAGCCCCGGCGCCGTGGGCGTTGTGCCCCCAACCGTGCCCTCGACGGCCTTGACGCGAGCTTGACTTGAGAATAATTTTCACCCAGATGACTTCCGATGAAAGGAATGCTTGTGGCCGCTGGCGCGCTCGGACGCATACAGACCGAGACGCCCGCGCTGCCCGAGGCGCTGCGCCGGGTGGGGGAGGCGATCCTGGCCGACCCCGCCGAGGCCGCGCGCTCCACGATCATCACGCTGGCCGAGCGGAGCGGCAGCTCGCCCGCCACGGTGACCCGCTTCTGCCGGGTGTTCGGCTTCGCGGGGTACGCCGGGCTGCGGGTCGCGCTGGCCACCGAGAACGGGCGCGTCGCGCAGGCCAACTGGGACGCGGGGGTGGGCCACGAGATCGGCCCCACCGACCCGCTCGACGCGGCGATCGGCGTGATGGCCGCCGCCGACTCCCGGCTCATCCAGGAGACGGCGGCCCAGCTGGACGCGGGCACCGTCGCCAGGGTCGCCGAGGCCATCGTCGCGGCCCGTCGCGTCCTCATCTTCGGGGTCTCCACCAGCGGGGCGGTGGCCCTGATGATGGGCGGCCGGCTGCGCCGGATCCGGGTCCCCTGCTGGAGCCACGCAGACGCGCACGAGGCGCTCGCCGACGCCGCGCTGCTCGGCGAGGGCGACGTCGCGATCGGCATCTCCCACCAGGGCCGCACCCGCGAGGTGCTGGAGTCCCTCGGCGAGGCCGGCGACCGGGGGGCGCTGACCGTCGCGGTCACCTCCTTCGCCCGCTCCCCGCTGGCCGAGCTGGCCGACCTGGTCCTGACCACCGCCAGCCGCGAGACCACCTTCCGGCTGGGCGGCCTGGCCGCCGTCCATTCCCAGCTCTTCGTCCTCGACACCGTCTACGTCGCGGTCGCGCAGCGCACCTATGAGCAGACCAACGAGGCCTTCGAGCTGACGATCCGGGCTCTGGAGAGCCATCGGGTGGAGAGGAGCTGACCGTGGAGATCGGTGCTTCCGAATACGTTCACGAGGTCAAGGCCCTGGTGGACGAGGTCTCCAGGACCCAGGCGGCCGCGGTGGGGGCGGCGGCGGGGCTGATCGTCGCCTCCCTGAGCGGCGGCGGCGTGGTCCAGGCGTTCGGCTCCGGCCACTCCGAGGCGATCGCCATGGAGATCGCCGGGCGCGCGGGGGGCCTGGTGCCCAGCAACCGCCTGGCCCTGCGCGACGTCGTGCTGTACGGGGACGCCCCGGTCGGCATCCTCCTCGGAACGGCCGGCGAGCTGGAGCGCGACCCCTCGGTCGCCCGGCGGATCTACGACCTGGCCCCCGTCCGGCCGGGTGACGTGTTCGTGCTGATCTCCAGTTCCGGGGTGAACGGGTCGGTGGTCGAGCTGGCCTCGATCGTCAAGGAGCACGGGCACGACCTGATCGCCCTGACCTCGGTGCGGCACAGCACCGCGATGACCTCCCGCCACCCCTCGGGCCGCAAGCTGCTCGACCTCGCCGACGTGGTGCTCGACAACCGGGCCCCCTACGGTGACGCGGTCCTCCCGCTCCAGGGCGGCGGCACGTTCGGGGCGGTGTCCACGATCACCTCGGCGCTGCTGGCCCAGATGGTCGTGGCCGAGGTGGTGCGCGGCCTGACCGAGGCGGGCCTGACCCCGCCGATCTACCGCTCCGCCAACGTGACCGGCGGCGACGAGCACAACCGCGCCCTTGAGAACCGCTACGCCGGAAGGATCCGGCGAGGTGCCTGACCACCGTCTCCCACTCCCGGGCCACCTCTCACTCCCGGGCCACCGCCTTCCACTCCCGGGCCACCTCTCACTCCCAGGCCACCGCCTTCCACTCCCAGGCCACTTCCAGGAGGAAGCATGACCCAGCTATCCAGGCGCGAGCTCCTGCGCAGCGCGGCCCTGGCCGGCCTCACCCTGCCGGTCCTGTCCGCGTGCGCCACCCCCGCGGGCAACGGCGGCGGCGCCGCCTCCTCGGCGCCCGTCGTCGGGGCCACCAGCGCGGCCAACCCGCTCGGCTTCGCCGAGGACAGGCCCCTGGAGATCTGGATCTTCGACGGCGGTTTCGGCGACGCCTACGCCACGGACGTCCACGAGCCGCTGCTCATGGCCAAACACCCCAAGCTGGAGATCAAGCACAACGCCACCAAGGAGGTCGCCAAGACCCTCCAGCCGCGCTTCGCCGGTGGCAACCCGCCGGAGTTCGTCAACAACTCCGGCGCCAACGCGATGGACTTCGGCGCCCTGGTCCAGGACGGCCAGCTCGCCGACCTCACGCCGCTGTACGACGCTCCGAGCTGGGACGACCCCGCCGTCAAGGTGCGCGACACCATCGACCCGAACGCGATCGAGCTGGGCAGCTACGACGGCAAGCCGTACGTCCTCAACTACGCCAACACCGTCTGGGGCATCTGGTACTCGCAGAAGCTCTTCGAGGCCGAGGGCTGGCAGGTCCCCAAGACCTGGGCCGACTTCCTGGCACTGTGCGAGACCATCAAGAAGTCGGGCAAGATGGCGCCCTTCACCTACGCGGGCAAGCACCCGTTCTACATCTACGAGGCCATCCTCACGCTCGCCGCGAAGATCGGCGGCAAGGACGTGCTGAAGAACATCGACAACCTCCAGGACGGCGCCTGGAAGGCCGAGCCGGTCAAACAGGCCGCGGAGGCCTTCGTCGAGATCGGGTCGAAGTACCTGCTGCAGGGCACCGCGGGGCTCGACCACGTGCAGACCCAGACGGCGCACAACAAGGGCCAGGTCGCCATGCTGCCCTGCGGCTCCTGGCTGGAGAACGAGCAGAAGGACTCCACCCCGGCCGACTTCGGCTACGCGATGTTCGCCCTCCCCGACTTCGGCTCCTCCGACGCCCTCCCGTACGGCACCCTGCACGCCCAGCCGGGAGAGGAGTACGTCGTCCCGGCGAAGTCGGCCAACCCCCGCGCGGGCCTGGAGTACATGCGCGCCATGCTCTCCAAGGAGGGCGCGGGCAAGTTCATGGAGCTGGTCTCCACGCTCACGGTCGTCAAGGGCGCCGACGAGGGCCGTACGCTCAAGCCCGGCCTCAAGAGCGCCTCGACCGCGCTGGAGGCGGCGGGCGACAACGCCGTCTGGTTCCTGTTCCGCAAGTGGTACGTCGAGCTGCACGACGAGGTGGCCGCCGCGACCGGGCAGCTCATGGCCGGCAAGCTGACCGTCGACCAGTGGGCGGAGCGCGCGCAGAACAAGGCCGACGCCGTCAAGAAGGACTCCTCGGTGAAGAAGTTCAGCCGGTGACGACGGCACGCGGCGGCGGGCCGTCACGCATGAGGCGGGGCGAGACGGCGAGCCGCCCGGGGAAGGACGACCAGGTCATGAGGCATGTCGCGACGGCGCCGCCGGGCGGCGGCGCGCCACCGAGGGAACGGTAAGCCGGGATGAACCACGGCAGGACACGGTTCGTCGCGGGGTTCCTCGCGATCCCCGTGACGCTCTACCTGATCTACGTGATCGCGCCCTACGCACAGGCCTTCTACATCGCGTTCACCGACTGGCGCGGGGTGAACGCGAGCCCGCGCCTCGTGGGCCTGGAGAACTTCCAGCGGCTGCTGGCCGACAACGTGTTCTGGCAGGCGGTCAGGCACAACCTCGTCCTGCTGATCCTGATGCCGGTCCTCACGCTGGGGATCGCGCTCTTCTTCGCCTTCCTGCTCAACGCGGGCGGGCGGGGTGGCACCGGGGGCATCTGGGGGTCGAAGTTCTACCGCGTGGTGTTCTTCTTCCCCCAGGTGCTGGCCGTCGCCGTGGTCGCCGTCCTGTTCCAGCAGGTCTTCAGGCCCGACCGCAGCGGCATGCTCAACGCGCCGCTCATCGCCCTGGGGTTCGAGCCGGTCGGCTTCCTGTCCAGCACCGACGTCGCGTTCTGGTCGATCCTCGCCGTGCTGGTCTGGCAGGCGGTCGGCTTCTACGTGGTGCTCTTCTCGGCGGGCATCGCCTCCATCCCGCGCGACCTGTTCGAGGCGGCGGCGATCGACGGCGCCGGGGGGCCGCAGCTGTTCCTGCGGGTCACGCTGCCGCTGCTGTGGGACACCATCCAGGTCGGCTGGGTCTATCTCGGCATCGCCGCGCTGGACGTCTTCGCCATCGTGTGGGTGATGACGGCCGAGCACGGCGGCCCCGACCACTCCACGACCGTGATGGCGGCGGAGATCTACCGCACCGCCTTCCAGTACTTCAAGTTCGGCTACGCCTCCGCGATGGGCGTGGTGCTGTTCTTCTTCACCATCGGGTTCGCGGCGCTGGCCCTGCGCCTGTCGCGGCGTGAGCGGATCGAGTTCTAGTGGCGGACGTCGTGATTTCCCCGAGCAGGGCCCTCGCCCGCGAGGAGCGCAGGAGGCGCCTGGGACCCCTGTCGGCCCTGACGCACGTCGCGCTGCTGGTCTGGACGGTCCTGGTGGTCGTGCCGATCGTGTGGACGTTCCTCGCGTCGGTGAAGAGCGAGGACGAGATCTTCGGCGACGCCTGGTCGCTGCCGGCGTCCCTGCGCCTCGACAACTGGGCCCGCGCCTGGGAGCAGGCGCACATCGGCCAGTACATGATCAACAGCGTCGTGGTGGTGGCCTTCGGCACCTTCGGCACGATGCTGTTCGGCTCGATGGCCGCGTACGTGCTGGCCCGCTACCGCTTCCGGGGCAACCGGTCGATCTATCTGCTGTTCGTCTCCGGCCTGGCCTTCCCGGTCTACCTGGCGCTGACCCCGCTGTTCTTCGTCGTGCAGAACATGGGGGCGGTCCCGGTGATCGGCCCGTTCATCGGCCTGAACACGCACGGCGGGCTGATACTCGTCTACATCGCCTACTCGCTGCCCTTCACCGTCTTCTTCCTCGCGGCCTTCTTCAGGACGCTGCCGGGGGCGGTGGCCGAGGCGGCCTTCGTGGACGGGGCCTCGCACGCCCGGGTGTTCTTCCAGATCATGCTGCCGATGGCCAAGCCGGGCATCGTCAGCGTGACCATCTTCAACGTGCTCGGCCAGTGGAACCAGTACCAGCTGCCCCTGGTGCTGCTCAACTCCGACCGGGACAAGTGGGTGCTCACCCAGGGCATCGCCGACATCTCCACGGCCGCGGGCTACGACGCCGACTGGTCGGCCCTGTTCGCCGCGCTGAGCATGGCCATCCTGCCGATGCTGATCGTCTACACGCTCTTCCAGAGCCAGATCCAGAAGGGCCTCACCGCGGGCGCGCTCAAGTAGGTCCGCTTGAGCCTTCCATAAGGCTGTCTTCAGGTTCCTCCGGCGCGGACGGGTTGACGTATGGGGAGTGGTGAGGAGTAGGTTCGTTAGGAAAGTTTCCTAATGAGCGGCGCGGGCTCCCTCGCCCGGCGCCATCTCCTCGACCCCCGTATCCTCTGTCCGCCCGCGCTCCTCGCCCCCGTCCCGGAGAGCCCCCACGCAGGGGTGTTCCCCCTTCTCCGGAGAGCCTCCGGGCGTTCCTCCATCCCCTTTCCTGGAGAGACACGTGCCCTTCTCGTCGAACCCCCGCTCCGGCCGCCGCACCCCGCGCCTCCTGCTGGCCTCGGCCGCGGTCGCCGTCCCGGTCCTGATCGCCTCCGCCGGTGCCGGGCACACCGTGGCGCTCTCCCTCGCGGCGGGATCCGCGGTGGTGCCCGCGGCGGTGCCCGCCGGTCTGTCGGCGTCCTCGGCGTCCTCTGCGGCGGTCGACCTCACCGACCCGCGCAAGAAGGACATCGCCATGCAACTGGTGTCCAGCGCGGAGAACTCCTCGCTGAACTGGAAGGCGCAGTACAAGTACATCGAGGACATCAAGGACGGCCGCGGCTACACCGCGGGCATCATCGGCTTCTGCTCCGGCACCGGTGACATGCTCGACCTCGTCGAGCGCTACACCCGGCTCAAGCCGGGGAACGTGCTCGCCAGGTATCTTCCCGCCCTGCGCAAGGTCGACGGCACCGCCTCCCACAAGGGCCTCGACCCCAACTACACCAAGGACTGGGCCACCGCCGCCAAGGACACGGTCTTCCAGCAGGCCCAGAACGACGAGCGCGACCGGGTCTACTTCAACCCCGCGGTCGACCAGGCCAGGAAGGACGGCCTGCGCGCCCTCGGGCAGTTCGCCTACTACGACGCCATCGTCATGCACGGCGGCGGCACCGACCCCCAGAGCTTCGGCGCGATCCGCAAGAACGCCCTGAAGAAGGCGAAGTCCCCCGCCCAGGGCGGCGACGAGACGAAGTACCTGCACGCCTTCCTCGACGCCCGCAAGGTCGCCATGAGGGCCGAGGAGGCCCACGAGGACACCAGCCGCGTCGACACCGCCCAGCGGGTCTTCCTCAACAAGGGCAACCTCGACCTCGACACCCCGCTGTCCTGGAAGGTCTACGGGGACCCCTTCAAGATCAGCTGACCGCCCGAGGCCCCGGCGGCACCCCACCCCGCCGGGGCCCTTCTCCGCGACACCCCGGCAGGCGTCGTTGACGTTCTCGAATAACGAGAGTTGTCGTCAGCTGTATGAGAGCGTTGGCTCCCGAGCTCATGCCCATCTTCCGGTCGCGACTCCAGGCCCGCCTGCTGGCCCACCTGTTCCTGGCCGCCGACGACGAATCCACGATCACCGATCTGGCCGAGGTCCTCGGTTCTCCCCTTCCCACGGTCCAGCGCGAGGTTCATCGCCTCGTGCGCGCCGGTCTCCTCCGGGAACGCAGGATCGGCAGGGCCCGGCTCGTCGGAGCCAACACCGAGACCGCCGCCTCGCGACCGCTGGCGCAGCTGCTGGCCGTCACCTTCGGTCCTCCCGCGATCATCTCGGAGGAGTTCGCGTCGCTGTCAGGGGTCGAACGGCTCGTCATCTTCGGCTCCTGGGCCGCGCGCTACCACGGCCGGCCCGGCCCGCAGCCCAACGACGTGGACCTCCTGGTCGTCGGCTCGCCATCCCGGGGGGATGTATGCGACGCGGCGGAGCGAGCCGAGCGCCGTCTGGGCATTTCCGTGAATCCGGTGTTACGGAGCGTATCCGCTTGGGACTCTGGCGGCGAAGGCCTGCTCCGTGAGATCGCGAACGGGCCGACGGTCGTCGTGGAGGTCGAGAGGGAGACCGCCGGTGCAGTGGACCATCGGCGAAGCCGCGATCCGCAAGCTTCTTGACAATCGTGAGCTCCAGCGGGTCCCTCTGGCCGATCACATGGCCGAGTCGATGCTCGAATCGGCGTGAAGCCACCTCGAATCGGTGGAGTTGATCCGTGACACCGACCCCGACGGCGCCTACACCCTCTGTTACGACGCCGCGAGGAAGGCTTCGGCCGCGATCCTGCAGGCTCAGGGGCTGCGTGCCACGTCCGCCGGTGGTCACATCGCCCTCAGGGGAGGCCGTCGCCGCTCAGTTCGGGCAGACCAGGGAGGCCGTCTGGACCACATGCGGCGCAGAAGGAACGTTCTCGAATACTCCGGTCAGCCCAGCGAGGCGGTCACCGGCGACGAGCTCGACGAGGCGACCACGTGGACCGCCGACATCATCGACTTCTGTGAGCGCCCGGTGTCGCGACTCGACCTCTTCCCGTAGCGGCCGCTCCGCGGGCAGTGGTCATCGGAATCGTCGTTCGTCTCAAGACATGAACGGATGAAGCGCGGGTTCCCGGGTCATCGGGCCGGGAGGTTCTTCAGGGCCTCGCGGCGGCTCAGGCCGCTGATGCGGGTGTGGTCGACGTAGCGGACGACCTCGCCGGGGTTCGTCTTGGCGTACTCGCGCAGGGCCCAGCCGATCGCCTTGCGGGCGAAGAAGTCGTTGTCGGACAGGCTGGGCTCGATGCAGGCGTACAGCAGGCCGGTGTCGGTGGCGGACTTGAAACGGTTCTGGCTGAGGATGGCGGTGCGGCGCTTCCACAGGTCGGTGCCGCGGGCCCAGCGGAGCATGAGGGGGCGCATGGTGTCGGGGAAGGCCGCGAGCAGGCCGCCGACGCGGTGGACGGCGAGCTCGTCGACGTAGTCCCACCAGGCCCCGGTGACGATCATCTCCTCGTACATCGGCAGCGCGTCGAGCGTCTGGAAGGCGCGGTAGAGGCGGAAGCCGGACAGCTCGATCGCCGCGTAGCGCTCCTCGCGGTACTCGGCCCCGCGCCACAGCGCCAGCGTCGCCTCCCGCCACGCGGACGCCGCGTCGACGGGGTAGTCGGCGAAGACCCGCTTCAGCGCGGCGCGGCGGGGGGCGGCCTGCACGCCGAGGAACGGCATCGACGACTTCATGTAGGCCTGCATGATCGGGGCCTTGGCGGGGTCGGCCACGTCGGTGAGCGCCATCCGCACGGCCTTCTGCAGTATCTCCATGCTCGCCCACCACTTCCCGTTCGCTTCGCGGACGCTTGATTCTCACAGGCCGAGCCGCTCGCCGCGCCGGGTTCCGCGGGCGTCATGCCTTCTGGCTGCTCCGCTCGCCGGTCGCCAGGCCGTCGAACAGGACGGTGATGTAGTGCTCGGCGAGGCCGGTGGTGTTGAGACGGCCCCCGGGGCGGAACCAGCGCACCGCCACCCAGATGGTGTCGCGGATCATGCGGTAGGTGAGCTTGGGGTCGACGTCGGCGCGGAACAGGCCCTCGGCCTGGCCGAGCTTGATCTGCTCGACCCACATGCGCTCGACCTCGTCCTCGGCCTTGACCAGGTAGTCGAAGCGGTCGCCGGGCAGCGACCTCAGGTAGTTCCAGTCGTTCTGCATGACGGTGATCGCCGCGCGGTGCGGCTCCAGCGTGCTGAACCCGATGCGCACCATCTCTGAGAGGATCGTGCGGGGGTCGCCGTTCTGGTCCAGGGCGGTGCGGTAGCGGCCGACGAGGTCGTCGAGGAAGGTGGTCAGCACCTCGTCGACGATCGTCTCCTTGGAGTCGAAGTGGTGGTAGAGGCTTCCCGAGAGGATGCCCGCCTCCTCCGCGATCTCCCGGACGGTGGTCGCCTGGAAGCCCTTGCGGGCGAAGAGCTCGGCGGCGAGTTTGACGAGATGGTCGCGGCGCTCCGAGGCGGGGCCGGATGTGGCCGCGCGCCTGGTCCCGCCCTGCCGCTTGACCGGGGTCGTGGTCGCGCCGCCGGAGTTCTTTCGCGTGTTCACCGCACCATTATGAGCCCTTGCGCAATCGCTTGTTCACCGGAACGCGCCAGCTCATTCCCGTTCCTGGCTCCGGCCGGGCACCCGCCACGTCCGCCACGGGGGCGTCGCCGACGCGGTCCGTACCGGGCGGGTCGCCGAGAGGGGGACCCCGCGCCGGGCGCGGGCCGGCCGGACGGATTCCGGCGTCACCCGGCCGTGCGGACGGAACCGCCGGTTCCGCCTGCCGTAGGACCGGATTCGCCGGTGCCGTCGGCGGATCCGTCGTCTCGCGCGGGTGACGGCGTACGCGGACGGCCGCGTTCTCGGCTCCGTACCAGCGGATCTCGACCCCGTCCATCGTCCCCGGCCGCAAAATCCTGAGCCAAAGGCCTATGGTCAGCCCACTAGCAATTAGGAAACTTTCCTATTAGATTTGCGCAGAGCCGCTGTGGGAGCGCTTTCCCCAGGGGTCCGGTTCGCAACGTGGTGTCTGCGCGTCTTCGGCAGGAACGCCGACCGGCCGTCAGGCGAGGAGGGGTGAATGAAGCGCGGCCCAGAGCTGCTCCGTCTGGCGGAGACGGTCGTCTTCCCCGGCTTCGAGGGCAAGACCCCGCCCGACTGGCTCCGACGCCGGCTCGGCGAGGGGCTGGCCGGGGTGGTGCTGTTCTCCAGGAACATCGCCACCCCCTCCCAGGTGGCCGATCTCACGGCCGCGCTCCGCGAGGAGAACCCCCAGGTCCTGGTCGGCATCGACGAGGAGTCCGGTGAGGTCACCCGCCTGGAGGCGGTGGGCGGGAGCACCCGGCCCGGCAACTTCGCCCTCGGCGTGGCCGATGACGTCGGCCTCACCGAGGAGCTCGCCGCCGACCTCGGCCGCGACCTGGCCCGGGCGGGCGTCAACCTCAACTTCGCCCCCTCGGCCGACGTGAACTCCAATCCCGACAACCCGGTCATCGGCCTGCGCTCCTTCGGCGCGGACCCCGACCTCGTCGCCCGGCACACCGCCGCCTGGGTACGGGGGATGCAGTCGGCGGGGGTGGCCGCCTGCGCCAAGCACTTCCCCGGCCACGGCGACACCTCGGTCGACTCCCACCACGGCGTGCCGCTCGTCGCCGCCTCCCTCGGAGAGCTGCACGACGTGGCGCTGCGGCCCTTTCGCACGGCCGTCGAGCAGGGGGTGCGCACGGTCATGACCGGGCACCTGCTCGTCCCCGCCCTGGACCCCGCGATGCCCGCCACCCTCAGCCGCCCGGTCCTGCACGACCTGCTCAGGGTCGAACTCGGCTTCGAGGGCGTCATCGTCACCGACGGCATCGAGATGGCCGCCGTCTCCGGCCCGTACGGCATCGGCGGGGCCTCGGTCCTCGCCGTCGCCGCGGGCGCCGACGCGATCTGCGTGGGCGGCGAGCACGCGGGGGAGGAGACCGCGATCGGCATCCGCGACGCGATCGTGGACGCCGTGATCGAGGGCAGGCTCTCCGAGGAGCGCCTCGCCGACGCCTCCCGGCGCGTCTGCGAGCTCGCCCTCTGGACCACGACCGCCCACCGGAACGCGCCTTCGGGCCTCTCCGGCGCTCCGGGCGCCCCGTCGATCGGCCTGGCCGCCGCCCGGCGGGCACTGCGGATCACCCGCCGCTCCTCGGCCGCGGTGTTCCCCCTGCCCGCCCCGCCGCACGTCGTCGAGCTCGCCCCCGAGATGAACCTCGCCATCGAGAAGGACACCCCGTGGGGCGTCGGCGAGCCGCTCGGCAAGCTCCTGCCCGGCACCACGGTCACCAGGCTGACCGCCCCCACGGCCACCGGAGGCGCCATCGAGGCCGTGCTCGCCGCGGCGGCCGAGCGCCCCCTGGTCATCGTCGTCCGCGACGCGCACCGCCACCCCTGGCAGGCCGACGCGCTCCGGCACCTGCTGGCCGCCCGCGCCGACGCCGTCGTGGTGGAGATGGGGTTGCCGGGCCGCTCCGACCTGGGCGCCGTCCACATCGCCACCCACGGGGCCGCCCGCGTCTGCGGCCAGGCCGCCGCCGAGCTCCTCGCCGGAGACACGGGCACCACCTGACCGGGCCCGCTCTCCTCGGGATACGGCGACCTCCCGGCGTACGGCGCTTCCCCGGGGTACGGCGCCGAGGATTCTGTCAGGGCGGGCTGCTTGAATCGCGGGATGGATGCGGCACAGTTGCTGGCGGACCAGCGGGAGATCCACGGGGTCGATCTGTCGGGGCTCTCGCTCGGCGATCACCTGACCGATGACGGGCCCTACGTGTTCAGGGAGTGCGACCTCACCGGCGCGGACCTCACCGGGGCGTCGCTGGTGGAGGCCTCGTTCGAGAAGTGCGTGCTGGAGGGGGCCGACTTCCGCCGCGCGGACCTCGACGGGGCGCGTTTCTCCGGCGGAGGGGGAGCGGGGCTCAGGTTCGCGAACGCCGAGCTCGTCGACGCGACCTTCACCGACGTCGACCTGTCGGGCGCGCGATTCGAGCTGGCCCTGCTCACCGACGTCACCTTCACCGGCTGCCGCATGATCGGAGCGGTGCTGTCCGCCTGCCGGGGCACCGGCTACCGGTTCGACGGCTCCAACCTGGCGCTGGCCGACCTCACCGGCTGCTCGCTCCGGGGCCTCCACCTGCGGGGCGTCCGCTTCGACGACGCCAACCTGTCGGGCTGCGACTTCACCAAGACCGTGTTCGAGGACTGCCGCGTGATCGGCGCCCGGATCGTCGAGACGGTCTTCACCAAGGCGGACCTGCGCGGTGCCGACCTCGGCGAGGTCGACGACACCCGCCTCCGGTCGCTGCGCGGAGCGGTCATCAGCCCCACCCAGGCCGCCCTCATCCTCGCCGGACGCGGCCTCACCGTGAACTGACGCCTCGAAGTCCGGCGCGGTGCGGGAGCACATCTAGACATGAAAGGTGAACAACCGGGAAACTCTGCATGATCGTGGCGAAAGGGGCCCTGGCATGCGCGGGATCTGTGACGGGCGTGTGGTGATCGTGACCGGCGCGGGGCGAGGCATCGGCAGGGAGCACGCCCTGGAGTTCGCCGGGCAGGGAGCCAGGGTCGTGGTCAACGACCTGGGCACCGGGCGCGAGGGCGACGGGCGCTCCGCGGGCCCCGCCCTGGCGGTGGTCGAGGAGATCCGCGACCTGGGCGGCCGGGCCGTGGCCAACAGCGACGACGTCACCGAGTGGGACGGCGCGGGCCGCCTGGTCAAGACGGCGCTGAGCGCCTTCGGGCGGCTGGACGTCCTGGTCAACAACGCCGGGTTCGTCCGCGACCGGATGCTGGTCTCGATGACCGAGCAGGAGTGGGACGACGTGATCCGGGTCCATCTCAAGGGCCACTTCCTGCCGCTGCGGCACGCGGCCGCCCACTGGCGGGAGCGGTCGGAGGCGGGCGAGCCCGTGGACGCCAGGGTGATCAACACCTCGGCCGGGGCGGGCCTGTTCGGCGGCGTCGGCCAGGGCAACTACTCCGCGGCGACGGCGGGCGTCGTGGCACTCAGCCAGGTCGCCGCGGCGGAGCTCGGCCACTACGGCGTCACGGTGAACGCGATCGTCCCGGCCGCTCGCACCCGGCTGACCGAAGACACCGCGACGGCCGGGCCGGCGGACGGCTTCGACGCCGCGCACCCGGCCAACGTCGCCCCGCTGGTGGCCTGGCTCGGCTCGGCGGAGTCCCGGCACGTCACCGGCAGGGTCTTCGAGGTCGAGGGCGGGGCCCTCTCCCTCGCCGACGGCTGGCGGCACGGTCCCCGCGCCGACCGGGGCGCCCGCTGGGACCCCGCCGACATCGGCGACGCCGTCGCCAAACTCCTCGTCGACGCCCCCGACCCGGAACCGGTTCGCGGGACGCAGAGCCCCTGACGGAACGGGGCGAGACATCAGCGCCGGGCGTCGAGCGGGATGTGGCCCACTTCGCGGGTGCTCCCCGCCCCTGTCCGGGACTCGGATCACGAGGTCCGCGATGCGGTCCGGCCCCGGCCGAACCGCCTGACAGAGCACCGCCGGACGTCTGACCTGGAGCGAGGTGGCGCCAGGCGGGGGCATAGGCTGCCAGAAGCCGATGGAGATGTCGCCCGTGCCGTGGCCGTCCGGTCCCGTTCATCGTCGCGGAGCCGGCGGCCGGGCCACGAGGGCGCCGGGGGAGGAGGAGCCGATGTCTGATCCGATGCCGTGGCCGTTCGGGCTGCCGGTCGTACAGGCTCCCATGGCCGGTGGGGCGTCCACGCCCCAACTGGCCGCGGCCGTGTCCGAGGCCGGTGGCCTGGGATTCCTCGCGGCCGGCTACAAGACGGCCGAGCAGATGCGCCAGGAGATCAAGCAGACGCGTGAGCTCACGTCCCGCCCGTTCGGGGTGAACGTGTTCATGCCCACGGCCGACGACGTCGACCAGGCCGAGATAGACGCCTACGCGCGGGTCATCGAGGGGGAGGCGCGGCGGCTGGGCGCCCCCCTGGGGGTCCCGCGTGGGGGCGACGACGATTTCACGGCCAAGGTCGAGGACCTGCTGGCGGATCCGCCCGCGGTGGTGAGTTTCACGTTCGGCTGCCCGGAGGACGAGCTGATCCGGGCGTTCCGCCACCGGGGGACCACCGTGATGGTCACGGTGACGTCGGCGGCCGAGGCGCGGCTGGCCTCGGCGGCCGACGTGCTGTGCGTCCAGGGGGAGGAGGCGGGGGGGCACCGGGGGTCGTTCACCAACGCGGACGCCGAGGAGTTGAGCCTGGAGCACCTGCTGTCCCGGGTGCGGGAGGCGTCACGGCTGCCCCTGGTCGCGGCCGGAGGCATCGCCTCGGCCGCCGACGTCTCCCGGGTCCTGTCCGCGGGAGCGGTGGCGGTCGCGGCGGGCACCGCCTTCCTGCTCTGCCCCGAGAGCGGCACCGGCGCGGTCCACCGCGCGGCGCTGACCGACCCCCGCTTCACCCGTACCGCCGTCACCAGGGCCTTCACCGGGCGTCCGGCGCGCGGCCTGGTCAACCGGTTCATGACGGAGTACTCCGGCCAGGCCCCCGCGGCCTACCCGCAGCTCCACCACCTGACGACGCCGCTGCGCCGCGCCGCGGCGGCCGGCGGGGACGCCGAGACGCTGCACCTGTGGGCCGGGACCTCCTGGAACCGGTCGCGGAACACACCGGCGGCGGACGTCGTCGCGAACCTGTCCGCGTTCTGAGAACGGCCTCCGAAGCCTCGGGCCCACCCGAAGATCCGAACTCGGTGCGGGCCGGTGTAGTAGGCGGTCCAGGCCATGGAGTCCAGCTTGCTCTGCTCGTCGAAGGGCGGGATCGTGCCGAGGACGACGGCGAGAACGCCTCGCGGTGCCAGCTCGCCCGCCGCGGCGGCCATTGAGACGGCCGGCCGGAGCACCCGCCCACCGGAGCGCGCACGGACAGCGCAACACGCACGGACAGCGCAACACGCACGGACAGCGCGACGCGTACGGACCGCGCGGCCGCCACAGTCAAGCACCGTGCGAGTCCGTGCGGTCCCACCCGCACAGCCTGGAGATACGCGACATCCCGCCCATAACCCGTCATACGCCCATAGGTAAGGTGCCTTCTATTGATTTGGTGCTGACGTAAGGGGCTTCCGTGGGTGTTTCCGTGGCGTACGTGACCTTCGCCGACCCGGACGGGGTCGACGACGAGAAGGAGGTCGCCGTCGCGGCGTGGGCCGAGGAGGGGATCGCCGGGCAGATCGTGCGGTGGGACGATCCCGAGGTCGACTGGGCCGCGTTCGACGCCGTGGTGGTCCGCACGCCCTGGGACTACGTGGAGCGGCGGGCGGAGTTCCTCGCGTGGGCCCGCCGGGCGGAGTCGGTCACGCGGGTGCTCAATCCGGCGGCCGTGCTGGAGCGCAACACCGACAAGACCTACCTGCGGGAGCTGGACGCGCCGATCATCCCGACCTACTGGGTCGCGCCGGGGGAGGCCGTGGACTTTCCCGTCCTGGACGAGTACGTGGTCAAGCCCTCGATCTCGGCGGGGGCCCGCGACACGATCAGGACCGGGGACCGCGAGGAGGCCGAGGCCCACGCGGCCCGGCTGGCCGCCGACGGGCGGACCGCGATGATCCAGCCGTACCTGGACATGGTCGAGACCGAGGGGGAGACCTCGCTGCTGTACTTCGGCGGCCGGTTCAGTCACGCCGTCCGGCGTAACGCGATGCTGGTGGAGAACGCGAGCAGGCCGGGACAGGGGGACGGCCACGGGGAGCTCCGCACTCCCGAGCCCGACCAGTTCGCGCTGGCCGAGCGGGTGCTCGGTGAGTTCCCCGGGGTGCTCTACGCCCGGGTGGACCTGGTCCGCCTGGCCGACGGGAGCCCGGCTCTCATCGAGATCGAGCTCACCGAGCCGTACCTGTTCCTGCGGTACGCGCCCGAGGCCGCGGCCAACCTGGCCCGCGCCCTGGCCGAGGCGCTCTGAGCAGGTTCCGTACGAAACGCGACGGCGCGCGTCCCGGGGAAGGAGACGCGCGCCGCACCGCTGACGAAAAGGGTTACTGCGGCATCACCACCGCGAGCGGGGAGACCCCGGCGGTGCGCAGGGCACCGGGGAGCTTCCGGGCCCAGGGGTGTTCGTGCAGGTCGAGCTCCTCGGGGTTGGCGACCGTGAACCGGACGGCTCCGCCGGTGGCGGGCTGCTCGGTCCAGGTGGCGCCGAAGCCCTTCAGTGCCGCCACGACCTTGTCGCGGTCGGCCGCGGGGACCGTGACGCGGATCGGCGCGCCGCGGTCGGGGATGGCCGCGGCGGCCCGGGAGGCCTCGGGCGCGGAGGGGAGCGCCCGCGCCCTCGCGGAGGCGGATGGCAGGTCGGCGGTGATCGCGTTGGACACGATCTTCGCCGTGCCGTCGGTGAAGGCGCGGAAGTTCGGGTCGGCGGCGAACAGCACCGCGTGACCGTCGCCCACCGGTTCGTCGACCGCCGCCGCCGTCCCGCCGAGCTCCTCGGCGCCCAGCGCGAAACCGGACTGGTACCAGTCGGGTGAGTTCGCGGCCGGGTAGGCGGACACCACGTGCGCGGGGTTCGCGGCGCGCATGACCAGGTCGTACGCGTAGAACTGCATGACGCTCGACCCGACGCCCTTGCTCAGCGGGCCGGAGGCCACGGTGGTCCTGAAGAGCGAGCCGGGGATGTCCGAGGTCGGCTCGGTCAGCGTCACGCCGGAGACTCCGGCCAGGACGGCCAGCTGGGTGCCGCCCGCCCAGCCGATGTACCGTCCGCCACCGCCGACCCAGTCGCGCAGCGCCGCGCGCCCGGCGTCGCCGAGGGTGGTGTTCGCCGCGTTGGCCGAGCCGTCGGGCACGAGCACCACGTCGAGCCCGGTCAGCTTGCCCGCGGCGACGTCGGCCGGGGTGAGCACCGTGTAGGGCAGCTTCCAGTCGCGGTCGAGGCGGTGCCGCAGCCAGCCGGAGGACTCGGCGGCGTTCTGCGCGGTGCCGCCGGACAGCTGCAGGACCCCGATCCTGCGGGAGGTGGTCACCTTGGCCGACGGGGCGCCCACCGGCTGGACCGGCGTCGCGAGGGGCAGCAGCACCTGGCCGGAGGATCCGCCGGAGACGTTGCCGAGCAGCGGCAGGCTCCACGCGGTCACGTCGTAGAAGTAGGGGAACGGCGTGTAGGTGTCCTCGTTCAGCATGGCCTGGACCCAGTGCTTCTGGCCCTGGGCCATCGGGATCCAGTAGGTGCCCCTGGGCAGGGTGGTCCTGGCCTCGGGCCTGCCGTACGCCTTGAAGTCCTTGACCGTCAGCGGCAGGGCGAGCTTGAACACCTGGACGTCCATGCGCTGGAGCCGCCGTACGATCAGCTCGGTCTCGGCCTTCTTGGCCGGGTCGTCGGCGCGCAGGAAGTAGTGGCGCACCTTGCGGTCGGGAACCTGGGTGATGACCTCGTTGCCCGGGTTGTAGACCTGGTTCGGCTCCAGCTTGCCGTCGAGCCCCTGCTTGAACGCGTCGGCGTACATGCGGTGCCAGGTGGTGAGGATCTCGGTCTTCTTGGCCGCCGCGGACGAGAGCGAGACCCACTGGGTGAGCCACTGCTCGAAGGCGCGGGCGGCGATCGGGGAGGCGTTCCCCTTCTCGAACGTCATGCCCGCCGCGTTGAACCCGGTCGTCGGGACCGTGTCGCCGTAGCCCATGTAGAACATGTCGTAGACGTCGCGGTTGAAGAACGGGATCCCGCGCCTGGTGAACTCGTCGATCATCGCGGCGCCGTAGGTGTTGTTGATCCAGTCGATCGTCGGCTCGGCGATGTCGTGGTAGAACGGGTCGGCGTTCGGCGGGAAGAAGTACTCGGTGCCGCCCATCTCGTGGGCGTCGATGAAGAGCTGCGGCGGATACTTGCGCATCAGCTCGATCTTGCCGTCGGTCTCCGGCTGGGTCCGCGCGAACCAGTCGCGGTTCATGTCGAACGAGTAGGCGTTGCGCCGGGTGTCGGCCTCGCGGCCGTCGGGGTTCTGCGTCGGCAGGATCACCACGACGGCGTTGTCCAGGATGCGCTTCGCCGCGCAGTCGTCCCGTCCGGCCAGGTCGTGCAGGGTCCTCAGCGCCGCGTCGGTGCCGCTCTCCTCGCCGCCGTGCACGTTTCCGGCGATCCACAGGATCGCGGGCGTGTTCCTGGCGAGGACCTTCGCCGCGGAGGCGGGGGTGAGGGGGTTGCGCAGCAGCTTGATCGAGGTCTCGATCGCGCGCAGGTTCCTGATGTTGTGCGAGGTGCCGACGATCGCGTACTTCAGCGGGCGTCCCTCGGCGCTCGTGGCCAGGGTGCCGGAGACGACCCGGTCGCTGGCCTTGTCGATCGCGGTGAGCAGGGTGTCGGACTCGGCCGAGGTGACCTCCCGCTCACCGAGATCGAAGCCGAGAACGCTCTTCGGCGTCGGCACCTTGCCGTTGTACGCGGGGGGAGTCTGGGTGGCGTCACAGGTGGTCACGGGGGGTGCGGCCGGGGTGGGATCCGCCTGGGCGGCTCCGGCGGGAAGGGCGATGGCAACGGCCAGCACGGCCGGTGCCATCACCTTGAAACGCTTCAGCATGAGGCAAAGCTGTCATCTGGAAGAAATGACGGCAAGAGGGGAAATTTTACGCTTGTGTTACGGATAGTGCTTTTGGGGCTTTTGTCACTAAGAGTGATAGCAATCGATTTACGGGCGAAAAGTCCGCTTCTGGCGGCGGAACTCCCTGGTCACCGGTGAGTCCTCCGGGGCGTTGACAGGCCCCCGGCCGCCGGTGGAGGGCTACGCGTGGCCGGAGATGCCGCCGTCGACCGGGATCACGGCCCCGGTGAGGTAGGCGCCGGCGCGCGAGGACAGGAAGATCGCGGTGCCCGCCATGTCCTCGGGGCTGCCGATCCTGCCCAGCGGGACGTGGGAGGCGACCGCCGCGCGCGTCGCCGGGTCGTCGAGCGCGAAGGCCATCATCTTCGACTCGAACGGCCCCGGGGCGATCGCGTTGACCGTGATCGCCTCCTTGGCGAGCCGCTGGGACAGGTGCCGGGTGAGCATGTGCACGGCCGCCTTGGCCGCCGAGTAGGCGTAGTTCTCCATCGACGGCACCCGGATGCCGTCCACCGAGCCGATGTTGATCACCCGGGCCGGGTCCTCCGGGCTCGCGGCGGCGCGCAGCAGCGGCAGGAACCGCTGGGTCAGGTAGAAAACGCCCTTGACGTTGATCCCCCAGAGCTTGTCGAAGGCCTGCTCGGGATACTCCTCCAGCGGCGCCCCCCAGGTCGCCCCGGCGTTGTTCACCAGCACGTCGAGCCGCGACTCCCGCTCCGCGACCGCCTCGAACAACGCGGACACCCCGTCCTCGGTGGACAGGTCGGCGGGTATCGCGGTGCATCCCAGCTCGGCGGCCGTCTTGCCGACCTCGGCCGCCTTCCGCGAGGAGATGTAAACCGTGGCCCCCGCGTCGACGAACCCGGCCGCGATCATCCGGCCGATGCCCCGGGACCCGCCGGTGACGACGACGGTCTTGCCTTCCACCGAGAACAGAGTCATGTTCTGTAGCATGCCGCACCCCGGTGATCTCGTCCATACCAACCGGTCGGTTCTATGTGGTCTAGCATCCCGTTCATTGCCTTAAATCCCCTTCGTATCGGTTCGTTCCGGCAAGCTTGAAAAATAATGTCGCCAAATAAAACGAGAGTGAAACAATCTTCCACCGCTCGTTGACACGCGCCGTTCGTATGGTGTGCCTTCGTTGTCAGAGGTCACCGATCCGAAGGTGGGGTACGGCATGCTCAGAACGGGTGCGCGCCTGGCGGTGCTGAGCCTGGGACTGTCGATGGCGCTGTCGGCGACGGCGCTTCCCCTGGCCCACGCGTCACCTCCTTCAGGGACTCCCGCGCTCGCCGCCGCCCGAGCCCCGCAGCCGGAGAAGAGGATCGTCCGGCTGGGCGCGACGCAGAGCATGGACTCGATGAACCCGTTCCTGGCGGTCCGGCTGATCTCGACGTCGATCCACCGCTGGACGTACGGCTACCTCACCGTTCCCGACCCCAAGACCCTGAAGCCGAGCCCCGATCTCGCCGAGTCGTGGAAGACGTCCCCGGACAAGCTGACCTGGACCTTCACGATCCGGTCCGGCGCCACCTGGTCGGACGGCAGGCCCGTCACCGCGGGGGACGCCGCGTGGACCCTCAACAAGATCATGACGGACGACGCGGCCAAGACGGCCAACGGCCCCGCCGTCGAGAACTTCGACACCGTGACGGCGCCCGACGACCGCACCCTCGTCATCAGGACGAAGAAGCCGCAGGCCTCGATGCTGGAGCTGCCGGTCCCGATCGTGCCCAAGCACGTGTGGGAGGCCGTTCCCGACGTCGGCACCTTCGAGAACGAGACCTACCCCGCCGTCGGCAGCGGCCCCTACATCCCCGTCGAGCACAGCAAGAACAACTACGTGAAGCTCAAGGCCAACCCGTCGTACTGGCGCGGCGCCCCCGGCATCGACGAGCTGCACGTCATCTTCTACGAGAACTCCGAGGCGGCCAACGCCGGGCTCAAGAAGGGCGACGTCGACTGGATCGGGCGGCTGGCACCCCCGCAGTTCGAGGCCCTCGCGGGTGACCCGAACCTGGTGCGGTGGAACACCCAGGGCCGTCGCGCCGGCTACCTGCAGCTCAACCCGGGTGCCGAGACGGCGGACGGCGAGCCGATCGGCGACGGGCATCCCGCGCTGAAGGACGCCAGGGTGCGCAGGGCGATCCACCACGCGATCGACAAGAAGACCCTCGTCGCGCAGGTGCAGAACGGGCTCGCCGTCCCGGCCGACGGCTCGATCATCCCGCCGATGTACAAGGAGTTCTTCTGGAGGGCCGAGGGCGACGAGGCCGTCACCTTCGACCCGGCCGAGGCCGGCCGCATCCTCGACGAGGCGGGGTACGCCAAGGGCGCCGACGGGATCAGGACCATGCCCGGCGGGGGCCGCAGGCTGGAGATGCGCTTCAGCGTCCACACCGAGGACCCCGTCGAGGACAAGCTCGCCCAGTTCCTCACCGGCTGGCTCAAGGACGTCGGCATCCAGATCACCACCCGCAGGCTCGACTCCAACAAGTTCACCGAGGAGACGGGCGGTACGGCGCTCTACGACATCGCGATCAGCGGCTGGTCGGTCAACCCGGACCCCGAGGAGGTCCTCGCCACCCACCTGTGCAGCCGCAGGCCCACCGCGAGCGGCGAGGGCGGCGGCACCGAGTCGTTCTTCTGCGACGACGAGTTCGAGAGGCTCTACCAGGAGCAGCTGGCCGAGCTCGACAGGCCCGCGCGCGTCGAGCTGATCAAGCGGATGCAGGAGCGGCTCTACACCGAGGCCCCCGTCATCGCGCTCTACTACCCCAACAACCTGGAGGGCTACCGCAAGGACCGGATCGCCTCCATCACCCCCATCCCGGAGGACAAGGGCATCCTGTACGGCGGGAGCGGCTACTGGCCGGTCTACTCCCTGCGGGCGGTGGAGCGCGCGGCCCCGGCCGATGACGACTCCACGGGCGTCGTCTGGGCCGTGGTGGCGGTGTCCGCCGTCGCGCTCGCCGGGGCCGGGATCCTCCTCCTCACCAGGCGGCGCCGCGCCACCGCCGACGACCGCGAGTAGCGGCCGGTGAGCACCCCGCCGGTCGAGCTGACGAAGGCGCCGCCACAGGACGATCGAGACGGTGCCCGCCGGAGCGTGGCGCGCTACGCGCTGACCAAGCTCGGCGGGGCACTGCTCGGCATCGGGCTGGTGATCGTCGCGACGTTCTTCCTGTTCCGCCTGATCCCCGGCGACCCCACCATCGCCTACACCCGCGACGTGCCGGTCACCCCGGAACAGCTCGCCCTGCTCAGGCGGCAGATGGGCCTGGACCGGCCGCTGGGCGAGCAGTTCCTGGACTTCGTCCTGCGGACCCTGCGGCTGGACCTCGGCACCTCGTACGAGTACCGCAGGCCGGTCGCCGAGCTCATCGGCGAGCGGGTGGGCCCGACGCTGCTGCTGGTGGGCACCGGGCTGGCCGTCGCGGTCGGCCTGGGCATGTGGCAGGGCACCAGGGCCGCCTGGCGCCACGGCGGCCGGTTCGACCGCTTCTCCACGGGGACCGCGCTGACCCTGTGGTCGGTGCCGACCTTCTGGCTGGGGCTGCTGCTGCTCATGGTCCTGGCCGCGGGGATGGGCCCGGTACCCGGCCTGTTCCCCACCCGGGGCATGGAGGACGTCGACGCGCCGGACGGGCCGCTCTACCTGTTGCACGTCGCCCACCACCTGGTGCTGCCGTGCCTCACCCTGGTCGCCGTCGTCTACGCGCAGTACCTGCTGGTCATGCGCTCCTCGCTGCTCGACGAGATCGGCCAGGACTACGTGACCACCGCCCGCGCCAAGGGCCTGCGCGACGACGAGGTCCGGCGCCGCCACGCGGTGCCGAACGCGCTGCTGCCGACGGTGACCCTGGTCTTCATGCAGATCGGCTTCGTGGTCGGCGGCGCGGTCTCGGTGGAGTTCGTCTACTCCTGGCCCGGCCTCGGCCTGCTGTTCGTCGAGGCGATCAGGGGACCCGACTACGCGGTCATGCAGGGGACCTTCATGCTCGTCTGCGTCGCGGTCATCGTCATGAACACGCTGGCCGACGTGGTCTACCACGTCCTGGATCCGAGGGTGAGGTCGGCGTGAGCACGAGGGAGGAGAAACCGGGCACGGCGGGCGGTGGCGCCGGGACGTCGCGTGCGATCGCCGGGGCTCGCCGCCGCGCCGCGTTCGCGCGGTTCCGCCGCGCGTACGGCCGCGACAGGGCCGGGCTGTACGGCGCGGCGATCCTGCTGGTCGCCGTCCTGGCGGCCCTCGTCACGCCGCTGGTCACCGACCCGTCCGGCATGGACGTGACCAGGGCGACGGGCGCCAAGATGGCGCCGCCGAGCGCGGACTTCCCGCTCGGCACCGACGAGTCGGGCCGCTCGGTCCTGCTCATGCTCCTGTGGGGCGCGCGGGTCTCGCTGCTCATCGGGTTCATGTCGGCACTGCTCAGCATGGTGATCGGCACGGTCTTCGGCATCGCGGCCGGGCACTTCCGGGGCTGGGTCTCGGCCGTGCTGATGCGGGTCACCGACTGGTTCCTGGTACTGCCCGCCCTGGTCCTGGCCCTGGTGCTCGCGGCCGTCCTCGGCGGTGGCGCGTCCACGATCATCCTGGCGATCGGGGTGACCTCCTGGGCCTCCACGGCGAGGCTGATCAGGGCCCAGACGCTGGCGGTCGAGGCCAGGCCCTACATCGAGAGGTCCAGGGCGCTGGGCGCGGGGCACTGGCACGTCATGACCCGGCACGTGTTGCCGAACGTCGCCCCGCTGGTCCTGGCCAACACCACCCTCACGGTGGCCAGCGCCATCGTCACCGAGTCCACCCTCGCCTTCCTGGGCGCCGACTCGGGCCAGGTGTCGTGGGGCGGCATGCTGCGCGGCTCCTACGACTGGGGCGCGGCCACCTCGGGCGCCTGGTGGTACGTGCTGCCGCCCGGCCTGTGCATCGTCCTGGTCGTCCTGGCGTTCACCCTCTGCGGGCGCGCCCTGGAGACCGTACTCAACCCGCGCCTTCGGGGGGCCTCGTGACCGTACTCGACCCGCGGCCTCAGGAAGCCCCGGCCACGCCCGGCACGCGCGTCCGGGGGGTCTCGTGAGCCTGCTCGAACTGCGCGACGTGGCGGTGACCTACCGGAGCGCGGCCGGGGACGTCCCCGCCGTGCGGGGCGTCTCGCTCTCCCTGGCCGAAGGCGAGGCGCTCGGCGTGGCGGGGGAGTCGGGGTCGGGCAAGTCGACGCTGGCCATGTCGCTGCTGCGGCTGCTGCCCAGGGACGCGCTGGTGTCCGGGGAGATCCTGCTGGACGGCGAGGACGTTCTCACGATGAGCTGGGGGCGGCTGCGCGCGGTCCGGTGGGCGTCGGCCTCCCTGGTCTTCCAGGGGGCCCAGCACGCCCTGAACCCGGTGCGCAGGATCGGCGACCAGATCGCCGAGCCGCTGCGGGTGCACGGCATGGCGACCGGCGCGGCGGCGCGGCGCAGGACGGCGGAGCTGCTGGAGCAGGTCGGCCTGCCCGCCTGGCGGGCGCGCGGCTACCCGCACGAGCTGTCGGGCGGGCAGCGCCAGCGCGTGATGATCGCCATGGCGCTCGCCTGCTCGCCGCGCCTGATCGTCGCCGACGAGCCGACCACCGCGCTGGACGTGATGATCCAGGCGCAGGTGCTCTCGCTGATCCGCTCGCTCATCGCCGAGCACGGGATCGGCCTCGTCATGATCTCCCACGACCTGTCGGTCCTGGCCGCGACGTGCGACCGGCTGGCGGTCATGTACGCGGGCCGCGTGGTCGAGTCCGGCCCCTCGCACGAGGTCTTCCGCGACGCCAGGCACCCCTACGGCAGGGCGCTGGCCGAGGCCTTCCCCACCGTCGGCGACCCCGCCTCCAGGATGGCGCCCAGGGGACTGGGCGGCGACCCGCCCGACCCGGCCCACCTGCCCGCCGGGTGCTCCTTCCACCCCCGCTGCCCGGTGTCGCTCGTCTCGTGCGCGTCGGAGCCGGTCGAGCTCTGGCCGGTGGACCGTACTACCCAAGACCGTGCCGAGGCGTCGCACACCGCCGCGTGCGTCCACGTCCGCCACGTCCGCCACGTTCAAGCCCACCGGGAGACCCCATGACCCTGCTCGAAGCGCGGGACCTGCGGGTGGAGTTCGCCTCGCGCGGGCGCCGGGCCCGCGCGGTGGACGGGGTGAACCTCGCCGTGGGCCAGGGGGAGATCGTCGCGCTGGTCGGCGAGTCCGGCTGCGGCAAGACGACGCTGGCCCGCACCCTGCTCGGCCTGGAGCGGCCCGCCTCGGGGTCGGTCCTGTACGGCGGGGTCCCGCTGGCGTACTCCTCGCGCGCGCTGCGGGCCCACCGGCGCGAGGTGCAGCTCGTCCTCCAGGACCCCACGGGATCGCTCAATCCCCGGCACACCGTCTACGAGGCGGTGGCCGAGGGGCCGCGCATCCACCGCCTGCCCGAGGAGGGGGAGCGGGTCGCGTCGGCGCTGTCGCGCGCCGGGCTGCGGCCGCCCGAGCGGTTCTTCAACCGCTACCCGCACGAGCTGTCCGGCGGCCAGCGCCAGCGCGTCGTCATCGCCGGGGCCCTCGCGCTCGACCCCAGGGTGCTGGTCGCCGACGAGCCGGTGGCCTCGCTGGACGCGTCGGTGCGCGGCGAGATCCTCGCGCTGCTGCTGCGCCTGCGCGACGAGCTGGGCCTGTCGGCGCTGGTCGTCACCCACGACCTCGGGCTGGCCTGGAACATCGCCGACCGCGTCGCGGTGATGTATCTCGGCAGGATCGTCGAGTCGGGGCCCGTGGAGCGGATCCTCACCGAGCCCTCGCACCCGTACACCCAGGCGTTGCTGTCGGTCCTGCCGGAGTCGCCCTCGCCCGTGGTGCTGGGCGGCGAGCCGCCGGACCCGGCCCGGATCCCGCCGGGCTGCCGCTTCCACCCGCGCTGCCAGGTGCTGGCCTCGGGCGCGGCGGCCGAGACAGGAGTCGACGGGCTGTGTGTGTCACTGCCGCTGCCGGTCCTGCCCTCCTCGGCCGCCGCCCAGGTCGCCTGCCACCACGCCGAGGCCCGCCCGGCCCCCGCCCGGCGCGAGGCCGGCGCCGAGGCCGAACGGCGGTGAGGCGCGGGGGAGTCAGAGGCCGGGCAGGCGGCCGTTCCTGAACAGGTCGACGAAGAGCCCGTGGTCGGCCCTGGCCCGTGCCCCGTAGGCGTGGGCGAAGCCGACGAGGGTACGGGTGAAGCCGTCGGTGTCGCCGCCGATCACGGCCACGATCGCGTCCTCGGTGGAGAAGTCGACCAGGTCGTGGCTGGACTCGTCGTCGGCCACCGAGTGCATCCTGGCCACGGCCCGCCCCAGGTCGCGGATGACCGAGGCCAGCTCCTCCGGCTCGTTGACGTCGCCCCAGTCCAGGTCGGCGGAGTAGGGGGAGACCTCGGCGACCAGCTGGCCGACGCCGTTCAGCGTGGTGTAGCCGAGCCACGGGTCGGCGTACGCCTGCAGGGCGCGCTGCGACTCGGCGGTGCGGTGGCCCTGGTGCCGGAAGTAGCCGTGCACCTTCTCGTCGGTGATGTGCCGCGCCACGGCCGGCACCTGGGCCTGCTTCATGTAGAGGATGACGTCGTTCTCCAGGGCCTGGGTGTGGCCCTCCAGAAGCATGTTGTACGAGGGCAGCCCGGCCGAGCCGATCCCGATGCCGGTGCGCAGCGCGAAGTCCTTGATCTTGTGCTCGACCTCGGAGACCGCCGGAAGGGTTGTCAGGTAGTCGCGGAAGGCCACCTCCACCGCCTCGCGGGTCTCCTGGTCCACCGGATAGCGGCCGTCCATGACGGCGAACCTGCGGTCGAAGTTCTCGACGGTGGTCTCCAGGTCCAGCAGCGCCACCCGGGTGTTCAGCCGGGCGAGCTGCAGCACCCGGTGGAGCACGCCGCTCGTGGTCTCCAGGGTCAGCGCGCCGATCGCGTCGTCCCCGCCCGCCGAGATGCCGTGCAGCTCGGAGAGATAGGAGTGGGCGAACTCGGTCACCAGCTCGCCGATGACGTCGTCCGACAGCGCCTTGGCGTACCCGATGAGCGCGACGCTGGCCGCGAACCGCCGCAGGTCCCAGATGTAGGGGCCGACGTAGGCCTCGTCGAAGTCGTTGACGTTGAACACCAGGACGCCCGAGGCGTTCATGTAGGTGCCGAAGTTCTCGGCGTGCAGGTCACCGTGGATCCAGACGCGCCGCGTCTGCTCGTCCAGGAAGGCGTCGTCGGCGAACGCGCCGGCCATGTCCGCGTAGAACAGGCAGGCACTGCCCCGGTAGAAGGCGAAGGGCGAGGCGGCCATCTTCCGGAACTTGCGCCGGAAGGCGGCGGGGTCGCGCTTCATGGAATCACCGAACTCGGTGATCAGGACGTCGAGAATGTGCGCCGAGCGCCCATCGGTGGTCATGGTGGGCAGATTAGGTCGTGGGACCGAAATTCCGCCACACCTGGAGCATCACGGATCTGGAACGCGCCAATGCTCCCGCCCCTGTTCCCGCCGGGCTCACGGGGGTGGGCACGGCCTTCGGGAAGGGCGGGGAAAAGCGTCGACAACCGCGCCGGACGATCATAGGTTCGACGGTGGACGCCGGAAACCACGGAAGGCCGAGGGGTTCGAATGGGCGTTTTTACCAAGAACGTCGTAAAAGGTGCGTCCTATTAAGGGACCTTTTGAAAGAGGCTGAAAAGCGGAGGGCGGGGCGGGGGCTCGCGGCGGCCCGGAGGACGGGCGGGAAACTCGCAGGAGAGGCGCGGAGGTCGGCATGGCGGTGCTGGAGGGCAGGACGGCGGTGGTCACCGGGGGGTCGCGGGGCATCGGCCGGGCGATCGTGGAGCGTCTGGCCCGTGACGGCGCGGACGTCGTCTTCACCTACGTGAAGGCCGCCACGTCCGCGGGCGAGGTGGAGCGGGCGGTCAAGGAGGCGGGCGGGAGCGCCCGCGCGATCCAGGTCAACCTCGGCAAGCGCGGCGCCGCGCAGTGGCTGATGGAGGCCGCGGAGGAGCTTCTCGGCGGCCTCGACATCCTGGTCAACAACGCCGCGCTGAGCTTCACCCCGGCCCCCATCGCCAAGACCACCGAGGAGATGTACGACCGCGCCATGGCGGTCAACGTCAAGGCCGCCTTCCTGACGATCCGGTACGCCGCCAGGCACATGCGCGACGGCGGACGCATCGTCAACATCTCCACCCTCAACACCGTCCGCCCCGCGGCCGGTATCGCCCCCTACGCGGCGAGCAAGGGCGCCCTCGAACAGCTGACCGCCGTCGCGGCCCGCGAGCTCGGCGAGCGGGGCATCACCGTCAACACGGTCTCCCCGGGCGCCACGGACACCGATCTGCTGCGCGGCACCAACCCGGAGGAGCTCCTGACCCAGATCGCCACCCTGACCCCGCTCGCCCGCCTCGGCGACCCCTCGGACATCGCGGACGTCGTGGCCTTCCTGGTGGGCCCGGACGGCCGCTGGCTCACCGGCCAGAACCTGCAGGCCAACGGGGGCCTCAGCTAGCCGGGCCGCCTCCCCGGCGGCCGGCGGTCCTCGCAGGCCACGGCACGCGGGCGGTTCCGGTGATCCGACCCGGTTCTCCCGCACCGGCACCGCCGGCGGGGGAGCCGGACAGGGGCGTGCTCACTCCTCGGTGGCCGGCAGCGTTCGCCAGGTGTCGAAGGCGACCGCCGCCGCCTGGTCCACGTCTCCGGCGGCACAGAGCCGGATCAGGTTGTCGTGCCGGGCGAGGGACGCGCGCCCGCCCAGCGACGAGAAGCGCAGCCGCTCGGCGCGGCGCAGCACCGGCGTGAACTGGTCGAGGACCGAGGTCAGGGCCCGGTTCGAGGCCACCCGCACGGGGATGCCGTGCAGCTCGTCGTCGGCGCGCAGGGCCGCCTCGACGTCGCCCCGCTCGATCGCCGCGCGGAACCGGTCGTTGGCCTCGCGCATCGCGTCGAGGTCGGCCTGGGTGAGACCGCCCACCGCCTCGCGGACGGCGAGCTCGTGCATCGCCGCCACCACGTCGCGGGCCTCGCGGATGTCGCGCAGGTTCAGCGAGCTCACCGTCGTGGAGCGCCCTGGCTGGGCCACGACCAGCCCGGCCTCCGCGAGCCGCAGCAGCGCCTCGCGGACCGGGGTACGGCTGACCCCGAGCCAGGTCGCCAGCTCGACGTCGCGTAACTGCTCGCCGGGCGCAAGGCTGCCGTCGACGATGGCGTCGCGCAGGCGCTGGTAGACGTTGTCACGCAGGAGGTGCCGGTCGATGGCCGGCGTGTTGCGCGGGATGGGCATGCAATATATTGCCCACACCGAGCGGGAAACTTCAAACCGGACCGCGAGGTTGACAGTGTTAGCAATATATTGCATATTTCATTCCAGAGGGCGGCGGCCGCCGTCCCCCTACCGAGAGGAAGCCCCGATGAGCACCACGTCCGGCCGGCCCACCGTCGTCCTGGTCCACGGCGCCTTCGCCGAGTCCGCGAGCTGGAACGGCGTGGTGGCCGACCTCAGGCGCCGCGGCTACCCGGTCGTCGCCGTCGCCAACCCGTTGCGCGGACTGCGGGAGGACGCCGCGTACCTGCGCAGCGTGCTCGACAGCCTGACCGGCCCGATCGTGATCGCCGGGCACTCGTACGGCGGATCGGTGATGGGCGAGGCCGCCGAGGGCGTCGAGAGCGTCGTCGCGCTCGTCTACATCGCCAGCTTCAACCTCGACATCGGCGAGAGCACCGGCGACCTGGCGGCCAAGTTCCCCGGTGGCGAGCTCGGCCCCGTCCTCTACCCGGTGCCGTACCCGGCGGCCGGCGGGGGCACCGGGACCGACCTGTACATCCGGCAGGACGGGTTCCGCGAGGTGTTCGCCGCCGACGTCGACCCGGAGACGGCCGAGCTGATGGCGGCCACGCAGCGGCCCATCGAAGCGACCGCCCTGGCGGACAAGGCGACCAGGGCGGCCTGGAAGACCATCCCGTCCTGGACCATGGTCACCACCCAGGACCTGGCCATCCCCGCCGAGTCCATGCGCTTCATGGCCAAGAGGGCGGGGTCGACGACCGTCGAGATCGACGCCTCCCACGCCGTCGCCGTCTCCCGGCCGGCCGCCGTCGCCGACCTCATCGACACCGCCGCCCGCGCCACCACCCGCTGATCACGTCTCCGCAGAACGGAAGGGAAGTTCCCCATGAACCTCAAGCGCACAGCCCTCGCCTCCGGTGCGGCCGTCGCCGCGCTCCTCTCGACCGGTGTCGCCACCGCCGAGGCGGAGTCGGTCAAGCCCACGGTCGTCCTGGTCCACGGCGCCTTCGCCGACTCCTCCAGCTGGAACGGGGTGATCGCCGACCTCAAACGCAAGGGCTATCCGGTCTTCGCCCCCGCCAACCCGCTCCGCGGACTGCACCAGGACGCGGAGTATCTCCGCAGCGCCCTGGCCAGCGTGGAAGGCCCGATCATCCTCGCCGGCCACTCGTACGGGGGCACCGTGATGAGCGAGGCCGCCGACGGTGACCGCGACGTGAAGGCCCTCGTCTACATCGCCAGCTTCCAGCCCGAGGTCGGCGAGAGCACCGGCGATCTGGCGGCCAAGTATCCCGGCGCCGAGCTCGGCGACGCCCTCAGGTCCGTCCCGTTCCGGGCCGCCGACGGCAGCACCGGGACCGACCTCTACATCCAGCGGGGCAAGTTCCGTGCGGTGTTCGCCGCCGACGTGCCCCGCCGGACCACCGATCTGATGGCCGCCACCCAGCGTCCCATCGCGGCCGGTGCCCTGGAGGACAAGGCCACCAAGACCGCCTGGAAGACCATCAGGTCCTGGAGCATGGTCACCACCCAGGATCTGGCCATCCCGGCGAAGTCGATGCGCTTCATGTCGAAGAGGGCGAAGTCCGTGACCGTCGAGATCGACGCCTCCCACGGCGTCACCGTCTCCGAGCCCGGCGCGGTGGCCGCCCTCATCCACAAGGCTGCCCGCGCCACCGCCTCCTGACGCGGCCACCCGGCCGCCGCACGGTCCCGGAGCGCCACCCGGCCGGGGATCGCCGCGAACAACGGAGGCGTTCGCCGGCGGTGTCAGGTCCGGCCGGGTCAGCGCTCGTAGTCCTTCAACGCGATGGCGTTCGCCGTCTGCCGGATGCCCTTGGCGATCAGGCCCTTCCAGGGCACGTAGGGCAGGAGCCTGTAGTTCTGGTTGACGAACCAGGCCATGAACCGGCTCTCGGGGACCATCCACTTGCCCACCCCGTCGCCCGCCTTCTGGCACCCCGCCGCGTACTCGCGCATGGCCTCCTCGTAGGAGGCGAAGCCCGCGCGGTGGTCGCCGCCCGCGGCGGCCAGCTCCCCGGCGAGGACGTAGGCGCCGATCATGGCCAGGCCGGTGCCCATGCCCGACAGCGGCGAGGCGCAGCAGGCGGCGTCCCCGAGCAGCGTGACCCGGCCGGCCGACCAGCTGTCCATGTGGACCTGGCTGATCGAGTCGAAGTAGAAGTCCGGGGCCTCCCACATCGCGTCCAGCAACCGGGGGGTCTCCCAGCCGACGCCCGCGAACGCCTCGGCGAGGATCTTCTTCTGCTGCTCGGTGTCGCGGCGGTCGTAGCTCAGCGGCGGGGAACCGAAGTGGAACGTCGCCTTCGCCTCGGTGTTCCCCCGGGCGCTGTACATGCCGACGAGCTTGCCGGGGGTGTTGTAGAGCCGCCCGGTGTGGTCGAGCCCGAGGTGGTTGGCGGTGGTGAAGATCGCGCAGTACAGGCCCATCTCCCGCACGAACCGCGACTCCGGCCCGAACGCGAGCGCCCGGACGTTGGAGTGCAGCCCGTCGGCCCCCACGACCAGGTCGAACCGGCGCTGCCCGCCGCGCTCGAAGGTGACCGCGACGCCGGTGGCGTCCTCGGTGAGGGAGGTGATGGAGTCGTCGAAGAGGTACTCGACGTGCTCCCGGGTGTGCTCGTACAGGATGCGCCCGAGGTCGCCGCGCAGGATCTCCAGGTCGCCGCTGAAGACGTCGGCGGGCATGGTGGAGACCTTCCTGCCCGCTTCGTTGACGTACGTCATCGCGCCCATGTTCGTCCGCTCGCGCCGGATGTCGTCCAGGATCCCCATCCGGTCGAGCATGGTGAGGTGTGCCTCGCCGCGGAAGTCGACCGCGTAGCCGCCGTCGCGGACGCCGGGCGCCCGTTCCACGATCGTGGGGGTGAAGCCGTGGCGGTGCAGCCAGTAGGCCAGCGCCGGACCGGCGACGCCGGCCCCGGAGATCAGGATGTTCTTGTTCTTGAGCCGCGGTGTGGTGTTCATGGGTCGAGCCTGTCCGAGGGCGCTCACCGCCCGCTCACCGCGAGCTCACCGCTCTCACCGGAGGCTCACCGGGAGGCTCACTGTGAGGCTCACTGTGAGGCTCACCGGGAGGCTCACCGCGAGGCTCACCGGGAGGTCAGGCCGCTGATCGGTGAGGTCCGGAAGGAGGTCTCGGAGACACCGGCCAGGCGCAGCGCGTCCGCCCCGGGCAGCCGCGCGCCCTCGCGGTGGGCGGCCTCGTACGGCGTCTCGCCCAGCGCGGCCCGCGCGGCGGCGGCCGTGCGGGAGACGTCGGGGTCGTCCTCGTCGGCGACTCCCCGCAGGGCGAAGGCCGCGCCGAGCAGCGTGGCGGCGCCGGGGGCGTCCCCTTCGAGCAGGGCGATTCCCGCCAGGGCCTCGACCGGGCGGGCGCTCTCGGTGATCGCCCCCGTTTCCACCGCCACCTCGGCGGCCCGCAGGTACAGGGCGCGGGCGCCGGGCAGGTCGCCGGAGAGCTCGGCGATCCTGCCGAGCCCGAAGAGCGCGCCCGTCCGGTTTCCCGCGCTCCGCACCCAGTGCGTCTCGAACCGGTCGAGCGCCTGCTCGTACAGCACGCGAGCCCCGGACAGGTCGCCCTCCAGCCGTGCGATGTCGCCGAGGCCGCGCAGCGCCGCGGCCAGGTAGGTGGGGCTGCCCGCGCGGCGGGCGATCTCGGCGGCCCGCTCGTAGTCGGCGCGTGCCTCCCGGAGACCGGTGCCCGCCGGGTCCTTCCCGGCCCGCGCGGCCCGGACGCGGTAGTCGCCCCGGTTGCACAGCAGGTCCGGGACGTCCTCGAGGGCGCCGAGCCGCTCGGTGAGGGCGAGGGCCTCGTCGGTCAGGACGATCGCCTTCCCGGGGTCGCCGCGCAGGGCCGCCAGACCGGCGAGCGCGTCCAGGGCCAGTGACGTCCCCCACCGGTCGCCCAGCGAGCGGAAGGCGCCGGCGGCCGAGACGAACTCCTCCTCGGCCCGCGCCAGGTCCCCGGCCGCGAGCTGCGGGTACCCCCACAGCAGGTGGACGACGGCCCTCTCCCAGGGGTCGTCTCCCGTCCGTCCTCTGGCGATCACCGCGAGGGCGACGCCCGAGTCCTCCGTACCGGAATTGATCATCGGCCAGAGGAGGGTGATGATCGGGTGGCGGTGCGGCCGGCCGGGGTCGGCGACGACCGTCTCGGCCGTCGCCCGGTGGCGTTCCCACGCCTCCCGGCCGTCGCCGCCGGCCGCCGCCGCCAGGGCGCAGAGCACGTACCCGTCCCCGAGACCCGGGGGCGGAGTGTCGCCGATCATGTCCAGGAGCGCGACCGCCGGTGCCGTGGCCAGGGTCCGCATGCCGCGCATCCAGAAATACGGTGACAGGCAGGCGAACAGCTCGAGGGCGAGCCCGACCTCCCCGGCCTCGACGCTCCGGCGCAGCGCGGCCTGGAGGTCGGCGTGCTCGGCGACGAGGATCTCCAGCCACCGGCGCTGCTCGGCACGCCGCAGGTGGGGGTCCGCCTCCCGGGCCAGCCCCAGGAAGTGGTCCGCGTGCGCGCGCCGCAGGGCCTCCGACTCCCCGGCCGCCTCCAGCCGCTCGGCGCAGTAGGCGTGGATCGTGTCGAGCATCCGGTAGCGGCCGCCCCCCACCTCCACCAGGGACTTGTCGGCTAGGGAGTCCAGCACGTCCTCGGCGTCGGGCACCCCGCAGACCCGTGCCGCGGTCTCGGCGGTCGCGCCGCCGGAGAAGACCGTCAGCCGCCTGGCCATCACCTGCTCGGCCCCGGACAGCAGGTCCCAGCTCCACGCTACGACCGCGCGCAGCGTCCGGTGCCTCGCGTCGGCCGTGCGGCTGCCCCGCGACAGCAGGCGGAACCGGTCGTCCAGGCGGGCGGCGAGCTCCGGGAGCTCGTACGTGCGGGCCCTGGCCGCCGCGAGCTCGATGGCCAGCGGCAGGCCGTCGAGCTCGCTGCAGATCCGCCGTACGATCTCCGCCCCGGCCTCGTCCAGCGCGAAACCGGGGCGCACGGCCGAGGCCCGGTCGGCGAACAGCCGCGCGGCGGGGGAGGGGCCGAGCGGTCGGACCGGCCACAGGTTCTCGCCGGTGATGCCGAGCGGCTCCCGGCTCGTCGCCAGGACGCGCAGCCCCGGGCATCCGGCGAGCAGCCGCGCGACCAGGCCGGAGGCCGCCTCGACGACGTGCTCGCAGTTGTCGAGGACGAGCAGCAGCGGCCGGTCGGCCAGCGCCGCGAGCAGCCGGGAGACCGGCTCTGCCTCCTCGGGCGCGGTGAGCAGCCCGCTCTCGCGCAGGCCGAGGGCGCCGAGCAGGGTCTGCGGCAGCTGCCGCCCGTCGCGCAGCGCCGCGAGCTCGACGAAGCAGACGTCCGGCAGCCCGCTCGCCACCTCGATCGACAGCCTGGTCTTGCCCGCACCGCCGGGCCCGAGCAGGGTGACCAGGCGTGCCGTTCCGAGCAGCCGGGCGACCTCGGCCAGGTCCTCGGCGCGGCCCACGAAGCTGGTCAGCTGCGCCGGTGGCGCGGGCGGCGCGTGGGGCGCGTGTGGCCCGGGGGGCCGTTCGCCCCTGAGCAGCTCCCTGTGGACGGCCGCCAGCTCGGCCGACGGGTCCGCGCCGAGCTCGTCGGCCAGCAGCCGCCGCGTCTCCTCGAACACCAGCAGGGCCTCCGCCTGCCTGCCGCCCGCCCGCAGGGCGCGCATGAGAAGGCTCCTGAGCCTTTCCCGCAGCGGGTGCAGGGCGGTCAGCTCCTGCAGCTCGGGCACCGCGGCCCGGTGCTCGCCCCGCCGGAGGTCGGCCTCGATCCGGTCCTCCAGGGCACCGAGCCTGCGCTCCTCCAGCCGCAGCACCAGGGCCTGTACGGAGGCGGCGTCCGCGGCGTCGGCGAGCGCGGCCCCCCGCCACAGGTTCAGGGCCCGCCGCAGCAGTACGGCCGCCCCCGCCGGGTCCCCGCCGAGCAGGGCCCGGCGTCCCTCGTCGGACAGCCGCTCGAAGCGGTGGGCGTCGAGGTCGGCGGGATCGATCGCGAGCCGGTACCCCGAGGGGACGGCCTCGATCTCGGCCTCGCCTCCCAGGACCTGGCGGAGCCGGGACACCTGCGACTGCAGGGCGTGCGCGGCCCCTCCCGACGGCCGCGAGCCGTAGAGGTCGTCGATCAGCAGGTCGGTCGTCACCACCTCGCCGGCGCGGGCGAGCAGCAGGGCCAGCAGCGCCCGCCGGGCCGGGCCGCCGACACGCACCTCGCCGCCGGCACCGGCACCACCGGCACCACCGGCACCACCGGCATCGCCGGGGTCACCGGCGTCGGTGTCTTCGGCGCCGGTGACATCGGTGTCGCCGTCGTGCCATACCCGCGTTGTGCCCAGAATCCCGAACCGCATGAGGGCAATTGTCTTCCCTCGCGCGGGTTCGCGTCCTTCGTCCGGGCGGGCCGCCGTGCTTTCGCCGGAGCGGGCCGCCGTGCTTTCGCCCGGGCGGGCCGCCGTGCTTTCGCCCGGGCGGGCCGCTGAGCTTTTACCGGGCGGGCCGCCGGGCGGTCTCGCGTCTTCGTTCAGACGAGCTCATCGCGCGGGCTCAAGGTTTCCGTCCGGGCGCGCCCGTCACGCGGGCCGGTGCCTTCCCTCCCGGCGGGCCGCTCGCCGCCGGGGGCGGGGGGTGGGGCGGGCGAGCGGTCACGCCTTGGCGGGTCCCGTCCCGTGGACGCGTTCCCGCGATGGGAAACGCGCCCTGGCGGGCGTGGGGGACCCGCCAGGACGCGTTCCGCCCCGGGCGCGGTGGCGGAGGACCCCGGCGAGGGATGGGGTCCTCGGCCTGCTAGTCGCGCTCGGAGTCTGTGGCGGCGAGGGCGCGGGCCGGGTGGTCCGCGTCCCCCTCCGAGAGGTCGTCGTCGGGGGCGGGCCGCCGGTAGTGCTCCGAGATGAGGCGGGCCGCTCCCACCGGGTCGTCGGCCGGGTGGGACGACTCAAGGCCGTCCTCGTTCCAGACGAACAACCCGTTCTTGCACCAGACAGTCAGGTCGGTCAGCACCGAGAGCACGGACATGCCGTTTCCGTTGCTCTGGTAGGTGTGGGTGAACCCCTGGCGGTGCAACGCGTAACGCAGTAAACGTGTTGCCTCGCGGGGATCGCGCCAAGGCAGGTACGGCGTATCCGTGCGGACCGACAGCACCGGCCTCCACCCCCTCGCTGACCTTTCGATGGATTTGTACCAACGATTGGATAATGCGGGTCTTGGCAGGTTGGGTCAAGGGGCTGTTCCCCGCTAGAACCAGATCGTCTAGTTTTGTTGGCACAAAGGGGACTTAATGGCACGGTCAACGCTGTATCAACAGGTGGCCTCCGACCTACGGAGGACCATCTACTCCGGTGCGCTCGGGCCGGGGGATCAGCTGCCGACCGAGGCGGAACTCATGCTTGTGCACCAGGTCAGCCGCAACACCGTGCGGCTGGCCCTCGGCGAGCTCGTCAACGAGGGCCTGGTCACCCGCACCCCCCGCCGAGGCACCGTCGTGAGGGAACGCCGCCCGCTGCTCATGCATCCCCAGCGCGAGCTGCAGCCGCGGCGCGAGGAGACCCTGGAGGCCTTCGCCTGGGCCGTCTCCCGCGAGGGCCGCGCGCCGAGCCAGGAGATCGAGGTGTCGATCGTGCAGCCGGCCGAGGAGATCGCCAGCAGGCTGGAGCTCTCCGACGACGAGCTCGCCGTGGTACGCCGCCGGCTGCGCTTCGTGGACGGCCAGCCGTACAACACCAACGACTCCTACTTCCCCCTGGCCCTGGTCGCCGACTCCGAGATCACCCGCCCCGGCGACATCGTGCGCGGGGCCAACAAGGTCCTGGAGGAACTCGGCCACCGGCAGGTGCGGGTGGTGGACGACATCTGGGCGCGGATGCCCAACAGCGCGGAGACCGAACGGCTCCAGCTCCAGCTCGGCACGCCCGTCGTCGTCTACATCCGGGTCGGCTACGACGAGGAGGACACCCCCGTGCGCGTGGCGGTGTCGGTCCTGCCCGCGGACAAGCATCTGATCCGGTACGAGCTGGAAAGCCGTTGACGTCTCCGTGACCGCCCTGACGGGCCGGCCCCCGTTCCGCCCGCGCCGCGGGCGAGCACCGGGCCGCGTCCGCCAGGTGGCTAGACGCCGCTCCCCCCGCTTCTCCTCCCACCGCTCTCCCCGCTTCTCCCGCCTCCCCGAGACTGCCGTCCCGGCAGGCCTCTCTCCGCCGCCCCCGCCGGTGTCTCACGTCCCGGCGGGCCTTTCTCCGCCACCTTTCGCCCCGGCGGGCCTTGCCTCGCCGATCTCGCCGATCTCGCCGGGGCCCTTCGCGACGGCGGGTCCCTTCCCGCTTTCCCTGCCGACCGCGGTCTCCCCGCTCGCCTCAGGCCCCTAGGCGTCCGCCTAGCCCGGCATGGATGCCGTGCGCCATCACATGGACACGCTCCGTGTCAACTCATGCACCGAACGCAACGAAGGGATGAACCATGCACTCGAACATCGCCAGTCCCACCGCCACGCGCCCGTACACCCTGCGCAGGGCCACGGACGGTGACCTCGGCGGGGTGCTCGCGCTCCTCGCCGAGACCGCCGGATGGCTGAACCGCCGCGGAGTACGGCAGTGGCCCGCCGACGGGTTCCCCGCCGGACGCATCACCCCGCTGATCGGCGAGGGTGTCCTGTACCTGCTCGACAGGGAGGACCTCGACGGGGAGGACGGCCCGGGCGGGGGCGAGGGGCCGAACGGGCCCGTCGCCACCCTCGCCCTGGACGGTCACGCCGACCCCGAGTTCTGGACCCGTGGGGACGACCCCGGTTCGGCGCTCTACGTCCACAAGCTGGCCGTGGCGCGCGACCACGCGGGCACGGGGCTGGGGGAGGCGCTCCTCGACTGGGCGGGCCTGCGGGTCCTGTCCTTGGGTAAAAGATGGCTCCGGCTTGACTGCTCCAAGGACAACCCGGGGTTGCAGGACTACTATCGGGGACAGCGTTTCGCGCATCTCCGCACGGTCGACCTGCCGCATCGTGCCTCCGGTGCCCTGTTCCAGCGGCCGGGAGGCCTGCGCGCTCGCGCGTCCGGTCTCGCGCTGCCGTTCTCGGACCGGCGCGGGTCGTTCGTCCCCGAGCATGTCTGAACCACGGCGATCCTAGGACAAAGCCATCCGATAGCCTCCATTCATGACCGGATCCTTGCTTGAGGTGATCACGCTCGACGTGCGCGACGCCGTCGCCGCCGAAGCGGGCGGCGCCGATCGCCTGGAGGTCGTCGCCGACATGGCCTCCGACGGGCTCACCCCGGCGCCGGAGACGGTCGCGGCGATCTCCAAGGAATGCGCGCTGCCGCAGATGGTGATGTTGCGCGGCGAGGCCTCGTTCCTGGCCACGCCCGAGTCGCTGAAGGCCCTGAGCCGCGATGCCAGGGCCCTCGCCGACGCGGGCGCGGCCGGGTTCGTGTTCGGTTTCCTCGACGAGGCGGGGGCGGTCGACCTGGCCGCCACCGAGGCGCTCATCCACGCGGTCGCGCCGCTGCCCTGGACCTTCCACCGGGCGGTGGACCACGCGGCCGACACCCAGGCGAGCTGGCGCGCCGTCCGCCTCCTGCCCAACCTCGCCACCGTGCTCACCTCGGGTGCGCCCGGTGGCGTCTCGGACGGGCTGCCGGTGCTCAAGACCCGGTGCGAGGCCGGTGACGGCCCGCTGATCATGGCCGGTGGCGGGCTGCGGCCCGGCAACGTCAGGGTGCTGATGGAGTACGGCGTGCGGGCCTTCCACGTCGGCAGCGCGGTGCGGGCGTCCTGGTCGGACCCGGTCGACGTCCGCCGGGTCCGCGAGTGGCGCGCCCTGGTCGACTGAGGTCCGCGAGTGGCGTGCCCTGACCGGCTGAGGCGCGCGAGTGGCGTGCCCTGATCGGCTGAGGCTCACCGAGGGTCAGGCCGACGGCTCCCCGAGGCCCGTACCCAGCGCCAGGTCGGCGCGCCGGAGGGCGGCGGCCATGGTCTTGACCGTGGCTGGCTCGTCCATCACACCCTCACCGGCGTCGCGCCGCTCCTCCCAGGCACGCACCCGGTGGGCGTACTCCCCGTACCGGGACAGGTGGAAGGCGTAGACCGCCGCGTACCGGCTGACCAGGTGGGAGGGGTGCATGTCCCAGCCCTGGTAGAAGCCGTGGGTCAGGGAGTGCCCGACCAGCGCCGCGTGGCGCCGCCACAGGTCCCGCACGTCGGGCCCGCCGTCCGAGGCGGGGGAGGCGGCCAGCGAGCCGTCCGACAGCTCGACCCCGGTCCCGGCGAAGACCGTCTGCATGACGTGCCTGGCGTGGTCGCAGGCGGGGTGGTCCAGCCGCTGCTCGTGCGGGGGAAGGCCGCAGCTGGCCGTGTAGTCGAAGACGCCGAAGTGCGCCGCCGCCAGCCTGCCCCGCAGGGAGGTCACCAGGCTCGCGTCGAGGAACAGCACCGTCTGCGGCGCCTCCACCTGGATCTCGAACCGCAGCGTGCCCCGGCCGAGACCCAGCCCGTCCTCCAGCGCGTCGAGGCAGTCGGCGAACTGGTGCAGGTAGTCCCTCATCAGGACCTTGGGGAAGGTGATCACGAATCCCCCGGGCAGCAGCCCGGCCCGCTCGGTCACGCCGGTGAGGAAGCCGTCCAGGGTCCTGACGGCGCGGACCGGGTCGCCGTCGGCGAACGACTTCACCCGCAGCCCCCAGCGCCGGGGGAGCGTCCCGGCCGCGTGCATGGCCGCGACCGCCTTGGCGGCGGCGGAGGCGTGGCCGTCCTCCTCCCCGGGGCGCGTGCCGTAGCCGTCCTCGAAGTCGATCCGGAGGTCCTCGACGGGCTCCCGGGCGAGCTTGGCGGCCACCCTCTCGTGCACGGCCCCGGCGAGGTCCTCACCCGCGCCGGAGGCCGCGCCGGAAGCCGCGCCGGAGGCCGCGCCGGAAGTCATGTCGGGAGCCACACCGGGAGTCGCGCCGAGGATCGCCGCCAGGTCGGCCTCCGGCAGGTGCCGCCGGACCAGTTCCAGCGCGGCGTCCCCCCACTCCCGCGTCGTCGCGGCGTCGAACCGGTCGGCCGGTACGTAGACCGTGTGCACGGGCTGCCACTCGACCGGCCGGTACGGGTACAGCGCGGACTGTTCGCCGTGGGTCCGCTCGAAATCCGGGATCAGGGCGGACGGGTCGGCGAGCGTGACGCGCATGCTGGTGTTCCTCCTGGACGTGCCCGGTCCGGGCGGGGCCGGTTCGAGCTGGACGTGTGGGTTCGAACGGAAGGACGAGCCCGAACGGACGGGCCGAAGCGGACGCACCCCGGTCACCGGTCGTACCCGGCACACGGCCGGTCCAGCCGGTCCAGCCGTTCCGGAAGGCTCAGCCGGTCTCCAGGTCCTCTTCCGGCCCCGGCTTCCGGTCGAGGGCGGTGAGCATGGCGGCGAGGCCGAGGAGCTTCACCCGCTCGCCCCGGTCGAGGGATCTGGCCAGGGCCGCCTCGGCCGCCTCGATGGCGAGCCAGTGCTCGTAGGTGATCGGCGACACCCCCCGGGCGGCGAGAAGGTCGTCCAGGTCCGCGCGGCGTACCGGATCGCGGCCGGCCAGGTCGGCGAGGAGGGTGCGGACCGTCTCGGCGGCGTCGGACTTGTTGGTGCCGATCACGCCGGTGGGGCCCCGCTTGAGCCAGCCCGCGACGTACTCGCGGTCGCGGACCCGGCCGGCCTCGTTCGGCACGGTCATGGTGGTCTCGGAGAAGGGAACGCCGGGCAGCGGCACGCTCCGGTAGCCGACCGAGCGCAGCACCATGCCGACCGGGAGGGTCTCGAACTCGCCGGTGCCGACGACCCGGCCGTCCACCAGCCGGGTGCGCTCCAGCTTGAGCCCCTCCACCCGTTCCTCGCCGATGATCTCCACCGGGCGCATCCAGAACCGCACGTCCAGCCGCCGGGGGCGGCCCGTGGAGGGGCGGCCGGCCCAGCTCCGCAGGACCTCGACGTTCCCCCGGACCTGCCGGGACGCCGTCGTGACGTCCGCCACGCACTCCTCGGGCCGCACGCGCACGTCCGCGTTGGCCAGCTCGCCCAGCTCCCTGAGCTCCTTCAACGTGAACTTGGCGTGCTCGGGCCCCCGGCGTCCGATCATGTGGACGGTCTTCACCTCGCTGGCGGCCAGCCGGGTCAGCACCTCCTCGGGCACGTCCGTGGCGCGCAGTTCCTCGGCCGTCTTGGCCAGGACGCGCACCACGTCGACCGCCACGTTGCCCACGCCGATCACCGCGACCTCGGGGCTGTCGAGGACGAAGCGGTCGGCGGGCATGTCGGGATGGCCGCAGTACCAGTTGACGAAGTCGGTGGCGGCCACGCTGCCCGGCAGGTCCTCGCCGGGGATGCCCATCCGCCGGTCCACCATCGCGCCGGTGCAGTAGACAACGGCGTCGTAGCAGTCGAGCAGGTCGGTGACGTCGATGTCCTTGCCCAGCTCGACACCGCCGAGGAAGCGCACCTGGGGAAGCTCCAGCACGCCGCGCAGGTAGTTCGCTATCGACTTGATCGAGGTGTGGTCGGGAGCCACCCCGTAGCGCACCAGCCCGTACGGCGTCGGCAGGCGCTCCAGGACGTCCACCCCGAGAGGCACGGTGGCCTGCTTCGTCAGGGCCTCGGCGGTGTAGATCCCGGCGGGTCCTGACCCCACGATCGCGACTCGCAGTGACATGTCGCCTCCTCGGCGTTGGATGTCATGAACGCGATGCCCTGCTCGATTCTGTATCACCCGGGGGCGGCCCGCCAGACTCACGCGCCGACATGATCGAATCGTCCGCCGGGGAACGACGGGCGCTTGATCCAAATGTCATGCGGTGTCGGCTGGAACATCACGTTTGTGACCTTTCCTGTTCATCGGGCGAGAGCAGGATCGCTGCTGCGTTACCGCCTGTGATCACTCCTGTGTAAGCGGACGGTCAAGTTCTGTCACGAGAGGCCGCCCCCACTCATGCTCTCCCCGGTCCGGGACGACGCCGTCCCCGCCGCATCCCACGCCCCTCGCCCCCACCCGTCCGATTCGCGAGGCGCGCGGTGGATCCTGGAGGCCGTCGAGGCGAGAGCCCGCCAGGCCCCTGACGCGCCCGCCGTCGTGGACGCGTCGGGCACGCTGAGCTACGCCGGGCTGGTCGGCCGGGCCGGCGCGCTCGCCCGTCGGCTCCGCGGCTCCGCCGGGGTCGGCGAGGGCGATCTGGTCGGCCTCCTGCTGCCCCGGGGAGCGGACGCGATCGTCGCGATGCTCGGGATCCTGGGGGCGGGAGCCGGTTACGTACCCCTCGACCCGGCCTATCCCGCCGAGCGCCTGGCCGTCATGGCCGAGGAGGCGGGGCTGCGGGTCACGGTCACCACCACCTCGCTGCGAGCGGCGCTGCCCCCCGCCGCGCACCCGCTGTTCCTCGACACCGACGTCACCGACGTCACCGACGACATCGACGTCACCGACGACATCGACGTCACCGACGTCACCGGTGAGGAACCGGGGGACGAGTCCCGGGCCGATCGTCCCGAGGACGCCGCCTACGTCATCTTCACCTCGGGCTCCACCGGCCGGCCCAAGGGCGTCGCGGTGCCCGGCCGGGCCCTGGCCCACTTCTGCGAGGCCGCCGTGGAGACGTACGGCCTCACCGGCGCCGACCGGATCCTGCAGTTCGCCTCGCTCGGCTTCGACGCCAGCGTGGAGGAGATCTTCCCCGCGCTCACCCGCGGCGCGACCGTGGTGGTACGCGACGACGACATGATCAGCCGCCCCGACCTGCTGCTCGAGCGCTGCCGCGAGCTCGGCGTCACCGTGCTCGACCTGCCCACCGCGTACTGGCACGAACTCGTCGAGGCCCTGCCCGATCCGGGCCTGCGGTGGCCGCCCGCCCTGCGCCTCGTGATCATCGGTGGCGAGCGGGCGCGGCCCGAGGCGGTACGGGCCTGGCGGTGCGGTCCCGGCGCGGGGGCCCGCCTGCTGAACACCTACGGGCCCACCGAGACCACCGTGGTCGCCACGGTCGCCGACCTCGGCCACTGGGACGGGGAGGGGCCGGTGCCCATCGGCTTCCCGATCCCGGGCGTGCTGTGCCTGGTCGCCGGGCCCGACGGCGCCCCCGTCCCCCCGGGCGCGGAGGGGGAGCTGCACATCGGCGGCCCCACGGTGGCACTCGGCTATCTCGGCCGTCCGGAGGCCACCGCCGAACGCTTTCACCCGGGCCGGACCTCCGGCGAGCTCGCCGGGCGTCAGACGGCCTGGTACCGCACCGGCGACCGTGTACGGCGGGGCGACGACGGCTCGCTGGTGTTCCTGGGCCGCGACGACCACCAGGTCAAGATCCGTGGCTTCCGGGTCGAGCTCGGCGAGATCGAGTCCGCCCTGTGCGGCCTGCCGGGGGTCCGCGACGCCGTGGTGGGGCTCGACGAGCGGATCCCCGGAGCGCCGAGGCTCGCGGCCCACCTGCTCACGGAGACCGCCGACCTGGCGTCGGGGGCGCCCGGGGAGGTGCCTGGAGAGGTGCCGTCCGCCGAGTTCCTCCGGAGGGAGCTCGGGCGGTCGCTGCCGGCGCACATGGTGCCCGCCTCCTTCACCTTCCACCCCTCCTTCCCGGTCACCGTCCAGGGCAAGGTGGACCGGGCGGCGCTGATCGGCGGGGCGACCCCCGCGGTGAGCGGGCCCGGCACGCTCCCCGGAGGAGACCCCGCGACCTCCCGCGACGCTGAAAGCAGCGGGGAAGGCGGCGGGCGGGGACTCCCCGGCGCCGTCACCGCGATCTGGGCGGAGGTCCTCGGCCGTCACGACATCGGCGGCGACCGGGACTTCTTCTCGCTGGGCGGCGACTCGCTCGCCGCCGTGCGGGTGCTCACCAGGCTTCGCGGCGTTCACCGTGTCGAGCTCACCCTCGCCGACTTCTACGCGGCCCCCACCGTCTCCGGACTCGTGGCCGCCGTCGCCCGGGAGCTCCTCGCCTCGGGGGACGGGCACCCCGCGAACTCCGCCTCGGGTGGCGGGCACCCCGCGAACGAGGACCGCTCGCCGGTGAACGGCGAGGTGGAAGACAGGGAAGGCAGGGAAGGCAGGGAAGGCAGGGAAACGGCGCCCACCCCCTGCAGGCCGACTTCTGGATGGCGGAGCAGCTCTACGGCGAGAACCCGGTCCACAACCTCGGCATCCGCTACCGCCTGACCGGCCCGCTGGACATCGCCGCGCTGCGTGCCGCGCTGGACGCGCTCACCGTACGGCACGCGATCCTGCGCTCCCGGTACCCGGTCGGCGAGGACGGCCGGCCGGTCACCGTCATCGACCCGCCGAACCTCGCGGGCCCCGTGAGGCTCGACGAGGCCGACGCGCCGGACGGGGACGGGGACGGGGACGAGGCGGAGGCGATCCGCCGCCGGGCCGTCGCCGAGCCGTTCGACCTCGCGAGGGGACCGCTGCTTCGCGCCACCCTCCTGCGGACGGCCGAAGACCGCCACGAACTGCTGCTCGTCGTCCACCACACGGCCTTCGACGGCTGGTCGGCCGGGGTGGTGCTCACCGACCTCGCCGAGCTGTACCGCGCGGCCCGCACCGGCACCCCGGCCCGCCTCCCCGCCCCGGGGGCGGACTTCTCCAGCCTGGCGGCCGCCCGCGCCGGGCGGGAGGCCCGGCCCTCGCTCGCCGCGTACTGGCGCCGCCGCCTGGAGGGAGCCGATCTCGGGGTCGAGCTGCCCGCGGACCGCCCCCGCCCCGCCACCCGGACCTACCGCACCGACCGGGTCGCCCGCCCGCTGCCCGAGGGGCTCCTGGAACGGCTGGAGACCGTCGGCCGCGACCACGGCGCGAGCCTGTTCATGGTCCTGCTCGCCGGTGTGCGGACCCTGGTGTGGCGTGTCACGGGCCGCGAGGACATCACCGTTCTCGCGCCGGTGGCCTGCCGTGGCAGCCTGGACGAGGAGAGGGCCGTCGGCCCGCTGCTCAACATCCTCCCGCTGCGCGGCGACCTCTCCGCGCGCACCACCTTCGCGGAACTGCTGGCGGCGGTACGGCGCGACACCGTCTCCGACCTGGACCACCAGGAGCTGCCGCTCCCCGCCCTGCCCGCCCTGCTGGGGCTCGCGCCCGCGCTCAACCGCAACCCGTTCGGCCCCGTGATGCTCACGGTCCACAACACCCCCTCGGGCGGTGTGGAGGAGGCCGGGGTGCGCTGGCGGTACGCGGGTGACACCGCGCCCGCGGCCGGGATGGTCGACCTGTCGATCGGGCTGGACTTCCCGGCCGACGGCCCGGTGCTCAACGCGGACTTCGCCACCGAGCTGTTCGACCCGGCGACCGTGGACCGCCTGCTGGACCAGCTCCTCACCCTCCTGGACGCCGCCGCCCGGTCCGCGGACCGCTGCGTCGAGGAACTGCCGCTGCTGTCCGGCGCCGAACGCCACCGGATCCTCCACACGTGGAACGACTTCCGCGTGGAGCGGCCCACCGGCCTGCCGGTGCACCGCCTCTTCGAGGCGCACGCCTCGGCGACCCCCGAGGCGCCCGCGCTGACCCACGACGGGACCACCGTCACCTACGGCGAGCTCAACGCCCGCGCCAACCGCCTGGCCCGCGCCCTGGGGGAGCGCGGCGCCGGTCCGGGTTCCCTGGTCGCCATCTGCCTGGACCGGGGGGTGGAGCTGTTCGTCGCGATGTGGGCCGTCCTCAAGTCCGGCGCGGCCTACGTCCCGCTGGACCCCGCCTACCCGGCCGAGCGGCTGCGCTACATGCTCCGGGACAGCGGCGCCGCCGTCCTGCTCACCCGCACCGGCCTCGCCCCGCCGTCATCCGGCGAACCCGAAGACGGGGCATGGCCGCGGGTCCTCACCCTGGACACCGAGGACACGGCGATCTCCCTGCTCCCGGACACCGACCTCGCCCCCTCCTGCGGTCCCGACGACCCGGCGTACGTCATCTACACCTCCGGTTCCACCGGCCGCGCCAAGGGCGTGGTGGTGACGCACCGCCATCTGGTGCACGCCGTGCACATGTGGCGGCACGACTACCACCTGAGCCCCGAGTGGACCTACCAGCAGGCGGCCAGCTTCTCCTTCGACATGTTCGTCGGCGAGACGCTGCGCGCCCTGTGCACGGGAGGGCGGCTCGTCGTGGTCCCCCGGGAGGCGCTCCTGGAACCGGCCGCGCTGCTGGACCTCATGCGCCGCGAGAACGTGCGGTGCACCGAGCTCGTCCCCGCCGTCCTGCGCGGGCTGCTCTCCCACGCGGAGGCCGTCGGCGCCACGCTGGACTTCGTCCGGCTCCTCATCGGCGGCGGCGAGAAGTGGCACGTGCGCGAGTACCGGCAGGCGCGGCGCCTCGTCGGGCCCGGGGGCAGGGTGGTGAACGCGTACGGCGTCACCGAGGTCACCGTCGACAACGTGTACTTCGACGGCGACACGGACGGCATGCCCGCCGAGGCGCCCCTGCCCATCGGCAGGCCCTTCGCCAACAACCGGGCGTACGTGCTGGACGCCGGGCGTTCGCCGGTGCCGCCCGGTGTCGTCGGCGAGCTGTACCTGGGCGGCGACGGCGTGGCCGCCGGCTACCACGGCCGGCCCGAGCTGACCGCGGAACGCTTCCTCGACGACCCCTTCGTGCCGGGCGCGCGCATGTACCGGACCGGGGACGGCGCCAGGTACCGCGCCGACGGGACGCTGGAGTTCCTGGGCCGCCTCGACGACCAGGTCAAGGTCAACGGCTACCGGATCGAGCTGGGCGAGGTGGAGGCGGCTCTCGGGGCCCGCCCCGGCGTCCTCGCCTGCGCGGCCGCCGTGCACGACCTCGCCGGCGGGACCGCCCAGCTGATCGGGTACGTGACGACCGGGCCGGGCGAGGTGACCGACGAGGCGGGCCTGCGCCGTGACCTCGCGGAGGTCCTGCCCGCCCACATGGTGCCCGCCCGCATCGTCTCCCTGACCTCGCTGCCGCTCACCCCCAACGGCAAGCTCGACCGCCGCGCCCTGCCCGCCCCGCCGGAGGGCGCCGACGCCTCCCGCCACGTCCGGCCCGCCACGCCCACCGAGATCCGGATCGCCGAGGTGTGGTCGGAGGTCCTCCAGGTCGAGCGGGTGGGCGGGAACGACACCTTCTTCGCCCTGGGCGGCGACTCCTTCAGCGCCCTGCGCCTGGTCCGGCGGATCGACCCGGCGCTGCGCGTGATCGACCTGTACCAGAACCCGACCGTCGCCCAGCTCGCCGCCCTGCTCGACGCCCGCGCGGAGGGAACCGGCCCCGCGGACGCGGGCCGCCTGCTGCGCCGCCTGTCCGGCGACCCCGCGCCGGGCGACGTGGCCTTCACCGCGGTCTGCGTCCCCTACTCGGGCGGGCAGGCCGTCAGTTACCACCCGCTGGCCGAGGCACTGCCGAAGGACAGCGTCCTGTACGCCGTGGAGCTGCCCGGCCACGACATCAGCCGCCCGGACGAGCCGCTGCTGCCGTGCGAGGAGCTCGCGGCCCTCGTGGTGGCCGAGATGCGCGAGATCCCCGGCCCGGTCGTGCTGTACGGGCACTGCATGGGCACGGCGCTCACCGTCGAGGTGGCCCGGCAGGCGGAGGAGGCCGGGGTGCGGGTGCTCGGCACGGTGCTCGGCGCGAGCTTCCCCACGGCCCGGCTGCCCGGCCGGTTCTTCGACTGGGTCTACCGGGTGCTGCCCGTCGACCGCCTCACCTCCGACCGCGAGTACCTGTCCTTCCTGCGGGCCCGGGGCGGCTTCACCGAGCTCCAGGACCCGGCCGAGCAGGCGTTCGCCCTGCGCAACGTGCGGCACGACGCCCGGGACGCGGAGGAGTACTTCACCGCCGCGTTCACCGGGACCGGGTACCGCAGGCTGCGCTCGCCGATCCTCAGCCTGGTGGGGGAGCGCGACCGGGTGACCGAGCTCTACCAGGAACGCCACCGGGAGTGGGCGCACTTCTCTGAGAGCGTCGAGCTCTCCGTGCTCCCCGGCGGCGGCCACTTCTTCGTCAAGCACCAGGCCCCCGAGGTCGCCGAGGTGATCGACACCGCCGCCCGGCGCTGGCTGGAGCCCGTACCCCTTTCTCCTCGTGAAGTCCCGGGCGAGGCCGACGACACCGACGACCCGCGACGGGGCACCGAGGGCACCGGCCGGGGTGCCGAGGGCACCGGCCGGGGTGCCGAGGACACCGGCCGGGGTGCCGGTGGCGCGGGGCGCGGCGGTGCCGCGGCCCCCAGCCTGGGGATATTCGCCCTCGTCGCGCTCGGCCAGTTCGTCTCCCTGGTGGGCAGCGGCCTGAGCACGCTGGTCCTCAGCATCTGGGTCTACCAGCGCACCGGCGACGTCACCGCGTTCGGGGTGATGTCCGCGGTGGGACTGCTGCCGGGAATCCTCGCCGGCCCGGTCGCGGGCGCCGTCGCGGACCGCTGGGACCGGCGGCGCGTCATGCTGGCGGCCGACTCGGCGTCGGGTCTGGCCACCGCCGTACTGGCCGTCCTGCTCTTCAGCGGCCGGCTGGAGATGTGGCAGGTGTACGTCGCACTCGCGCTGACCTCGCTGGCGGGCGCCTTCCAGCGCCCGGCCTACCTGGCCGCGGTGGCCCAGATCGTCCCCAAACGCTATCTCGGCCACGCCAACGGCATCGCCCAGCTGGGCACCGGCGCCGGGGCGGTGTTCGCCCCGATGCTCGGGGCGGGCCTGATCGGCGTCATCGGGGTCCGGGGCGTGCTGCTGGTGGACGCGGCGACCTTCCTGGTCGGGGCGGGCACCCTGCTGGCCGTGCGGTTCCCCGACCGGATGTTCCGCAGGCGCGAGGAGTCGTTCGGGACGGAGATCGCCAACGGCTGGCGCTACGTCGCCCGCAGGCCGGGCCTGCGGATCGCGCTGCGCTTCTTCGTCATCGACCACCTCTTCTACACGCTGGGCTTCGCGGTGATCACGCCGATGATCCTGATCGAGCAGTCCGAGCAGGCTCTCGGGCTGGTGCTGTCCGCGGGCGGGGTGGGCGGCCTGCTGGGGGCGCTCACCATGAGCCTGTGGGGCGGCACCCGCCGCCGTACCGAGGGAATGATCTTCTTCATGGGGGTCGCGAGCGTCGCGATGGCCTTCGTCGGCCTCGGCACGGCCCCTTGGTTCGCGGTCGCGGGCATGTTCGTCCTCTCCTTCACCGAGTCCCTCATCAACGGGCACTGGATCGCGCTGCTGCAGACCAAGGTCGGCCTGGAGCTGCAGGGCCGGGTGCTGTCGATCTTCATCACGGTGATGATGCTGACCATGCCGCTGGGCTTCCTGGTGGTGGGGCCGCTCGCCGACCACGTGTTCCGGCCCCTGCTGGAATCCGGGGGCGCGCTCGCGGGCTCCGTCGGCCCGCTGCTGGGCACCGGGCCCGGCCGAGGCCTCGCGCTGCTGATCGTCGTCAGCGGGCTCGTCCAGCTGGCCTGGGCGGTACGCGGCTGGTTCCACCGGCGGCTGCGGTTCCTGGAGGACGAGCTTCCCGACGCCCTGCCGCCCGCCAGGCTCGGCGACCGGGACACCATGCAGCGCCACGCCGACGAGCTGCTGGCCACCACACGTCCCTGACACGCCGTCACCTGTCCGGGCGGGGATCCCCGCCCGGACAGGCCCGGTCGATCACGCCGCGCCGAATCCTCACGTCCCGCCCGCCGTCCCGCCCCGCCCGCACGCCCACCCGCACGAAGGATCCCCCGTGACGCTCGACAGCATCACCTCCCCGCCCGCCGCCCTCTCCAAGCCGTTCCCCCAGCACGCCGGGGAGACCCCGCTGGTCGAGGCGTACGGGCTCGTCCCCGGCGTCCGCGTCCTGGTCAAGGACGAGACCCGCTACGCCTCCGGCAGCCACAAGGAGCCGGCCGCCCGCGCCGTCGTCCGCCACGCGCTGGAAGCCGGATACCGGGACGTGGTGGTCGCCACCTGCGGGAACTACGGTCGCGCGGCGGCCGCCGCGGGTGCCGCCGCCGGGCTCGCCGTCACCGTCGTGCTCCCCTCCGGCTGGAGCGACGGCGGCGCCGCCATGCGCGCCCTGGGTGCCCGGGTGGTCCTCGTCGACGGCAGTTACGAGGAGGCGGTGGACGCCTCACGGAGGATCGCCGCCGAGAGGGGGGCGCTCGACGGCAACGTCGACGGCCCCTGCGAGCCCCAGGTGCTGGCGGGCCACGGCGAGGTCGTCGACGCCCTCGCCGCCGGGCTGGACGAGCCCCCGCACACCATCTGGCTGCCGGTCGGCAACGGCACCACGGCGATCGCCGTACACCGGCGCCTGGTCGCGCTGGGCTGGCCCACCCGGATCGTGGGCGTCGGCTCGGCCGGCAACAACCCGATCGTGACCAGCTGGCCGGGGGAGTACCTGCCGCTGGCGCCGGAGGCGGTCTCCACGACGGACCACAACCAGCCGCTGGTCAACTGGCACGCGTTGCAGGGCGCCGCGGCGATGGACGCGATCCGGCTCTGCGGCGGCGAGGTGCTCGGCGCGAGCGACGCGGAACTGCTCCGGGCGCGGGACGCCCTGGCCGTCCACGGCCCCACGCCCACGGCGGCGGGAGCGGTGGCGCTGGCCGGGCTGCTGGGCCGGGCGGAGACCCTCGCGGCCGGCGGCACCCACGTCGTCGTGCTCAGCGGCCGCTGACCCCTCCGCCGCGCGGGCGGACGGGCCGTGATGACCACGATCGATTCTTGGAGATGGACCTGATGACTGAAGTAGCCGAGACACCGCTCCCGGGGCCGGTGCTGCTCTACCGGAGGAGCTCGGTCGGCCGGCGCGACGAGTGGATCTTCTGGGGCAAGCTTGCCCTGCTCGCCGCCCTGACCGGGTGCGGAGGATGGCTGGCGCTCTCGGACCACCCGCTGGCGGTGGTGGCCGGGATCGTGCTGCTGGGCGCCATGTTCACCCACGCGGTCGAGCTGCAGCACCAGTGCCTGCACCACGCGGCCTTCCGGAGCGCGCGCCTGCACCGGATCGTCGGGGTGCCCCTGGGGCTCCCGCTGCTGGTGGTCTACAGCCACTACCGGATCAGGCACCTGCAGCACCACCGCGCCCTGGGGACGCCGGGGGACACCGAGTTCTTCGGCTTCGACACCCGGGCGCCGCTGACCCCGGGCCTGCTGCTGCGGGGCACGTTCGACTACCGGCGGATCGCCGACGTGCTCGGCGACTGCGTGCGCGCCGCGAGCGGCAGGTGGCGCTACGCCTTCGGCTCGATCGCGCCCAGGATGCGTCGCCGCATCGTGGCCGAGCACGTGGGGCTGGGCCTGCTCGTGCTCGCGGTCGTGGCCCTGGCGGCCGGCGGGCACGCCGGGATCGTGGCGCGGCTGTGGCTGCTGCCCCTGCTGCTGGTCGCGGTACCGCTGCACTTCCTGGTCGAGCTCCCCGAGCACGTGCTGTGCGACAACGACACCACCGACGTGCTCCGCAACACCCGGTCGATCACCGGAGGCTGGTTCAGCACCTGGTACACCAACGGCAACAACCTGCACATCGAGCACCACGCGGCGATGAACGTCCCCCTTCACCGGCTGCGCGAGCGGCACCCGGAGGTCCAGCGGTACGGGGCGTTCGTGCAGCGCGGCTACGCCGACTTCTTCCGCGCCGTGCTCGCCGAGGCGCGGCGCAACGCGGCCCTGGCGGCCAGGGCGCGGCGCGACGCCGTCGTGCCGGCCGGGACGCCGGTCGGGGCGCCGGGCGACCCCGGGGTTCCGGCCGAGGTCCGGAGCGACTCCGAGGTCCCGGCCGGTTCGGCCTCCCCCGTGGCGTGAGTCCGGGTACCGAATCAGCACTTGCGGGGACAAGCCCGGCGGATCACAGTTGGTTCTCGTGAGTTCAGGAGCGGAGAAGCGCCGCAAAGCGAGTGCCCGGCGTCCGAAGGACGGTCCGCTCCAGGACGCGAGAGGACCACACCGGCCAGGACGCCCTGCCACCTCCTCCGGCACTCTCGACGCTTCCGGGGCTTCCGGGGCTTCCGGCGTCTTCGGTGAGAGCCGACCGCCATGCGGGCTCCCGTACGAGGCGTTCGGGCGGGTGATGGCCGCGCTCGCGGGAGAGTCGGAGCTCATGGAGTCCTGCCGCGACCTGACCTGGTGGCGCGGGGCCGACCACGGCTGGCACATCGAGTGGCGCGACGGTCCCGGCGCCGCCGACATCGCCGCCGTCCTGGCCAGGCACGTCCATGATCCGGGCTGTCCCGGCGCGCTGGTCACCCGCTCCGGCCCCGCCACGGCGGGGGACGCCACCCTGGACGTCATGGGCGTTCCGTTCGTCCTGCGCGCCGTCGACCCCGTGCGCCGCGAGCGCTTCCCCGGCAGGGCCGGGCTGCGCCGCCTCGGAGAGGCGCTCGACACCACCCGCAGGACCACGTCCCGCCACCCCTGGGAGATCCTTCTCGGTGGCTGACGCCCCCGGACGGCCGAGCCGGTGACGCCGCCTCGCGCGCGGGCCGCCCTGCGGGCGACGGGCGGGACGCGCCCCTGCGGTTTCCCGGTTCTCCGTGACGGCCACGGGAATCCGGATTCCGGGCGGGAAAGGGGCGGACGGCGTCGCGGAGATCCGGCCGCCCCCCGGAGAGAATCATGGAAAGGCTCGCGGCGAAAACGCGATCGAGCGCTCGCCGAGTTTTATCGTGATCAAGCGCCGGCCGCTTTGTAAACTTGACACGTTCGAGATGTTTCCCCAGGTCAGATACACTGCTGATAGCCACTAGCAAATGTGATCGGGGGATCAGTGGCTTTGGTGGAACGTAACTACACGCTTGACTTCGTAGCGGGAGACCGCCGGGATCGCGCAATTCTCCGGCATATGGTCCTCTCCCTTTTCGTGGGGATGCTGCTCGGGGGCGTCGGAGCGCTGCTGGCCTACGGGCCCGAGCTGCTGTACGCGCTTTACCATCCGTACGCATACCTCCTCTTCGTCGTCGTCATGGGCCGGACGGCGGCGGGCCTGGGCTGGGCGGTCCTCTCCAGCGTTCTGGCCGCGTTCGGCCCGATCCTCTCGATGCTGGTCGCCACGATCTTCGCGAAGAACGCCTGGCTGGTGAGCCTCGGCGGCGACGGCGCCTCGATGAACCTCATGATCGCGAACCTCGTCGCCATCGGCGTCCTGTCCTACCTCGCCAAGCGCTACGACCGCTGGGGCGACCTCGCGGCCGGCGGCGCGGCCGGGCTGGCCCTGTTCGACGGGATCGACAAGGCCATGCCCGGCGGGCCCGAGCACGTCGCCGGCTTCTGGCCGTGGGGCGTGGTGGTGGTGGTCGCGATCGCGCTGGGGATGCTGGTCTCGCTGGGCCGCGGGTGCGACCGGGCCTGCTCCGCGCTGATCGCGCTGGTCCTCGGCGCCTCGTACTTCGTTTTCCTCACCGGCCTCTGAGGCCCCGCCACCGGACCCGGAAGCGGGCCTGGAAGCGGCCAACCACAGACAATCGGCTTGCGGGACTCGATAGCCTGTAGAACATCGAACCTCGCTAGCTAGGAGTAGCCGTGCTGCTGCGCATGTCGTCGCTGTTTCTTCGAACGCTGAGGGACGACCCGGCAGACGCGGAAGTCCCGAGCCACAAGCTGCTCGTCCGCGCCGGTTACGTCCGCCGTGTCGCACCCGGCGTCTACTCCTGGCTGCCGCTCGGCAAGACGGTCCTGGAGAACGTCACGCGCGTCGTGCGCGAGGAGATGAACCGCATGGGCGGCCAGGAGGTGCTCTTCCCCGCCCTGCTGCCCCGCGAATACTACGAGGCGACCGGCCGCTGGACCGAGTACGGCGACACGCTCTTCCGCCTCAAGGACCGCAAGGGCGCCGACTATCTCCTCGGTCCCACCCACGAGGAGATGTTCACCGACATGGTCAAGGGGGAGTACGCCTCCTACAAGGACTATCCGGTGACCCTCTACCAGATCCAGACCAAGTATCGCGACGAGGCCCGTCCCCGGGCCGGCATCCTGCGCGGGCGCGAGTTCGTCATGAAGGACTCCTACTCCTTCGACCTCGACGACGACGGTCTCAAGCGCTCCTACGAGCGCCACCGCGAGACCTACATCAAGACCTTCGACCGGCTCGGCATCACGTACAAGATCTGTTTCGCCACCTCCGGGGCGATGGGCGGCTCGGCCTCCGAGGAGTTCCTCGCCCCCGCCGAAACCGGCGAGGACACCTTCGTGGCCTGCCACAACTGCGGCTACGCGGCCAACGCCGAGGCCGTCGTCACCCCCGCGCCGCCCGCGATCACCGGCGAGCGGCCCGTCATGCGGGTGCTCGACACCCCCGACACCCCGACCATCGAGTCGCTGGTCGACCACGTCAACGAGCACCACGGCCTCGGCGTCACCGCCGCCCAGACGCTCAAGAACATCGTGGTCAAGGTGACCGTCCCCGGCTCGGGCAAGACCGAGACCCTGATCGTCGGCGTCCCCGGCGACCGCGAGGTCGACTTCAAGCGGCTGGAGGCCTCCCTGGCCCCCGGCGAGCCCGCCATTTTCGAGGCCGAGGACTTCGCGAAACACCCCGGCCTGGTCCGCGGCTACATCGGTCCCCAGGTCCTCAAGGAACTGGGCGTCCGCTACCTCGTCGACCCCCGCGTGGTCGACGGCAGCGCCTGGGTGACCGGCGCCAACGAGCCCGGCAAGCACGCCGCGGACGTCGTCGCCGGCCGTGACTTCGTCGCCGACGGCACCATCGAGGCCGCCGAGGTCCGCGCGGGCGACGACTGCCCGGTCTGCGGCTCCGGCCTGTCCATCGACCGCGGCATCGAGATCGGCCACATCTTCCAGCTCGGCCGCAAGTACGCCGACGCCGCGAAGCTCGACGCCCTCGGCCCCGACGGCAAGCCGGTCCGCGTCACGATGGGCTCCTACGGCATCGGTGTCTCCCGGGCCGTGGCGGTGCTGGCCGAGCAGCGGCACGACGAGCTCGGGCTGGTCTGGCCCCGCGAGATCGCCCCCGCCGACGTCCACATCGTGGGCACCGGCAAGGACGGCCAGGTCGAGGCCGCCACCCGGATCGCCGAGGAGCTGGAGGGCCGCGGGCTGCGCGTCCTGGTGGACGACCGCCCCGGCGTCTCGCCGGGAGTGAAGTTCAAGGACGCCGAGCTGCTCGGCATGCCGACGATCCTGATCGTCGGCCGCGGGCTCACCCAGGGCGTCGGGGAGCTGCGCGACCGCGCCACCGGCACCAAGGAGGAGATCCCCCTCGCCGAGGCCGTGGAGCGCGTCGTGGCGGCCTGCCGGGAATGATCCCGGCTCCGCCCCCCGCCGAAGGCGATCACGGGCGTCGCCGGGCCGTCCGCCCCTGAGACCGGGCCGCCCCGGGCCGCCCCGCCGAAGGCGGTCCCGGACGCCGTCGCAAGGCGTGTGACCCGGAAAGCGCGAAGATGACCCGGAAAGCGCGAAGAGCGGCCCGCCCCCTTCGAAGGGGGCGGGCCGCTCTCTCACGTATATGGCCCCGCGTCAGTAGTGGTAGTGGTGACGCCGGGAGCTCCGGCCGATCGCCTTGCCCACGTGGAAACCGCCGGGCAGGTTGACGGTCACGTACCTGCGACCGTCAGGAGTCCTGCTGACGTGGAACCGGCGGTTGCCGAAGCTGTGGCCGATCCCTCGCGGGGACAGGTCGATCCTGAAGGGACCGACTTTGATCGACTTTCTGTATCCCCAGCCCATTGCCCTCTCCCCGGACTCCCCGAAATCTCGCGTCGTGTCATGAGAACGAGCGGCGTTCGCGAAGGGTTCCCGGGTGATGCCCATCAGCGACGGCTGCTGTTGCTACTGAGCGTCTTGCGCCAGTGGAAGCCGCCGGGAAGGTTGACGCTCAGCGTGCGGCGCCCATCGGCCGTCTTGGTGACCCTGAAGGCGCGGTTCCCCCAGCTGTGACCCACTCCGCCGCGCGAAAGGTTAAGACGGAACGGACCGAACTTCATGGATTTCCGGTATCCCCAGCCCATTGCTTCCTCCTTAGGCGTGTTCAGCGAAATCCAGCTACCCGGCAGACGCGGTGCAAACATGTTCGAAAGCGCGTCTGAATCATGATTCGCGAACCCGGGAACCCGGCTGAAGATCGTTTTGCGCGCTGACCAGCCCGGTTCCCGTCCTTCCGCCGGAAGGTGGTCATCCGGGAAAAACCACGGAAAACGTCACTGGGACGGGGGCACCGCGGGGGTGGCCGTGGGAATGACGGTGGGTTCGGGCGCCGTCCGGGGCGGCATGCCGGGGAAGGCCTCGATCTCGGGGCGCAGGCCGTAGGAGCGGACGACGCACTCCTGCATGGCCAGCGCGGCCATCCTGCGCAGGGCCGGGTCCGGGGACGCCGCCAGCTCCAGGTAGGCGCCGGTCACCCCCCGCTCGACCAGCACGGCCAGCTCCACCGCCTGTGCCGCGCTCGACGGCGTGACGGGGAGCTCGTAGGCCGCCTTCGGCTCCGTGGGCGTGCCGCCCGCGGCGATGATCATGGTGCGGAGCCGGTCGCGCCGGGCGCGGTGGGCGTTGTAGGCCGCCGTCGTCGTCGTGCGCAGCCTGCCGGTGGTCCTGGCCGCGATGACCCCGTAGGCGTACACGGCGGCGTGCTCGGCCGCCAGCGCCGTGCCGAGCCCCTGGTCGGCCCCGGTCCCGGCCCCCGAGGCGCCGCCCCTCACAGCGACCTCGACAGGGCCAGGGCGTGCGCGGCCTCGCAGGCGCCGATGGAGGCGAGCAACTGGGCCAGCGGGGGCGACACCCCCTCGATCTGGCGGGTGCGCAGCGCCGCGGCCCTGCGTTCCAGGTCCCGCAGGGTCCGCACCGACGCGCGGCCGCCCTGGGCCGCGCTCCCCGACGGCGAGGGGGTGGGCGACGGCACGGGCGTCGAAGCCGGTGGTGCGGGCGGTGCGGGCGGGAGGCGGCGGCGCAGCTCGGCCAGATGGGTCTCGTGGCGCTGCCTGAAGGGTTCGAGCCGGGCCGAGGCCGCCGAGGCGTACAGGGCGACGGTTCGCTCCTTGCCCGCGATCAGCTCACGCAGGAGCAGGGTCTCGGGGTCGGGCGGCGCGGCCACGGGGGGCACGGGCTCCTCGGAGGCGCATCCCGCGGCCGTCACGGCCGCTACCCCGAGGGCGCCACCCCGCAGCAGGGCGCGCCGGGAGACGGAACGCACGACGACCTCCGGTTCTGTGTCGGCAGCTGACGCACTTAGCATCGTACGGGCTTGGAATAATGGCACTCACCTCGCTTCTCGGGCGGCATCGCCACACCGAGTGGCGCTGTTTCCACGCCCTGGTGTGGATAGGCTGGTTAATCGCATGGGCGAGGTCCGCCCGGCTGAGATCGTGACAATGGGAGGTCGGCATGGGCAGCGCCACATCCCGCGACCGCCTGATAGAGCTTCTGGAACCTGTCGTCGGAGCCGAGGGGCTCGACTTGGAGGACGTCACGGTCACCCCCGCGGGCAAGCGGCGGCTGCTGCGTGTCGTGGTCGATCGTGACGGAGGCGTGAGCCTCGACGACGTCGCGGAGGTCAGCCACGCCGTCTCCGCGACGCTGGACGCCGACGAGGCGATGGGGTCCACCCCGTACGTGCTGGAGGTCTCCTCTCCGGGGGTCGACCGCCCCCTCACCGAGCCGCGCCACTGGCGCCGCGCGGTGAAGAGGCTGGTCAAGGCCGACCTGAGGGACGGCAGTGCCGTGGAGGGCCGGATCGTCGCCACCGACGAGACCGGCGTGGAGCTGGACGTCGACGGCGCGCCGCGCCGCATCGACTATGAGGACCTGACCCGAGGACGGGTGCAGGTGGAATTCCGCCGGCTCGACGACGCCGAAGACGACGGCGAAGACGGCGACGAGGGCTAAGGGGGAAGCCTCGTGGACATCGACATGAGCGTCCTGCGCAGCCTGGAGCGGGAGAAGGACATCTCCTTCGACCTGGTCGTCAAGGCGATCGAGGACGCGCTGCTGATCGCATATTTCCGGAGCGAGGGAGCGGCGGCCAAGGCGCGCGCCGAGCTCGACCGCAAGTCCGGGCACGTGACAATCTTCGCCGCCGAGCTCGACGACGAGAGCGGGGAGGTGCTCAGGGAGTTCGACGACACCCCGGGCAACTTCAGCCGCATCGCCGCGACCACCGCCAAGCAGGTCATCCTGCAGCAGCTGCGCGACGCCGAGGACGAGATCAACTTCGGCGAGTTCGCCAGCCGCGAGGGCGAGCTGGTGGCGGGAGTCATCCAGCAGGGCAAGGACCCGAGGGTGGTCCTGGTCGACCTGGGCAAGATCGAGGCGGTGCTGCCGCACAGCGAGCAGGTCCCGGGCGAGGAGTACGTCCACGGCGACCGCATCCGCTGCTACGTGGTGCAGGTCAAGAAGGGCCACAAGGGCCCCTCGGTGACCCTGTCGCGCACCCACCCCGGCCTGGTGAAGAAGCTCTTCGCGCTGGAGGTGCCCGAGATCGCCGACGGCACGGTCGAGATCGCCGCCGTCGCCCGCGAGGCCGGTCACCGCACCAAGCTCGCGGTCAGGTCGCGGCGCCCGGGGGTGAACGCCAAGGGCGCCTGCATCGGCCCGATGGGCTCGCGGGTACGCAACGTGATGACGGAACTGCACGGCGAGAAGATCGACATCATCGACTGGTCGGAGGATCCCGCGGATTTCGTGGGGAATGCACTGTCGCCGGCCCGTGTTTCCCACGTAGAGGTGATCGACTTCGACGGCCGCGCCGCGCGCGTGACCGTGCCGGACTACCAGCTCTCCCTGGCCATCGGCAAGGAGGGGCAGAACGCCCGGCTGGCCGCCCGCCTCACCGGCTGGCGGATCGACATCCGTCCCGACACCCAGCCGGGGGACGCGGCCGGTCCCGCAGATGCGCCCACACGGTAAGCTGGAATATGGTGGCCAGGCTGCCCCACTGAGAACATGTGTGGGGTGCCGGGTTCGCACGGTTTCCTCCGAGCTGCTCCGCCTGGTGGTGGTCGAGGGCGTTATCGTCCCTGACCTGCGAAGACGGCTCCAAGGTCGTGGTGCTTCACTGCATCCCACCTTGAGCTGTCTCGAACTCGCAGAGCGTCGCCGAGCGTTTCCGCGTGCTTTTCGCGTCGCGGAATCACTCGACCTGTCGCGGCTGCGTGGCCACCTGGAAGAGCGACACGCTGAAAGGATCGGGTGAAATGGTTACCGACTGTCATGTAGGACGCCGATTTGATGGGCTGGTCAGATAGCTATGAGCGCCTGATGAGCATGCGGCGATGAGTACGTCAACGTAACGACGGTCCGGCGGCACTGCCTCCCGGGCCGAGACAAGGGAGTGCAGTGGCGAAGGTCCGGGTATACGAGCTCGCCAAGGAGTTCGGTGTGGAGAGCAAGGTCGTCATGGCCAAGCTCCAGGAGATGGGCGAGTTCGTGCGTTCGGCGTCCTCGACTATCGAAGCACCGGTAGTCCGCAGGCTCACGGAAGCTTTGGGCGGCCCCAGTAAGGGCTCGTCCGACAGGGGCAGAGGCCCCAGGCCGCCTCAGGCGGCACCTCGGCCGGGAGACGGCCAGCCAAACGGCGCCCCCGCGGCGTCGACATCCATCCCCAAGCCGGGACCGGCCCCCAGGCCGGGTCCTCGTCCGGGTCCCGCACCGGCTCGCCCCGCGGCCCCCGCGCCGCAGGCGGCCCCGCCGGTCGTCCCCCCGGCTCCGCCGGTCCAGCCCCCGCAGCCGCCGCGTCAGCAGCCGCCGCAGGTGCAGGCCCCGCGGTTCGAGGCACCCCGCACCGACAGCGGCCGCCCGGCGGCCTCCGGCCCCGGCCCCAAGCCGGGTCCCAGGCCCGCTCCGCGTCCGGGTCCGGCCCAGCGCCCCGAGGCGCGTCCCGAGGGCGGTCGTCCCGCGGGCGGTCCCGGTGGAGCGCCTTCGGGCCCCAGGCCCGGTGCCGGTGCCCCCGGTGCCGGTGCGCCCAAGCCCGGTCCGCGTCCGGGCCCGCGTGGCCCGCGCCCCGGCAACAACCCGTTCTCGTCCAACGCCAGCGGCATGGGCCAGGCCCGTCCGCCGCGCGCCGGCGGTCCCGGTGGCCCCGGTGGTCCCGGCCGTGACGGTGGTCCCGGCGACAGGGGGCCGCGTCCCGGTCCCCGCGAGGACCGCGGTCCCCGTCAGGACCGCGACAACGCCGGTCCCCGTCCGCCCGGCGCCCGTTCCGGCCCGCCCGGATCCGGTGGCCCGCGTCCGGGTCCCGGTGCCGGCGGTCCGCGTCCCGGTGGCGGTGCGGGTGGCCCCGGCGGCCCGCGTCCCGGTGGTCCGCGTCCCAGCCCGATGATGATGCCCCAGGGCCGGCCCGCCGGTCCCGGTGGCGGTGGTGGCGGCGCAGGCCGTCCCGGCGGCGGCGCGGGTGCCGGTCGTCCCGGTGGCGGCGCCGGCCGTCCCGGCGGCGGTGGCGGTCGTCCCGGTGGCGGCGGCGGTTTCGCCGGTCGCCCGGGTGGCGGTGGCGGCGCAGGCCGTCCCGGCACCGGAACCGGTGGTCCCGGTGGCGGTGGCGGCGGTTTCGCCGGTCGTCCCGGTGGCGGTGGCCGTGGTCGCGGTGGAGGCACCGCGGGCGCGTTCGGCCGTCCCGGAGGACGCCCGACCCGCGGTCGCAAGTCCAAGCGCCAGAGGCGTCAAGAGTTCGACAACATGCAGGCCCCGGCGATCGGCGGCGTGCAGGCCCCCCGCGGCAACGGGCAGACGATCCGCCTGTCGCGCGGCGCCTCCCTGTCGGACTTCGCCGACAAGATCGGCGCGATCCCGGCGTCCCTGGTGCAGATCATGCTGCACCTGGGCGAGATGGTGACCGCCACGCAGTCGGTCAACGAGGAGACGCTCCAGCTCCTGGCCGCCGAGCTCGACTACAACCTGCTTGTGGTCAGCCCGGAGGAGGAGGACCGCGAGCTCCTGGAGACCTTCGACATCGAGTTCGGCGAGGACGAGGGCGACGAGTCCGACCTGGTCGCGCGCCCGCCGGTGGTGACCGTCATGGGTCACGTCGACCACGGTAAGACCAAGCTGCTCGACGCCATCCGCAACACCAACGAGGTGGCGCGGGAGGCCGGTGGCATCACCCAGCACATCGGTGCCTACCAGATCTCCACCGTCCACGAGGACGAGGACCGGAAGATCACCTTCATCGACACCCCGGGTCACGAGGCGTTCACCGCCATGCGTGCCCGCGGTGCCAAGGTGACCGACATCGCCGTCCTGGTCGTCGCGGCCGACGACGGCGTGAAGCCGCAGACCGTCGAGGCGCTCAACCACGCCCAGGCGGCCGACGTGCCGATCGTCGTCGCGGTCAACAAGGTCGACAAGGAGGGCGCCGACCCGGGCAAGGTCCGGGCCCAGCTCACCGAGTACGGCCTGGTCGCCGAGGAGTACGGCGGCACCACGATGTTCGTCGACATCTCCGCCAAGAACGGGATCGGCATCGAGCAGCTGCTCGAGGCCATCCTGCTCACCGCGGACGCCGAGCTCGACCTGCGGGCCAACGCCACGATGGACGCCCAGGGCGTCGCCATCGAGGCGCACCTCGACAAGGGCCGCGGCCCGGTCGCGACCGTGCTGGTCCAGCGCGGCACGCTCCGCGTCGGCGACTCGATCGTCTGTGGCGAGGCCTTCGGCCGCGTCCGGGCGATGCTCGACGACAAGGGCGAGGCGATCCCGGAGGCCGACCCGTCCCGTCCGGTGCAGGTGCTCGGTCTGACCGCGACGCCGGGAGCCGGTGACAACTTCATCGTCGTCACCGACGACCGGATGGCTCGCCAGATCGCCCAGCAGCGCGCCGCGCGCAAGCGCATCGCGGACATGGCCAAGTCCGGCCGGCGCCGCACCCTCGAAGAGCTCTTCAGCGAGATGGAGAAGGGCCAGGTCGACGAGCTCAAGCTCATCATCAAGGGTGACGTCTCCGGTTCCGTCGAGGCTCTCGAGGACGCGCTGCTCAAGATCGACGTCGGCGACGAGGTGCGCCTGCGGGTGCTCCACCGCGCCGTCGGTGCGATCACCGAGTACGACGTCAACCTGGCGGTCGCCGACGACAACGCCGTCATCATCGGCTTCAACGTGCGTCCCGAGGTCAGGGCGCGCGATCTGGCCGAGCGCGAGGGCGTCGACATCCGCTACTACTCGGTCATCTACCAGGCGATCGAGGAGATCGAGGCGGCCCTGAAGGGCATGCTCAAGCCGGAGTTCGAAGAGGTCCAGATGGGCACCGCCGAAGTCCGCGAGGTCTTCAAGGTGCCGAAGATCGGCAACATCGCCGGTGCGCTGGTCCGCTCGGGCACGATCGTCCGCAACAGCAAGGCCCGGATCATCCGCGGCGGGGTCGTCATCTCCGACAACCTCACCGTCTCCTCGCTGCGCCGTTTCAAGGACGACGCGACCGAGGTCCGCGAAGGGTTCGAGTGCGGTATCGGTGTCGGCTACAGCGACATCAAGATCGATGACGTCATCGAGACCTTCGAGATGCGGGAGAAGCCGCGCGTCTGATGCCTCGGCAGGCGAAGGAACCGTTCCGCCGGCCGCGCCCCTCGGGGGCGCGGCCGGTGGGCGGGGCCCGCGCCCCGTGGCACGACGACGATCGTGGCGAGTGACCCACCATGTATGTAGGTGCTCTGACACTGGACATCCTGCTCGGCGACGTCCACTCGCTGAAGCAGAAGCGCTCGGTGGTGCGTCCCATCGTCGCCGAGGTGCAGCGACGGTTCCCGGGTGTGGCCGTCGCGGAGACCGGCCACCTCGATCTGCACCGCCGTACCGAGATCGGGATCGCGGTCGTCTCCGCCACCGCCGCCAACTGCGGCGCGGTGCTGGACGACTGCGAGCGACTGATCGCCTTCCACCCGGAGATCGAGCTGCTGTCCGCCAGGCACCGGCTCTACAACGAGGACGAGGACTAGATACGGAGACGGCCGGTCGGCGGAAGCACCCCTACCGCCACCGGCCGTCCCCGTGAGAAGGGGGGAGCTATGGACGCCGCACGCGCACGCAAGATCGCCGACCGGATCCAGCAGATCGTGGCGGAGATGCTGGAGCGCCGGATCAAGGACCCCAGGCTGGGGTTCGTGACCGTCACGGACACGCGCATCACCAACGACCTGGGTGAGGCCACGGTGTTCTACACCGTGTTCGGCTCCGAGGCCGAGCGGGCCGACTCCGCCGTCGCCCTGGAGAGCGCCAAGGGGCTCATCCGCTCGGAGGTGGGCCGCCAGACGGGCCTGCGCCACACGCCGACGCTGACGTTCACCCACGACCCGCTCCCCGACAACGCCCGTCACCTGGAGGACCTGCTCGCCGAGGCGAAGGCCAGGGACGTGGAGATCGCCAAGCGGGCCGAGGGCGCCGCGCACGCCGGGGACGCCGATCCCTACCGCAAGCCCGAGGAGCGGGAAGACGGCGACGGCGAGGAAGACGAGTCCTCGGAACGCGCGGGACACTCCGCGACGTGACGCCCGACCTGCGTGACGACTCGGCGGGCCCGGTGTCCGGTCAGGACTGGGCCCGGGCCGTCGAGCTCATCTCCGCCGCGGACGAGATCGCGCTGGCCTGCCACGTCTCGCCCGACGGCGACGCGCTCGGCTCCATGCTGGGCGTCGGGCTCGCGCTGCGCGCGGCGGGCAAGCGGGTCACCGCCTCCTTCGGCGACCGGCGCTTCACGGTGCCCAGGCTGCTGCGCTTCCTGCCGGGGCAGGACCTGCTGGCCGCCCCCGCGCACTACCCCGCGTCGCCCGAGGTGATGGTCACCTTCGACGTCCCCACCGTCGGGCGTCTCGGCGTGCTGGCCGGCAACACGGTCAAGGCGCAGGAGCTGGTCGTGCTGGACCACCACCCCTCCAACACCGGGTTCGGCACCCTCAACCTGGTCGACCCCGGCGCCGCGGCCACCGCCGTGCTCGCCGAGGAGCTGATCCACCGGCTCGGCCTGCCGGTCGACAAGGACATCGCGACCTGCCTGTACGTCGGGCTCGTCACCGACACCGGCTCCTTCAGGCACTCCTCCACCACTCCCGAGGCGCACGCCATGGCCGCCCGGCTGCTGGCCGTCGGGCTCGACCCGGAGAAGATCGCCCGCGAGCTGTGGGACCGTTCCCCGTCCGGATACCTGAAGGTGCTCGGCGTCGTGCTCGGCAGGGTGCGGCTGGAGCCCGAGGTGGGCGGCGGCCTGGTCTGGACGTTCGTCACCCGCGCCGACCGCGCCGCGTACGGGCTGCCGTACGACGAGATCGAGGGGATCATCGACGTGATCCGGCGCACCGACGAGGCGGATGTCGCCACGATCCTCAAGGAGGACGACGACGGCGTCTGGCAGGTCTCCATGCGCTCCAAGGGCGGGGTGGACGTTTCGCGCGTCAGCGCCGCGCTGGGGGGCGGCGGGCACGCCAAGGCGGCGGGTTTCACCTCCCACCAGCCCGTCGAGGAGACGATCGCGAGTCTCCGGGCACTGCTGTAAAACCTTCCCGGTACGCCTGTAAGGATCGAAATGAGTACGGCTCGCGCCAAGCGCACCCCGCCGCCGAGCGGACTGATCATCGTTGACAAGCCCGCCGAGTGGACCTCGCACGACGTCGTGGCCAAGCTCCGCGGCATCGCGGGCACCCGCAAGGTCGGCCACGCCGGCACCCTCGACCCGATGGCCACCGGCGTGCTGGTGGTCGGCGTCGAGAAGGCCACCCGCCTGCTCGGCCACCTCGCGCTCACCGAGAAGGGCTACGACGCCACGATCCGCCTCGGCCAGTCCACCAACACCGACGACGCCGAGGGCGAGATCATCGCCACGGCGTCGGCGGCACAGGTCGCCGAAGAGGGGATCAGGAAGGGCGTCGCCGCGCTCACCGGCCCGATCATGCAGATCCCGCCGCAGGTCAGCGCCATCAAGGTGAACGGCGAGCGGGCCTACAAGCGGGCCAGGGCGGGCGAGGAGGTCGAGCTGAAGGCCCGTCCGGTGACCGTCTCGGGCTTCGAGATCACCGCCGTGCGCCGGCACGGTGACCTCGTCGACGTCGACGCCTCGGTGTCGTGCTCCAGCGGCACCTACATCCGCGCTCTCGCCCGCGACCTGGGCGCCGACCTGGGGGTCGGCGGCCACCTGACCGCCCTGCGCCGTACCCGGGTGGGCCCCTACGACCTGTCGGGGGCCCACACCCTGGAGCGGCTCGCGGCCGAGTGCGTGATCCTGCCGATGGCCGACGCGGTCGCGGCGGCCTTCCCCCGCCGGGACGTGACCGCCGAGGAGGCGGCCTCCGTCGCGCACGGGGGGCGGCTGCCCGCGCTGGGCCTGGGGAGCGGGCCGATCGGCGTGTTCGGCCCCGACGGCACCCTGGTGGCGCTGGTGGAGGAGCACGACCGGATCGCCAGGTCCCTGGCGGTTTTCGTCCCCTGAGGGCCTGCTCTTTAATATCTGTCCGGTTCGTCGGGAAAAGTGCCGCGGATCCCGTGGTCGGCGGCGGGTCGCGGCCAAGGGGCTCCCCGATTGGGGAGAAGCGCCGGGAGCATGGCAGGCTTTAGGGGTTCATCCGCTACGAGGGAAGAGGCTGCGGTGCGAGGCTGGCACGGATTGGACGACGTGCCCGGAGACTGGGGCAGGTCCGTCGTCACGATCGGCGTCTTCGACGGCGTTCATCGCGGGCATCAGCAGATGGTGGCCCGTGCCGTCGCGATGGCCGCGCGTCTCGGGGTTTCCTCGGTGGTGGTGACCTTCGACCCGCATCCGGAGGAGGTCGTGCGGCCCGGCACGCACCCGCCGAGGCTGACGACGGCCAGGCACCGCACCGAGCTGCTCGCGGGGCTGGGCGTCGACGCGGTGTGCGTCCTGCCGTTCACGCTGGAGTTCTCCAGGATGAGCCCGGACGAGTTCGTGCAGACCGTGCTCGTCGACCGGCTGCACGCCGCCGGGGTCGTGGTGGGGGAGAACTTCCGCTTCGGCCACAAGGCCTCCGGCGACGTCGAGACGCTGCGCACCCTCGGGGAGAAGTACGACTTCGTGGCCGAGGCGGTCCCGCTGGTCAGCGACGGGGAGACGATCTCCTCCACCCTGATCCGCGAGCAGATCGCCGCCGGGGACATGGAGGCGGTCACCCAGACGCTCGGCCGCCCGCACCGGGTCGAGGGCGTGGTCGTGCGCGGCTACCAGCGTGGCCGGCAGCTCGGTTTCCCGACGGCCAACCTGGAGTCGCCGGAGTTCACCGCCATCCCCGCCGACGGCGTCTACGCCGGCTGGCTGCAGGGGGTCTCGACCGGGAACCTGCCCGCCGTCTACGGCGGCGAGCGCTGGCCCGCGGCGATCTCGGTGGGCACCAACCCGACCTTCGAGGGCGTGCCCCGCACGGTCGAGGCGTACGCGCTCGACCGCGACGACCTCGACCTCTACGGCGCCCACGTGGCCGTGGACTTCGGGCCGAGGCTGCGCGGCAACACCAGGTTCGACTCGATCGAGGCGCTCGTCGCGCAGATCCACGCCGACGTGGACGAGGTACGGCGCCTGACGAGCTGATCTCTCCCGTCCGGTCCCACCCGCCACACGCCCACCGCGCCACGAGGCCCCTGCTGCCCTTCCATCCCCGCTCTCGCCGGGGTTCCCGGGAGGGGCGCGCCGGGCTCTCGTACGATGTGCGGGGGCGTCGAACCCGGTGGTAACCTGGCATGTCAGCTCTGTAACCGGTGTCTCATGATCCCGGTGCTGATCTCGCCACGGCGACTGTAGGCACGCACGGTCGTTCGGGGAGCCGGAATTGCGCGTGCCCGCAGAGGTTCAAGGAGAAACGTGTCGCTCGACACCGCAGCAAAGAAGCAGATCATCGGTGACTACGCCAAGGGTGAGACCGACACCGGTTCCCCCGAGGTGCAGATCGCGCTGCTCAGCAAGCGCATCAGCGAGCTCACCGAGCACCTGAAGGTGCACAAGCACGACCACCACAGCCGTCGTGGCCTGCTGCTGCTCGTCGGCCGCCGTCGCCGGCTGCTGAAGTACCTGCAGAGCAAGGACATCACGCGCTACCGCTCGCTCATCGAGCGCCTCGGCCTGCGCCGATAGTGTCATGGGGGGGTGGCGTTCGCGCCGCTCCCTCATCTCATATGGGGCGGTGTCGGCGCGTCGCGCCACGAAGACGCCGCCCCAGTGAGCAAACTGAATAGCCGAGACAGTGCCCCGCGTCCGCAAGCAAGCGCGCCCCACGGCGTCGGAGGGCCGGTCCTCGGTAGTGGCCCCCGGTCATCATGGCACAAGCCATACGGAACCGGGCGCTTCGATCGAAGACCGGCGCTGCACCTACGGGGAGCCGGCAACACGACGAACCAGGCGCGACACGTGCGTCTGGCCGGACGCGGGCGACCGACCCACAAGGAGGTCCCCCGTGGAGGGTGTCCACAGCAGCGAAGCCGTCATCGACAACGGCTCATTCGGCACGCGTACCATCCGGTTCGAGACCGGGCGGCTCGCGCGCCAGGCGGCGGGTTCCGCCGTCGTCTATCTCGACGACGACACGATGGTCCTCTCCGCGACCACCGCGTCCAAGAACCCCAAGGAGAACCTCGACTTCTTCCCCCTCACGGTGGACGTCGAGGAGCGGATGTACGCCGCGGGCCGCATCCCCGGCTCGTTCTTCCGGCGCGAGGGCCGTCCCTCCGAGGACGCCATCCTCACCTGCCGCCTGATCGACCGGCCGCTGCGCCCCTCGTTCGTCAAGGGTCTGCGCAACGAGATCCAGGTGGTCGCCACCGTCATGGCGCTCCACCCCGAGCACCTGTACGACGTCGTGGCGATCAACGCCGCGTCCCTCTCCACCCAGCTCGCCGGGCTGCCGTTCTCCGGCCCGATCGGCGGCGTCCGCGTCGCGCTGATCGAGGGCCAGTGGATCGCCTTCCCGACCAACACCGAGCTGGCCAGCGCCACCTTCGACATGGTGGTCGCGGGCCGCGTCCTGGCCGACGGCGACGTCGCGATCATGATGGTCGAGGCCGAGTCCACCCGCGACACGCTCAAGCTGGTCGCCGAGGGTGCCGTGGCGCCGACCGAGGAGACCGTGGCCCAGGGCCTCGAGGCCGCCAAGCCGTTCATCAAGGTGCTGTGCGAGGCGCAGTCCAAGGTCGCGAAGGTCGCCGCCAAGGAGACCGCCGAGTACCCCCTGTTCCTCGACTACCAGGACGACGTCCTGGAGGCCGTGACCGGCGCGGTGAAGAGCGAGCTCGCCTCCGCGCTGACCATCGCCGGCAAGCAGGAGCGCGAGACCGAGCTCGACCGGGTCAAGGCCCTGGTGCTGGAGAAGGTCGGCCCCGACTTCGAGGGCCGCGAGAAGGAGATCGGCGCCGCGTTCCGGTCGCTGACCAAGAAGCTCATGCGCGAGCGCGTCATCGCCGAGGGCGTCCGCATCGACGGCCGTGGCGTCAAGGACATCCGGCAGCTCAGCGCCGAGGTCCACATCGTGCCCCGCGTGCACGGCTCGGCCCTGTTCGAGCGCGGCGAGACCCAGATCCTGGGCATCACCACGCTCAACATGCTCCGCATGGAGCAGATGATCGACACGCTCAACCCCGAGCGCACCAAGCGCTACATGCACAACTACAACTTCCCGCCCTACTCCACCGGTGAGACCGGCCGGGTGGGCTCGCCCAAGCGGCGCGAGATCGGCCACGGCGCGCTTGCCGAGCGGGCGCTCCTGCCGGTGCTGCCGCTGCGCGAGGAGTTCCCGTACGCGATCCGCCAGGTCTCCGAGGCGCTGAGCTCCAACGGCTCGACCTCCATGGGCTCGGTCTGCGCCTCGACGATGGCGCTGCTCGACGCGGGCGTCCCGCTGAAGGGCATCGTCGCGGGCATCGCGATGGGCCTCATCAACGAGGGCGACCAGTACGTCACGCTCACCGACATCCTCGGTGCCGAGGACGCCATGGGCGACATGGACTTCAAGGTCGCCGGCACCAAGGACGTCATCACCGCCCTGCAGCTCGACACCAAGCTGGACGGCATCCCCGCCTCCGTGCTGGCCGCCGCGCTGAAGCAGGCCAAGGGCGCCCGCCTCGCGATCATCGACGTGATGCAGGAGGCGATCGACTCCCCGGCGGAGATGAACGCGACGGCCCCGCGCATCATCACGATCAAGATCCCGGTGGACAAGATCGGAGAGGTCATCGGCCCGAAGGGCAAGATGATCAACCAGATCCAGGACGACACCGGCGCCGAGATCACCCTGGAAGACGACGGAACCATCTACATCGGCGCCACCGACGGCCCGTCCGCCGAGGCGGCCAGGTCGGCGATCAACGCCATCGCGAACCCGCACATGCCGGAGGTCGGCGAGCGCTACCTGGGTACGGTCGTCAAGATCGCGGCCTTCGGCGCCTTCATCTCCCTCATGCCGGGCAAGGACGGCCTCCTGCACGTCTCCCAGATCCGCAAGCTGCACGGCGGCAAGCGCATCGAGAACGTCGAGGACGTCATGAACGTCGGCGAGAAGGTCCAGGTGGAGATCGCCGAGATCGACTCGCGCGGCAAGCTCTCCCTGGTGCCCGTCGAGGTCATCGAGAAGGAGGCCGCGGCCAGGGCCGAGTCCGGCGACACCGAGACGTCGGCGGCGCCGGCCGCCCCGGCGGCCGAGGCGTCCGCGGCCGAGGAGCGGCCCCGCGAGGAGCGGCCCCGCCGCACCCGCACCCGCAGCAGCAACGGCGGCGGCGGCGGCGGTAACCGCGGTGGCGGCGGAGGGGAAGACCGCAACTCGTGATCACCACCACTCTGCACCCCGGCAGGGACGGCGCCGGGGTCGTGAAGCGCACCGTCCTTCCCGGTGGGCTCCGGGTGGTGACCGAGTCCATGCCGACCGTGCGTTCCGTCGCGGTCGGCATGTGGGTCGGCATCGGGTCGAGAGACGAGTCCCCCCAGCACATGGGCTCCTCCCACTTCCTTGAGCACCTCTTGTTCAAGGGCACGCCCACGCGGGACGCCCTGGAGATCTCCGCGGCCATCGAGGGCATCGGCGGTGAGATCAACGCGTTCACCGCCAAGGAGTACACCTGTTACTACGCGCGGGTCCTCGACGAGGACCTGCGGGTGGCGATCGACGTGCTCTCCGACGTGGTGACCTCCTCGATCATCAGCGCCGAGGACGTCGAGGCCGAGCGTGGTGTGATCCTGGAGGAGATCGCCATGCACGACGACGACCCCTCGGACGTGGTGCACGAGCAGTTCTCCGCCGAGCTGTACGGTGACACGCCGGTCGGCAGGCCGATCCTCGGCACGGTCGACTCGATCACCGCGGTCACCCGCGACCGGATCGCCGAGTACTACCGGCGTTACTACCTGCCCACCCACACCGTGGTGTCGGTGGCGGGCAACGTCGACCACGAGCAGGTGGTGGCCCTGGTCGCCGCGGCCTACGAGCGGGCCGGGGCCCTGGGCGGGGACGCCTCGCCGGTGCCCCCGCGCGTGTCGGGGCCCGGCGTCGAGCTCCGCTCCGGCACGCGGGTGGTGCACCGGCCGACCGAGCAGGCCAACCTGGTCCTCGGCACGACCGCGCTGACCCGCACCGACGAGCGCCGCTTCGCGCTCGGCGTGCTGAACGCGGCGCTGGGCGGCGGGATGTCCTCGCGGCTGTTCCAGGAGATCAGGGAGAAGAGGGGCCTGGCCTACTCGGCCTACTCCTACACCTCCGCCCTGGCCGACACCGGCCAGTTCGGCATCTACGTCGGCTGCCTGCCGTCGAAGATCGACGACGTGCTGAAGATCTGCCGCGAGGAGGTGCTCCGCGTGGTCGCCGACGGCATCACCGAGGAGGAGATCGTCCGCGGCAAGGGCCAGATGCGCGGCGGCCTCGTGCTCGGCCTTGAGGACACCGGTTCCCGGATGTCCAGGATCGGCAAGGGCGACCTGGTCTTCGACGAGCTGCTCTCGGTCGACGACCTGCTCGGCAGGATCGACGCGGTGACCCCGGAGCAGATCACCGAGGTGGCCCAGGACGTCCTCACCCGCCCGATGTCCCTCGCGGTCATCGGCCCCTACAAGGAGGACAGGGACTTCAGCGCGGTCGTCACCGGCTGACGGTCCCTCCCTGTTCGACGTACGAGCGGCCCCGGCGCATCCCGCGCCGGGGCCGCTCATCGTTCCGCGTCCCCGCACGAGAGGCCGCGGCGCGTCCCGTACCGGGGTCGCTCGCCGTCCCGGGTCTCCGTAAGAGGGGCCGTGGCGCGTCCCCCGCCGGGGCCGTCCTTCGTTCCGGGGGCCTTCGGTATAGCCTTGGGCCCGTGATCAGGGTTGGAGTACTCGGCGCCCGAGGGCGCGTCGGTGTCGAAGTGTGCAAGGCCGTCGAGGCGGCGGACGATCTGGAGCTGGTCGCGGCCGTCGACCAGGGAGACCCGATCGAGGAGCTGGAAGGCGCCGAGGTGGTGGTCGACTTCACGCACCCCGACGTCGTCATGAAAAACCTCGAATGGTGTGTCTCCCACGGCATCCACCCGGTGGTCGGCACCACCGGCTTCGACGCGGGAAGGCTGGCGACCTTGAAGGGCTGGCTGGACGCCAACCCCGGCGTCAACGCGCTGATCGCCCCCAACTTCGGCATCGCGGCCGTGCTCATGATGCACTTCGCCCAGCAGGCGGCCCGCTACTTCGAGTCGGCCGAGATCGTCGAGCTGCACCACCCCAACAAGGCCGACGCGCCCTCGGGCACCGCCCGCCGTACGGCCGAGCTGGTCGCCGAGGCCCGGCGCAAGGCGGGGTCGGCGCCGATGCCCGACGCCACCAGCACGGAGCTCGACGGGGCGCGCGGCGCCGACGTCGACGGGGTCCGCGTGCACGCGGTGCGGCTGGCCGGGCTCATCGCCCACCAGGAGGTCATCCTGGGCGGCGACGGCGAGATTCTCACCATCCGCCACGACACCATGAACCGCTCGTCGTTCACCCCGGGCGTGCTCCTGGGCGTGCGCAGGGTGCGCGAACTCCCCGGCCTCACCGTCGGCCTGGAGCACCTTCTCGACCTCTAGCACGTGGTCTCGCCGGGCCCGCCGACGGCATCGGCGTCACTTCGCCGGAGACCAGCCCGGCGCGTGATCTCGCCGGGCCCGCTGACGGCATGGGTGTCGCTTCGCCGGGCCCGGGGTCCGGTCGTCTCCGGAACCCCGGGCCCGGCGCCGCTCGTTGATCGGCCATGACACCTCCCGAGCTCGCCTGCCCGCTCTGTCACGGCACCGAGTTCCGGCAGGAGCAGGGCAGGCTCGACAGCCGCTGGGGCGTCACCTCGCACCGATCAACCCTGATGATCTGCGAACGGTGCCGCTATATCCTCCAGTTCTATGACAAGCACTCCGTCTTCGACTTCGACCGAGGTCCGCTGGGCGCGGCCGGAGGAGCTGGCCGGGCTGGCCGCGGTGGAGCTCGCGGCCGACGGGGTCTTCGCCCAGGTCGGGATCGTCTTCCCGCCGGGGACCACGATGGTCGAGGAGGCCGACGACCCCTCACGGGTGCTCGTCGCGGGCGACCCGCCGATCGGGTTCGCCCTGTTCGGCCTGGTCGACGGGCAGGTCCACCTCGACCAGCTCGCCGTCCACCCCGACCACGGGCGCAGGGGGGCCGGTGGGAGCCTGCTGGAGGCTGTCTGCGAGCACGCGGCCTCGACCGGCTTCGCCGCCGTGACGCTGACGACCTACCGCGACGTGTCCTGGAACGCGCCCTGGTACGCCCGGCGCGGCTTCTCCGTGCTCGACCCCGCCGAGTGGGGGCCGGAGATGGTCAAGCTGGTACGCCACGAGCGCGAGCTGGGCATCGAGGTCGCCCCCCGCGTGGTGATGCGCCGCGTCCTGTGACGAGGCCGGTCCGGCGGACCGGAGAGCCGGGCCTCGGCGCCGCCCGTGGCCGACGGAGGGCCGAGGCTCGGTCCGGGCGACCATGAGTCTGCGTCCGGTGAAGGGCCGTCGGCCGTCGACCGCCAGGCTTGGCGAAGGTGTCCGATCGTCCATGGACGCGATGACGGGCGGTCGTCAGGTACGTGGGCTTCGCTCTGCCGGACGAGCCCCGGCCCGCTTCCGCTTCACGTGCCGGCAGGTCATCACGCCGCAGCCGCCGCGAAGGGCGTGGAACTCCGTCGTCAGGTGCGAGATGGATGACCGGAATCATCAGCGGAAACGCCTTTGCGCGCCGGGCCGGTGAACTGTGATCATGCCGCTCATGTTTCTTCTGCCGCATCGTCGCCGGCCGGGTCGAGCCCCCGCGGGCCATCCGCGAGGACGAACACGCCATCGCTCCCCTCAACCTCATCCGGGCGGTCGGAGGTCATCTATGACGGCCGAACCTCGCCGGCTCACCAGGAGGGTCGCGAGGTGACCGCGACGCCGCTCGTCGAGAATGTCTGGGTCCTTCACCGAACAGGTCAGCGGTGCCCCGGCCGGCGGATCGGGGAGGTCGTCGCCTACGACGCGCGCCTCTTGCCCGAGTATCAAGTGGCCGGACGGCCGACCGTCGATCGCAGCTTCCTGCTGCTCGACCAGGGCATCCAGTTGACCAGGCCCGTCGCGTTCGAGGGCCAGGTGGAGGGTTGGTGGTACATCGACCTGGTCGAGGTCGAACCGACCGAGGTCGGCCTTGTCGTCCATGACCTCTACGTCGACTTCCTGGTGCCACCCGGCGCTGATCGTTACCACGTCCTGGACCTCGACGAGCTCGCCGACGCCCTTTGCGGGGGCCAGATCACAGCCGCTCAGTGCGCCACGGTCCTTCGCAGGACGCAACGCTTCGTCGACCGGCACCTGCGTGCGAACGAGGAGGGTTCCGTCGGTCCTCCGCACCGGTTTCCGCCGGCCGACGTCGCGGTGCTCGCGTCGCTTCCCTGCTTCTTCGGACGGTCACCGGGGACATGACGTCGTCCGGCCGCTCAAGGTCCAAGGCGCCGGCCTCGGCGCGATCGCCGCCGAGATCGGCATCTCGAAGACCTCGCCGCGCCGATACCTGACACCGGAACCCGTCGGCACGGCCGGCGGCCCGTACGATCGCGGCTACCGGGTGATCAGCTGCTTGCAGAGGCTCTCGATGTCCCTCGTGACGCCGCCCTCGTAGTTGCACAGGTCGATGGCCAGGTAACCGTCGTCCGGGTACCAGGCCAGGTCGGTGGAGACGCCGTTGCTGCTGCCGCCGTTGTGGCCGAGGATCCAGTGGCCGTCGGTCAGGGTGGCGCTGGGCCCGTAGCATCCGAACAGGAACTGCGGGGGCTTTCCGGCCGGCGGCGGCCCCTGCGGTGGCACGGGGTTCTTCGGGCTCGTCGCCAGCCAGGTGTGCCGGGCGTCGAGCAGCTTGTTTCCGGTCAGCGCCGTCATGAAGGCGACCAGATCCGCCGCGGTCGAGTAGGCGCCGCCCGCGCCGTTGCCGAGGAACTCCACGCGTTCGAGGTTGTCGACGCGTGGCCCGCCCGCCCGAGGGTCCTGCGGGGCGTACGGATGGGCGATCCGCCGGCTGCTCCGGCACTGGTCGCGGTCGTAGAAGTCGGTACCCGTCATGCCGGCCGCCCGGAAGACATGCCGCCGTACGAAGTCGTAGAAGGTCTGGCCGGAGACGGCCGCGACGATGAACTGCAGCGTGACGTAGCCGGCGTTGCTGTACACATGCGAGGTGCCGGGCGGGAAACCGAGCGGGGCCTTGCGGACCAGGCGCAGCAGCCCGGCGGTCACCTCCGCCTCGCTGGACCAGCCCTGGATGACCGGGCCGTTGACCGGGCCGTAGATGTCGCCCATGCCCGAGGTGTGGGTGAGGAGCTGGTGCACCGTGACGGTGCCGGCGACCTCGGCGGGGAAGCCGTCCAGGTAGGTTCCGAGCTTCTCGTGGTACGCGACCTTGCCCTGCTGGACGAGCTGTGAGACGGCGATGCCGGTGAACATCTTGGTGATCGAGCCGAGCCCGAAGATCGTGTCCGGCTTGTTGGGCAGCGAGCGGCTCCTGTCGGCCATGCCGTAGCTGCGCGACAGCACCGGGCGGCCGTTGCGCAGAAGCAGGTACGTGCCGGAGTACTGGTCGGCGGCCGCCCGCTGTGCGATCAGCCTGTCGAGCGCCCCGCCCGGGAGCAGGTCGGCGGGCACCGGCTTCCCGGGCGCCCTGTCACCGGCTTCGGCGGCCTTGGGCATGGCGTTCACGGCGAGCAGTCCGCTCGCGCCGATCAGTCCGAGCGCGGCGCGCCGCGAGGTTCGATGTGTGCTCATGCGGGCAAGCCTGCGGTTCGCGATCCGCCGCCGGCATCGGCGCCGGGTCGCGACTTCGGTCTGTCGCGGGAGGTACGCGGACTCCGTCGGGCGACAGACGCGCCGCCCGGTCAAGAGACCGTACCCTCGGATGGTCATGGGAGAAAAGGCGCGGTGGGCGGTACACCAGGCGGCACCCGCTGCCGGCCTGCTCGCCGTGGCGTTGCTGTCCGGCCGGTCGCCGGAGCACGGTGTGCCCTGGTGGGCCGCCACCCTCGCGGCCGTGGTCGCGGTGGGCCTGCGCAACCGATGGCCGGTGGCGATGCTGGTGGTCTGCACGCTCTCGACGGCCGCGCACCTGTTCCAGGGCCGGCCCGTCGGAGTCGTCGACGGCTGCCTGCTCATCGTGCTGTACGCGGTGGGCGTCCATCGGTCGCGGAAGGTGTCGGCGGCCGCCCTCGCCGGCCTGCTGCTGGCCCTCGCCTGCTGGAGCGGCGCGTACGCGCTGCGCGGACGGCTGGTGCCCGGCCTTCCGGTGCTCGCCTTCCAGGTCACCCACTCGGCTCCCGGCCGGGTCGAGTTCGTCGCCGGTGACCGTCCTGGCGGCGCGGCCCGGTGGAGCGGCCCGGTGGTGCTCGGCTCGTTGCTGGTCGCCGGGTGGGCGGCCGGCTCCGGGACCCGCACCCGGCGCGCGTATCTCGACCAGCTCGCCGCGCGGGCGCGGGACCTCGAGCGCGAGCGCGAGCAGTCGGGCGCCCTCGCCGTCGCCGCCGAGCGCGGTCGGATCAGCCGGGAACTGCACGACGTCGTGGCGCACGGCCTGTCGCTCATCGTGATCCAGGCCCAGGGCGGGGCGGCGGCGCTGGACGTCGAGCCGGCCGAGACCCGGGCGGCGCTCGCGGCGATCGTGCACACCGGCCGCGAGTCGCTCGCCGACATGCGCCGCGTGCTCGGCGCACTGGGCGAGGTCGGCGACGCCTGGCACCCGCAGCCCGGACTCGCGCACCTGCCCGCCCTCGTGGACCGGGTACGGCGAACCGGTACCGGCGTACGGCTCGACATCGAGGGCGTCGCGGTGTCGCTGCCCGCACCGCTCGACCTCTCGGCATACCGCATCGTGCAGGAGGCGTTGACCAACGTGATGAAACATGCCGGACCCGGCGCATCCGCCTCCGTCGTGCTGGCGTACGCCGCATCGGCGCTCGACATCCGGGTGGTCGACGACGGCGTGGCGGTTCCCGTCCGTATGCCCCGGCCGGGCAACGGGATCGGCGGCATGCGGGAGCGGGTCCGCCTGCTGGGCGGGCACTTCAGGGCCGGCCCCCTTCCGGGTGGAGGCTTCGAGGTACGCGCCACGCTGCCGACCGAAGCATCACACGCATGATCCGGGTGCTGCTCGCGGACGACCAGGCACTTGTCCGGATGGGCTTCCGGCTCATCCTGCAGCAGGCGCCCGGCGTCTCCGTGGTCGGTGAGGCGGCTGACGGCTCACAGGCGGCGTCGATGACCCGCGAACTGCGGCCGGACGTGGTGCTGATGGACGTCCGGATGCCGGGGATGGACGGCGTCGAGGCGACCCGGCGGATCCACGCGGACGGCGGCCCGACGCGGGTACTGATCCTGACCACGTTCGATCTCGACGAGTACGTGTACGCCGCACTGCGGGCCGGGGCGAGCGGGTTCCTGCTGAAGGACACGCTCGCCGCCGACCTGCTCTCCGCGATCCGCGTGGTGGCGGCCGGCGACGCGGTGGTGGCGCCGAGCACGACCCGCCGCCTGTTGGAGCGCTACCTCCCGGTGGGGAGCGGGTCTCCGGCGCCCGAGGTACCGGATCCCGGTGTCCTGACCGAGCGGGAACGGGAGGTGCTGACGCTGATCGCCTGCGGAATGTCCAACGCGGAGATAGCCGACCACCTCTTCCTGTCGGAGGGAACGGTGAAGACCCACGTGAGCCGGGTGCTGACGAAGCTCGAACTGCGGGACCGGGTCCAGGCGGTGGTGTACGCCTACGAGACCGGTGTGGTCCGGCCGCGCGCCTAGAAGACGGATGAAGATCTTGGGTTCCGGCCCCGCCGCGTGATCGGCGGGGCCGGAACCCGAGATCCGGGCGGGAATGGTCACGCGGCTTCCCGGTCGATGTCGTGATCTACCGGGAATCGGGCAGCCGGGCCTCGGCGGCGGACTCGGAGGTCGGGTTCAGGGAGCCGGGCTTGGAGTGGCTGGGCTTCAGAGTGGCTGGGCCAGGGGGCTGGGCTCGGAGAGCGCCAGGCTCAGAGGGCGAGGCCGATGGTGAGCAGCAGGCCGTACACGAGCTGGAAGCGGCCCGTCTGCTGGAGCGTGGCGATGAGCGCGGGACCGGTCGCGCCCGCCCGTACGGCCTTCACCGGGGGGACGGCGAGCGGGGCGGCGAGCAGCGCCAGCGCCGCGAACGGCTGCCACAGCGCCAGCACCGGCGCGATCACCAGGGGCAGGACCAGGCAGAGGGTGTAGAGGACGCGGGTGCGGCGGTCGCCGAGCACCACGGCCATGGTGCGCTTGCCCGCCGGTCCGTCGGTCACGATGTCGCGCAGGTTGTTGACCACGAGCATCGCGCAGGCCAGCAGGCCCGCGGGCACGGCCGCCGCCACCGCGAGCCAGGGCAGGTGTTCGAGCTGGACGTACGTGGTCCCCGCCACCGCCACCAGGCCGAAGAACACGAAGACCGAGACCTCGCCGAGCGCCCGGTAGCCGTACGGGCTGGAGCCGCCGGTGTAGAACCAGGCCGCGGCGATCGCCAGGGCCCCGACCAGCAGCAGCCACCAGGCCCCGGTGGCCACGACGAGCACCAGCCCGGCCACCGCGGCGGCCAGGAAGCAGGCGAGGGCCGCGGTGAGGACCTGGCGGGGTGAGGCGGCGCGCGAGCCGACCAGGCGCATCGGGCCGACCCGGTCCTCGTCGGTGCCGCGCACCCCGTCGCTGTAGTCGTTGGCGTAGTTGACGCCCACCTGAAGGGCGAGGGCCACGAACAGGGCCAGCAGGGCCCGCCACCACACCCCTCCGCCGTATCCGATCGCGACCCCGGTGCCTATGGCGACGGGGACGACGGCGGCGGGAAGGGTGCGCGGACGTGCTCCGGCGATCCACTGGCTCGGGGTGGCCATGGTGCTGCGGGGTTCCTCTCGGGTTCTAGCTGATGTCGGTCGCCAGGCGGATCATCCGCACCGTACGGCCCATGTCGATGACCCGCTCGGCCCCGTCGGCGCCCCACCCGGCGGACTCCAGGAAGCCGAGCACCGCGTAGTTGTCGGCGAAGACCCAGGTCACGATGGTGTGGTAGCCGTCGTCACGGAGGTAGTCGACCGTGGCGTTCAGCAGCCGGCTGCCGTGGCCGCGCCGGACGTGGTCGGGGTCGATCAGGAAGGTGAGCATCTCCCCGGCGGTGGTCGGGTCGAGGTCGGGGTCCTCGGCCGGGGCGTGTGAGGCCAGACCGGCGACCTTCTCCGCGCCCTGCAGCGCGGCCATCGCCTCGATGCCGCCGGGACCGAGCGCCGGGAAGGCGTCGGTGTCGAGGACGACCTGCTCCACGGCCACCAGCACGCGGTGCCGGCGGCTGGGCGGCGAGGTGATCGCGTCGTCCCACTGCTGGCGCCACATGTTCTCGGCCGCCGGGCCGGTCATCTGCTCCAGCGGTCCTTCGGGAAGGAAATCCCGGTAGCCGTACTTCCACGCGCGGATCTGGGTGCCCGTCACCGCGGCGACATCCTCGTGCCGAGCCGCCCGCACGCCTACGTCTGCCATCTCGGCCCGCTCCTTCTCTGCCGTCTGCCGTCGCCTCGGAACGCGCTGTCTCGTGGATCTCGTGCCACGCGAGCGGGCATCAGGCGGGTGGATCCGTGAGGCAGGCTCTTACACCGTATCGGGGAATCCGACTCAGAGATGACGTGAACCCGGCTCCATCTGCCGTCGGGCCCGATATGCCCTTGTCTTCGTGCGGTTGCCGCAGACCCTCATGGAACACCACGACCGCGAACGATTCTTGGACGAGTCGACGAACGCCCACTGGCAGGTGCTCTCGGTACAGACCTTCAGGCGCGGCCACATCCCCTCGGAACGGGCGCTCATCACGGCGGCGGCGATCCCGGCCAGCCCGCCGGGGACCCCCGTCGAGACCGGTTCGAGCACCGGCCCCCCGGCCGTCAGCGCGACACGCAGCGGGAGGGCGGCGAAGGGCCGCGACAGCCCGGTCTCAGGGGCGCCGTGTTCCGTGCCGGTCCCGGCGGGGCGGTCGTGGTTGTGGCGGAGGGCCTCGCGGAGGGCCTCGCGGAGATCGACGGCCGTCGCCAGGTCCCGCTCGTCGGCCGCGTCCTCCGGGCCGATCAGCTCTCGCCTGCTCAGCCAGGCAGTCAGCGCGGCGGGGGAGGGGATCGAGTCGCTCTCCTCCTCGACGTCGTACGTGTTCACGAAGTCGATCACCAGTTCGGAGGGGTCGTTCATGTCGTTCGCTCACCTCTTCCCTCTTCGCAACCACTGTACGTCATTAGGGGGTTGTGTTCGCTGCGACACCGTCATAGGTTGATAGGTGGTGTTCTAAGGAGGTTGTCGTGTGGTACCTGGCCTATCTCGCGTTCAAGGAGACCGGCAGGCGTGCGTCGTCCCCGTCGGATCGGAGGAGAGACCATGATCATGAGGGTGTGGAGAGGCTGGACCCGCGCCGAGGACGCCGCCGCCTATGAGAGCTACCTGCTGGCCACCGGATACGTCGGCTACACCTCGACCGAGGGCAACCGGGGGGTGTGCTTCACCCGCCGCGACGTGGGGGAGCGGGCCGAGTTCCTGCTGACCTCGCTCTGGGAGTCGTGGGAGGCGATCACGGCCTTCGCCGGGGACGATCCGTCGCGCGCCGTCTTCTACGACGAGGACGACCGCTTCCTGGTCGAGCGCGAGCTCACCGTCACCCACCACGAGGTCTTCGCGGCCACCTGACCGCCCTCTCGCGGGGGTTCGGGGGCAGGGGGCGTCCCCGGCCCCCCGCGAGAGGACGGCCGGAGTCGTGGTGTCACGTAAGGGACGGGTCAGGTTTCGACCCAGATCTTCAGGAGCTCCAGCTCCTTGGTCACGGTGTCACGTAGGGGACAGGTCAGGGGCGGTCGGGGGACTCCAGGGCCGTCGCCAGCCTGCGGACGCCCTCGACCAGCTCGGCCGTGTGGACGGCCGCCGAGTGGGTCACCCTGATGCGCGGCCCCGGCGGCTCGGCCGGGTAGTAGATGCGCCCGGGACTCACCAGCGCGCCCGCCCTCCCGGCCGCCTCCACCACGGCCTCCTCGTCCCGGTCCTCGGGGAGCCGTACCCACAGGTGCAGGCCGCCGCGGGGGACGAGGTGGATCCCGGCGCCGGGCACGCGGGCGGTCAGGGCGGCGGCGAGGGTGTCCCTGCGCAGCGCCAGCTCGGTGCCCAGCGCGGCCAGGTGGCGCCGCCAGGCGGGTGAGCCGACGAACTCCAGCGCCGTCTCCTGGAGCGGCCTGGCCACGAAGAACGACTCCACGAGCTGGCTCGCCCGGAGCCGCCGGGCGGCGGGGCCCCGGGCGACGACCCCGGCCACCCGCAGGCTCGGCGACAGGACCTTGGTCAGCGAGTTGACGTGCACGACCGTGCCGTGGGCGTCCAGCGCGACCATCGGCGGAGGTACGGGGGCGGTGGTGAAGTAGCGGGCGTAGTCGTCCTCGATCACGAACGCCCCGGCGGCACGGGCGATCGCCAGCACCTGCTCGCGCCGCTCCAGGGGCAGGGTCGCGCCGGTGGGGTTGTGCAGGGTCGGCTGGCAGAGGAAGACCCGCGCGCCGGTCACGGCGAACGCCTCCGCGAGGAGTTCGGGCCGTACCCCGTCGCGGTCCATGGGTACGGCCGTCGCGCGCAGCCCGGCGGCCCGCGCCGCCGCGAGCGCGCCCGGGTAGGTGGGGGTCTCGACGAGCACGGGCGTGCCGGGGGCCGCGAGGGCGCGGAAGGCGTGGACGAGCGCCGCCTGCCCGCCGCTGACGACCAGCACGTCCGACGGGGTGACGTCGCCGCCCAGCTCCTGGGCGAACCATCTGCGCAGCTCGGGGAGGCCGGTCAGCGGCGGCATCGCCCAGACGTCGGGGCGGCGCAGCGCCCGGGAGGCGGCGGCCGACAGGGCCCTGGAGGGGCGCAGCGCCGGGTTGAGGTAGCCGCCGGTGAGCGGGATGACTCCCTCGGGCGGCGAGGTGAGCAGGCCGCTGACCTCGCTGTCGTCCACCACCCGGTCGCCGAGCGCCACCGTCTGCCACGACATGTCGGCGCTGTCGGCGCCCCGCGTGATCGCCGGAGCCACGTAGGCCCCGCTGCCCGGCCTGGTGATCACTCGCCCCTCGGCGGTGAGCCTGCCGATCGCGCGCGACACGGTCACCGGGCTCACGTTGTGCAGCCGGACCAGCTCCCGGCTCGACGGCAGCCGGTCGCCCGGACGGAGCCGCGACACCTCATCACGGAGCGTGGCGGTGAGCCGGACGATACTGCTATCGTCGTTCATGAGTGAAAAGAGTAGCGCTATCGTGCCAAATCGGATAGCGGCGGGTACGGTCTCGCCGGTGCGGGTGGTGTCCCCGAGAGAGGCGCGGCACGACCGGCGGCCCGCCGGCGCGGTGCCGCCCGAGGCGCGCGGCAGGGCGTGGCGGGGCACCCTGCTGGCCGGGCTCGGGGTGCTGGCGTTCTCGGGGTCGTTCCCGGCGACGGTCTTCGCGATGGAGGGCTTCGACCCCTACCTGGTGGCGGTCGGCCGGGCCGCCGTCGCGGCCGTCGCGGCGGCGGCCTTCCTGCTCGCGGCCAGGGTGCCGCTGCTGCCGCCCAGGTCCCAGCTGCGGTCGTACGGGGTCATCGTGGCGGGTGTGGTGTTCGGCTTCCCCCTCTTCAGCGGCCTGGCGCTCCACGCCGGGGCCTCCACCTCGCACGCCGCCGTGGTGATCGGGCTGCTGCCCGCGGCCACCGCCGCCTGCGCGGTGCTGCGGGCGGGGGAGTGGCCCAGGGCGCTGTTCTGGGTGTCCTGCGGCCTCGGGGCCGTGTCGATCACCGCCTTCACCCTCAGCATGGGCGGCGGCCGCGTCACCGGGGCCGACCTGCTGCTCGTCGGCGCGCTGCTGTCGGCCGCGGTCGGCTACACCGAGGGCGGGCGCCTGGCCCGCGAGACCCCCGGCTGGCGGGTGATCTCCCACACCCTCGTCCTCGCCGCCCCGCTGACCGTCCCGATCGCCGTCGCGCTCGCGCTCACCACCGACCCGCTGCCCACCGCCGCCTCCCTGGCCGGATTCGCGTACGTCGGCCTGGTCTCGATGTTCCTCGGCTTCATCCCCTGGTACGCGGGCCTGGCCATGGGTGGCATCGCCCGCGCCGGGCAGACCCAGCTCGCCCAGCCGCTGCTGACGCTGCTGTGGGCCTGGCTGCTGCTCGGCGAGCTCTTCGGCCCGGTCACCATCGCGGCGGCGCTGGCCGTCCTCGCGTGCGTCGCCCTGACGCAGCGGGCCCGCTCCTGAGCCTGTGGGCGCGCCGGGCCCCGGGCGTCCTTGAAAGACGTGACATACGGGCGCAAGATGTGAAACGAAGCTGTCACAGGGGGTGCGGCCATGGCGGACCTGACGATTCCCGAGGGCGGTTTCTGGCCCGCCCCCGAGATCCCTCAGCCGAACATCTACCCGATGGAGTGGCGGGTCGAGACCGAGAAACTCGCCGCCATCTACGAGAAGTCCAAGCGTACGGTCTGGAACCCGGCCGACCTGCCCTGGGACGATCTGCGGGCGAGCGACTTCACCCACGAGCAGCGGCTCGGGATCATGTACTGGTTCTCGGTGCTCGCCAACTTCGACGCCTCGGGCCCGGCCGTCTTCGCCCGCGCCACCATCCAGGCGTTCGAGAAGCACGAGGAGGACCCGGTCAGGAAGTGCTTCTTCTCGATCACCCGTGACGAGATGAACCACGAGGAGTGCTGCCAGCGCACCATCGCCAAGCTCTGGCCGGGCGGGCCGCTCGACTGGACCCCGGCCGGCGACCTGGAGAAGGCCGCCCACAACAACATCGGCTGGCTCTACCACAACGGCGGCCGCTACTGGACGGGCTACAGCGGAGCCGTCGGCAGGTACAGCCTGCCGGTGCTGTTCACCAGCTTCATGATGGGGGAGATGGCCGCGTCCACCCTGTTCCGGGGGATGGCCACCGCGACCAGGCACCCCGTCTTCGGCGACATGTTCCACCGCATCGGCCGCGACGAGTCGCGCCACCTGCAGATCTGCATGACCATCCTGGAGAACGAGTGGCCGGGCCTCACCGACGACACCCGCTCCCTGATCACCCGCCAGCTGCGCGCGGGCTTCGTCTTCCTCTCCATGATCCTCTGGGAGCCTCCCGGCGGCTTCTGGGAGCTGCCGCCGTACTTCCTGCACAACCACCGCGTCCTGATGGACCACGCCCGCGACGCGGGCCTCGGCGTGCTCTCGTACGAGGAACAGGCCGACAACTGGCGGGTGGCCATGGCCAGGATCCGCGCCATCGTCGAACGCTGGGGCATCGAGTTCCCCGCCATCCCCGAACTCGACATCGACGGCGTCCGGGTCGACGCCCTCGACCCGGAGGACATCATCCCGGTGTTCTGAACGCCTGGCCGGTGGCACACGAAAGCCCCGGCCTTCCCCGGGCCGGGGCTCATTGCCGTCCGGACCTCGTACGGATCACGAGGCCACGTTCTCCGGTCGCGCGACGACACGGGCGAGCAGGTCGCGGATCTCGATCTGCCCGGCTTTGAGTTCGGCGATGTCACCTCGCATCACGGCGGTGTTCTTCTCGATGTTGCCGGTCGAACGTTCCAGCACGCCGAGACGGTTCTTGATCTCGGTGATATCGGCTTCGACGGTGTCGATCCGATCCTCGATGTACGGCATGCGACCAGGATAGGACGATCCTCCGCGAGCGTGAGGTCGACTTGGAAAGAAGCGTCGCGTCAACCACGTCCGAAGGTGAGAAGCCGGGTGAAAACGCTCCGAGCTGGGAAAATGCATCATGCGCTGGTAACCGCATGACCCCGGAGGACGGCAGATGTCCGATCAGCCCCATGACTCGCGGTGAGGGAGAAGACCCCTCGACACCCGTCGGCCCGCCTTCCGCGTCCGGTTCGATACGGACGCCTGGGACGAGGTCCGTCCAGCGGCGGAGTCATGTCGCTCTCGTGCTGCTGACGCTGGCGGCGGGGGCGACGGACGCGATCGCCTTTCTCGGGCTCGGCGGTGTCTTCACCGCGAACATGACCGGCAATCTCATCCTCTTCGCCCTGGCCGGCCGCGAGGACTGGGGGCTTCACGCGCTGCGGTCCGGACTCGCCTGCGTGGGGTTCTGCGTGGGCCTTCTCGTCGGCTTCACGATGCCGGGGCGGGAAAAGCGGAACGCGTTGTGGCCGTCGGCCGTCGTCAGGCTCCTGTGGGCCGGCCTGGCCCTCCAGGTCGCCTTCCTGTCCGGCTGGGCTCTCAGCGGGGGCGCACCCGGCCCGGAGGTGATCCTCGCGCTGATCGGGGCGGGATCCTGCGCCATGGGCATGCAGGCCGCCGCGGCCCGCAGGGTCAACCTCGCCGGCATCACGGCCACGTTCGTCACGGGCACCCTCACCTCGCTGTTCGAGACCTCGGCGTCGGGCTGGTCCACCGACAACCGGCGTCGCGCCGCCATCGTCGTCGCCCTCGTCCTCGGTGCCCTCTGCTCGTCCCTGCTCCTGCGTCTCGCGCCGCCCTGGGCCGGTGTGGCCGCCCCGGTCTTCACACTTCTCGCGCTCGCCGTCGTGCACCCGCACGTGCGCAGAGGGCGGGGCCGGAGCGGGGACTGAGGGGGCAGCAGTGATTCGTGGGGTTTCTGAGGGATGAGAACGGATATTCCAGGGTGGGTCGGTTATGGGCCTGTCGCTTGGCCGGTGAATCGCTTAGAAATGAGGTTGGGACTCCGACTTCCACTCTCGCCCGATCGCGACGGCCAGGGGCGAGCGGAGATCCTCCGATGACATAAGGAGATGACTCGTGGGCGTGAGCCTCTCGGTGGGAGATGCGGTCGAGGACTTCGAGCTCCTCGACGAGACGGGCACGCGGAGGCGGCTCAGTGAGTTCCTGGCCAAGGGGCCGGTGGTGCTCTTCTTCTATCCGGCGGCCATGACCTCCGGATGCACGGCCGAGAGCTGCCACTTCCGCGACCTGGCGGCCGACTTCGCCGCCGTGGGGGCGACCAGGATCGGGATCAGCCGCGACCGGGTCGACCGTCAGGCGAAGTTCGCCCAGGTCAACCAATTGGGCTATCCCCTGCTCTCCGACCCCGACGGCACCGTCGCCCGGCGCTTCGGCGTCCGCCGCGCCGTCGCGGTGGGCCCCTTCCTCACCCGCCGGATGACCTTCGTCATCGACGTGGACCGCCGCGTCCTGGAAGTGATCCACAGCGAGAGCTCCATGGAGGCCCACGCCGACCGGGCACTGGAAGCCCTCCGCTCCCGCCCGCACCCGTGACCGGAGCGCGCGAAAGCCCCCTGACGCTCCGGCGGCACTTCGTGATCTCCCATGTTGAGGTCCCGCGAACACGGGTGTCGCACGAAGATCTGAGTCATGAGCAATGAATCGGGATGGCGGATAGCGCTCTCCGCTCTGTTGATCGCGGGCCTGCTGACGGGAGACGCGTCGGGCCGGGGCGGCCCGGCCGACGTGCAGCGGATCGGTGAGCTGACCTCCCGCTGGCACCTGAGACACGCGGCCGAACCCGCGGCGGCCGGCACCACGCACCGGGTCGTTCCCCTCGCGGGAAACCAGGCATGGCTGTTCGTCACCGACGAAGGGCGCCCCGGCACGTCGTTGCTGCACTGGAACACCTCCGGCTGGAATCCCGTCGGCAGCCTGCCCGGCCAACTGAAAAAGGCCGGATACATCGACGTCGGCGCCTCCGCGTCCGGCGACGCGGTGTTGGTGATCAACCACGTGCCGAACGAATGGGATGATTCGACCCAGCACCTCTGGCAGTTCTCCGGTGGCCGCTGGACGCATCATCGTCCCCGCCACCTGGACTGGACCGGCGACTTCGCCGTCGTCGACGAGAACGACGTATGGCTCGCGCAGGGAGGCGGCCCCGAGGGACCTCCTCCGGACATGGCTCATTGGGACGGCACGGATCTGCGCCGGAAAACACCCCCGGAGGCGACGGACCTGGTCATGGTGGCGGTCGGCCCCGACGACGTGTGGGTGGTCGACGACAGGGGCTGGCCCAGAACGCTGCACTGGGACGGCGAGCGATGGAGCGTGACCCCACTACCGTGCACTCCGGCTCTCACCCGGCCCGGTTGCCATGGACGTCCCTTCCTCGGCCGGTTGAGCGGTCTGGCGGCGGGGCCGGGGAACGACGCGTGGGCGGTCGGCCCCGGTTGGGCCGACGGTGCCCGTCCGGTCGTCCTCCACTGGAACGGCGCGGCGTGGAACCAGGTGAGACTCGATGTGGACCACCACACAGGACTGACGGCTGTGCGCACCGACCCCGTCGGCGGTGTGTGGATCGCCGCCAATCCCGCCGACGGAACGCCCTACGTGCTCAACCTGCGCGACGGCGAATGGAGGAGGTCTGCTCTTCCGCGAGGCGATCCGCCCGCCCGCATCGTGGACATCGCTCCGGCGCCCGGCACCACCCACCTGTGGGTCCACGCCCAGCACGGCGACGGCCCCGGGAAAACGTCCCTGGTCTACGAACTCCGATGACGCCCGGCCGGGTCCGGTGACCAGCGGCCCGCGCTTCGGCGCCCGCCGTGGCCGGCGCGGTGGGTTCGTTCTCCTCACCCGCCGGATGACCTTCGTCATCGACGTGGACCGCCGTCTCCTGGAAGTGATCCACAGCGAGTCCTCCATGGAGGCCCACGCCGACCGAGCCCTCGAAGCCCTCCGCTCCCGCCCCCACCCCTGACTTCAGGGGCTCTCCTGCTCCCGGGGCCATTTCTCGGGCTGTGACACGTAGGTGCCGCGTTGAGGGACGGTGTAGACCCATCCCTGTTCCCTCAGGACAGCGATCGCGCGACGAACCGTCTCCCGGGCGACGTTGTGTTGCTTCGTCAAAGTGCTTTCACTTGGAAGCGGACGACGTGGTTTGAACTCGCCTTGGCGGATGCGGTCGAGCAAATCGTTCGCGACATTCCGGTAGCGAGGGGTTTTCCGTGGTCGGCGGTGTACTTCGCCCGGTAAGCCGACAAATGTGCCGTGACCCTGCACGGTATGGACGAGACCGTCATCACGGAGGAGCTTGACGGCTCGTCGAGCCGTGGTCCTGGCAATAACCGAACTCGTCTTGGAGATCTGCCTCGCTCGGCACGGGATCGCCCGGCGACAGACGCCCGTTCGCGATGGACAGTCGTATGAGCTCGGCCAATTGAACGTAGAGGTGGGTGTCACCCTCGTGATCCAGCACGGCCATACGCTAGTTCGAGAAACTGAGCGGGGTGACCGATGTAACCAGGCGCTATGAGTGCTAGACCTACAGAGATGAGTTTGTGGGCAAAGTTGTTACTTTGTCGCCTCGGGCCAGTCTTCGACAGGCGTCACGTATGTGCCGCGATACGACACGGTGAAGACCCATCCCTGGTCGCGCAGGAACGCCATCGCCTGGCGCACGGTGGCCTTGGCGACACCATGCTTCTGCATGAGTTCTTTCTCGCTGGGCACCCGCCGGTTCGGGCGTAGCTCGCCCGCCTGGATCTGACGCCGTATATTGGCTGCGATCTGCTGATATACGGGGATCTGGTCCTCCGGCCGTGGAGTTCCGGGCTCCCCGACGAAGGTTCCTTCTCCCTGGACCGTGTATGCCAGGCCCTGCTCGCGCAACTCCCTCGCGACGCGACGTGCCGTCGTCCTGGCGATGCCGTACTCGACTTCGAGTTCCGTCTCGCTGGGCACGGCCTCACCAAGGCCGAGATCGCCCGTCTCGATACGCGCACGGATCATCTCGGCGACCTGTTTGTAAACCGGGACGGGGCCTTCGCGGTCAAGCATGCCCGCATCATAGACCGTAAGGTACGTATACCCACAAACTAGACACCTGCTCAACCAATGCATAGGTGTTCTAGACCACTAGTGAGCGCATGAACTATGGTTGTTCGGTGAGCACGTGGGGGATGGGAGTCCTCGTGGTGGCGGGGGTGCCGGTCGGGCGGCATCACGGGCATCACGCGGCGCCGTTGCAGGTGGGTTACGAGCCGATCGACTGGAGGCCCGAGCGGCCGAGGGCCGACCGGTCGCGGATCAAGGAGCACACCTGTGACTGCCTGCCCACCTTCTACGAGCTCTGTCAGGCGGGCGGGCTGATGTTCGTACGGCGAACGGAACGGGCGAGAAAGGGAGTGGTCGTGCACGAGTCGCCCTGGGTGGTCGCCAAGCGGACACAGGAGTTGTGGCTTCGGCTCCTGATGGGCGCCGCCCACTGACGATCGGGCGCCGGGAGGGGGACGACCCCGGACCGGCGCCCGCGAAGAGCCCCCGACCCCCTGAAGGAGGCCATGTCGTCCAGGGAGGTCGGGCGGTGGTCCCGCATCGGTCGGAGGGTCCGGTGCGGGACCGCCGGACAGCGGCCCGGCAGGCGTCCCTTCCCACACTCACCTGCCGGGCTCCGTCTCTCGTCACGGGCTCTCCTGTCACGCGGGAACGCGTCGGGTCTCACGCGGGAACGCGTCGGGTCTCACGGGGGGACGCGGCGCCAGGCGGTGTCGGTGACGACGAGGTGGTCGAGGAAACGCAGGCCGACGGTCTCGGCGGCGTCGCGCAGGCGGGCGGTGACCTCCAGGTCCGCCGGGCTGGCGTCGAGGGAGCCGCTGGGATGGTTGTGGGCCAGGCCGAAGGAGGAGCCGCCGGAGGTGAGGACGGTGCTCATGATCTCGCGGACCGGGGCGGGCGCGTGGTCGCTGCCGCCCTCGCTCACGATCGCCCTGCGGGTCACCGCGCCGCTCGGGTCGCACACCACGACCACCACCCGCTCGTGGCTGAGGCCGCGCAGGAGCGGGGCCGCCACGGCGGCCAGGTCCCCGGAGCAGGTGACGCGGCGGCGTTCGGGCTCCGCCTGCGCCTGCCGTACGAGATGGAAGGCGGCGATGACCCGGGCGGCCTTCGCGGGGCCGATGCCGGGCACCCGCATCAGGCGGTGGGCGTCGGAGCGGGCCAGGCCGTGCAGGTCGCCGCAGTGGGCGATCAGGTGGGAGGCGAGCTCCATCGCGTTGGTGCCCCGGCTGCCGGAGCCGATCAGCAGGGCGAGCAGCTCCCGGTCGGCCAGCGCGGTCGCCCCGCCGGCCAGGAGGCGCTCGCGCGGCTGGTCGTTGGCGGGCATGTCCTTGACGCGCAATCGGCACCTCCGGCTCGGGAAACCAGGTCGGTTCTACCAGGTGGCGCCGACATTCCGGCCGGACGGCGAGAGGGCGGGCGGCGGTCCCGCATCGGTCGGAGGGGACCGGCGCGGGACCGCCGTACAGCGGCCCGGGGAGCGTCTCCTTTCCGCAAGCGCCCCGCCCACCCGGCACCAGGAGGGGCGGTGTGGTCGCGAGACCGGCGCGGTGCCCCGGTCGGGACGGCCTGGAAGCCGGCGCGGGAACCCCGGCCGGGGGCTACCTGAGGGAGTACTGCCGGGGGAGCTTGAACCCGCGCTCCGACATCACCTTCCGCAGGCGGTCGGGGTAGTCGGTGATGATGCCGTCGACGCCGTCGTCGATGAGCTTGTTCAGCGTCGGCTCGTCGTCGACGGTCCACGGGATCACCTTGATGCCGAGGCGGTGCGCCTGGTCGACCATCTCCTTGGTGACGTAGGGCTGGTAGCCGGGGTCGGTGATCTTCCCGTTCTGCGGGGTGCCGTGCACGGGGGAGAAGGCGGTCGCGCCGAAGGACTTGATCGCCATGAGCGGGTCGCCGCCGAAGTCGTCGATGTCGATCCCGCCGAGCCAGGGGGACGCGCCGGGCTGTCCGGTCTGGAGGAAGTCCTTGTTGGTCAGGGCGACGAGAGGCAGCTTCCGGTCGACCTGGCGCATCCGCATCAGGGAGCCCCAGTCGAAGCTCTGGATCGTGACCTGGCGCCGCATCCCGGCCTTGCGGATCTCGGCCGCGGTGACCTGGACGAACTGCTCCCTGGGGGCCGTCTGCTGCGGCGCCCCGGCCTCGACCTTGGTCTCGACGTTGAGCATGACGTCGTGCGCGTGGTAGCGCTTGACCAGGTCGAACACCTCGCTCAGCAGGGGCATCCGGGCTCCGGGGGACGGCCGCTGGCCGGGGAACTCCGGCAGCGTCTGGCTGCCGCAGTCCATGGTCCTGACCTGCGCCAGGGTCAGCGTGTTGATGAACTTGCCGACATAGGGGAACTCGGGGTCGCCGTCGGACGCGGGGGCGGTGTCCCGGCACTTCTTGCCGTTGATCTGCCGGTCGTGGGTCACGACCGCCTTGCCGTCCTCGGTGATCTGCACGTCGAGTTCGAGCGTGCTGACCCCGAGCTCCAGCCCGTTGGCGAACGAGGCGAGGGTGCTCTCCACGACCAGTCCCAGCCCGCCCCGGTGGGCCTGCAGGTCGAAGGCGCGGCGGTGGTGCCTGTCGCCATCGCCGTCCCCGTCGGCGAACGCCGTCCCGGACAGTGTCCCCATCGCGACACCGATCGTCGCGATCACTGCGGCCGCACGCCATCTACGCATCTGTTGTCCCTCTTCGTGGCTGATCTGTCAGGTGACCGGATCATGGTCAGTCACACGTGAGGCCAGAGGGGATATTGGGGCTGAAGAGAGTTTTAAAGCTTTATGACCGTTTCCTCGCCGGGGTGACGGCCTCCGGGGCGCCGCGACGGGTGGCACGCGGGTGGCACGCGGGTGGCCGCGCCACGAGCGCTACGAGAGGGGGAGGATCCGCCCCCGGCCGTGCGGGCCTTCGGGCCGGGGCGTCAGGGTGTGGGGGAAAGCGGTGTCAGGGGTGCAGGGGGTGGGTGTAGACGAGGCGGAAGCGGTCGCCGGGGATGACGATGTCGCTGGTCTCCACCGGGCGGTCTCCGGCCCAGTGGGTGCGCTCGACGTGCAGGACCTGCACGCCCGCGGGCAGGGCGAGGGCGTCGCTCTCGGCCGGTTGCGGGACGCGGGTGTAGACCTGCTCGACGATCTCGGTGACCTTGACGCCGATGGCCGACAGGCGGGCGATCAGGCTCCGGGGACTCTCCTCGGCGGTCTCGCCGAACTCGGCGGGCTCGTAGGAGGTGGCCAGCTGGATCGGCTTGCCGTCACCGCGGAAGACGTACTGGGTGCGGGTGACGGGGGCCGACTCGTCCAGCCGGAGGCGGTGGGCGATGTCCGGGGTGGCTCCGGCGGGCTCGGCCCGCCAGTCCCAGGTGGCCCGGGTGCCCTGCGACTGGATGTCGGCGCCGAAGGGGGCGTGGTGGTCGTGGAAACGCCATCGGTGCAGGGGGAGCAGCACCGGCCGTTCTCGTACGTAGTGACCGGAACCGACACGGCCGACGATCAGGCCCTCGGCGACGAGTACGCGCAGCGCGTGCCGGGCGGCCGTCTCGCCCACGCCGTATTTTCTGGTCAGCTGGGCGCGCGAGGGGATCGAGGCGCCGGGGAGAAGGGAGCCGTCGACGATCTGGCGCCGGATGTCGGCGACGACGCGCAGGTAGACAGGATCGGAGCTTGCCACGTGTCCATCCCTGGGGGTCTGGGGCGTTGTCCCATCCTGTCGTATTCAATGCACAACGCAGGGTAATGGCTCCGATTTGGAGCTCCAACTTTACCGCCGCTCCCAGAAGTGGCCAAAAATATCTCAGAGACCCTGTAACGCCCGCGTAAGGAGCACCGATTCAACGGTAGAGGTCGTCGATGTGTGTACCCCCGAGCACATATCGGCGGCCTCTTTCTCGTTCAAGGATGCCTTTGCCGTTGATAAAACGGACAAAGTTCTAGTTATTTCACGTAACCGGGCGCAGGCTCGGTGGATGTCGTTTTCCGGCCGCCTCGCTCCCTCGACGATGGCCGGCCTCCCCTTTTCGGCCTCCGGCGGAGACCGTCCGGACCCGCGTCCCGGTGACCCCGGCCGTCCCGCCCGCCCGTGACGCCCTGCCCGGTCGCCGTTCCGTGCCCTCGCGTGGCGACCTGGGACGGCCCTCGGAGGGCTCCGGCCGGGGTCCGTCGCCGCGGCGGTGTATATCCGCGTGTACGGTGTGCAGCGGGCACCTCGGGGGGATGTTCACTCTTGGGCCCATCGGTGGACGGAGGTTAGGCGGGGTGGCGGGGTCCACCGTTTCAGCGGATCCAGGTAGCGTTCGGTCTATGGCAGCGCCAACTGGAACCTCCGACGCCCCCTTCGGCCGCATGCTGACCGCGATGGTCACACCGTTCACGAGTGACGGAGCGGTCGACTACGAGACAGCGGGGCGCATCGCCACCTACCTGGTGGACGAGCAGCGTAACGACGGAATCGTCGTGAGCGGTACGACGGGGGAGTCCCCGACGACCACCGACGACGAGAAGGAGCGCCTCGTGCGCGCCGTCGTCGAGGCGGTCGGCGACCGCGCCACGGTCGTCGCCGGAGCCGGGACCTACGACACCCACCACAGCGTGGGGCTGGCCAAAGCCGCCGAGCGCGCCGGAGCCCACGGTCTCCTGCTGGTGACGCCGTACTACAGCAAGCCCCCCCAGGAAGGGATCTACCGCCACTTCACCACGGTGGCGGACGCGACGGCCCTGCCGGTGATGCTCTACGACATCCCCGGCCGGAGCGGCGTGCCGATCCAGGGCGAGACGCTGGCGCGGCTCGCCGGGCACGAGCGGATCGTCGCGGTGAAGGACGCCAAGGCCGACCTGTTCGAGGGGTCGCAGGTCATCGCGTCCACCGGCCTGGCCTACTACTCGGGTGACGACACGCTCAACCTGCCCTGGCTCTCGGTGGGGGCCGTGGGGTGCGTCAGCGTGATCGGCCACGTCGTGGGCGCGGAGATCGCCGCGATGATCGAGGCGTACCACGCAGGAGACGTCGCGGGCGCGCTCGCCGTCCACCGCAGGCTGCTCCCCGTGGTCTCCGCGATCATGATGCAGGCCGGTGGAGCGATCATGGCGAAGGCGGCGTTGTCCCTGGTCGGACAGCCCGCGGGGCCGATGAGGCCGCCCCTCGTGGAGGCGACCCGGGAGCAGCTCGCGAAGCTGCGCGAAGACTTGATCGCGGGCGGTGTGAAGCTGTCCGACGAAGTTGTGACATGAGTTAAAACACCGCGGCCCTCACCGGCCGCATTCGGGAGGAACGAGAGTTTGCGAGAAAGAAGACACAACGGTCCGCTGGGGGACGGAGTGCTCGGCGAGGGAGTAGTCCTGCTGCCCACGAGGGCCTCCGTCGCATGTGAGACCTCTGAGAGAGGTGTGGCCGGATGAGTCACCCCCACCCCGAACTCGGGCTGCCGCCCGCGCTGCCCGAGGGTGCCCTGCGCATCGTCGCGCTGGGCGGTCTCGGCGAGATCGGCCGCAACATGGCCGTGTTCGAGTACGAAGGCCGTCTGCTGATCGTCGACTGCGGGGTGCTGTTCCCCGAGCCCGACCAGCCCGGCATCGACCTGATCCTGCCCGACTTCGAATACATCCGGGACCGCCTGGACGACGTCGAGGCGGTGGTCCTGACCCACGCGCACGAGGACCACATCGGTGCCGTGCCCTACCTGCTGCGCGAGCGCCGCGACATCCCGATCGTGGGATCCAAGCTGACGCTGGCGCTGATTGAGGCCAAGCTCACCGAGCACCGCATCCAGCCGACCAAGCGCGAGGTCGTGGAGGGGGAGCGGCACCGGTTCGGGCCGTTCGAGTGCGAGTTCCTCGCCGTCAACCACTCCATCCCCGACGCGCTGGCCGTCGCGATCAGGACGCCTGCGGGCATCGTCCTGCACACCGGCGACTTCAGGATGGACCAGCTGCCCAGCGACGGGCGGCTGACCGACCTGGGCGGGTTCGCCAGGCTCGGCGCCGAGGGCGTCGACCTGCTGATGTCCGACTCGACCAACGCCGAGGTGCCGGGCTTCGTCACCAGCGAGCGGGAGATCGCGCCGGTCATCGACGAGGTCGTCCGCACCGCGAGCAAGCGCGTGATCGTGGCGAGCTTCGCCTCCCACATCCACCGCGTCCAGCAGGTCATCGACTCGGCGGAGAAGCACGGCCGCAAGGTCGCGCTGGTCGGGCGCTCGATGGTGCGCAACATGGGCGTCGCCCGCGACCTGGGCTACCTGAGGGTCTCGCCGGGCCTGATCGTCGACGCCAAGGAGATCGAGGGCTGGCCGCCGGAGGACGTGGTGCTGATCTGCACCGGGTCCCAGGGCGAGCCGATGGCGGCGCTGTCGCGCATGGCCAACCGCGACCACCCGATCCGCATCGCCGAGGGCGACACGGTCCTGCTGGCCTCCTCGCTGGTGCCGGGCAACGAGACCGCGGTCAACAACGTGATCAACGGGTTGTCGCGCTGGGGCGCCCGCGTGGTCCACAAGGGCAACGCGAAGGTGCACGTCTCCGGGCACGCCGCCGCCGGCGAGCTGCTGTACGTGCTCAACCTGACGCGGCCGTCCAACTTCATGCCGGTGCACGGCGAGTGGCGTCACCTGCGGGCGCACGCCAAGCTGGCCGCGCTGACCGGGGTGCCGGACGACCACATCGTGATCGCCGAGGACGGCGTCGTGGTGGACCTGGTCGACGGCCGGGCCAAGATCGTGGGCGCGGTTCCCGCCGGGTACGTCTACGTGGACGGCACCTCGGTGGGCGACGTCACCGACTTCGCGCTGAAGGACCGTCGCATCCTGGGCGAGGAGGGCTTCATCTCCATCGTCATCGTGGTCGACACCGCCACCGGCAAGCTCGCCGGGGGCCCGGAGATCCACGCCAGGGGATCCGGCATCGACCCGGCCATGTTCGACGACATCCTGCCGCAGGTCGAGAGGGCCCTGCAGGACAACGCGGCCGACGGGGTGGTGGACATCCAGCAGGTCCGCCGCGTGGTCCGCAGGACCGTGGGGCGCTGGGTGAGCGACACCTACCGCCGCCGCCCGATGATCATCCCCGTGGTGGTCGAGGTCTGACCCCCGCACCGTACGGCGGCTTCACCGGCCGCCGTACGGGCCACCGGGCGCCCGGATCCTCCGCCCTGCCGCGCCCGCCGCCGTACGGGCTGCGGGCGCCGGCGCCGGCCTTCCGGGCCTTCCCCACATAAGGCCCTTCTCGCGCAAGGCCCTTCCCACGCAAGGCCCTTCTCGCGATGTCCGGCGGGTTTTCCCGTGGCGGTCAGCAGACGCCGCGCAGGGAGCAGACCTTGGCCGCCATCTTCCTGGCGTCCCCCAGCTGCTTGGTGAAGTCGGAGCCGCGCACCTTGCCGTACTCGCCCGCCAGCAGGTAGATCGCGACGGCCCGGCCCTCGCGGACGACGACGGCCCGCTGCCCGCCGATGACCGGACGCACGCCCTTGGCGTCGTAGCCCTGGAGGGCGATCCGCACGGCCCGGTCCCCGGCCCTGACGGGTTCGGCCCAGGTCTTGGTGACCGTGCCCTCGGACTTGACGCGGGCGCACCGCTCGACCTGCGCGAGGAGCCCGGCCAGCGCCCTGCGCGCGGCGGCCGTGGAGCGGTAGATCACCAGCTGCTCGCCGGAGTGGTACTCGGGGGCCTGGTAGTCGACGGTCCGCATGGCCACCCGGTCGCGGTCGGCGGGGCGGCGCAGGCCGCACGGGTTGATCTCCAGGTTCGCGCCCAGCCTGCCGCTGATGGTCCACTTCTCCTCGCCCGGATACCTCACCGGCTTGCGGGCCTGGGGCTCGTGCAGCAGGAAGTTCCTCGGGATCCCCGCGGTGGTCTTTCCCGCCCCGTCCGTCTCGGCGAGGGCGGTGCCGCCCATGAGGGCGGTCGCGAGGAGCGTGCCCGCGACCGTGCCCGCCGCCACCAGCCGGATCGTCGTGCGTGCCATGCCGGTCGTCATCTTTGTTCCCCGTCCGTTTGGAAATGCTCCATATGTGAGACCCGGTTCCGGCGGGAAAGGTTCTCACTCCGGCGATCGTTTTCCGGGCGCCCGCGCGTAACGGGAATCGCGGTGAGTGCGCTGGGAAGGGGGCCGTTGTATGCTCACAGTGTTCTATGTAGCAGCTTACGATTTCATGTAATAGAACATGGAGGGGCGATGGAGGTACGGCACGCCACGGCACCCGACCAGGTCACCGGGGCGACCACCGACTGGCTGCGCCGCCGGTTCCTGGTGGAGCAGCTCTTCGTGCCGGGGGAGGTCCGGCTGCTCTACTCCCACGAGGACCGCATCGTGGTCGGCGGGGCCCTGCCGGGCGACGGGCCGCTGAGACTGCACTGTCCCGACCCGCTCAGGTCGGAGTACTTCCTGGAGCGCCGTGAGCTCGGCGTGGTCAACATCGGCGAGCCGGGCACGGTGACCGTCGACGGCACCGCGTACCCCCTGGCCTCCAAGGAGTGCCTCTACGTCGGCAGGGGAGCCCGCGAGGTGGTCTTCGAGGGGGGCGCCTTCTATCTGGTCTCCACCCCCGCGCACGCCACCCTCCCGACGGCCGCCGCGACCCTGGAGGACGCCGAGCCGGTACGGCTGGGCGGTCAGGACGGTTCCAACGACCGGACGATCTACAAGTACATCCACGCCAAGGGCATCCAGAGCTGCCAGCTCGTGCTGGGCGTGACCGTGCTGGAGCCCGGCAGCATGTGGAACACCATGCCCTGCCACACCCACGAGCGCAGGACCGAGGTCTATCTCTACTTCGACCTGCCGCCCGGTGAGCGGGTGATCCACCTGATGGGACGGCCCGACGAGACGCGCAACCTCGTCGTCGCCGACCGGCAGGCGGTCGTCTCCCCGTCCTGGTCGGTGCACTGCGGCTTCGGCACGAGGAGCTACTCCTTCGTCTGGGCGATGGGCGGGGAGAACCAGGCCTTCGAGGACATGGAGCAGGTCGAGATCGGCGAGCTGCGCTGATGTTCTCTCTGGAGGGCAGGACCGCGCTGGTCACCGGCGCGCGGACCGGGATCGGCCGGGCCCTCGCCGTGGGCCTGGCGGCGGCGGGGGCCGACATCGTGCTGCACGGTCGCGACGACGACCTGGACGAGGTCGAGGCGGAGGTCCGCAAGACCGGCAGGCAGGCCTCCCGGTGGGTCCTCGACCTTTCGGACCCGCGGGCCGTCCCCGAGGCGGCCGGGCGGCTGGGCCCGGTCGACGTGCTGGTCAACAACGCCGGGATCATCCGCAGGGCCCCGGCGGCCGAGCATTCCCACGAGTCCTTCCGGGAGGTGCTCGACGTCAACCTGGACGCGGTCTTCATGCTCAGCCAGGTCCTCGGGGCGAGGATGCTCGCCCGGGGCTCCGGGAAGATCATCATGATCGCCTCCATGCTGTCCTTCCAGGGCGGCGTCAACGTCGTCGGCTACACCGCGGCCAAGCACGGCGTCGCCGGGCTCACGCGGGCGCTGGCCTGCGAGTGGGCGGGCTCGGGGGTGCAGGTCAACGCGATCGCCCCCGGCTACATCAGGACCGGCAACACCGAGCGGCTCTGGGACGACCCGGCGCGCGAGGCCGAGATCAGGGGCCGCATCCCGGCCGGGCGCTGGGGCAGGCCGGAGGATCTCGTGGGCGCCGCCGTCTTCCTGGCGTCGGACGCCTCCGACTACGTCAACGGGCACCTGCTGGCGGTCGACGGAGGCTGGTTGGCACGCTGACCAGTAGGCTCACGATCGTGGTCAGGGAAGGCAGTTCCATCGACAAGGCGCTGGCGGTGCTGGAGGCGATCGCCGAGCACCACCGCGTGACCGACATAGCCGCCGCGACGGGCGTGTCCAAGTCGACCGTCCATCGCATCCTCCAGTCGCTCGTCGAGTGGGGGTTCGCGCGGGCCGACGGCAGCGGCGGCTACGAGCCGGGCCCCCGGATCCTCACGCTGGCCGGCCGGGTCATGAACCGCTTCGACCCGGCCCGCCAGGCCTCCGGCGCGCTCAACGCGCTGCACGAGCGGATCGGCTACACCACGCACTTCGCGATCCGCAGCGGGGACGAGGCCGTCTACGTCGACAAGCTGGAGGGGCGGCGGCCCTACCAGATGCCCTCCCGCATCGGGATGAGCCTGCGCCTGCACTGCACCGCGATCGGCAAGGCGGTCCTGGCCCAGCTCGGCGCCGACGAGGTCCGCGCCATCTGCGCCCGTACGGGCATGCCCGCCCCCACCCCCACCACGCTGGCGACGCCGGAGGCCCTGCTGGCCGACCTCGAGCTGGTACGGTCCCGCGGCTACTCGCTCGACAACGAGGAGAACCTGCCCGGCATCCTCTGCGTCGGCGCCCCGGTCTTCGACCACACCGGCCAGGTGCTCGGCGGCATCTCCATCTCCGCCCTGGCGATGGACATGGGCCACGACGACCTGGAGCGGTTCGCGCCCGACGTCGTCGCCGCGGCCCGCGAGGTCTCCGCCGCCCTCGGCGCCCCAGGCGCTCCCGCCGCCCCGGCGCTCAACGGCTGAGCCGATCGTCTCCCGCTTCCTGGGTCGGTTACGGTCTCCAGTTGTTCCATGTAATGGAATGTGATGTCATGTTATGCAACAACCTGACCTGGAGGACTCAGCATGCCGAACATCACCGTGGAACTCCTGTCCGGCAGGACCCTCGACCAGCGCCGCGAGTTCGCGGCGGCGCTGACCGAGGCGGCCGTGGACATCCTGAAGGCGCGCCGCGAGGCGGTCCGCATCCTCTTCACCGAGATCGAGAAGTCGGACGTGGCCAACGGCGGCGTCCTGGAGTCGGACAAGTAGCCGAGATCCAGGGAGCCGGGGTCCGGCGAGCGGCCGGACCCCGGCAGGCCGGGGGCGAGCGGGGTCCGGTCGGGTGAGTGAAGTCCGTCAAGTGGCCGGAGTCCGGCAAGCGGTCCGGTGAGAACCGGACTCCTCGGCCGGCCGAATTCCCGGTCCGCGTGTTTCCTCTCCCCTTCCGGTGGAAGAAGCATGTCCCCGGGCGGGCGGATCCTGGAGCCCGCCACGCCCGGGGACGGCCGCGTGGCCGCCGGTCACGCCGCGCCTGGAGCCCCGCGCCGAGGGCCACGCCCGGAGCCCCACGCCGAGGGCCACGCCCGGAGCCCCACGCCGAGGGCCACGCCCGGAGCCCCACGCCGAGGGCCGCGTCCGGAGCCCACGCCCGGAGACCTCCGCCACGCCGTGGAGGCCCGCCGTGCCGTGAACGCCCGCGGCGCCGCGGGGCCATCCATGCGTGAAGGCCCCCACCACGCTGTGGGGGCCCACGCCGTGCCGGGGAGGGCGGCCGTCAGCCGACCGCCCCGGCCCGCTGCTGCTGCTCGGGGTCGGTGGACCCGGGCTCGGTGGACAGGGAGTCGACGAGCGCGTCGCGGTCCTCGCGGTTCTCCGGCTTCAGGAAGCCGATCGCCACGTACAGGATCAGCGAGGTGACCAGCGGCACGCCGACGACCATCGCCGTGTCCTTGGACTCGATGATCCACTTGACGTACGCCCAGACGCCCAGCCCCGCCGCCCAGGAGACGATGGCCGCGGTCGGGCCGCTCCGCTTGAACCACGGCAGCATGCCGAGCATCAGCGGGATCGAGATCGGCCCCATCGTCGCCGCGACCAGGTCGACGACGATCTTCAGGACGACGCCCTGGCCCTCGGTCGAGATCGCGATCACCATGCTGATCAGGACGAAGGTGAACGTGGTCACCCGGGCGAAGGTCAGCTCGGCCCGCGCCGACAGCTCGCGCACCTTGCGGACGATCACCGGGGCGATGTCCCTGGTGATGACCGAGGAGATCACGTTGGCGTCGGAGGCGACCATGGCCATGGTGTGCGAGAAGAAGCCCGCGAGCACCAGCCCGATCAGGCCCTGCGGCAGCAGGGTCTGCGCCAGCCGTACGTAGGCCTCCTCGGCGTTGGCCAGGCCCGGCACGATGAGCGGCGCGGCGAACATCGGGATGAACAGGATCAGCGGCCAGACCAGCCACAGCGCGCTGGACAGCAGCGCCGAGCGCTTGGCGGCCGAGCCCGAGGGCGAGGCCATGTAGCGCTGGGCCAGGTTCCACATGCCGCCGTTGTACTCGAAGGTCTTGATGAAGAGCATGGCGAGGAAGAACGTCGTGGTGTAGGGCCCGGCGAACGGGTCGCCGTGGCCGGGGGGCAGCCTGTCCCACATGGTCCAGAGGGTGGAGACGCCGTCCAGCTGGGCCATGATCGCGACGAACATGGCGATGCCCGCGACGCCCTGGATGACGAACTGGCCGAAGTCGGTGAGCACGTCCGCCCACAGCCCTCCGGCGGTGATGTAGACCAGCGTGACGGCCCCGGTGATCAGGATGCCCCACTGGATCGGGATGCCCGCGAAGCCCCTGAGCAGGATGGCGATCGCCACCCACTTGGCCGCGATGTCCACGACCTTCAGCAGCGCGCCGCTGTAGGCCAGCACCTGCTGGGTCGGCAGGTTGTAGCGCCGGGCCAGGTACTCCAGCGGGGAGACCACGCCGTGCTTGGAACGCAGCCGGTTCCAGCGGGCGGCCCACACGAAGGCGCCGATCCCGATGCCGAGGCCGATCGTCAGCGCCCACCAGACGTACATCGCGAGCCCGTAGTTGTAGGCCACGGCCGCGAACGCCACGAACATGATCGCGCTGTATCCCGACATGTGGTGCGAGATGCCGGACAGCCACCAGGGGATACGGCCCCCGGCGGTGAAGAAGTCGATCACGGTTTTGATGCGGCGCTTCGACCACACGCCGATACCGATCATGACAAGGAAGTACGCGCCCAGAACGGACCAGTCGAGTGCGGACATGTGTCTCCTCCCAACGCCCTGTTGGTCAGGAGGTTCTACTACATGAAACGCAATGTCAATACATGGAATGGAAGACGCTTTCCAAGGGGTAAATGGGACTTTTAGCGCCCTCAATCACTGTTCACGAAGTATCGACCGATCTTGTGAAACGTCGGCGAGGGCCGGGCGGTCCGGCGAGTCGGCGCGCAATCCACCACCCGTCTCGTTAACCTCCCTAGCATGGCCACCCGTACGTCTAAAGGCTCCGCAGGAAAGCCCCCCGGCAAGGGGTCCTCCGGCCGTTCGGGCGCCTCCCAGGCCCGTACGGCCCCCGCCAGGCGGGCACCCGCCGGCCGGGCGAGGAGCGCGGGCCAGGCCCGCAAGCCCTCACCCCAGCACGACCCGATCAGCTGGGTGCTCATCATGATCGGCAAGCTGTTCATGGGCATCTGGATGCTCCTGGCCGGGGGCGTCGGCAGCGCCGCGCGGGCCCTGGGGCAGAACGCGCGCGAGCTCGACCCGGTGCACCGCCGCGACGGGCTCGGCCTGACGGTGTTCGCCGGGGCGATCGTGCTGGCCGCGATGACCTGGCGCAAGAACACCGGCACGGTCTCCACCGTGGTCGACAGCGTCATGCGCGGCGTCTTCGGCTCGCTGACCTGGGTGATCCCGATCCTTCTCATGCTGCTGGCCTGGCGGCTGCTGCGTCACCCCGACCAGAACGCCGACACCGGCCGTATGATCATCGGCTGGTCCGCCCTGACCATCGGGGTGCTCGGCGTCGTGCACGTCGTCCACGGCACGCCCTACCCCTCGGGGGGCAGCTCCGACGGCATGGACAAGGTGTCGGCCGCCGGGGGCATGATCGGCTTCATCGTCTCGGCGCCCCCGGCGAGCATCCTGCCGTCCTTCATCACCATCCCGCTGCTGCTGATCATGTCGGGCTTCGGCATCCTGGTGATCACCGCGACGCCGGTGCACCGGGTCCCCGAGCGGCTGGCCGAGATCCGGCACATGCTCTTCAACCGCGACCAGCCCCCCACGCCGCGCGTCTCCAGGAGGAAGCCCTCCACGCGCAAGAAGGCGGAGCCCGAGGGCGCCGAGCTGGGCGACCACGTCAAGCCCTACGACACGCCCCTGGTCGCCGAGACGCCCGGCGGCACCCCGGAACACTCCCCGGAGATCGTGCCCGGCCTGGTGGACGAGGAGGCGGGTGAAGGAGTCCGGGCTGAGCCTTCCGCACCCCCCTCGCCGACCCCGGCCCCGCGCAAGGTCGAGCAGCTCGTCCTGTCGCCCCAGGCCGGCCCGTACACCCTGCCCGAGTCGCAGCTCCTGCGCCCCGGCACCGCGCCCAAGCCGCAGACGAAGGCCAACACCGTCGTCGTCAACGCGTTGACCAGCGTGATGGAGCAGTTCGCCATCGACGCCCAGGTGATCGGCTTCACCCGGGGGCCGACGGTGACGCGCTACGAGATCGAGCTCGGCCCGGCGGTCAAGGTCGAGAAGGTCACCGCGCTCACCAAGAACATCGCGTACGCGGTCAAGTCAGCCGATGTCCGGATTTTGTCCCCGATCCCCGGCAAGTCGGCGATCGGGGTCGAGATCCCCAACACCGACAAGGACCTCGTCTCCCTCGGCGACATCCTGCGCTCCCCGGTGGCCCAGGCCGACCACCACCCGATGATCGTCGGGCTGGGCAAGGACGTCGAGGGGCGCACGATAGTGGCCAACCTGGCCAAGATGCCGCACCTGCTCATCGCGGGCGCCACCGGCGCGGGAAAGTCGGTCTGCGTCAACGGGCTGATCACCTCGATCCTGATGCGGGCCACCCCCGACGAGGTCCGCATGGTCCTGGTCGACCCCAAGCGGGTCGAGCTCAGCGTCTACGAGGGCATCCCGCACCTCATCACGCCGATCATCACCAACCCCAAGAAGGCCGCCGAGGCCCTGGAGTGGGTCGTCGGGGAGATGGACCGCCGCTACGACGACCTGGCCGCCAGCGGCTTCCGGCACGTCGACGACTTCAACAAGGCGGTCCGCGCCGGCAAGCTGGTGCCGCCGCCGGGCAGCGAGCGGGTCTACCAGCCCTACCCCTACCTGCTGGTGATCGTCGACGAGCTCGCCGACCTGATGATGGTCGCCCCGCGCGACGTCGAGGACTCCATCGTCCGCATCACCCAGCTCGCCCGCGCCGCCGGCATCCACCTGGTCATCGCCACCCAGCGTCCCAGCGTGGACGTGGTCACCGGCCTGATCAAGGCCAACGTGCCCTCCCGGCTCGCCTTCGCCACCTCCTCGCTCGCCGACTCCCGGGTCATCCTGGACCAGCCGGGCGCCGAGAAGCTCGTCGGGCAGGGCGACTCGCTCTTCCTGCCGATGGGCGCCAGCAAGCCCATGCGGCTGCAGAACGCCTTCGTCTCCGAGAAGGAGATCGGCGAGATCGTCGGGCACTGCAAGGCCCAGATGGCGGCCGAGTACCGCGAAGACGTCTCCGCCGTGACGGCCGCCAAGAAGGAGATCGACGAGGACATCGGCGACGACCTCGACCTGCTGGTCCAGGCGGCCGAGCTCATCGTGACCACCCAGTTCGGCTCGACCTCGATGCTCCAGCGCAAGCTGCGGGTCGGCTTCGCCAAGGCGGGCCGCCTGATGGACCTGCTGGAGAGCAGGAACGTCGTCGGGCCCAGCGAGGGGTCGAAGGCGCGCGAGGTCATGGTCAAGCCGGACGAGCTCCCAGGCCTGCTCGCCGACCTGCGCGGGGGCTGACGGCGCCGCGCGGGGGCCGTGAAGGCCCCGCGCGGAGGGGCTCCCGCCGATCCGCGCGGGGGGCGGCGGGCCCCCGTACGGGGGCCGCGCGAAGGCCTCGCACGAAGAAGTTCCGGCCGATCCGCGCGAGGTTCGGCGGTGCCGTACGGGGAGCCCTGGCCGACTCGCGCGGGGGACCGGCGGTGCCGTACGGGGAGCCCTGGCCGACCCGCGCGGGGGACCGGCGGTGCCGTGCGGGAGGCTCCGGCCGGCCCGCACCGGGGGGTGCCGGTACATATCAGGGAATACCACCCCCCGACCGGCCCGCCCGGGGATGACGGCGCCGTACAGGAATGGCACCCCCGCCGCGCATCCTTCGCACGGTTACTGATTGAATAGGTATCGCTACGCAACGTCGGGGGCTGAGAGGCGTGCGCCATGGGCATTGGAAGCGATCTGGCGGATGCCAGGCGGTCGATGGGGATGACCGTCGGGCAGTTGAGCGCGCGGACACGCATTCGCGAGGTGCTCATCCAGGCAATCGAGAGGAATGATTTCTCCCAATGCGGGGGAGATTTCTACGCGCGGGGCCATATAAGAAACATCGCCAAGATCGTCAACCTCGATCCCGAGGCGCTGGTGCACCGCTACGACGAGCAGCACGGGGGCGTGCCGCTGCCGGTGCGGGCCTCCAGCGTCTTCCAGGCCGACATGCCGTTGAAGATCCGTGAGCGCCGCTCGCCCAACTGGACGACGGCGATGGCGGTGGCCCTGGGCATCGTGGTCATCTTCGGCGTGGTGCGGACCATGGGCGGGGGCGACACCCCGGTGGCGGACCTGCGCCCGATGCCGGTGCCCGCCGCGCAGCCACCGCCCCCGGCCGGTTCCAACCCCGGCTCGCCGCGCCGGGCGTCGTCGCTGGCCGAGGAGAGGCGGCGCGACATCGTCGTCCTCCAGGTCAAGGCGAAGCGCACCTCCTGGCTCGACGTGCAGGGCGCGGACGGCAAGCGGCTCTTCTCGGGAACGCTCGCGGCGGGCAAGACCTCGACCTGGAAGGCGAAGACCGGGATGAGGGTCACCTTCGGCGACGGGGGAGCCGTCTCGCTGAAGGTGAACGGCAAGAACCTGGGCGCCCCGGGCCGCCGGGGGCAGGTCGTCAACCGCTCCTACGAGGCCCCGGCCACCAAGAAGCGCTAGGTCACGCCGTACGGAGCACCCTCCGGGCGTCCTCGTCGCCGGACTCCGGCCGGGCGCCCGGGCGGTCCCGGCGGCGGCGTGTCCGGGGCTGGGCGGGGGGTGCGGGGGCGCCTGAATGGGGGGAGGTGCATCGGGTAGTGGCCAACTCCCGATACCGTAGTGTTCACCATGTCATCCCGCCGAACCGCATCGCTGATCACGCTTGGTTGCGCACGCAACGAGGTCGACTCCGAGGAACTCGCCGCTCGTCTTGAGGCTGCCGGTTGGCAGCTGGGCGACGACGACCCCGACGTCGTCGTCGTCAACACGTGCGGCTTCATCGACTCGGCGAAAAAGGACTCCATCGACACGCTGCTCGCCGCGGCCGACTCCGGGGCCAAGGTGGTCGCCGCGGGCTGCATGGCGGAGCGATACGGTGACCAGCTCGCCGACGCGCTGCCCGAGGCCGCCGCGGTCATCTCCTTCGACGACTACACCGACATCGGCACGCGCCTCGACGACGTGCTGGCGGGCAGGTCGCTCGTCCCGCACAGTCCCCGCGACCGCAGGACCCTGCTGCCCATCTCGCCGGTGGAACGCGCCGCCGCCCCCAAGACCGCCATTCCCGGCCACGGAGAGCTGCCCGAGGGCCTGGCCCCCGCCAGCGGCCCCCGGCCGCTCCGCAAGCGCCTGGGCGACGGCCCGGTGGCCTCGCTGAAGCTCGCCTCCGGCTGCGACCGGCGCTGCACGTTCTGCGCCATCCCGGCCTTCCGCGGGGCGTACGTCTCACGTGGCGCCGAGGAACTCCTGGGCGAGGCCGCCTGGCTGGCCGAGCAGGGCGTCAAGGAGCTGGTGCTGGTCAGCGAGAACTCCACCTCCTACGGCAAGGACCTGGGCGACCTGAGGGCGCTGGAGAAGCTGCTGCCCTCCCTGGCCGCCACCGAGGGCGTCGAGCGGGTGCGCGTCAGCTACCTGCAGCCCGCCGAGCTCCGCCCGGGGCTGCTGGAGATCATCGCCTCGACCGAGGGCGTGGCCCCCTACTTCGACCTGTCCTTCCAGCACGCCAGCGGCCCGGTGCTGCGCCGGATGCGGCGCTTCGGCGACCCCCGGCGCTTCCTGGACCTCCTGGAGTCGATCCGCGCCCACGCCCCCGAGGCGGGCGTGCGCTCCAACTTCATCGTGGGCTTCCCCGGCGAGACCGAGGAGGAGTTCGGCGAGCTGGTGGGCTTCCTGGAGGAGGCCAGGCTCGACGTGATCGGCATCTTCGGCTACTCCGACGAGGACGGCACCGAGGCGGCCTCGCTGCCCGGCAAGCTCGACCAGGAGGTCGTCGACGCCCGCGTGTCCACGCTCACCGAGCTGGCCGAGGAGCTCATGGCCCAGCGCGCCGAGGAGCGGATCGGCACCGAGGTCGACGTCCTGATCGAGGAGGACCTGGGCGACGGCGGCTACGAGGGCCGCGCCGCCCACCAGGGGCCCGAGGTCGACGGTTCTGTAACGGTCCAGGGCATCGGGCTGGTCCCCGGCCAGATCGTGCGGGCCGTCGTGGTCGACTCGGAGGGCGTCGACCTGATCGCCCGCATCAAGGCGGCCCCGTGAACGCGCCGCCGGGCCGGGAGAGCGTATGACCAACACGCCAGAGACCGGCACCGACTCGACCCCGGCATCCGCGCGCCCCAAGGTGAGCGCCTGGAACATCGCCAACGTCGTGACGGTGATACGGCTGGCGATGGTTCCGTTCTTCGCGGCCTGCCTCTTCCTGCCGGGATCCGGCTGGCGGGCCGCGGCGCTGGTGGTCTTCCTGGTGGCCTCGCTCACCGACCTGCTCGACGGCGAACTGGCCCGCCGCTACGGCCTGATCACCGACTTCGGGAAGATCGCCGACCCGATCGCCGACAAGGCCCTCATCGGCGCCGCCCTGATCAGCCTCTCGGTGCTGGGGGAGCTGCCCTGGTGGGTCACCGTGGTGATCCTGGGCAGGGAGCTGGGCGTCACCGCGCTGAGGTTCGCGGTCATCCGGCACGGCGTCATCCCGGCCAGCTACGGCGGGAAGGTGAAGACCGTCCTGCAGATCGCCGCGATCGTCTCCTACATCTGGCCGGGCGTGCCCGATCTGATCCGCTGGATCGTCATGGGCGCGGCGGCCCTGGTCACCGTCGCCACCGGTCTCGACTACGTGATCCGGGCGATCAAGCTGCGGCAGGTCGCGAAACGGGCGCGGGCCATATGAGGCGGGGAATACGCCGTGCGGGGCGGGCCGGCCGTGTGGGGTGGGCCGTATGAGCCGGAGCCTGCTCGCGGCCACCGAGGTCCTCTCCCTTCTCGTCCGCAAGGGCGAGACGGTGGCGGTGGCCGAGTCGCTGACCGCCGGGCTGATCTGCGCGTCCCTCACCGGCCCTCCCGGGGCCTCCGCGGCCTTCCTGGGCGGGGTCGTCTCCTACGCCACCGAGCTCAAGCACCGGCTGCTGAACGTCCCCTCGGACCTGCTCGCCCGCGAGGGGGCGGTCCATCCGCAGGTCGCCGCCGCGATGGCCGACGGGGTGCGCCGCCTGACCGGTTCCACGTACGGGCTGGCGGTCACCGGGGTGGCCGGCCCGGATCCGCAGGACGGTAAACCGGTGGGCACCGTGCATCTCGCCGTTAGCGGACCGGACGGGCGGGTATGGCACCGGGATCCGCGACTCGCCGGGACGCGCGACCAGATCCGGGAGTCGACGGTGAATGAGGCCGTAGACCTCCTTCGAGGTGTGCTGGAGACTAACGTGAGGGAACATTCAGGATGATTACCGCGTTACGTCCCCAGCGAACATGCTCCACATGGTCTGCCGCGTTGTCGGTCCATACGGGTACGGTGGAACGGTGAGTGAGGTAAAGGTCAAGCGATGATGACGGCGAGGAGTATGTACCAAGGGTCGCGTTCGAAGAACGGGCGGCACGAACCGATAGCGCGGAGTGTCGTGAAGGCATCCGCGCCGGGGAGGGAGCGACAGATGGTCCTGCTGCGTCAGCTGCTCGGTGACGTGCTGCGGCGGCTGAGGGTGCGGCAGAGTCGCACCCTGCGTGAGGTGTCCACACTGGCTCGGGTTTCCCTCGGATATCTTTCCGAGGTGGAGCGTGGTCAGAAGGAGGCCTCTTCAGAGCTGCTCGCGTCGATCTGCGGTGCCTTGGGCGTGCCGCTTTCACAGGTTCTCCGTGAGGTTTCCGATCAATTCGCCCTGGCCGAGCTGCAGCATGCTCCGGTCCTGGCGGGCGATGTCCCGGAACGGGAGCGTCTGCCGATTCCCGAAACCGTGCCCGATTCTGTGTTTCCCGACGTCAACGACATGGTTGCCGCCTAGCCGGTCGGTCCTTCCGGCTGGCAGTGACGGCACCAGACGATCAGCCGTTCCTGCGGCTGTGCGCCCATCTCCCCACGACTGATCCGATGCCCGCAGCGTAGGCAAGGCCGCCCGGCCCTGCCGTAGACCCAGGTGCTCCGTCCCGGACGGAGGTCGCCTGTCGTCGTCCTGCTCGGGCGTTCCTTGTTGGCGTCCATCAGCCGCCACGCGATCGACAGGATCGCGCCCAGGTCCTCAACCGCCCCCACCGGTCGCCACGGTGACACTCCGGCGAGGAAAAGCGTCTCGGCGCGATAGATGGTGCCGATTCCCGCCAGGTTGCGCTGATCGAGCAGCGCGACCCCGATGCTTGTTTCGGGCTGTCGTGTCAGCCGCCGTACGGCCTCCGCCTCGTCCCAGTCCTCCCCGAGCAGGTCGGGTCCGAGATGCCCGACGAGCCGTCCCTCCTCCCCGGTGGGGATCAGGTCGACCATCCCCAGCCGCACCCCCGCCGCCTGCCATTTCTCGTTGGCCAGCACCAGGCGGACGACGTCGCCCCCGGGCAGCCCCCGTCCCGTCGGTGAGATGTGCCACGTGCCGTCCATCCGCAGGTGGGTGTGGACGGTCAGTCCTCCCTCGACCCTGGTGAGCAGGTGCTTGCCGCGTGAGACGGTCTCCAGCACCGTTCTGCCGGTCAGGTCGGCCGTGGAGTGGCGCGGTACGCGGAAGTCCGAGCGGATCAGCACCCGCCCGTCGAGCGCCCGGCCGAGCTTCAGGGCGGAGAGACGTATGACGTCACCTTCGGGCACGGCGGCCGTCCCGGGACGCGGGTCGATTCCGGACGGCAGGCCGGTTTCCGGGCATGGGCCGATGACGGGGGGTGGGCCGGCGACGGGGGGTGGGCCGGGCTCGTGCGGGCAGGGCCCCTGCGAGCGGCCGCGCCGGCACGGTCAGTCCCAGGCCGCGGGGTCGGCCGACAGGCTGCGGACCCGCTCGGGGAGGGCTCCGGTGGCCACGTTCTCCAGCGTGACCTCCTCCAGGATCGCCCGTTCGCTGGCGCGCAGCGCGATCCAGACCTGCTGCAGCGACTCGGCGGGGCCGCGGTAGCCGACATGCTCGGGCCGCTCCCCCCTGACGTTGGCGAGCGGGCCGTCAACGGCGCGGATCACGTCGGCGAGGCTGATCTCCGCGGGCGGGCGGGCGAGGACGTAGCCCCCCTCGGGGCCGCGCTGGCCGCGCACCAGTCCGGCACGGCGCATCTGGAGCAGGATGTTCTCAAGATACTTGGGAGGCATGTCCTGCTCCTTGGCCAGCTCACCCACCGTGGTAGGGCCGTCACCCGCGGCGGCGAGTTCGGCGGCGGCGCGGAGGGCATAGTCGACACGAGCGGATAGGCGCATGTAACCGATTATCCCGCCTGCTATTGGTTACTTACGCGTGCGGGGCCGACGGAGATGGAGTGGCGCCCGTCGCCCTCGGTGACGACGGGGCCGTGGAGCGACGCGCCGGTGAGTCCCGCCGCGTGTACGACGTAGTGGTGAGGTGCCATCGCGGAGGTGCGGCCCGGCAGCAGGGCGAGGCAGGCGGCGTGGATCTCCTCGGGGGTTCCGGAGGTGACGTGGCAGGTCAGACGCCCTTCCGGGTCGTGCGTCACTTGGTGAGGACGCCCCTGAACCGCTTCACCGACGAGTCGCTCCACCGCGCCGAGGTTTACCCAGCAGGAATCGGTGTAGATCCACTCCGGGCCGCGCTCAATAGGTGAAATTCCTGATATTTCTGAAATGTCAGGAGTCTGGACGTCCCCGTCCCCGGCCGCGACCAGCAGCCGGACGATCCCGGTCCCGAAGCCCTCCGCCTCCGTCCGGCTCATCACCCGTGGATCGATCCAGAGCGTCAGGTCCACCACGTCCTCCAGCCGGTTGGCCCAGAGCGCGAGGTGCGCGGGGAGCGAGGCCGCCGGGAGCCAGTCGCACTCGATCTCGGCGGACGGCTCGGGCTCGGGTCCGGGGACGGTGACGCCGCTCATGTCGTTGAAGACGCAGTCGCGGGCGAAGTCCACCCCGCGCTCGGCGTTGACGGCCCCGATCACCTCCCAGAGCGCGACGGAGTCGAAACGGCTGTGCTGGTATCCGGACAGGGACGCGGTGCGGAAGCGGCGGACGGCCTCGTCGAAGGTGGGGGCGCCGAGGTCCGCGACCATCAGCGCGTCCTGGGCCAGCGGTCCGACGTAGTCGCGCAGCTCGGGCCGTACCCGGTTGCTCGCCAGCGACGCGATCACGCAGGACCGCTGGGTGTTGCGCAGGCCGACGAGGACCCCCAGGGCGGCGAGCGTGATCGCCGAGCGGCTGGCGCCCGTACGGCTCGCGACGGCCTCCAGCGCCCTGGCCGCCACCGCCGAGCGGACCCGCAGGCGGGGCCGGATCGCGTCGGCGTCGGCCCTGGCCGCCTCGTCGATCGCGAACATCGACTGCGGCGCCCGCCTGAGCCCGTTCTCCCAGTGCCGCAGGGCCGCCTCGGTCCGGCGCAGGGCGGCCGGGGTGCCCTCGGCGGTCGCGAGGTCCAGCGGCTGCGTCGGGCACGGCGGCGGTACGGCGACCCCCCGGATCAGGCGCTCCCACTCCCTCATGACGGTGGCCAGCCCGATGGCGTCGACCGAGGTGTGGGGCAGGACGAAGACCGCCAGGCGAGGCGTCTCCCCCTCGGTGATCACGGCGACCCTGATCGGAAGCTCGGCCGGCAGGTCGAACCGGGTGCCCTGCATCCGCAGGCCCACCTCCTCGGCGACCTCGTCGGGGAGGCCGCTCCCCGCGTCGTGCACCTCGACGGGCAGGAAGCCGGAACCGTTGACGACCTGGACGTCGGAGTGGATGGTGGCCCGCAGTCCCTCGTGCCGGGAGAGCAGGCGCCCGACCGCCTCGGTGACGGCGGACAGGGGCGTTCCCTCGGGGAGGCGCTTGGTGACGCGGAAGTTCATGTGGAGCGGCGGGTCGCGGAGCACGCAACGCGCCATGTTGGCCTGGCCCATGGTCATGGGCCCCTGCCGGATCCGCGAACCGGCGTATTCGGCTGCGATCGTGATGACGGTGTCCATGTCGAAACCTGCCTCGCCACCCGACGGCAAGGGTCTTACTGAAAAGAACCTTTACCGTTTTCGGGAGTGTTCCACGCGCCGGGCCGACGTCGCAAGCCCTTGATTTCCGGGCGTCGCGGTGGTGGGCGGGGGAGCGGCGGCGGCGAAACGGCGATGAGCAGGGGCGCGACGCGGCCGGGACACCCCCGGCGGCCCGCCCCGGCGCCCGGGCGGGGCTAAACTATCAGGAAGCCTTATTAAGAATAGAACCGTTATTCTTGATGAAAGTAATCGCGACGGGGAAACGGCGAACAAGAGAGCATGCGTATGGAGCGACGTCCTGGCGTGCCCAGGCTATTGCGGGAGATCAACGACAGGGCCGCCCTGGAGCTGCTGCTCGCTTCCGGACCGCTGACGCGGGGGCAGATCGGCGAGCTCACCGGCCTGTCCAAGGTGACGGCGTCGCAGACGCTTGCCCGCCTGGAGGGGCGCGGGCTGGTGGAGGTCGCGGGGGAGCAGGCGGGGGGCCGCGGGCCCAATGCCGCGCTTTATGGGATTATTTCCTCTTCCGCCTATGTGGCGGGTCTGGATGTCGGCCCGGAATTCGTCACGACCGCCATCGCCGATATCCACGGGGAGATCGTGGCCGAGGTGCGGGTGGCACCGAGCGGGCACGACGATCCGGTGGCCCTCGTGCACAACGCGGTGGTCAAGGCGTGCCGGTCGGCCAAGGTCGCGCTCTCCAAGCTGCGCTCGGTCGTCATCGGCACCCCGGGCGTGGTCGACCCCCGCACCGGCGACGTGCGGTTCTCCTTCGACCTGCCCGGCTGGCACGAGGGCATCCACGAGGCTCTCGCGCGTGACCTGCGCCGCGACGTCCGGATAGAGAACGACGTGAACCTCGTCGCCATCGCCGAGCGCACCCTCGGCGCCGCCCGCGAGGTCGACGACTTCGTGCTGCTGTGGGTGGGGCGCGGCATCGGCCTCGGCGTCGTGCTCGGCGGGCGGCTGCACCGGGGCCGCTCCGGCAGCGCGGGCGAGATCGGCTACCTGCCGGTGCCGGGGGTGCCGCTGGCCGAGGACGTACGGGCCGTGCCGGGCAGGCTGCCGTCGCTCGCCGGGGGCCTGCAGTCCCTGGTCAGCGCCGAGGCGGTCGCCGAGCTCGCCGCGACGTACGGCTTCGAGGGGGAGAGTGCCGCCGAGTGTGTCGCGGCGGCGGTCGCGGCGGGCGAGCGGGGAGAGCCCCTGATCGACGACATCGCGGGGCGGCTGGCGCTGGGGGTGGCGTCGGTGTGCGTCGTGCTCGACCCGGGGCTCGTGGTGCTCGCGGGGGAGGTCAGCAGGGCCGGGGGCGACGAGCTCACCACCAGGATCGAGGAGGCGGTGGCCAGGAGCTGCCCGGTCCGGCCGCAGGTGGTGGCCAGCGAGGTGGGCGGCAACCCGGTGCTGCGCGGGGCCGTCATCGCCGCCCTGGACCAGGCCAGGGAGGAGATCTTCACCTCCTGAACTCCGGGCCTCTCCTGAGTTCCGAGCCTCGAACGCCGGGCTCCGGGCGTCGAACGCCGAGTTCTGAGCCCTGAGCTCCGAGCCCCGAGTCGTCGGTTCCGAGTCGTCGATTCTGAGTCTGGAGTTTTCGGGGTGGGCCACCTGCTTCGGGGCTCCGGGTCCTTCGGGGCTCTGGGTCCTTGGGGGCTCCGGGTCCCGGCCCCTGACGTCTCGGGTTCCGGTCCGGAATTCCCGATGTCCGGTGAGATGAGGGGATTCTTCTCGGCGAACGGCCGTTGCGCGGCGGGCAAGATCCTCTATGCTGGCGCGGAAATGTCATGAAAAAGACATCTTTCCGTGATTGGGGATGGGGACAAATGACGGCTGTCATCGCTGTGCTGCACGCCGAGGACGTCGCCCTGGAGTTCGTCTCCGTCCTGCGGGACCACGCCGGCCAGGACGTCCTGGTGGTCGTCGGGCAGGCGAGGACGAGCGTGACGCTGCCGGCGGGATTGTCCCTGCGGGAGCGCCTGGAGCTGCTCGGCCCCCTGGTGGAGCCCGGGGGCAACACCGCCGAGCTGCCCGTCCCCGCCGAGGTGGCCGCCCTGATCGGGGAGGCGCCGGAGCCCGGCGAGATCTGGACCCACTCGCCCGCCGACCACCGCATCCGCCGGGCCAGGTTCGGCTGGATCGTCTCCCGCGCCGTGTCGCCGTTCCCGGCGGCGTCGTCCCCCTCGTCGGGCTCGTCGGGCTCGTCGGGCTCGCCCTCCTCGCTGTCCCTGCCGGCCGTGACCTGCTCGGTGGGCGACAACCCCTTCCTGCAGACGATCCCCGCCACGGCGACCGCGATCACCGGAGCCGAGGCCGAGGCGAAGATCGACTTCATCAACCGGCGTGCCGGTGAGCTGCTGCGCAGCCGGGTGGCCGACCGGCTCGTCACCACCGACCGGGTCCCGGCCGTCGAGAGGTTCTTCACCGCGAGCGCCGCGCAGGCCAACCGCCTGTACGCGCTGATCTCCAGCCTGGGGGACGACGCCGCGGTGGCCGACGACCCGTGGGAGTTCGGGCGCTCGGCCTACGAGGCCGCCAGGCTGGACGCGACCGCCGCGTGGACCACCCGCTGGTGCTCCCCGCAGGACGGGCCGATCGTGGAGGTCGGGGCGTGCCAGGGCGAGCTCACCCGGCGGCTGGCGGGCAAGGGCTACCGGGTCCAGGCGACCGAGCCCAACGCGGGTTTCCGCGCCCGCCTGGCCGAGCGGGCGGAGCAGGGCGTGGAGGTGCTCCCGGACAGCCTGGAGGATCTCGCCGACCACGGGGAGCGCCAGGCGGCGGCGTACCTGCTCGTCGAGATGCTCTACTACGACCAGGATCTGACGCTCCTCGACCGGCTGCCGACCGACCTGGTCCTCGTCGCGCTGGAGACCGGCCAGCTCAACGAGCGGGTCTGGCCCTGGCTGCGCGAGCAGTCCACCTGGAGGGTCGCCGAGCGCGTCGAGCTCGCCCCGCCGACCCTGGAGTCCGTCTGCGACGGCCTCGCCTACCTGCGCAAGCGGGGCAGCCGCGGCCTCGTCCTGGCCAGGGCGGGGTGGCGGCGATGAGCTGGGAGACGGTCGTGGTCTCGCCGCACTTCGACGACGCGGTGCTGTCGGCGGCCGGGCTGCTCGCCCGCCGCGAGGGGGGCGCGGTGATCGTCACGGTGCTGGGCGGCGCGCCCGGGGAGGCGCCCTCGGCCTGGGACCGGCTGTGCGGGTTCGCCTCGGCGGAGGAGACGTCGCGGGAGCGGCGGGCCGAGGACGCGCGGGCGTGCGAGATCCTCGGGGTCGACCAGGTGGTGCTGGACAATCCGGACGTGCCAGCGGCCCGGCTCCCGCTGGACGACCTGGAGGCGTTCCTCGCCGAGCACGTCACCCCGAGCACGCGCGTGCTGGTCCCGATGGGTATCGGCAACGCCGACCACGAGGCCGTGCGGGACCGGGCGCTCGACGTGCTGGACAAGGTCGGGAGCCTGGAGCGCTGGGCCTACGCCGACCTGCCCTACGCCGCCGCCGTACGCGAGTGGGGGAGCCCCGAGGCCGGGCGGGCCCTGGAGGCCGGGCCGGCGGTCCGCGCGCTCGCCGAGCGGTACCGCCTCGGGGCGAGGACGAGCTCGCGCCTGGAGGGGGGGGCGTGGACGCTCAAGCGGCGCGCGGTCCTGGCGTACGCCTCGCAGATCGCGCCGCTCGCCTGCGACCACGGGGAGTTCCTCGCGATGCCGGGCCCCCTCCAGCACGAGCTGGTGTGGGTCCTCGACGGCTGACCGGGGGTCAGTGGCCCGGGAACGGGCGGTGGCCCGAGAGGAGTTCGGCGGCGGCCCGGCCCGAGGCGGTGGTCGCGCCGTGGGTGGTGATGTGGACGGCGCCCGGGGTGGCCGGGCCCGGCAGGCCCATCTCCACCACGATCGCGTCGGGGCGTCGTGACAGCAGGGCGCCCAGGCGGTCGGAGACCCAGGCGTGCCGGTGGGCGTCGCGCACCACGATCACCAGCGGGCGCCCCTCGGGGGGCGGCGGGACCGGGTCGCCGGAGCCGAGCCGCAGGGCCGTCGTGCCCGGCAGCAGCGCGGCCAGCGGCGCGGCGACGCCCCACGGGGTGGCGCGGTCGACGGCGATGTTCGTCTCGGAGACGAACTCGATCACCTGGGGCGCGGCGGGCAGCGGGAGCCCGTCGCCGCGCACCCGCAGCGCCCGCCTGGCCGCGTCGAGTCCCGCGGGCTCACCGACCGGGCCCGTCTCGCCGCCCGCCCGCCGCCGCTCCGCCGACCAGGCGGCCAGGCGGCGGACCCGGGAGGCGGCCTCGGCCAGGCGTTCCCCGGGGAGGGTGCCGTCGGCCACCGCGTTCATGATGGCGTTGCGCATGAACCCGACCACCCCGGGGCCCTTGCGCTCGCCGCCCACGCAGATCGCGTCGGCCCCGGCGGCGAGGGCGCGGACCGCCGCCCCGGTCACGCCGTACCGCTCGGCCACCGAGGGCATCTCCACGCCGTCGGTCACGATCAGCCCGTCGAAGCCCAGCTCCCGCCTGAGCAGCCCGGTCAGGATGCGGCCGCTCATGGTGGCGGGGTGGTCGGGGTCGTAGGCGGGGACGAGCAGGTGGCCGGTCATCACGGCACGCACCCCGGCCTCGATGGCGGCACGGTAGGGCGGGAGCGTGGTGGCGGCGAGCTCCTCGGCCGAGTAGGCGACGGTCGGCAGGTCGTCGTGCGAGTCGACGGCGGTGGCGCCGTGGCCGGGGAAGTGCTTGGCGCAGGCGGCCACCCCCGCCGACTGCAGGCCGGTGACCCAGGCACGGGCGTGCCGGGCGACCAGCCGGGGGTCGGCGCCGAACGCGCGGGTGCCGACGACGGGGTTGTCCAGGTCGGAGTTGACGTCGACCACGGGGGCGTAGTTGAGGGTGATGCCCGCCGCGGCCATGTCCAGCCCGATCTCGCGGGCGACCCGCCCGGTCAGCCCGGGGTCGTCCACCGCGCCGAGCGCGAGGTTGCCGGGACGCGAGCTGCCGGTGAGCGCCTCCAGCCGGGTGACGTCGCCCGCCTCCTCGTCGGTGGCGATCACCACGTCCGGGTTCTCCGCGCGCAAGGCGGCGGTCAGGGCCCTGATCTGCTCGCTGTCTACAAGATTCCGGGAGTAGAGCGCAACTCCTCCGAGCCCTTCCGCGAGCCGTCTCCGCAGCCAGTCGGGCACCTCCACGCCCACGAACCCGGGCTGTAACACGGTGTCGGCAAGCCCGGCCAGTTCGGGGCTCACGCCGTTCGGGCCGCTCGTACGGCCACTGCGAACGATCATCAACGCCTCCAGGTCGGTCGTGGCAAGTCGCTTGTCTCAGGCGTACCACATGTGTAGCATTCGGGTTGCGTAAATAGACAAGAAACTTTCCTAATAATTGTTTGTCAGGACCGCATGTCAGGGGCGACGCAGCCCCCGGCGCCTGCCCGAAGTGAGTCACCCACGAGGGAGACGGACAGGATGTCGCACGCCTCTTTCGACCTGCGGGGAATCCCGCTGGCGCTTCACCTGAACGGTCCCGTCGACGTTCCGGCGCTGCTGGGCGCGTGCGCCGTCGTGGCCGGCAGGCACCCGGTGCTCGGCCGCGTCAGGGTCACCCGCGCGGAGTCGACCCCGGAGCGCTATCCCGGGGTCGCCACGGCCGAGGCGACCCGCCCGTTCGACCTGGAGCGCGGCCCGCTCGCCCGCTTCACGCTGGTCACGGTGGGGCCCGAGCGCGTCAGGCTGCTCTTCACGGCGCACGGGCGGGTGTTCGACGCGGGCTCCAAGGACATCCTGGTCCGCGAGCTGGCCGACGCCTACTTCGCGCGGGCCACCCTGCCGGGCGCGGCGTCGCCGTCCGTCCCGGTGCCGCGGCCGTACGGCTCCTCGCCCGGCTCACCGTCCGCGCGGGCGGATCGGCGTGGCGGGTCCGGTGCGGGCGCCGAGCTCCTCCCGGCGCCGCCCGACGGCGCCGCGGAGTTCTGGAAGGAGCGCGAGCACGCGCCCGCAGAGCTCGTCCTGCCCGGCCTGCGCGCCGTACCGCACGGCACCGGGCCGGGGGAGGTCGTCGAGATGGTGCTCGGCGGCGCGGAGTCCGGGGCCCTCACCGAGGCCGCCGCGGTGCTCGGCGCCACCAGGTTCGAGCTGTTGCTGGCGGCCGTGGGGGTGCTGCTGCGCGGGTACGGCACCTCCGCGTCGCCGCTCGCCCTCGACCTCGGCACCCGCACCCGCGAGACGCGCGACCGCATCGGGCCGTTCGTGGCGCGGGTGCCGTTCGTCCCGCACCCCTCGCCCGACGAGCGGTTTCCCGACCACCTGCGCACGGTCCGGGCCGAGCTGCACGCCATGTACCGGTTCCGGCACGCGCCGCCGGACCCGCCCTCCTCGCCGGTCCTGCTCAGCTACCGCAGGAGGGCGGCCGTCCCGGAGTTCCCCGGTGTCGGGGCGGGCGTGGAGTGGACGGTCTTCAACGGGGCCGCCCACGGCGCGCTGCACATCCAGGCCGTGGACGCCGGGCCGAGCCTCACCCTCGCCCTCCGCTTCAACCCCGCCGCGATCGGCCAGGACGACGTGTCCGGGATCGCGGGTCACCTGCGCGCGCTGCTGCGCGCCATCTCCGCGGAACCCCGCGCGAAGGTCGCGGATCTGTCGGAACCACCCCACCCCACGCCCCAAGAGGAGCCTTCCGTGACCGAGCTGTTCGTCCCGGCCCCCGACAACGTGACGGAACCTCCCGCCGGGGAGGACCCGGTCACCGCGCAGGTGAGGGAGATCTGGCAGGAGATCCTCCGCCTCGACGACATCGGGCTGGACGAGGACCTCTACGACCTCGGCGGGCACTCGCTGACCATCACCCAGATCATCGCCAGGACCCGCCGCAGGCTCGGCGTGGAGGTGTCCCTGGACGTCTTCTTCGACAACCCCACCATCGCCGGCGTCGCCGAGGAGGTCACGCGTCTGCGGGGCGAGGTCGCGTGAGCACGCTCTCGTACGCCCAGGAGCGCCTGTGGTTCCTGGACCGGCTCACCCCCGGGGACGGGACGTACAACATGGTCGTCTGCGAGCGGCTCATCGGGTCGCTCGACGCCGCCGCCCTGGAACGGGCGCTGGGCGAGGTGGTGGCCAGGCACGAGGCGCTGCGGACCGTCTTCCCCGAGGTCGGGGGCTCCCCGTCCGCGGTGGTCCTGGAACCCGGGCCGCTGGTCATGGAGAGGATCGACCTGACCGGCGAGCCGCCGGACGGCCCGCCGGAGGGGGTGTCGCGGGAGCGGGCGCTGGAGGCGCTGCTCGCCGAGCGGAGCAACCGCCCGTTCGACCTGGTCGAAGGGCCGCTGCTGCGGGCGACCCTGGTGCGCACCGGGTTCGACGAGCACGTCCTGCTGGTCGTCGTGCACCACATCGCCGGGGACGCCTGGTCGATCGAGCAGGTCATGTTCGCGGAGCTGGCGTCGCTGTACACCGCCTTCACCCTCGGGCTGCCGTCCCCCCTCCCGCCGCCCGCGCTGCAGTACGCCGACTACGTGCGCGGGCAGCGCGGGCGGCCGGTGGACGTCTCCGACGTGGTGCGCGAGCTCGACGGCGTCCCGGTGCTGGAGTTGCCCACCGACCGGCCGCGCCAGGCCGTGCGGACCACCGAGGGCGGCCTGGTGGTCCGCAGGATCCCGCTGGAGCTGTGGCGGGGGATCACCGGGATGGCGCGGGCCGAGCGGTGCACGCCGTTCATGGCGGTGCTCGCCGCCTACCAGGTGCTGCTCTCCCGCTACACCGGCCAGGACGACTTCTGCGTCGGCACCCCCGTCGCGGGCCGCTCCGAGGAGGAGTTCGAGCGGGTCTTCGGCGTCTTCATCAACACCCTCGCCCTCCGCGCCGACCTGGCGGGCGACCCGACCTTCCGCGAGACGCTCAAGCGGGTGCGGCGGCGGGCCTTCACGATGTACGGCCACGCCTCGGTCCCGTTCGAGCACGTGGTGAGCGAGTTGCGCGTCGACCGCGACCCGGCCAGGACCCCGGTGTTCCAGACGATGCTGATGCTGGGCAACCCGGACGCCGGATCGCTCGACCTCGACGGCATCCGCACCGAGCCGGTGGCGTCGGGCCTGGCCGTGGCCAAGTTCGACCTCTCCCTGGACGTGATCGTCTATCCCACGCACGTCCAGCTGATGTTCGCCTACGACACGGGGCTGTTCGACCGGTCCACGGTGGAGCGGATGGGCGCCCAGCTGGAGACGCTGTTCCGCTCGGTCGTCTCCGACCCGGGCCGCCGCCTGTCGCGGCTGGAGATCCTGCCCGCCGCCGAACGCGCGATCGTGCTCGGGGACGGCCGGGTGCCGGATCCGGGGGACGTGCTCTCGGACGTGCTCTCGGACGAGGTCCCGGGCGGGGCGGGGTGGGGTTCGGGGGACGTGCTCGTGGACGAGCCGGCGCGGTCGTCGGCGCGGCCGGTTCGCGGGGCGGGGGAGGGGGAGTTCCTCGATCGGCTGATCGCCCGGCAGGCCGCCCGTACCCCCGGCGCCCCCGCCGTGATCACTCCCGCCGCTCCGGGGGCGGGGAGCGCCGTTCTCACGTACGGGGAGCTCGACCGGGCCTCCGACGCCGTGGCCGGTCGGCTCCGGCCGCTGCTGGAGCGGTCGTCCACCGGGGGCGGGGAGGCGCTGGTCGCGCTGGCGCTGCCCGCGGGGCCCGAGGCGATCGTGGCGCTGCTGGGGATCCTCAAGGCGGGCGCCGCCTACCTGCCGCTGGATCCGGCGCAGCCCGCCGAGCGGCTGGCGTACCTGCTGGCCGACTCCGGCGCGTGCGCGGTGGTCGCGGACGGGGCGGAGCTCGCCGGGTTCACCGGGCCGGTCGTCGGCCGGGCCGACCTCGCCCGCTGGACGGACGTCGATCCTGAGGGAGGGGGGGAGAGCGGGGCGCGCGAATCCGGCGACCTCGAGGGGCCGCGTGCCGGTGACGGCGCGGCGGTTGAGAAAGCGGCGGCGTTCGAGCCGGGTGCGGGGCACCCCGACCGGGCCGCGTATGTGATCTACACCTCCGGGTCCACCGGGCGGCCCAAGGGGGTCGTCGTCGGTCACCGCACGCTCTCCCACCTGGCCAGGTCGTTCCGGGACCTGCACGGGTTCGGGCCGGGGGAGCGGGTGCTGATGGTCCCGCCGCTCAGCTTCGACGCCTCGGTGGGGGACGTCTTCCCCGCCCTGATCAGCGGTGCCGCGCTGGTGCTGCACCCCGCGCCCGCCTCGCTGACCGGCCCCGCCCTCGACGCCCTGTGCGCGGAGCACTCGGTCACCATGGTCGACACCGCCTCGGCGCTCTGGCAGCAGTGGGTCGAGGAACTGGAGGAGGTCACCGCCCCGATCACCACGATGATGGTCGGCGGCGAGGGCGTGCCGGTGGAACGCCTGCGCGCCTGGGCCGCGCTGACCGGCGGCCGGGTCGCGTTCCACAACCACTACGGCCCGACCGAGGCGACCGTCTGCGCCACCTCGTACCGCACGGTCGACGGCGCCGAGCTGGGCGCGGCCACGCACCTGCCGATCGGCGCCGCGCTGCCGCACACCCGCGTCTACGTGCTCGACCGGCACGGCGAGCCGGCCCCGATCGGGGTGCCGGGCGAGATCCACATCGGCGGCGAGTGCCTGGCGCGCGGCTATCTGGGCCGTCCCGGGCGGACCGCAGGGAGCTTCCTGCCCGACCCGTTCTCGGCCCGGCCGGGGGCGCGGATGTACGCCACGGGTGACCTGGGCAGGTACCGGCCGGAGGGGAACCTGGAGTTCCTGGGGCGCACCGACCGGCAGGTGAAGCTCCACGGCAACCGGATCGAGCCGGGAGAGGTCGAGGCGGCCTGCCTGGCCCATCCCGGCGTCCGCGAGGCCGTGGTCACCGCCGACGCGCGGCGGCTGATCGCCTACCTGGTGGGGGACCGGATCACCGTCGCCGAGCTGCGCGCCTTCCTGTCCGGACGGCTTCCGGGCTACATGCTCCCCGGCGCGGTCGTCACGCTGCCCGCGCTCCCGCTGACCTCGCACGGCAAGGTCGACCTGCGGGCGCTGCCCGAGCCGGACGCGGACGGGCAGGCCCCGGCGTACGAGCCGCCGAGGGAGGGGACCGAGCGGGTCGTCGCCGCGATCTGGGCCGACGTGCTCAAGGTGGAGCCAGGTCGCGGGGACAACTTCTTCGACCTGGGCGGGCACTCGCTGCTGGCCCCGCAGATCGTCTCCAGGATCGGCGCGGAGCTGGGGGTACCGGTCCCGATGACCGCGCTCTTCGCCGCGACCGACCTGGCCGGGCTGGCCGCCGCGGTGGACGAGCGGATCGGCCTCCCGGATCCCGGGGCGAGCGGGGGGCTCCCTCAGGCCGGGGCCGCTCGGGCGGGCGGGGACGCGGGCGGCTGGACCCCGGCCGCCGTGGACCTGTACGCGGAGGCGGTGCTGCCCGGCGACATCGCGTACACCGGGGCGCCGGTCCCCCAGGGGCCGCCGCGCCGGGTGCTGCTCACCGGCGCCACCGGCTTCCTCGGCGCGTACCTGCTCGCCGGGCTGTTGCGCACCACCGGGGCCGAGGTCCACTGCCTGGTCAGGGGTGACACGCCCGCCGAGAGGCTGCGCGAGAACCTGGACAGGTACGGGCTTTGGGACGGGCGCTTCGACGGCCGGATCGTCCCGCACGCCGGGGACCTCGACCTGCCGGGCCTCGGCCTGGCCGCCGGGGAGTTCGCCGCGCTGGCGGACTCGATCGACCTGATCCTGCACAACGGGGCCCTGGTCAACTTCGCGCTGCCCTACCGGCGGCTGCGCCGGGCGAACGTGGACGCCGTCCTGGAGGTCCTGCGGCTGGCCGCGTCCGGCCGCGTCACCACCCCCGTCCACCTGGTCTCGACGCTCGGCGTGCACCTGACCCCCGGGGAGCGCACGGTCAGGGAGGACGACCCGCTGCCCGACCCCGGCCCGCTGCACCTGGGCTACGACCAGAGCAAGTGGGTCGCCGACCGGCTCGCGGGCGCCGCCAGGGAGACCGGGCTGCCGATCGCGATCCACCGCCCGGCCCGGGTCTCCGCCGACAGCCGCACCGGCCGGTCGGTGCCCGGTGACTTCCTCGGTCGCCTCTTCGCCACCTGCGCCCGCCTCGGCGCGGTGCCCGAGGGGGAGCGGATCGACATGGCCCCGGTCGACCACGTCGCCTCGGCGATCGTGCACCTGGCGACGAGCCGGGCCACCGGTGACTTCCACTACTACAACCCGCGCGTGCTGACCTCGGAGGAACTGGCCGAGGGCCTGCGCGAGCACGGCTCCCCGGTACGGCTCATGCCGGGGGACCGGTGGCGGCGGCTGGTCCGCGACCGGCTGGAACTCGGCGACGACCTGCCGATCGCCCCCTACCCGGCGTTCTTCGCCGAGTACGGCGCGCTGCCCGGCCCCTCCTTCGACTGCTCGGCCACCGAGAGCCTCCTCGCCGCCGCCGGGCTGGTCTGCCCTCCGGCGGACGGGAAGCTGCTCGACCTCTATCTCGGTGACCACATGGGAGACAGCCGTGCATGACGGGATACGCCGGTTCGTCGTCATCTGGGCGGCGCAGCTGCTGTCGATCATCGGGTCGAGCCTGACGGGGTTCGTGCTGGGCGTCTGGGTCTACCAGCGCAACGGCTCGGCCACCGAGTTCGTGCTGATCATGCTGTGCGCGGTGCTGCCCGAGGTGCTGCTCTCCCCGCTCGCCGGGTCACTGGCCGACCGGTGGGACCGCAGGCGGATGCTCATGGCCGCCGACGCCGGGGCCGCCGTGGTCACCGGCGCCCTCGCGCTGCTGCTCGCCCTCGGGTCGCTGCAGGTCTGGCACGTCTACGTGATCACGGTGGCGGGGGCCGTCTTCGGGACCTTCCACATGGCCGCCTACCACGCGATGATGCCGCTGATCATGCCGCAGCGGCACCTGGGCAGGGCCAACGGCCTGATGCAGGTCGCCGACTCGGTGCGGATCGCGGCCCCGCTGCTGGCGGGAACGCTCCTGGTCACGGTCGGCGTCACCGGCGTGGTCGTGATCGACCTGGTCACCTTCCTGGTCACCAGGGTGGTCATGTTCGCCGTGCGGCTGCCGCGCGAGGTCACCCGTCCCGGGTCCTCGGCCGCGCCGGAGCCGCTGCGCGGGGACCTGCTGTTCGGCTGGCGTCACCTGAGGGCCAGGCGGGGGCTGTTCCAGCTCGTCATGGTGCTGGCCGCGTACAACCTGTTCTTCGGGATGTCGGGGGTGCTGGTCCAGCCGCTGATCCTGTCGTTCGGGTCGGCCGCGGTGCTGGGGGCGCTGATGTTCGCGGGCGGCGCGGGGGTCTTCGCCGGGGGGCTGGTGCTGAGCGCGTGGGGCGGTCCGAGACGGCGGGTGCGCGGTGTCGCGGTGTTCGTCGCGCTGGGAGGGGTGCTGCTCGCCCTGCACAGCCTCGCGCCCTCGCCCTGGCTGATCGCGGTGGTGGCGCCCGCCTTCCTGTTCACGCTGCCGTTCGTGCAGGGCACCGGGATGACCGTGCTGCAGATCAAGACCGACCCCGCGGCGCTGGGCCGGGTGCTCAGCACGGTCCGCGCGCTCACCCAGACCGCCACGGTGCTCACCTACCTGGCCGCGGGGCCGCTGGCCGACCGGGTCTTCGAGCCGATGCTCGCCCCCGGCGGGGCGCTCTCCGCGACCCTGGGCGCCGTGATCGGCACGGGCGGGGGGCGGGGCATCGCGGCGATCTTCCTGATCACCGGCCTGTGCCTGGTGCTGCTCGGGCCGCTCGCCTACCTCCAGCCGCGCCTGCGGAAGGTGGAGTCCGAGCTGCCCGACGCCGAGGACGTGCACGCCCCTCCGGAGTCCGTTCCGGAACCTGTCCCGGAACGCGGTGAGGCCGACCTGGGAACCGACGTCGCGCAGGAAGCGCAGGAAGCGCGAGGAGCGCAAGGAGACAGCGATGCCGCTCTATCTCGACCCTGAGGAACTTCGCGGGGCGCCGGGCGCCCACCTCGACCTGATCGGCGCGATGGCGTTCCGGGCGGCGGGGGCCGCCCAGCGGCTGGGGGTCTTCGAGGCGCTCATGCCCGGCCCGCTGCCCGTGGCGGAGCTGGCGGCCAGGACGGGCACCGACCCGGCCGGGCTCGCCGTGCTGCTGGAGGCGCTCGCCTCCCTCGGCTATCTCGAACGGGCGCCGGGCCGGGTGTACGGCAACAGCCCGATGGTCGCGGACACCCTGGACCGGCGAAGCCCGTGGAGCTACGCCCCCGCGCTGGCCTTCTGGCAGGACGTGCTGGCCGAGCTCTGGGACGGCCTGGAGGAGTCGGTGCGCACCGGCACCCCCCAGGTCGACTTCTACGCCTGGCTGGAGGAGCGGCCGGGGACGCTGGCGGAGTTCCAGAGCATGCTCGACGGGATGGCCGCCGGGCTCGCCCCGCTGGTCGCCGCGAGCGCGCCCCACCCCGGCAGGCGCCTGCTCGACGTCGGCGGCGGGCACGCCCGCCACAGCGTCGCGTTCTGCCAGGCGCACCCCGGGCTCACCGCGACGATCGTCGACCTGCCGAACGCCCTGGAGGGCGGCCGGGCCAGGGTCGAGGCGGCCGGGCTGGGCGACCGCGTCACCCTGCTCCCCGGCGACCTGGCCGACCCCGGCGCCGATCTCGGTGCCGGGCACGACACGGCGTTGCTGTTCAACCTCTGCCACGGGTTCGGCGAGGCGGGCAACCGCGCGCTGTTCAAAAGGGTGGCGGGCGCGCTGCGCCCCGGTGGCGCGGTGGTCGTGCTGGAGACCTTCGCCGACCTGCCCGAGGGCACGCCCGCGACCGTCGAGGCGTTCATCCGCGCCTTCGGCCTCAACCTCGCCACCACCCAGGGCGGCGGGATCCACTCCTTCGCCGACGTCGCCGCCTGGCTGTCCGACGCCGGATTCGGCCGGATCGAGCGGCGTCACGTCGACGGCCCCAACGAACTGCTCGTCGCCCGCCTGGAGACCCGCCTGGAGACCGCATGAAGATCACTGTCGTCGGAGCCGGTCCCGCGGGCACCCTCCTCGCCTGCTACCTGGCCAGGCGCGGCTTCCGGGTCGAGGTCTACGAGCGGCGGGCCGACCCCCGGCTGCTCGACGAGGACGAGAGCAGGTCGATCAACCTCGGCCTGTCGGCCAGGGGCATCGCGGCGCTCACCGACATCGGCCTGATGGACACCCTGTGGCCGCTCACCGTCCCGATGCGCGGCCGGGCCATCCACCTGCCCGGCGGCGCGGTGCCGTTCCAGCCCTACGGCGCGCACGAGGGGGAGATCCTCCACTCGGTCCTGCGCCGCGACCTGATCACCACGCTCGTCGACCACGCCGAGGCCCAGCCGGGGGTGAGCTTCCACTTCCGGCACCGGCTGGTCGGCCTGGACCGCGAGACGGCCGCCGCGCGCCTCGTCCACGAGGAGACAGGGGCCGCGAGCACCGTCGAGGGCGACGCGGTGATCGGCGCGGACGGCGCGTTCTCGCAGGTGCGGACGCACATGCACCACGGGCTGCGGGCCGAGCACCACCGGGAGACCCTGGAGTGGGGCTACAAGGAACTCACCATCCCCGCCGCCGACGACGGGTCGGCCAGGACCAGGCTGGAGGCCCTGCACGTCTGGCCCGGCGAGGACGCCCTCATCGTCGCCCACCCCAACCGCGACAACTCGCTCACCGGCACGCTCTTCCTGCCCGTCGAACGGTTCGGCGAGATCACCGACCCCGAGGAGTTCCTCGGGGAACGCTTCCCGGACACGCTCGACCTCATGCCCCACCTGGCCAAGGAGTACGCCGAGCACCCGGTGGGGCACCTGGTGTCGATCCGCACCTCGCCGTGGCACCACCGGGACCGGGTGGCGCTCATCGGCGACGCCTGCCACGCCGTCTACCCCTTCTACGGCCAGGGCATGAACTCGGCGCTGGAGGACTGCACGGTCCTCGACCGTTGCGTGGGCGAGCACCCCGGGGACCTCGGGGCCGCCTTCGCCGAGTACCAGCGGCTGCGCAAACCGCACACCGACGTGCTCGACGAGCTGTCCAAGCAGAACTTCGTGGAGCTGCGCGACCGGCTCCGCTCCCCGCTGCACCTGCTGCGCAAGAAGGCGGACCTGCTGCTGGCCCGGGCGCTCCCCGGCCGGTGGGTCCCGCTCTACACGATGATCTCCCACACCACCGTCCCGTACGCGGACGCGCTCGCCCGCGCCCGGCGGCAGGACGCGCTCCTGCGCCGGGCCGGGGCCGCGGTGGCCGTCGCAGGGCTGCTCGCCGCGGCTCCGGCCGTCCGCCGTCTCGTACGCGGTCCCGGCCGCTCCCCGGCCGGTGCCGGTCTCACGCCCGCCGTACGCGCCGCCGGCGCCGCACACGCCGCACCCGTCGTACGCGGTGCCGGCTCCGCGCGCCGCGCCGTCTTCGCACGTCTCGTACGCCTCACGCGCTTCGCACGTCGCGCACGCCTCGCACAGCGAAACACCCGGAAGGGCGAACCACCATGCTGACCGATCCCGCGGACCCCTCTCGCGTCCTCCTGGAGACCGCCGATCTGGCCGGTGACCACGATCTGGTCCTGCGCTACCGCACCCCGCTCAGGGAGATCGTCACCTGGGCACGAGAGTATCTCTGCCGCCCCCACGAGGAACTGGGCAGGAAGGGGCCCGTCTGCCCGTACGCCCAGACGGCGCTGGACCGGGGCACCTTCTACCTGGCGGTCCGCCCCGGGCGGCCCGGCGGGCCCGAGGCGGCCGAGACCCTCGCGGGCTACCGCGACTGGTTCCCCAGACTGCCCGCCACGCCGGGGGTGTCCGCGCAGTACCGCACGATCCTGGTGCTCTTCCCCGACCTGCCCGAGGCCGAGGCGGCGGCGGTGATCGACCACGCCCAGGGGGCGCTCAAGTCGCGGTACGTCTCGGAAGGGCTGATGATCGGGGAGTTCTACCCCGGCCCGCCGCCCAAGGCGGGACTGTGGAACCCCGCCTTCCTCCCGCTGGGCAGCCCGGTGCCGCTGCTGGCGATCCGGCACATGGTCGCCACCGACTTCCCGTTCCTGCGCGACGACCCCGCGCAGGTCGCGGCGTACCTGGAACGTTTCGGCGACCGCCCGCCCGCCGCCCTCAGGGCGGAGATCCAGGCCGTCGCGGGCCGCTACGGGCTGGTGCCCGCGAGCACGTCCTGCGCGCCGTCCCTGACCGGGTCCTTGTAGGAACGCGCACGACATAAGAACGCGCACGACGAAAGGCCCGCCCTCGCGGTTCTCGCGGGGGCGGGCCGTTTCGTCGCGGGGAGCGGCCGGACGGCCGGGCGGCCGGGCGCGGCCGGTGCCGTCAGACGCCGAGGAGTTCGGCGGCGGCCTGGGCGTTGGCGCGGGCGGCGCCGTAGGTGGCCAGGTAGGTGACCCCCTCCGGACGCCAGATCGGCAGGCCCATCTCGACCACCGTGGCGTCCGGACGGGCGGCCAGCAGCGCGGAGACCACCGACTGGCTGGCCTCGTAGCGGTGGGCGTCCTTGACGACGACGATCAGGGAGCGGCCCGAGGCGCGCGCCAGGATGTCCGCCACGTCGGCCGCCTCCGGCTTGACCCGCAGCACCTCCGCCTGCGGCAGCAGCAGCGGCGTGAAGCCCCACGGCACGTCGCCGACCGCGATGGTCGGCGGGGTGTCCACCTCGACCACCAGCGGGTCGACCAGGGGGGACGCCGAGCCGGTGAGGCTGACCGCGCGGCGGGCGGCGGTGAGGCCGATCACGTCCCGCTCGGCCTCGCCGGTGCGGGGCGTGCCGAACCAGGCGCGCAGGGCGGCGGCCCGCTCGGCCGCCGCCTCCAGGCGGGCCACGGGCAGCCGCCCGTCGTGGACGGCCGCGACGATCTCGTCCACGATGCGGCGGACGTCGTCCTCGGTGGGGATCGGGCCGAGGCAGAGCAGGTCGGCCCCGGCGGCCAGGGAGAGCACCGAACCCCCGGCGAGGCCGTAGGCGGCGGTGACGGCCTTCATGTCGAGGGCGTCGGTGATGATCACACCCTCGTAGCCCATCTCACCGCGGAGCAGGCCGGTCAGGGCCGCGGGGGAGAGCGTCGCGGGCAGCGCGCCGGTGACGGCGGGCACGCGGACGTGCGCGGTCATGATGGACCTGGTCCCGGCCTCGATCGCGGCGCGGAAGGGCACCAGCTCGCGCTCGCGCAGCAGCTCCACGGAGGCGTCGACGAGCGGGACCTCCAGGTGGGAGTCCTGCCGGGTCGCGCCGTGGCCGGGGAAGTGCTTGACGCAGGCGGCCACCCCCGCCGACTGCAGGCCGTGCACCGCGGCGACGGTGTGCCGGGCCACGAGCGCGCTCTCCGCCCCGAACGAGCGGGTGCCGATCACCGGGTTGTCGTCGGCGGTGTTGACGTCCGCGGACGGTGCCATGTCCAGGTTGACGCCGCAGCGGGCCAGGTCGTCGCCGATGGACCGGTAGACCCGCCGGGTGAGCTCGACGTCGTCCACGGCGCCGAGGGCGGCGTTGCCGGGGTACGGGCTGCCGACGTGGTAGGCGAGCCGGGTGACGTCGCCCCCCTCCTCGTCCAGGGATATGACCGGATCGGCGGCCTCGCGCAGCCGGGAGGTGAGAGCGGACAGCTGGGCGGCGTCGGCGACGTTGAAACCGAAGAGCGTGACGCCGCCGAGACCGTTCTCCAGCTCCCGCAGGACCCACTCGGGTGCCTCGGTGCCCTGGAACGCGGCGAGCAGCGTGCCGGCCGCGAGACGACGCAGCCCCTGATCGCCGCGATCCGCGATGAACTCAGACATGGCGGTAGATGTTCCTTACCTGAGATGTAGGGGGGTGTCGGACATGGATGTAAACAGAGAAAACAGAACAGGGCTGGTACGGCCCGCGCCTTGTGGGTGCGTGCCGTACCAGCACCGATGGGGTCAGCCCTTGACGGCACCCGCGACGAGTCCGGAGACCATCCGCCGCTGCACCAGGAGGAAGAAGACGATGACCGGGATGGTCATCAGGGTGGAGGCGGCCATGATGGCGCCCCAGTCGACCGACCGCTGGCTGACGAAGTAGCGCAGCGCGACGGGCATCGTGTAGTTGCCCTGGTCGCTGATGAGCGTCAGCGCGAACACGAACTCGTTCCACGCGGTGATGAACGAGAAGATGCTGGTCGCCACCAGCCCGGGGGCCACCAGCGGGAACAGCACCTTCCAGAAGGTGGCGAACCGGCTGGCTCCGTCGATCCAGGCGGCCTCCTCCAGCTCCTTGGGCACCGCCGCGACGAAGGTGCGCAGCATCCAGATGGCGAACGGCAGCGTCATGGCGACGTTCACCACGATGAGGCCGAGGAGCTGGTCGTACAGCCCGGCCCGCCTGAGCATCAGGAACAGCGGGATGAGCAGCGCCTCGCCGGGGACCATCTGCACGATGAGCAGCAGGATCAGGAACGAGGTGCGGAAGCGGAACCGGAAGCGGGCCACCGCGGTCGCCGCCAGCAGGGAGAACACCGCGCCGATGAGCACGGTGCCGAGGGCCACGACGGAGCTGTTGAGCAGGTACTGCCAGATGGAGTGGCCCGCGATGCCCTCGGTGAAGACCCGCTTCACGTGTTCGAGCGTGGGGTCGGTGGGGAACGGGATGAAGTCCGTCGTGAAGATCTGCTCGCGGCTCTTGAAGGCCGTGCTCACCATCCAGTAGACGGGGAACACCGAGAGCAGGAACACCACGACGGCCGTGGTGTTCAGGCCGATCCTGCCGAGCCGCTTGCGCGTTCTCGGGTTTCCCCGGGGGGCCTTTCGCGGAGCCCGCGTGTCGTAGGTGGTCATCGCACGTCCTCCGTCTTCACGATCTGGCGGACGTAGAAGAAGGTGATGACGAGCAGGATCAGCGTCAGCACCACCGCGATGGCCGCGCCCATGCCCATCTTGGGTGGCGCGCTGAAGGCCTGGGTGAAGGCGAACAGCGACAGGTTGTAGGCCTCCCGGTTGGACGTGCCGCCCGCCAGCACGAACAGCTGGGTGAAGACCTTGAAGTCCCAGATCACCGAGAGGACCGTCAGCACCGCGAAGACCGGCTTCAGCAGCGGGAAGGTGATCTTCCAGAAGATCCGCCACGCGGAGGCGCCGTCCACCCTCGCGGCCTCGTACAGCTCCTGGGAGATGCTCTTCAGCCCGGCCAGGATCGAGACCGCGATGAACGGGAACGACGCCCAGACCACCGCGATGATCAGCACGATGTAGATGGTGAACGCGTCGTTCAGCCACGGCTCCCCGGTCCAGTCGGAGCGGCCGAACAGCAGCGAGGAGAACCAGTCGGGCAGCGCGTTCAGCAGCCAGTTGATGACGCCGGCCTCCGCGTCGAACAGCCAGCGCCAGATGATGGCGGTGGCGATCTGCGGGGTGGCCCAGGCGGCCATGATGCCGATGATCAGGAAGGTCGACATCTTCTTGCCCAGCTTGTGCAGGAGCAGGCCGACCAGCGTGCCGAGGATCAGGGTGCCCGCCACCGTGACGACGGCGAAGACGACGGTGTTTCGGAGCGACGACCAGAACAGCTCGGACTCGATCAGCTTCTGGTAGTTCTCGAAGCCGACGGACTCGGCCGGCACCCCCCGGATCTGCCGCAGTCCCACGTTCTGGAAGGACATGACGACCATCTGGTACAGCGGGTAGAGCAGCAGGCCGGCGATGACGAGCAGGCCGGGGACGAGCAGCGCGTAGGGGACGACCCAGGCGGGCAGACCCCTGGATCCGCGCGGGGGCGTGGCGCCTCGGGGCCCCCGCGCCGGGACGGAGGGGGTGCCCCCGTCCCGGGCGATGGTTGAGGTGTTCGCCATGGTTACTGGTTCAGGATCTCTTCGAGTTCCTTGTTGGCGTCGGCCAGCGCGGTGTCGACGTCCTTCTTGCCCTCGATGACCGAGCGGGCCGCGCTCTGCAGGACCGCCTTGGTGTCGTTCGCCTCGGCCCAGTTGGTGTCGTTCGGGAAGCCCTTGGCGACCTTGAAGGTCTCGGCGAACGGCGCCTGCACCGGGTCGGCCGCGTACTCGGTCAGAGCCTCCGGGTAGAGCGGGAGCAGGCCGCCCTCCTTGGCGTAGCGGGTGCCGAACTCCTTGCCGGCGGCGAGCTTGACGTACTCGGCGGACAGCTCGACGTTCTTGGTGTCCTTCCAGATGGCGATGTCGTTGCCGCCCTGGAAGGCCGGGGCCGGGCCGCTGCCGTCCTTGGCCGGGAGCGAGAAGAAGGCCATCTTCGCGTCGTCGATCTTGCCGCCGCTCTGCTCCTTGATGGTGGTGATGTCCCAGCCACCGGTCACGTACATGCCGACCTTGCCGTTGGCGAAGCGGGTCGCGATGTCCACCGAGTTCTGGGTGAGGGCGGACTTGCGCGAGACGCCGTGCTTGGTCACCAGGTCGGTGTAGTACTGGAAGCCCTCCTTGAAGCCGGGCTCCGTCAGCTTGCCGGTCCACTTGCCGCCCTCGAAGGCGGCGAAGTCGCCACCGGCCGACCAGACGAACGGCGACAGCGACATGTTGGCGTCGGAGCCGCCGTTGAAGGCGAAGCCGTCGACGTCCTTGCCCTTCTCGGCGACGACCTTCTTGCCCGCCGCGACGAGGTCCTCCCAGGTCTTGGGCACCTCGATCTTCAGGTCCTCGAACCAGTCCTTGCGGTAGAGGACGGCGCGGGTGCCGCCGCCCCACGGGGCGGCGTAGATCTTGCCGTCCACCGTCTCGTAGCCCCACAGGTTCTGCGGGATCTGCTGGAAGTCGGGCGTGGCCTTGACGACGTCGGTGATGTCGGTCAGCGCGTCCTGCGCGACCCACGCGGCCACCTGGTCGTTGCCGAACTCGGTGACGTCGGGGCCCTCGCCGCCGGCGAGCGCCGCGGTCCACTTGGCCTGCGCGTCGGGCCAGGGCACCCACTGGAGGTTGACGTCGGCGCCGGTGGTCTCCTTGAACTTGGCGTTCAGGTCGGCCATCAGCTTGTTCTGCTTCTCGTCGGGAGCGCCGAGGCGCCAGACGGTCAGCGTCTGACCTGCGAATTTGGGACCGGACGCGGCCGGCGCCGACGCCTGGTTGTCGGCGGCCGGTGTCGGCTCGCTGCTTCCACACGCGGCGAGCCCCAGGGCGAGGGCGGCGGTGGTGGCCGTCGTGGTGGCGATTCTCGCGAACTTCACTGGAGTTCTCCCTTTCAGGCTTTCGCCAGGGTTTGCGCTCTGTTATGGCCGGGGTCCCCCGCGACCCTCTGCACTCACTGGGAGCGGTCGGAACTACCGCAACCCGCGGTTCCGATCGCTTGCCTGCGGGCTGACTAGGGTTAAACTAACAAGAAACTTTCTTAAAAGAAACGATCGTTAGCGGATCGTGACGGGGAGGACGACCTTGCCCACACGCCCGGGGACACCCCGGCTGCTGCGCCAGCTCAACGATCGCGCGGCGCTGGAACTCCTACTGTCCAGCGGCCCCCTCACCCGGGCCGAGCTGGGAGAACACACCGGGCTCTCCAAGGTGACCGCCGGTCAGCTGCTCTCCAGGCTGGAGGAGCGCGACCTCGTCACGGTGGTCGGCGAGCAGGCGGGCGGGCGCGGCCCCAACGCCGCGCTCTACGGGGTGGTGCCCTCCTGCGCGTACGTGGTCGGGCTCGACGTGCTGCCCGACCGGATCAGCGCCGGGGTCGCCGACATCACCGGCACCATCGTCGCCGAGGTCTCCGCCGACCCCAGCGGGCACGACGACCCGGTACGGCTGGTGCGCAGCGCGGTCGGCCAGGCGTGCGAGTCGGCCGGCATCGGCGTCGACCGGCTGCGCGCCTTCGTGATCGGCACCCGGGGCGTCGTCGACCCCTGCACCGGTGACGTGCGCTTCTCCTTCGACCTGCCCTCCTGGCACAACGGCGTGCTCGCAGAGCTCCGCCGCGACCTCGGCGTCCCGGTGACGATAGAGAACGACGTGAACCTCGCCGCGCTGGCCGAGCGCGCGTACGGGGCCGCGCTGGGCGTCGACGACTTCGTGCTCGTCTGGGCGGGGGTCGGGCAGGGGCTCGGCGTCATGCTGGGCGGGCGGCTGCACCGCGGCTTCACCGGCGGCGCGGGCGAGATCGGCTGGCTCCCCGTTCCCGGCGAGCCGCTCCCCACCGAGGTGGGCGAGCCCCAGTCGGGCTCGTTCCAGCGCCTGGTCGGCGGCGACGCCGTGACCGGGCTCGCGAACGCCCACGGCATCGGCTCCTCCGTCTCCTTCTCCGTCTCCGGGGCCTCGGGGGTCTCCGGAGGCCCGGGGATTCCGGGGATTCCGGGGGCTTCGGGGGCTTCGGAAGCCGATCCCGACGCCGGTTCCGTAGGAGACCTCGTCCGTACGGCCGTCACGGAGGGCGCCGAGGCGTTCCTGGACGAGCTGGCCGGGCGGCTGGCCGTCGGCGTCGCCGCCGTCGCGGTGGTCCTGGACCCCGGACTCATCGTGCTCAGCGGCGACGTCGGCAGGGCCGGGGGAGAGGCGCTCGCCACCAGGGTGCAGGACGCGGTGGCCCGAGTCTGCCCGAGCCAGCCCAAGGTCGTGGTCTCGCGGGTCAGGGGAAACCCCGTACTGCGCGGCGCCCTGGTGTCGGCGCTGCAGCAGGCCCGTGAGCAGGTGTTCTCGGACACGGTCTGATCTTGTTCTGCACCCTTCGGGATCGCGTCCGGCGGTCGGGGGCGTCGGTCACCTCTCCCCAGGTCAGGCCGGGAGTACGGTCTGGGTCGGGGAGCCGGTGTGCGGTGGGGAGGAAGAAGGGGGCGGGGTCAGCGGTGGGCGCGCAGCGCGGCGAGCAGCCACTGGAAAGCCGGCACCGCCGGCGGGTCCGGCGGCAGGCCCCGGAGGAGGCTCAGAAGCTGCCAGTACCGCTCCACCCGAGGCTCGGCGACCAGTTCCAGCCAGTCCGCCAGGGAGACGGTTTCCTCGGCGGGAAGCTCCATGGGGATGATCCGGTCCAGAATCACCTTCGCGCCGGGCGACTCCGGTGGGATTCCCTTTCCGAGGGCGTCGGCCGCGTGCTCGAGGACCAGGGGCCGGATGTCGAGCCCGAACTCAAGGCGATTGTCCTGTTCTCCGCTCAGGACCATCCGCCGGACCGTGTGCCGGAAGCTCTCGTCGGCGACCAGTTCGGCCAGCTCCATCCAGGCGTTCACCTGCTCGGACGTCGGGTCTTCGGGAAGCTCGGAGGGGATGTCGCGCATCCATTCCGCGACGAGGGCGGCGTCCTCGTCGACGATGTCGGCGAACACCCCGCCGACGAACTCGTCGATGATCTGCTGGCGTTCCCGCGCCGACAACCGGGCTAGCGCGTGCATCAAGGTGATCTCCTCTGTGGTGCTGTCACGTTCGGCGAGAACACGCAGGACGGCACGCTGTGTCTTCAGGGTGCGGATCTCCGCGTCGAGCGCTTTGACGTGCGTCTCCGCCACCTCCCTCAGCGTGGCCGGCTTCTCCAGGATCCGCTGGACGGCGTCAAGACTGAGCCCGAGATCGCGAAGGGTCCGGACCAGGTCCAGCCGCGCGATCGCCTCCGCGTCGTAAAGCCGATATCCCCCGCTCGATCTGCGGGCCGGGGGGACGACGCCACTGTCGGACCAGAAGCGGATCGTGCGCGCCCGCAACCCGGTGCGCCGGGCAAGCTGCCCGATCGTGTAGAGATCCGTCGCGTCGCTCATGACTCGAATCTGCACCTTCCACCCACTGGAACCGCAAGCGATGCGCCCAAATTCTCGCCACAGAGCGGCTGTTCGGATGTTATTTCCGCTTTTATGCCGTCGGATCACTCCCACGTACCGGATGCCTCGGCGGATGCGCCCCGCACACGGTCCGCAGCCCGACAAGGTCGAAACGCAGGCTCGATGTCCCTCGCGACGGGGCGGGTGCCGGACCGGCGTACCGCGAACGGGTGTCTCCTTCCGGGCACGGGCACGGGCACGGTCCGGTGCTCCCGTTCCTCGTGAGCGAGGTCTGCGCACTGTGGCTCTTGAGGAAGAATTGCCACCATGCCTGACATCGTTCTGATCTCCGATGCCCGAGTCGCCGCGATCCCCGTCGAGGAGTCGGGAGAGCCGCTGGCCGACGTGCGGGGACGGCTGCGGACGGACGATCGGCTCGCCGACCCCGAGGGTGCCTTCGCCCACCTCAGGCTCGGGCTGCTGACCCGGCTGGAGGAGGCGCAGGCGCAGCTTCCCGGGGGATACCGGCTGCTCGTCGTAGAGGGGTACCGGCCGCCGGCGACGCAGAAGGAGATCTTCGACGGCTACTCGGCGGAGCTGCGGGCGCTGTATCCGGACATGTCACCGGCGGAGCTGCGCGCCGCGGCGAGCCGCTACGTGTCGCCCGTCGAGATCGCCCCGCACACCGCCGGAGCGGCGGTCGACCTGACCCTGGCCACCGAGGACGGCACCGAGCTCGACATGGGCACCCGGCTCAACGCCACCCCCGAGGAGAGCGACGGCGCCTGCTACACCGACGCCCCCGGCCTGTCCCCCGAGGCCCGCCACCACCGCAAGCTCCTCGGCGTCGCCCTGGAGGCGGCCGGACTGGTCAACTACCCCACCGAGTGGTGGCACTGGTCCTACGGCGACCGCTACTGGGCCATGACCACCGGCGCCCCGGTCGCCCTCTACGGCCCGGTCTCCATCTGACGTCGTACGGCCCCGGCCCCCCGGGGACCGCGTGTCAGGCGGAGGGCGCGCAGGTCGCGAGGGCCGACAGGAGTTTGTTCATCGCGGAGCCGGCGCCGGCGGTCGTCGTCGGGCCCAGGGCGACGAGGCTGGAGATGAGGACGGCGAGTTCCGCCACGTCCAGGGTGAGCGGCGCGGCTTCGCTCGTCAGCGCGAGCCACGTCCCGCCCCCGGGTCCGCGACGGGAGCGTACCGGGACACCGGAGTCGCGCAGCCGAGCCAGGTCGCGCTCGATGCTGCGCCGTGACGCTCCGACAGTGCGTGCGAGCTCGCCGGTCGGGATCGGGACGCCACGGCGGGCGACGAGGATCTCGACGAGTCGCTGCTGGCGCTCGACTCTGCGCAGGGTGAGGAGCGCGTCGCGCGAGGCGGCGGCGAGGGCCACGGACTGACTCATCACGATCCATCTGAGATCCCGCCACCAGCGTGACGGGATCTCAGCCTAGCGTGGGGCACATGAACGCACTCACGCACGCCGACGAGAACGCCCGGGCCTTCTTTCAGGACTACCGCGACGCGCTGCTGTCGCGCGACGTGGAGCGCATCGCCGACTCCTACCACCACGACGTCCTGATCGCGTTTCCCGATCAGATCCGAGCCGTCACCGACCCTTCCCAGACGCGCGAGTTCTTCAAGAACGCGATCGGCCAGTACGACGGAGTGGAGGAGGCCGTCCCGTCGATCACGGTGATGGATGCCACCGAGCACAGTATCTGGGCCGATGTCAGCTGGGACTACGGCGGCGCGGCCCCCGCCGAACGCCTGGTGTACCAGCTGCTCAAGACCGCCCGCGGGTGGCGAATCGGAGTGCTGACCCCGCGCTGAGGAACCGCGCGGGAACCGACACCGGTCCGGGGCGTGCCGCGGGGCCCCGCGCCGTCGCGCCTGCCGGGAGCCGCCTACCCGCGCAGGTGGGCCAGAAGTTCGTCCTCGGCGGGGTAGGGACGCTCCTCGGGCAGCAGCCGGGTCGCGGCGTCCGGCTCGCCCTCGCGCAGGAGTGCGTGGATCTCGTGGACGAGCGGGGTGACGTCGGTGACGGCGACCGTCCACTCGTCCGCGTACCGGCGCGCGCCCTCACCCGAGAGGCCGAGTTGCAACGAGCGGTGGGACAGCGGTCGCAGGTGGAGATCGCGTTCGGGGTCCCACTGCACCCGGACCGGTGCCTGCCGCAGCTCCCGCTTCCAGGTGGCCCGGTCGAGGTGAAGCCCCGGCTTGTAGTGCGACAGGCACGCGTGGCGCAGGGCCCATTCGAACCCCTCGCGGGTGATCTCGATGGCCAGGACGGTCTCCTGCCTCTCCTTGGTGCCCCAGCCGCAGCGGTACATCATCCACAGGAACGACGGCTTGACCCACGTCATCCGGTCTCGTTTCCAGGTGGCCGGGAAGCGGCCGAGACGAGCGGCGGGGAGACCGATCTCCGGGGCGTAGGCCTGGTAGACGGTGATCGTGGACGCGCTGTGGACCGCCCGGATCCCGTGCCTCGGTTCTTCCATGACGGACAGGATGAGCCCGGCCGCACGGGAAAGGCCACCCGTTATCAGGCGGTGTGCTGGTACGCCGGGTAGGTCAGGTAGCCCGCGTCGCCGCCCTGGTAGTACGTAGCCTCGTCGACGGGGGCGACGGGGAGGCCGGTACGCAGCCGCTCGACCAGGTCGGGGTTGGCGAGGAAGCCGCGGCCGAAGCTGATGAGGTCGGCGCCCAGCCCGAGCCAGTGGTCGGCCTCGGCCCGCCCGGTCTGCTTCGGGCCCATCGGCAGCACCGGATTCGTGATGAGGGTGCCCGGCCACGCGCGGCGCAGCCCGACCAGCACCTCTTCGTCGGCGGTGGCCTCGAGATGGATGTAGGCCAGGTCGAGGCGGGCCAGCTCGGTCAGCAGCGCGGCGTACAGCTCCGGGACGTCGGTCTCCTCCACACCCCAGAACGTCACGCCCGGGGAGAGGCGGATCCCGGTCCTGGCCCCGCCGACGGCTTCGGCGGTCGCGGACACCGCCTCGACGGCGAATCGGATCCGGTTGGCCACCGAGCCTCCGTAGCGGTCCGTGCGAAGGTTGGCGTTCGTCGAGAGGAACTGCGAGATCAGGTAGCCGTTCGCGCCGTGCAGCTCCACGCCGTCGAAGCCGGCCTCGACGGCCCGGCGGGCGGCCCGGCCGTACGACTCGGCGTGCTCGGGCACCTCGGCGGTGTCCAGGGCGCGCGGCGTCGGCGCGGGCCGGGGCCCGGACGGGGTGAACACGTCGCCGACGGCCGGGACCGCCGAGGGCCCGACCGGCTGCGCACCGGTGGTGTCGGGGTGGGAGACCCGTCCGCCGTGCATGAGCTGGGCGAAGATCCGCCCGCCGCTGGAGTGCACGGCGGCGGTCACCGGGCGCCACGCGGAGACCTGCTCGTCGGTGTGCAGTCCCGGCGTGCCCGGGCTGGACTGCCCGATCAGGCTCGGCTGCACTCCCTCGGTGACGATCAGCCCGGCCGTCGCGCGCTGGGCGTAGTACGTCGCCATCGACGGCGTCGCCAGCCCGTCGGCGGTGGCCCGGATGCGCGTCATCGGGGCCATCACCATCCGGTTGGGCAGCGTCAGGTCACCGAGCCGGTAGCTGTCGAAAAGGGTCGTCACGTCGTCCTCCATGGTCGTCGGTCCCGGATCGCGGGTACGGCGAGTACGCTAGAAGCTCACATCCATGTCAGAGGCAAGTCTTGTGTCGCAGATCACATTGGGAGGGCGACGTGCGCATCGGCGAGCTCGCGTCACGGACCGGGGTCAGTGTCCGGTCGCTGCGCTACTACGAGGAGCAGGGGCTGCTCACCAGCACCCGCAGCTCCAGCGGGCAGCGGCACTACACGGACTACGAGGTCGAGCGGGTCACGTTCGTCCAGCGCCTGTACGCCGCGGGTCTGTCCAGCCGCACCATCGCCGAGCTGCTCCCGTGCATCGAGTCGCCCAGCGAGGAGAACTCCGACGCCGCCCTGGAACGGATGGCACAGGAGCGTGACCGGCTCTCCGCGCACATCGGCGACCTCATCCGCACCCGCGACGCGCTCGACGGGCTGATGGCCACGAACCGGGCGCACCGTGAGCAGTTGCGGATGCCACTGGCCGGCTGACCACCACCGGCGGTCCGGCGGGCGGCCGAAGGCGTCATGGACGGGCCGCGCCCGGGTTCGTCACCGACATCCGCGCTCACGAGGAGCGGGCCGTCCGCGAACACTTTGCCCCGGGCGCGAAGACGCCGCCCGGCGGGAGCCGGGCTGCGTCGCGGACGGGGGGATCAGGCCTCGACCTGCTCGAGCACCTCCTCGGCGCGCTCCGGGCTGCCCTCGGCGAGGCCGCGGTCGATCGCGCGGCGGGACGCGAGCCACATCACGACTCCGACGAGGAACACGATGCCCTCGGTGACGGTCAGCGCCCAGATGATGCCCGCGAGCCCGAACCAGAGGTCGCCGAGGAGCACGATCGGGATGAACAACACGCCGTGCGCCACCGACATCACGATCGCCGCCACCGACCGCCCCGCCGCCTGGAACAGCGACGTGACGAGGCCCGCGAATCCGTTCACGATCATCGCCACGAGCTGCGCCGTGAGGACCGTGACGCCGATCGCGAGGACCGAGTGGTCCGCCGAGAACGCGGAGAACACCTGCTCGCGGAACACGAACACCGTCGTCGAGAAGATCAGGACGATGCCGCCCACCGTGATCGCGGACACGCGCAGCGCCGACGTGAGGCGACTCCGGTCGCCCTTGCCGTACGAGTAGGCGAGGAGCGGCAGCACGCCGAGCGTGACGCCCATCACCAGGAACTCCGGCACCTGCGCGATGCGGACCGCGACGCCCATGGCCGCGAGCGCGCCGTCGCCGTAGGCGGCCGCGAGGTTGTTGAGCACCAGCGTGGTGACGATCAGGAAGGAGGCCTGGAACAGCTCGCCGACGCCCACGCCGAAGACGGGCCTCAACACGGCGGGCGAGAGCGTGAACCAGCGCGGCGCGAGGCTCACGTGCTCGCTGTGGCGCCGCAGCCAGACGGCGAAGTAGGCGACGACGCCGAGGTTCGCGAGGCCCGTCGACAGCGCCGCACCGGCGACGCCCCAGTGCAGCACGAGGATGAACAGGACGTCGAACACGACGTTCGCGACCGCGGACGCGATGACCCCGATCATCACCTGGCGCGCGGCACCCTCCGCCCGTACGAGCTGTTCGAGACAGAACGCCGCGGCGAGCACGGGAACGAAGGCGAGCATGACGGCGACGTAGGAGCTCGTCGCGGGTACGGCGGCGGCGTCCGCGCCGAGCAACGACACGAGCGGGTGCAACAGCAGCAGCCCGACGCCGCCGAACACGACCCCGGCGATCACCGAGCCCCAGACGGCGAACGAGGAGACGTGCTTGATCTCACCGGCCCTCGCGGGCTCGTGCTCGGCCGCGCCGAGCAGCCGTGAGATCAGCGTGCCGCCGCCGACGCCGAACACGCCGCCGACCGCCATGACCAGGCCGAGCACCGGCGTGCCGAACGTGATCGCGGCGAGCAGCGCGGTGTCGTGGAGCGAGCCGATGAAACCGGCGTTGACGAGGTTGTACACGGCGCCGACGATCATCGCGGCGGCCATCGGCACGCAGAGGTGCACGAGGGCGCGGACGATCGGCGCGGTCGAGAGGTACCAGCGGTTGGTGCCGACGGCGTCGGCCTTCGCGGGGGATCCGGGGTTCGTGGTGTTCATGGCGCTGCTCCTTCTTTGGGCAGGTTCGGGTTTTCCGGGCAGGTTGGAGCGCGCGCCGGCGGGCGCCGGCGCGGCGAGGGGATGTTCTGGGTGTGCGGCCGGGCCGCGTGTTCGGGGATGCCGCCGGAACGCGGCGGGAACGGCCGCGAGCCGGGTCAGGTACCGGTCGGCTGCGGGACCGGGCCGTGGGTTGGGTCAGGTGCCGGTCGGCGGCGGGACCGGGCCGTGGGTTGGGTCAGGTGCCGGTCGGCTGCGGGACCGGGCCGTGGGTTGGGTCAGGTGCCGGTCGGCGGCGGGACCGGGCCGTGGGCCGGGGCAGGTGCCGGTCGGCGGCGGGCGGCGCGGATCTCGGTGACGGCGTCGGCGGCGGCAACGCCGTCGTCGTTCGGGGGCGTGCGGGGGCGTGCGGGGGCGGGGCCTGGGCGGCGATCGGACGTTCGGTGGCGTCGGCCTCGCACGGGGTCCGCGCGAGTTCCGGCACCGCGCGTTCATCCGCCGGGGCGAGGGCGGCGTTGTCCGGACCGTGCCGTCAGGCGTCGCCGTCGTGCGCGGACGCGGGCGCCGGCCGCTGAGAGGGAGACGTCGAGCCGAGGGCTCTGGGTGAGGCGGCCGAAGACGTCTTCGACGGGGCCGGCCGGGGTGTTCCGAACGCGCGGACGGGCCGCACGTTCGCGGTTACGACCGGGTCGGTTGCGGCAGCTCCGCGGTGATCTTCGTGAGCAGGGCGTGCAGGGTGGCCCGCTCGGCCTCGTCCAGGGGGGCGAGGATCGTCTCGTCGGCGGCGGCCATCGCGGTGTCGAACCCGGAGACGAGCTCGGCGCCGGCCGGCGTCGCGTAGACGCGTTTACTGCGCTCGTTGCCGTCCTCCGTGCGGCGCTCGACGAGGCCGCGGCGTTCGAGGCCCTGCAGCAGGCTCGAGACGCTCGCCGCGCTCGTGCGCGTCATCTGCGCGATGTCGCGCTGGATCGCGCCGGGGTTCTGGACCAGATAGCCGAGCGCGAAGCCCTGCTCGTGGCTGAGCTCGCGGTCCCGGATCCAGTCCTCGGCGGTTTTTCGCTGGGCCCACACGACCCAGCGGGCCAGTCCGAGGGTGCTGGTGAGGTTCGGTGCTTCCATGGTCAGGACTCTAACTGTTAGAATTCTAACTGTCAACGATCGAACTGATCGGCGCGCGTCGTCCGCCGCCTGTCGTGCCTCATCGTCCGGGGCCCGATGGCGGCGAGCGGTCCGGCGGCGGTGGCGGGTGCCGCCCCCGCCGCGCTCACCTTCGCCGTCGGCCGGCTCGCACGGGCGGGCTCCGCGTGCCGCCGGGCAGCGCGGGTTCTGGAGCCGTGCCAGGCATCCGACCGCCGATTAAGCTCGTGGTGTGTTCGATTCGCTTGACTTCGATACATCGTCTTATGCCGATTTCGACACACCGGCCTATGTGCGGCACACGTACAACAGCTGGGATGAGGCCGGTTGGCGGTCGCTGCTGGTGCAGAGTTTCGACCACGCGTCCGAAGCCGAGCATCTCCCGCTGCCCGCGGTGTCCGACCTGCATCTCGTGCTGTGCGTGGCGGGCGACGCGGACGTTCGGCTGTACGCCGGCGGGAAGCCCTTCGCGCGGCGGTGGGTGCCGGGCCACCTGGAGCTCATGGTTCCCGGGCGCGCCACCTCCTTCACCTATCGGGCGACGTCCAGGTTGCGGACCGTCCAGGTGCACATCCCCTCGTCGGCCGTCCGGGAGGCCGCCGGGGCGCTGAGCGGTCGTGAGCCCGACTTCGAGGGGCTGTCCGCCGCCCTCCGGGCGGGAGATCCGGTCGTCGAGCAGCTCCTTCGCGCGCTGCCGGGCACCGGCGGCGCCGGCGACCTGTACGCGGAGTCCGCCGCCGCGTTCCTCTCGGCTCACGTGCTGACCCTCGGCAGGGACGTGCGTCTGCCCGGTCCCGAGCACGCCGCCGTCCGGGCGAGCGTCGCCATCATGCGAGATCGCCTGGCGGAATCTCTGACGCTGGCCGTGATCGCGTCCGTCGCGGCCGCGGTCAACGCCGCGGTCACGATCAGCGGCTTCGCGGTCCAGGTCGCGTTCCTCATCCTCGTGGCGGCGTGGCTGTACACCCTGGTCATGGCCTACCGGAGCATCGCCGCGGCGAGGTGCGACTGCACCGGATCTGGATGATCCGTAACTACGCCCTGACGTTCGCCGCGGTCACCCTGCGCGCCTACCTGCTCCTCGGCCTGCAACTGCCGCTCTCGGCGGGGTTCGAGGCGATCTACGCCGCCGCCGTATGGGCGTCCATCCTGGGCAACGTCCTCGTGGCCGAGTACTTCATCGTCCAGCGGACGCTGGACCCCTTGGCCCGTCGAACGCGGGGGCGGGACGCCCCACCGGTCCCGGGGGTCGGGGAACATCGGGGCGAAAGGTGACGCCAAGCCCTGTCTCCCCAGGTCAGACCACTGCGGTAGGCCTCCTGCCGCCGGCCGTCACGGGCAGGGGTGTCGGAGCCGTGTCGCGGCGGGTTCATGAGCGCCCCCCGCCGCTCCAGGGGCCACCCGGCGCTCACCGGGACCTCCGCCGCGACCTTGGCGCCGTTTCTCCCCGGAAAGCCGTCCCTCCCGGGAAAGCCGTCCCTCCCCGGAACAGGTCACGGCGCGGGCGCCGCCTTTCCCGGGAGGGACACGTCCTCGGCGAGGACCATGTCCGCCAGGAAGTTCGCGCGCCGGAGCAGCGGGCGGCCGGGGGCGGTGCCGATCAGGGTGCCCGCGTGGCCGGTCAGCACGGTGCAGCCGCCCGCGTCGCACAGGTCGGTCCAGCCGGCCGGGGTCGCCACCGGCAGCCGCGTGCGGATCCGGCCGTCCGCGTCCGCCATGTAGAGCCGGCCGTTCATCGCCGCCAGCGCCACGGCCCCGGCTCCGGCGGCGGCCTCGACCAGGCTCCAGGCGGAGGTCTCCGGGTCGAACAGCCACAGGCCCTCCGCGGCGGCGGCGAACAGCTCGCCGTTCACCATGCCCAGGCCGACCCCGCCGCGCGGCCCGTCGGCGAGGGTGGTCCAGCCGTGCTCGGGGTCGCGGAAGACGAGCCGGTCGTCGGCGGTGAGGCCGTACAGGCCGATCGGGTGGACGGCGGTGGCCTCCCTGGGGGTGGCCAGGGCGACCAGCGCGGGGGCGGTTCCCGCGAGGCGCCAGCGCAGGTTCTGGTCGGAGATCTCGCGGGTGAGCAGCGAGCCGCCGGAGGTGGCGCCGTACAGCAGGGAGTCGAACACGGTCAGCGCGCCGACCTCGTCCGCGCCGCCGACGGTCTCCCAGCCGCCCGTACGCGCCGACAGCCGGTTCAGCACGTTGCGGGTGATCCGGTCCACCGCCGGGTCGTGCAGGGTGTTGCCCCAGTTCACGGTGGATGCGGTGAACACCGTGCCGGCGCCGAGGCCGAAGACGCCCATGGTGGCCATGCCGCCCTGGCCGTACCGGTGCCAGTGCCGCAGGTCGGCGGTGGCCAGGATGACGAAGGACGGCGGGGTGCCGTCGCGCCCGGTGGCCAGCGGCACGCCGTCCTGCTCGACGAAGTCGCAGGCGTCCGTCTCGTAGCCGATCGCGCCCTTGCCGAACGTGTCGCCCTCGCCCAGCTTGGTGCCCTCGAACACCCAGTGCTCGGGGAAGCGGACGGTGTAGGACTCCTCGTGCATGAGCTGCATGTACGGGCCCCAGGTCCCGGCGCCGCGCCGGAAGCTGACCCCGGTCAGGCCGTTCTCCGGGCGGTTCACCGGCGCGCTGGACCACTCGACCGTGGTGAGGGCCGGGTCCACGGCGGCCATCGGGTCGGCGATCGCGTCGCGGTAGCAGACCATGGTGCGCCCGTCGTCCTCCAGCCGGAACTGCCACCAGCAGGTGTTGCCGGAGAAGACGGCCAGGTTGCCGCCCCGGCGGACGAACTCCTCGACGCTGTCGCGCATCCCCGCCGACCAGTACTCGTCGTGCCCGCTGACCATGAGCAGCCGGTAGCCGGAGAGCAGCTCGCGCCCCTCGTGCAGGTCCAGGGCCGAGCAGTAGTCGACGTCGTACCCGGCCGGGCCCAGCCAGCGGATCATGCCCTCCTCCCAGCGCTCGGGCGGCGGCCCGCCGCCGGGCCGGTCGAAGGAGACGCGCGAGGCGCGGGTCGGCTGCTCGCTCCAGTAGATGGACTCGCCGGGGATGCCCGCCCGGTTGTAGGCCTGCCAGGTCGGGAACGGGATCGACAGCAGGATCGGCGAGCCGGGACGGGCGGCCCGTACGACGAAGTAGACCTCGCTGCTCTCCTCGTCGGCGGTGAAGACCGCGCGGTACAGGGAGCTGTGCCAGCCGGGGGAGACGTCGAGCGTCCACACCGGGCCGGTGAACTCCCCGTCGAGTACGGCCAGGTCGGTGGCGACGTCCTCGACCAGCACCGAGCCGCGCAGCGGGGCGCGGGAGGCGCGGGCGAGGTGGAAGCGGAGCGCGCCGCCCTGGACGCAGGACGTCGACTCGGCGTAGGCGTGGACCGTCATCGGACACCTCCGGCGCGCTGCCCCCGGATTTCTCCGGTCGCAGGAAGGGCGCTCAACGGAAAGGTGCTCAACGGAAGGGCGCTCACCGGGAAGGCCCTCAACCGACCGGCTCCAGCACCTCGCGGAACGCGGCCTCGACCAGCAGCGACTCCAGGTCGAGCAGGTAGCGCTCCATGGCGGGACGGGGAAGGTAGCCGGTGTCGGCGGTGAGCGAGACGCCCAGCCCGCCGGGCTCGCCGGTCACGTGCAGGCAGAACCGGCAGTTGAGCCGCTCCTGGCTGAGCGGCCAGGTGAGCGTCGTCTCGTCCAGTGCCCGCCGCACGCTCGGCTCGTCGGGGGAGGCGTCCACCCGGTCGGTGAAGCGCATGTCGTTGAAGCAGCAGTACGGGTGGATCGGCACGCCCCGCTCCCGGCCGGCCCGCTCGGTGAGCCGGTCGCGGTCGTCCGGGTCGTGGTAGGCGGACCGGTAGGCGCGCAGCGCGGCGGGCTTGGCCGCGCGCAGCAGCTCGGTGAAGCCGCCCTCGCGCAGGTCCAGCACGAACAGGCCCTCCTGGGAGAGCGTGGTGACCGCGTTGACGGTGTCGCCGCGGAAGCGGTTGCCCACGATCGGCAGCATCACGCTCAGGTCGTGGCCGGTCACCCTCCCGGCCAGCACGGACGCGGCGGTCAGCAGGACGGTCGAGGTGCTCGCGCCGCTCAGCGCGGCGATCCGCCGCACGGCCAGGTCCATCGCCCGGGAGACGAGGTGCGCCCGCCAGATCGGCGGATCCGAGGGAGCGCCCGCCCGCCGGTCGAACATGGTCGGGGGGATGCGCCGGTACTCGCTCTCCCAGTGCTCCGCGGCCACCGCCGCGACCTTCAGGCCCTGCTCGGAGCACTGCCAGCGGGCCAGCTCCAGCGGCGAGGGCGGGGGCGGCCCGGGTACGGAGCCGCGCAGCAGGAGCAGCCGCAGGTCCGTGACCGCCACCTCGGCCCCGAGACCGTCGGCGGCCAGGTGGCAGAAGACGAGCACGATGTGGGTGACCTCGTCGCGGTCGACGACGAGCCCGACCCTGAGCGGCCACTCGTTCCCGTAGTCGAACGCGGTCTCCTCCAGCGCGTCGCGCAGCCGCTCGGGGTCGCCCTCCGACACGGTGACCGGGATGGAGCCGCCGGTCGCCAGCACCTGCCACGGCTCCGCGCCGTCGTCCTCCCAGGCGCCGCTCCCGTACGGTTCCGCGCCGCTGGTCCGGACGACCTTCCCGTACGGTTCCGCGCCGCTCGTGTGGACGACCTTCCCGTACGGTTCCGCGCCGCTCGCGCGGACGATCTTCCCGTACGGTTCGGTGCCGCTCGCGCGGACGGTCCTTTTGCCCGGCGCCTCGCCCAGCCTGGTGCGCAGGGACTCGTGCCGTTCCACCAGCGTGCGGAGGACCTCGGCGGCCCCCGCCACGGTGAGCGGCCTGGCCCGCCTGGGCACGGCGAGCACGCGGCCGAAGTTGAAGTAGTGGTCGTCCGGTGCCGTCTTCCGGATCGTGTCCCAGATGGCCCGCTGCCCCCAGGTCAGCGGCGCCGTCTCCGATCGGCTCCCCGAGAACCGGATGTTCATGTGCTTCCCCCGTTCGGAAATGCTTTCAGGAATGCGCGCGCAGCGCCTCGTTGATGTGGCGTTCCAGCGCGTCGAGGTCGTCCAGCAGGTCGAACCCGTCGCCCGACAGGTCGATCTCCACCCCGAACTCGGTCTCCACCGCGTCGATCAGCCGCATCTGCGCCAGGGAGGTGACCCCCAGCGCGGACAGCGGGACCGTGGCGGCCAGTGCCTCCTTGGCCGTGACGGCCCCGTCGGAGGCCGAGGCCACCATCGCCGCCAGCCGCTCCCTAACCATTGCCAGCCCCTCTCGTACGGTCTCCGGCGCCGCTCGCCGGGATCCGGATCCGGTCACCGCGCATCTCACGCCCCTCTCACGCTGAGCGGGCGCAGGTCGGTCCAGACGCGGTCGATGTGGGCGAGGCAGTCCTCCTTGGTGCCGGAGACGCCCTCCTCGCGCCAGCCGTCCGGCAGGTCCCGGCCGTCCGGCCAGATCGAGTACTGCTCCTCGTGGTTGACCACGACGCGGTAATCCATCTCAGCTCCCGCTTTCCATGAGGCGCTCGGCCTCCTCGTCGGACATCTCGGCCAGCTCGGCGACGAGCAGCTCCTCCACCGCCGCCGCGAGGTCGGCCACGGTGCTGCGGGCGAACAGGGTGCGGATCGGCACCTCCACCTCGACGGCGGCGCGGAGCCTGGCGACGGCGCGGGTGGCGAGCAGCGAGTGCCCGCCCAGCGCGAAGAAGTCGTCGAAGGCGCCGATCTCCTCGATGCCCAGCACCTCGCCGAAGATCTCGGCCACCAGCTCCTCGGCGTCGCCGCGCGGGGCGGTCCTCGTCCGGGGTCCGGCCTCGGGCGCGGGCAGCGCGGCCCGGTCGAGCTTGCCGTTCGCGGTCAGCGGCAGCGCGGTGAGGCTCACCCAGAGCGCGGGGACCATGTACGCGGGCAGCGTCCCGGCCAGGTACCCGGCCAGCTCGTCCCCGGTGGCCGTGCCGACGACGTAGCCGACCAGCGTCTCCCTGTGCACGGCCACCGCCGCCTGGCCGACGCCGGGGTGGGCCAGCAGCCGCGCCTCGATCTCGCCCGGCTCGATCCGGAAGCCGCGCACCTTGACCTGGTCGTCGAGGCGGCCGAGGAACTCCAGCCGCCCGTCGGCCCGCCAGCGCGCCAGGTCGCCGGTCCGGTAGATCCGCTCCCCGCCGGAGTCGCCGGGGACACCGAGGGTGGGGAAGCGCTCGGCCGTGAGGTCCGGCCTGCCCAGGTAGCCGACCGCCACCCCGGCCCCGCCGACGCACAGCTCGCCCGGCGCCCCCGGCGGCACGGCCTCGCCCGAGCCGTCCAGGAGCAGGATCGAGGTGTCGGCGATCGGGACGCCGATGGGCGGTCGCCCGGGGGAGCCGTCCAGCTCGGCGGCGGTGGCGATGATCGTCGCCTCGGTGGGGCCGTAAGTGTTGACCAGCCGCACCCGGTCGCCGAAGCGCTCCCGCCAGCGGGCCACGGCCGCCTCGTGCACCTGCTCGCCGCCGAGGATCACCAGCCGCAGGGTCTTCGGCCAGGCGATCTCGCCGATGTCGTCGACGAGCGCGTGCCAGTACGCCGTGGGCAGGTCGAGCACCGTGACCCGGTCGAGGTGGTCGGGCAGGGTGACGCCGCCCTCGGGCAGCAGCTCCAGCCGGGCCCCGGCGGCCAGCGCCGGGTAGATCTCCTCGGCGTGGGTGTCGAAGCTCAGCGAGGCGAACTGGACCACCCGGTCGCCGGGCCCCAGCCCGTACGCCTCGCGCATCCACCCGACGCGGGAGGCCAGGCCGGAGTGCGAGACCACGACCCCCTTGGGCGTTCCGGTGGACCCGGAGGTGTAGATCACGTAGGCCGAGGAGCCAGGGACCGGGGCGCCCACCGGGACCGGGGGACGCTCGTCCGCGTGCACGCGCGGCGTGCCGGGCGGCAACCGGTCGCCCAGGTCCGCCGAGGTGAGGACGAGGGAGGCGGCGCTGTCCTCCAGCATGAAGGCGAGCCGCTCCGCGGGGTGCTCCGGGTCGAGCGGCAGGTAGGCCGCCCCCGCCCGCCACACGGCGAGCAGGGCCGCGACGGCGTCGGGCGACCTGTCCAGGCAGACGCCGACCACGTCGCCACCGGCGACGCCCCGCCCCCGCAGCAGCGCCGCCAGCTCGTCCGCGCGGGCGTCCAGCCCGGCGTAGGTGAGCGTGGCGCCCCCGCATCCGATCGCCACCGCGTCCGGCGTCTCCCGTACGGCCGCCGCGAACAGCTCAGGCACCGAGGGGGCGGACGGCAGGGCGGGTCCCCGCGAGAGGCGCCGCAGCAGGTCGTCGTCGTTCTCGGTGCGCAGCGGCAGCTCGGAGACCCGGGCGCCGGACGCGCCCGGCAGCGCGGTGAGCAGCAGGCGGAACCGCGCGGCCAGCGCCTCGATCGTGGTCCGGTCGAACAGCTCGGCGTCGTAGACGAAGCTGAGCGCCAGCTCGTGCTCGTTGTGCCAGGCCTCCAGCATCAGTTCGAGCTTGGCCTGCCGCATGCCGTGCTCGAACACCGTCGTGGTGAGCCCCGCGAAGGCGTCGGGGGCCTGCGCGAAGTCCTGCGTGTGCAGGATGAGCATGGTCTGGAACAGCGGCGTGCGGGTCAGGTCGCGCTCGACCCTCAGGGCCGTCACCAGCTCCTCGAACGGCACGCCCTGGTGGGAGAAGGCGTCCAGGACGCCGATCTGGGTCTCGCGGAGCAGGTCGGCGAAGGTGGGGTCGGCCGACAGGTCGCCGCGCATGACCAGGGTGTCGCTGAGGTAGCCGACGACCGGTTCGAGCTGGACCCGGTCCCGGCCCGCGGTGGCCGTGCCGACCAGGATGTCGTCGTGCCCGGTGTGCCGCGACAGCAGGACCTCGTAGGCGGCGAGCAGGACCATGAACATGGTGGCGCCGTGCTCCCTGCCCAGCCTGGCCAGGGCGGCGGCCTCCGCCGCGTCCAGCCGGACACTCGCCACGTCGCCGCGCCTGGCGGCCCCGGCGGTGCGCGGCCGGTCGACCGGCAGGTCCAGCGGCGTGGGGTCGGCGAGCCTGTCCCGCCAGTAGCCGAGCAGGTCGCCGAGGTCGCGCCCGCGCTGCCAGAGGGCGACGTCGCCGAACTGGAGCGGGACCGGCGGCAGGGCGGTCGCGCCGGAGTACAGCCGCGACACCTCGTCGAAGATGAGGTTGAGCGACCAGCCGTCGCCCAGGATGTGGTGCAGCACGACGCACAGGACGTGGTCGTCCTCGGCGATCTCGATCAGCGTGACGCGCAGCGGCGGCCTGGCGCCCAGCTCGAAGGGCGCGTTGGTCAGGGCCGCGACCAGCTCCAGCGCCCCGGCCTCGCCCGCCGCGCCCACCTCCTCGACGGTCACAGGGCCCGGCGGGTCGACGACCACGACCGGCACGCCGTCCACCTCGGGGAAGCGGGTGCGCAGGCTCTCGTGCCTGGCGACGGTCCCGGCCAGAGCCTCGGCGAGCGCGTCCCGGTCCAGCGGCCCGTGCAACCGCCTGACCAGGCACATGTTGTACGACGCGTCGTCCGGGTCGAGCCGGTTGAGGAACCAGAGCCGCTCCTGGCCGAAGGAGAGCGGCGGCACGGTGCCCTCGGGCCTCGGCCGCGGCCCGTCGCTCCTGCCGCCGGACGCGGTGGCGACCAGCTCCGCCAGCCCGGCGACCGTCGGCCGGGTGAACACCTCCCGGACGGGCACCTCCGTCCCGGACAGCGCCGCCAGCCGCGCGGTGACCATGGTGGCCAGCAGCGAGTGCCCGCCGAGGGTGAAGAAGTCGTCGTGCGCCCCGACGTCCGCCGTCCCGAGCACCTCGGCGAAGACCTGCGCGACCATTCGCTCGGCCGGGGTGCGGGGAGCGACCGCGTCCCGCGCGGGCGCCGGGTCCACGTCGGGCAGCGCGTTACGGTCGATCTTCCCGTTGGGGGTGAGCGGCAACGCCGCCACCTCGACGAACACGCTGGGCACCATGTAGCCGGGCAGCTCGCGCGCCGCGCGCTCCCCGAGCCCGTCGAGCACTCCCTCGCCGTCCGTCTCCGCGTCCGTTTCCGGTACCGGGGCTGGTACGACGAAGGCCACCAGCCGGTCCCCGCGCACCGCGACGACCGCCTGCCGCACGCCGGGACAGGCGTCCAGCACGGCCTCGATCTCGCCCAGCTCGATGCGGTGCCCCCGGAGCTTGACCTGGTTGTCGGTCCGGCCGAGGAACTCCAGGGTGCCGTCGTTGCGCAGGCGGACGCGGTCTCCGGTCCGGTAGTGCCGCGAGCCCCCGGGGCCGGGGACGAAGCGCTCCGCGGTCAGGGCCGGGCGGCCGAGGTAGCCGGTGGCGACCCCCTCGCCGCCGATGAGCAGCTCTCCGGCCACCCCGATCGGGCACGGCCCGCCGGCGGGGTCGGCGACGCGGACGACGGTGTTGGCGATCGGGCGGCCGATGACGATCTCGTCCGGGTCCTCGGGGACGTCCCAGGCCGTGGACCAGATGGTGGTCTCGGTCGGGCCGTAGACGTTGACGAGCCGGTCGACCCGGGGACGCAGCTCGCGGGCGAGCCGGGGGGCGAGCGGCTCGCCGCCGGTGAGGCCCACCACGCGCGGCAGGTCCCCGGCGAGCAGGACGCGCCACCCCGAGGGCGTCGCCTGGACGTGGGTCACGCCCTCGTCCCCGACCAGGCGCGCGAGCCGCACCCCGTCGCGGGCCGTCTCCGCGTCGGCGACGACCACCCGCCCGCCCGTCACCAGCGGCAGGTAGAGCTCCAGGGCGGAGATGTCGAACGACAGCGACGTCAGCGCCAGCCACACGTCCCGCGGCGAGGACCGCACCAGGTCGCGCATCGCCAGCAGGAAGTTGGTCAGCGCCCGGTGGGGCACCACCACCCCCTTCGGCCGTCCGGTGGAGCCCGAGGTGTAGAGCACGTACGCGGTGTCGCCGGGCAGCGGGCGGGTGAGTGCCCTCGCGCCGGTCGCCGGGGGAAGGCCGGTCGCCGGGGGGAGGTCGTCGAGGCCGGTCAGCACCAGCGCCGCCGCGGAGTCCTCGATCACGTACGAGACGCGTGCCTCGGGGTAGTCGGGGTCGACGGGGAGGTAGGCCGCGCCGCTCATCGCCACGCCCAGCAGGGCGACGAGCATGTCGGCGCCGCGCTCCATCCGGACCGCGACCAGCGAGCCGCGCCCGATCCCGGCCGCGCCCAGCCGCCCGGCCAGCTCGGCGGCCCGCCCGGCCAGTTCCGCGTACGTCAGCTCCTCGACGGCACCGGACCCGTTGGCCGGGGCGCGCACCGCGACCGCGCCGGGGGTCGCGGCGGCCTGGTCGAGCAGCAGGTCGACGAGGGTGACCTCGGGCAGCTCGGCCGCGGTGTCGTTCCACTCCCGCAGCAGGCCGAGCTCCGCGTCCGGCAGCATCCGCAGCGCGCTCACCGGGGAGGCGGGATCCGCCACGACGGCCGCGAGCAGCTCCTGGAAGCGGGCGACGAAACGTTCCACGGTCTCGCGGTCGAACAGGTCGGTGCTGTAGATGGCGGTGCCGTGCAGCTCGCCGTCGTCGCCGTGGTAGATGTCCACCGACAGGTCGAGCCTGGCGCGGGCCCAGCCGTTGGGGAAGTCCGTGACGTCGAGGCCGGGAAGCGGATCGGCCAGGTCGCCGTGGGTGTGGAAGGCGAACAGGGTCTGGAACAGGGGCGTGCGGCTCAGGTCCCGCTCCACGTCGAGCTCCACCACGAGGCGCTCGAAGGGGACGTCCTGTCGCGAGAGCCCGTCCAGCACGACCCGGCGGGTGCGCTTGAGCAGCTCCTCGAAGGTGGGGTCGCCGGACAGGTCGCAGCGCAGGGCCAGCGTGGTCGAGAGGAAACCGATCATGGTCTCCAGCTCGGTGCTGCCGCGGCCGGCCGAGGGGGTGCCCACGCAGAAGTCGGTCTGGCCGGTGTGCCGGTGCAGCAGGACCTGGTAGGCGGAGAGCAGCACCATGAACGGCGTGCACCGGGCGCGGCGGGCGAGGGCGCCGATCGAGTCGGCCACGCCGGAGGTGATCCGGAACTCGACCTCGGCGCCCGCGCCGGTCCGCCGGGCCGGGCGCGGCCGGTCCGCCGGGAGCTCCAGGGCAGGCACCCCGGCCAGCCGCTCGGTCCACCAGCGGAGCTCGGAGTCCGCGGGGCTCAGGGCGCGCGCGTACTCGCCGTACTGCAGGGGCAGCTCGGGCAGCGGGGCGGTGCCCCGGCTCCCGTAGTGGGTGGCGACCTCTGAGCGGAGCACGTTCAGCGACCAGCCGTCGCCGTTGATGTGGTGCAGGACGACGCAGAGCACGTGCTCGGCGGGGCCGAGCTCGATCAGCGAGACGCGGAACGGCGGTGCGGCGGCCAGGTCGAAGGCCGTGTTGGTGAGCGTGGAGACCAGGGCCGCGACCTCCTGCTCGCCCTGGGCGAGGAGCCGGTCGACCGTCACCGGCGACGGCGGCTCGACGACCGCCACGGCCTCCCCGGCCACCTCGCGGAACCGGGTCCGCAGGCTCTCGTGCCGTGCCGCCACCGCGGTGAAAGCGGCCTCCAGGGCGATCTTGTCAAGGCGACCTTTCAACCTGTAAACATAGGAGGTGTTGTAAGTGGAGTCACCCGGATCGAGCCGATGGAGAAACCAAAGCCGCTGCTGGCCGTGCGACAGGGGGTATTCCATCCCCGATTGGCCGGTCGGAACGGTCTCCGGTGAGAACACGCAGGGCTCCTTTTTCGGCCGCGGGCCCGTTAGTTCACGCAATCGCGCTGGAGGTTAGTACGCAAAAGGCCCGCTCTGTGCACATTTGACCAGTTGGGCGGGCATCGGGAAGGGTCTCTTTCTGGAAAGAAACCTTTCAGTTAGTTCTGCGGTCGTCAGTGTTACACCTTCGCCCTGAGGGCGCAAGGGTCACTTTCGCGTGGGTTTTGTTGCCTCCGTGAACCTCTCCCCAAAGTCTTGCGAACCCCTTACGATCATGTAAGACTGACGCTCGATTTTAAATAGTAAAGATTCTTTCCTGTAGTGCCAAGGGTGCTCGCACACACCGAAGGCACATACATCCGATCTTTAGTGGGAGGTTCACTTGGTGAACCTGACCGTCCCCCAGCTGCTCGGAGACCGGGCCCTCACCGACCCCGACGGGGTCGCGCTGATCGTGCACGGCTCGGCCCAGCTCACCTACCGCCAGTGGCACGAGCGCTCCGTCGCGCTCGCGAACGGCCTGGTCACGCGCGGTGTCGGCCGGGGCGACCGGGTGGGCCTGGTGTTCGGGGCCGCGGACTGGGCCGACTACGCCGTGGCCTTCTGCGGGGTCCTGGCGGCCGGAGCGGTGGCCGTGCCGCTCTCCGACCGCCTCACCCTCGACGACCTGCGCTTCATGCTGGAGAACTGCCGCGCGACCGGCGTCGTCCACGCGGCGGGCCTCGCCGTGCCCGAGATCGGCTGGAGCGCCACGGTCGACGATCTGAACGTCGAAACGTCCTATGAGATGGCCGATATCGCGCCCTCAGCGCCCTCAGATCCCCCGGTGCCCCTGGTGCCCCCGGCGCCCGGGGATCTCGCCCAGATCCTCTACACCTCCGGCACGACCGGCCGTCCCAAGGGCGTCTCGGCCACCCATGCCAATCTGGCCTACGGCTGCGGTGCCAAACGGCGTCCGTTCGCGCACTCCCGGCATCTCGTCCACGCCTTCCCGATCGGTACCAACGCCGGGCAGGCGATGCTGATCAACGCGCTCGACGCCCGGCCGGCCGTCGTGACGCTGCCGCGCTTCACCCCGGCCCGCTTCGCCTCGCTGATCGAGTCCTACCGCGCGGGGACGGTCTTCCTGGTCCCCGCGATGGCCATCGAGCTGATCAACGCGAAGGTGGCCGACCGGCACGACCTGTCCAGCGTGCTGCTGCTCGGCTCGGCCGCCGCGCCGCTGCCCTCGGCCGTCGCCCAGCAGCTGACCACGGCCTTCCCCAACGCGACGATCACCAACTACTACACCTCGACCGAGGCCGCCCCGGCCCAGACGATCATGATGTTCGACCCGGAGCGGCCGGGAAGCGTCGGCCGCGCCATCGCCGGGGGACGGGTCAGGATCGCCACCGCGGAGGGGGAGCCGCTGGCACCGGGGGAGACCGGGGAGGTCTGGATGCGATCCCCCGCCGCGCCGCGCGCCTACTACGGCGACCCCGACAGCGGGACCTTCCGCGACGGCTGGGTGCGGATGGGCGACCTCGGCTACATCGACGCCGAGGGCTACCTCTACCTGGTCGACCGCGAGAGCGACGTGGTGAAGTCCGGGGCCTTCAAGGTCTCCACGATCCACGTCGAGGAGGTCGTCTACCAGCATCCGGCCGTGATCGAGGCCGCCGCGTTCGGGGTCCCGCACCCCGTGCTCGGAACCGTCGTCACCGTGGCCCTCGCCACCAGGGAACCCCTCGCGCCCGAGGACCTGCGTCTCTTCCTCAAGGACCGCCTGGCCCCGCACGAGCTGCCCGCGCGCGTCGTCACGGTCGACGCCCTGCCGCGCAACGCCGGAGGCAAGGTCGACAAGAAGGCCCTGCGCCGTACGACGGAGAGCGCGTGATGTCCCGGGACACCTCCGGATCGCCGGGGGAGGGCGCCTCCGGCCCGGTGCCCGCGGGCCTGCCGCAGGTCACGTTCACCCAGCAGGGGATGTGGGTGACCGAGCAGACCGTTGGCGGGGGCGCCGCCTACCACATGCCGATACTCGTCCACCTGGCCGGCGACCTGGACACCGGCACGCTCCTGGCGGCCTGCGCGGCGGTGGCCGCCCGGCACCCGATGCTGGGCAGCGTGGTGGCGGAGGTGGACAACGAGCTGCGGCTGGTGCCGGGCGCGGAGGTCCCGGTCCGTGAGGTGTCGATCTCCACCGACTCCCCAGACACCGACTCTCTCGACACCGACTCTCTCGACACCGACTCCTCCGACACCGACTCCTCCGACACCGACTCCTCCGGCACCGCCTCCCCCGGCGTCGAGAGCGCCGGGATCGGTGAACGGTACGGGGAGGCCGTGCTGGAGGCGGTGCGGGAGGAGATCCTGCGCGCGTTCGACCTGGAGAAGGGCCCGCTGGCCAGGTTCACCCTGTTCGGGGCCGGACCCGGACGGCACCTGCTGCTCTTCGTCGCCCACCACCTGGTCTTCGACGGCCAGTCGAAGGACATCCTGGTACGCGACCTGGCCGCCCTCTACAACGGCGAGCCGCCGCCCCCGCTGCCCTTCGTCGACCACGGCCGGGCCGAGCGCGATCGGGTGGCCGCCCTGCTTCCCGGCGCGCGGGAGTTCTGGAAGCCCCGCTGGCGCGATCCGGGCCAGACCGTCGTGCTCGGCCGCGCGCTGGAGTCCCGGCGGGCGGGGGAGGGAAGGGTGCTGCGGTTCACCGTCGACCCGTCGATCCCGGCCCCCTCCTCCCCGGACACGCCGGGTCCCGCCCTCACCCGGTTCGAGGTGCTGCTCGCCGCGCTGCACACCCTGCTCCTCGGTTACGGCAACGCCGCCGTGACCACCGCCGTCGACCTGTCCACCCGGCCTCCCGAGGCCGCCGGGCACGTCGGCCTGTTCGTCAACGAGCTCCCGGTCGCCTCCAGCCCGTCCCCGGAGGCGACCTTCCGGGAGTTCGCCGGCACGCTGCGCGCCGAGCTGCGGGAGGTCTACCGGTTCCGCCAGGTACCGCTCTCCCGGGCGATGCCCCGCCTCCGGCCGCACGCCGCGCTGGTCCCCGTCTCCGTCAGCTACCGCACCCGCCGCGACGCCGACCCGGTGTTCGCCGGGCTCGACGCGTCGGTGGAGTGGACCGTCTTCAACCACGCGGTACGCGGCGCGCTGCACCTGCAGTGCGTGGACGGTCCCGGCGGGCTGGAGATCAGCCTGCGTCACGATCCCGAGACGGTGCCCGACGCCGCCCGGGTCGCCGACGACCTGCGTCTCCTTCTGGAACGCGCCATGCATGACCCTGACCTGTCACTGCACGAAATTCTGGAGAACGAGATGGGTTCCGTCACCACGCTGACCGACCAGGTGCGCGAGATCTGGGAGGAAGTACTGGGCATCTCACCGATCGCCGATGACGACGACATCTTCGATCTGGGCGGCCACTCCCTGACCATCACGCAGATCATCGCGCGCATGCGCAAGCGCCTGGACATCGAGGTCTCCCTGGACGCCTTCTTCGACAACCCGACGATCGCCGGGATCGTAGATTCACTCGGCGTTGACTTCCCCTCCCTCGTGAACGAGGGGGAGTCCCACGGTCGCCCGTGAGAGTTCCTGCTTCACCGCCGGTTGCCCGCCAGGAGAGAACTCCCTTGAGGTCTTACACCAGCTCCACAGGCGTTTTACCTCTCCGCCAGCCCGGCGGCGAGGATGTTTCTCGCGGCGTTGATATCCCGATCATGAGCCGCACCGCAAGCGCACACCCAATCACGGACGCTCAGCGGAATGGGCGGGGCGATAGTTCCGCAGGCCGAGCACAGTTTGGAGGAGGGGAACCAACGGTCCACCACCAGCACTTCCCGTCCGTACCAGGCGGCCTTGTACTCCAGCATGGAGCGCAGCAGCCGCCAGGAGGCATCGGAGACGGCACGAGCCAGTTTGCGGTTTGTGGCCAGGTTACGCACGGTGAGGTCTTCTACGACGATCACTTGGTTCTCGTGAACAAGCCGAGTGGTGACCTTGTGCAGACGATCCCGGCGCCGGTCGGCGATCCGGGCATGGATCCGGGCGACGATGCGTTTCGCCTTCTCCCGGTTGGCCGAACCTTTCTCCTTACGGGTGAGGTTGCGCTGGGCCTTGGCCAGTTTGCGCCGGTCGGCACGCTCATAGCGAGGATTGGCGATCTTTTCTCCGGTCGACAGCGTTGCCAAGGCGGTAATGCCGACGTCCACTCCAACTACGGCGGTGGCCGGTGCCAATGGGCGAATCGTGTCTTCGCACAAGATGGAGACGAACCAGCGTCCAGCCGCGTCCCTGCTTACCGTCACCGTGGACGGGTTGGCTTCCTCAGGCAGCGGACGCGACCATGTGATGGCCAGCGGCTCACCCATCTTCGCCAACGTCAGCCTGCCTTCTCGCCATCGGAACGCCGAACGGGTGTACTCGGCCGACAACCGAGACTTCTTGCGGGACTTGAACACCGGATATCCGGCTCGCCGGGTAAAGAAGTTGGTGAAGGCTGTCTGCAGATGACGCAGTGCCTGCTGCAACGGAACGCTGGACACCTCGTTCAAAAAGGCGAGTTCTGTGGTTTTCTTCCACTCGGTGAGTGCGGCCGACGACTGTGCATAGGAAAGCCTGCGTCCTTCCAATGCGTAGGCGCGACTGCGCTCCTCAAGGGCCTTGTTGTAGACGAGACGTACGCAGCCGAACGTACGGGCAAGCTCTACCGCCTGCTCGTCGGTTGGATAGAAACGGAACTTGAACGCCCGCTTCACGGTCTGCGTCACATCACACACAGTAACGATTCCCAGGACGGGCTCGCTCAGGATTTCGAGAATCCGTCGCACCGCGACGTGTCATGTCTCCCCCGATCCGAAGACCAAGGTTCCTACCCTGGAGATAACCGATGACTGAGACCCTCGACGGGCTCCGTCTCTCCCCCCTCACCGACGAGGACCTGGAGCTCCTGCTGCTGGTCCGGCACTTCGAGCTCAAGCTCCTGGAGCTGTACGGCAGGGGCGACCTCAACGGCACCACGCACACCTGCCTGGGCCAGGAGTACGTCCCGGTCGCGCTGCGCTCCCTGCTCGGCCCGGCCGACCACGTCTTCAGCAACCACCGGGGACACGGCCACTACCTGGCCAGGTTCCGCGACCCGCACGGCCTGCTCGCCGAGATCATGGGCAGGCAGGGCGCGGTCTGCGGGGGAGTCGGCGGCAGCCAGCACATCCACCGCGACCGCTACATGTCCACCGGCGTGCAGGGCGAGAGCATGCCGGTCGCCGCCGGTGTCGCGCTCCACCTCAAGCGCTCCGAGCCCGGCACCCTGGCCTGCGTGCACATCGGCGACGGCACCTGGGGCGAGGGCGCGGTCTACGAGGCTCTGAACCTCGCCGCGCTCTGGCGGCTCCCGCTGCTCGTCGTGGTGGAGAACAACGGCATCGCCCAGTCCACCCCGACCGCCGCGCAGATGGCCGGTACGGTGGCCGGCCGGGCGGCGGCCTTCGGCATCCCGCACCGGCTGGTCGTCTCCACCGACGTCAACGAGATCCGCCTGTCGCTGGAACGCGAGATCGCGCGGGTGCGCGAGGGGCAGCCGCTGGTGGTCGAGTTCGTCACCCATCGCCTCGGGCCGCACAGCAAGGGCGACGACATCCGCCCGGCCGACGTCGTACGGGCCGCCAGGGACAACGACTGGTACGCCCGCTACGCCCACGACCACCCCGAGCACTTCTACCGGTTCGACGACGCCGTCAGGGCCGAGGTCGAGGCCGTCGCCGACGAGGTGGCCGCGCGCCCGCTCTCCCACTGGGAGGGACCGTGCGCGTAGCGGAGAACCTCAACGCCGCCCTGCACGGGCTGCTGGACGACGACCCCACCGCCTACGTGCTCGGCGAGGACATCCTCGACCCGTACGGCGGCGCCTTCAAGGTCACCAAGGGGCTGTCCACCCGCTTCCCCGAGCGCGTGATCGGCACCCCGATCAGCGAGGGCGCGCTGACCGGCGTCGCGGCGGGGCTGGCGCTCACCGGCAACACGGCCGTGGCTGAGATCATGTTCGGCGACTTCGTGGCGCTCGCCTTCGACCAGCTGTGCAACTTCGCGAGCAAGTCGGTGTCGATGTACGGCAAGAAGCTCCCGCTGCGGATGGTGGTGCGCTGCCCGACCGGTGGCGGCCGGGGCTACGGCCCCACGCACAGCCAGAGCCTGCAGAAGCACTTCGTCGGCATGCCGGGGCTGTCGCTGTACGAGATGTCCCCCTTCCACGACAACCGCGCGGCGTTCGCGGCGATGCTGGAACGGGGCGAGCCGTGCGTGTTCTTCGAGGACAAGGTCCTCTACACCCGGCAGATGGAGCGGGTGGACCCGCTGTTCCTGATGCGCCGCGACGGGGACCTGGCGGTGGTGGACGTCCGCGACGCGGGCGACCGCCCCGACTGCGTGGTCATCGCTCCCGGCGGGATGGTCCACCGGGTGCTGGGCGCGATGCGCTCCCTGATGATGGAGGAGGAGATCGCGGTCCGGCTGCTGGTCCCCTCCCGGCTCCACCCGCTGGACGCCGACGCGCTCCTGCCCCACCTCGGGGACGTCGTCCTGGTCGCGGAGGAGAGCACCGCAGGAGGCACCTGGGGAAGCGAGGTCGCCCACCTGCTGCACGCCCGCCTCTGGGGCCGCCTGCGCGGCCCCGTCCGCCTCGTCCACTCGCGCGCCTCCGTCATCCCCACCGCCGCGCACCTGGAGAACGAGGTCCTGGTCGGGGAGTCCACGATCCACCACGCCGTACGGGAGGCTCTGCGTGGCTGACATCCACGTCCCCAAGCTCAACAACAACGACACCGAGTACCAGATCGTCGAGTGGCTGGTGGGGAACGGCAAGCCCGTCATCGCCGGGGAGCCGATCGCCGTCCTGGAGACCTCCAAGGCGGCCGACGAGCTGGAGGCCGAGGAGACCGGCTACCTGCACCACGCCGCCGCCCTCAACTCCTGGATCGCTCCCGGCGCGCTCCTCGCCCGCGTCACCCCCGAGGCGGCCCCGCCGCCCGCCCCGGTGTCCGATGTGCTCGAGGCCGAGCAGGTCGCCCCGGAGGACGCGGCGGGGCAGGAGGACGTCCCGGTGGCCGAGCCGGTCGTCACCGCCCCCGCCCGCGCGGCCATGGAGGAGCTCGGCGTCTCCCACGCCGAGATCGTGTCCCTGGGGCTGACCGTCATCCGCAGGAGCGACGTGGAGGCCCTGGCCTCCCGCCGTACCGGCCAGGCGGCCTCCGACGTGCGCAAAGACACGGGCGAGGACACGCGCGAAGGCGTGCCGGGAGACGTCCTCGAAGACGTGCCGCGACCCGTCGCGGACGCGGGCGCGCACCGCCTCTCGCGGGTGCAGCGGGCCGTCGCGCGCGCCGTCACCACCTCGCACGCCACCATCCCCGCCGCGTACACCGTCGTGAGGTTCGAGGTGGGCCCGCTGCTGGAGCGGGCCAGGGGGCTGAGCAGGGAGGTGCGCAGGCCGGTCGGGCTGGCCGAGCTGTTCGTCCAGGCCGTGGCCGCGCTGCACCCCGCCTTCCCGCTGTTCTTCGCCTCGGTCGACGGCGACCTGGCGCGCCCGGCCGACGCCCCGCGCGTCGGCGTCACGTTCGACATGGGCGAGGGCCTGTACGTGCCGGTCGTCCACGACACCGGTTCGCTCAAGGCCATCGCCGACGCGCTCATGCGCTACCGGCTCGCCGCCACCGAGGGCGACTTCCGCGAGAAGGACCTCACCGGTGCCAACATCGCCGTCACCCTGCACACCGACGCCGACGTCGTCCTCGCGATCCCCCTCATCTTCCCCGGTACGGTCTGCGCCCTCGCGATCACCTCGCCGCAGCCCGAGCTGACCCTCGCCGAGGACGGCACGGTGACCGCGAGGACCGTCGCCAACATCGGCCTCGCCTACGACCACCGGCTTATCAACGGACGGGACGCCGCGCTCTTCCTCGCGGCCCTCCGGATGGAGTTACACGCGTGACCGAGACAACGCTGTCGGACGCCAAGAAGGCGCTTCTGGCCAAGCGGCTGAAGAACCGGGGAGAGGCGCGGGCCGCCGTCGCCCGCCGCGCCCCGGGGACCGTACCGCCCCTGTCCCACGCCCAGGAACGCCTGTGGTTCCTGGAGCAGTACCGGCCGGGCACCACCACCTACACCGTCCCCGTCGCGGTGCGCCTGCGCGGGGACCTGGACGCCGACGCGCTGCGCCGGGCGCTGGACGAGATCGTCGCGCGCCACGAGGCCCTGCGGACGCGGTTCCTCACCACCGAGGACGGCACCCCCGAGCTCGTCATCGACGAGCCGGGGCCCGCCGCGCTGCGTGTCGCCGAGGCGGACGACGTGGACGCCGCGATCGAGCTGCTCGACGCCGACCTCGCGGTCCCGTTCGACCTGGAGCACGGCCCGCTCCTGCGCACCGTGCTGGTCAGGATCGCGCCCGACGACCACGTCCTCCTCATCGCCGCCCACCACACCGTCATCGACGGCTGGTCCAGCGACCTGATCGTCCGAGAGCTGCTCGCCCTGCACGACGGCGTCACCCCGCCGCCCGTGCCGGTCGGCTACGGCGACTACGCCCTCTGGCAGCGGGGCCGCGACCACCGCCGCGACATCGACCACTGGCGTGACCGGCTCGCCGGGCTGCCCGCCATCGAGCTGCCCGCCGACCGGCCGCGCCCCGCCGAGCAGCGCCACGAGGGGGCCGCCCTCGACGTCCGGGTGGACGCCGACCTCACCCGGCGGCTCGCCGAGCTGGGCGCCGCGGCCGGTGCCACGCCGTACATGACGCTGCTGGCCGCCTTCCAGGTCCTGCTGGCCCGCTACTCGGGGCAGACGGACTTCGCGGTCGGCTCCCCGGTCGCCGGGCGCGGGCTGCCCGAGCTGGACGGGGTCGTCGGCATGTTCGTCAACACCCTCGTCCTGCGCGCCGACCTGGCCGACGACCCGTCGTTCACCACCTTCCTGGCCAGGACGCGCGAGGCCGCGCTGGACGCGTACGCGCACCAGGAGCTCCCGTTCGACCAGCTGGTCAACGAGCTGAACGTGGTCCGCGACGTGAGCCGGTCTCCGCTCGCGCAGGTCACGTTCGCGCTGCAGAACTTCAAGGCGGGCGAGGAGGACGGGCGCGTCTCCTACCTCACGCTCCCGGCCAGGACCACCCGCTTCGACCTCGGCCTCTACCTGTTCGAGAGCCCCGACGGGCTGGTCGGCCACCTCTCCTACAGCACCGCCCTGTTCGACCCGGAGACCGTGGAGCTGCTCGCGGCCCGCTTCGAGACGCTGCTGCGCTCGATCGTGGCGGACCCGGACACGCGGGTGGGGGAGCTGTCGCTGCTCTCCGGGGAGGAGCGGGACCTGGTCCTGGGCTTCGGCTCCGGACCCGCCCCGCGGCCGTCCGGGCACGACCTGCTGCACGACCTCGTCACCGCGCGGGCCGCGCTCACCCCCGGCGCGACGGCCGTGGTCCACGAGGGCTCGCCCGCGTCCGGTACGGAGTCCGGGATGCGTGGTGGCTCGCTGACGTACGCCGAGCTCGACGAGCGTTCCACCAGGATCGCCGCCCTGCTGAGGAACCGGCACGGCGTGGGCCCCGACACCAGGGTCGGCGTCTTCCTCGAACAGTCCACCGACCTGGCGGCGGCCGTCATCGGCGTGCTCAAGGCCGGCGGCGCCTACGTGCCCCTCGACCCCAAGCAGCCCCGCGACCGGCTGGCGTACATGCTCGCCGACGCCGGGGCCGTCGCCGTCCTGACCACCACCGCGCTGCGCGAGCTGGTTCCGGACGTCCCGACGATCTGCCTGGACGCCGAGGCGCTGGACGAGACCGGGTTCGAGCCCCCGGAGGTCTCGCCCGGCCACCTCGCGTACGTGATCTACACCTCGGGCACCACCGGGCGGCCGAAGGGCGTCGGGGTGCAGCACCGGCAGGTGCTCAACTACCTCGCCGGGGTCGGGGAGCGCTTCGAGGTCGAGCCCGGCGGGGTCTACACGCTGCTGCAGTCGCTCTCGTTCGACTTCGGGGTGACGATCTTCTACCTGTCGCTCATGACCGGCGGGGAGCTGCACCTGGCCGACCCGCAGGCCCCCGCCGAGGAGCTCGCCGGGCTGCTGAGCGGCACCGACTACCTGAAGATGACCCCCTCCCACCTCGCCTCGCTGCTCGCCGCGGTCGACGACCCCGCCGAGCTGCTCCCGCGCAAGCTCCTCGTCCTCGGCGGCGAGGCCTCCCGCTGGAGCTGGGCGCGCGAGCTGACCGCGCACACCACGGTGGTCAACCACTACGGCCCCACCGAGGCCACGGTCGGCATCTCCACCCACGCCGTCACCGGCGAGCACGAGCGGGCGCTGAACCTGCCGATCGGCAGGCCGCTGCCCGGCGCCGCGGTCTACGTGCTCGACGAGCACCTGCGGCTGGTCCCGCCCGGCATGACCGGCGAGATCTACCTCGGCGGCGACCGGCTCGCCCGCGGGTACCTCGGACGCCCCGGCCTGACGGCCGAGAGGTTCCTGCCCGACCCCTACGGCGGGCCCGGCGCCCGCATGTACCGGACCGGCGACCTCGGCCGGTGGCTGCCCTCCGGCGACCTGTGCTTCCTCGGCCGCCGCGACCTGCAGGTCAAGGTCAGGGGCTACCGGGTGGAGCTGTCGGAGATCGAGTCGGTGCTCTCCGGCGAGCCGGGAATCGCGCACGCCGTCGTCGAGCTGCGCGCGGACCGGCTGGTCGCGTACCTGGTCGGCGAGGTCGCCGGGGAGCAGGTCAGCGTCAGCGAGCTGCGGGCGCGGCTCGGCGAGCGGCTCCCCGAGTACATGATCCCCGGGCGGTTCGTCTGGCTGGACGAACTGCCCCTGAAGTCGCACGGCAAGGTCGACCGGGCCAGGCTCCCCGAACCCGACGAGGCGCGGCCCGACCAGGAGGCCGGGTTCGTCCCGCCCGAGACGCCCCTCGAAGAGGCGATCGCGGCGGTGTGGGCGAAGGTGCTCGGACTGGTCCAGGTCGGCGTGCTGGACGACTTCTTCGACCTGGGCGGTCATTCGCTGCTCGCCGCACAGGTGGTCGCCCGCCTTCGGAAAGCCATTCCCGAAGGCGGGCGCCAGGTCACGATCCTGGACCTGTTCAAGCACCGGACCGTCCGCGAGCTCGCGCGGCTCGCCGAGACGGCCGACGACGGCCCGCGCATGCTTTTGCACCGGCTCACCCCGGCCCGCACGGCCACCTCGACGATGGTCTGCGTGCCGTACGGCGGCGGCAGCGCGGCCATCTACCAGCCGCTGGCCGACGCGCTGCCGCGGAACTGGGCGCTGCACGCGGTCGCCGTCCCCGGCCAGGAGATGGGGCTGATCGAGGCGACCCGGCCGGTGGGGGAGGTCGCGCGGGACTGCGTGGAGGAGATCCTCAAGGAGGTCCGCGGCCCCCTCGCGCTGTACGGGCACTGCGGGCTCGGCGTCATGCTGATCGTGGAGATCGCCCGCCGCCTCGAGGCGGCGGGCCGTCCGATCGAGGCCATCTACTTCGGCGGTGTCTTCCCCTTCGCCCGTCCCGCCTCGGCGCTGGCCAAGCTGTCGAACCTGACCGACCGCCTGCGCAGCGACCAGATCTGGGCCAACGCCCTGCGGGCCGCGGGTCTGGAGGTGGACGACCTGGAGCCCGACCAGCTCAAACTGGTGATCGACAACCGTCGCAAGGGCACCAGGGAGGCGGAACGCTACTTCACCCGCCTGTTCGAGGAGGGCGTCGAGCCGCTCAGGGCGCCGATCATCTCGGTGGTGGGCGACCGCGACCCGGCCACCGAGTTCCACCAGGAGCGCTACCGCGAGTGGCATCTCCTGAGCGACTCCACGGCGGTGGTCGTCCTCGACGAGGCTGGGCACTTTTTCCTGAAATATCGGGCGGAAGAGCTGGCCACCATCGTCACCGGCACCCACCGGGCCATCACCTCCGGCGACACGGCCAAGCTGGCCCGTACCGACCGGTCCACCTGGTGGCTCGGCGGCGTCTCCACCCAGGACGCCACCGCGGGCCCGGCCCCCGCGGAGACCGCCCCGGCGACGGCGGCCCCCGCGGTCACCGGTGCGGGACCGGCCGCCGGTCCGGAGGCGCGCACGCGGGCTCTCACCGCTCCCGGCACTCCGCCCGGTTCCGGCACGGGCGGCGCGCCACCGGGAACGGGACACCCGGTCGCGACGGATCCTCCGGCGAGCTCCGGCCCGCCGCCGAGCATGAAGCGGTTCGCCGCCGTGGCGGCCGGACAGCTCGTCTCGATCGTCGGGTCGTCGCTGACCGAGTTCGCCATCCCGCTGTGGATCTACATCACCACCGACTCGCTCCCCATGATGGCCCTGTTCGCCGTCCTCGCGCTGGTCCCCGGCATGGTGGTGTCCCCCCTGGCCGGTGCCCTCGTCGACCGCCACGACCGGCGCGGGGTCATGCTCGCCGGAGACATCGGCGCGTTCGGCACCCAGCTGACGCTGGGCGTGCTGCTGTGGACCGGCAACCTGGAGATCTGGCACATCTACCCGCTCCTGGTGCTGCTGTCGGTCGCGCTCACCTTCCAGCGCCTCGCCTACAACTCCGCCATCCCGCAGCTGGTCCCCAAGCGCTTCCTCGGCCACGCCAACGGCGTGGTCCAGATGGTCACCGGTACCGCCCAGCTGGTCGTCCCGCTGGGCGCGGTCGGCCTGATGGCCGTGGTCGGGCTGGAGGGCATCCTCGTCCTGGACGTGATCTCGTACGTCTTCGCGATCGGGGTGCTGCTCTTCGTCCGCTTCCCGAAGACCATGGCGTGGAAGCGCAGGGAGTCGCTGCTCGCCGAGATGATCGAGGGCTGGAAGTTCTCCTGGGGCCACCGGGGCTTCCGCGGCATGCTCTTCTTCTTCGCGGTGCTGAACGTCTTCCTGTCCCCGCTGTTCCTGCTCATCTCGCCGCTGGTCCTGGGCTTCGCCACCCTGGACGACGTCGGCCGGATCTCCTTCTTCGGCGGCCTTGGGGTCTTCCTCGGCGGCCTGACCATGACCGTCTGGGGAGGCCCGCGACGGCACCGGCTGCGCGGCGTCATGCTCTCCACCCTCGTGCTGAGCCTGTTCTGCCTGGTCATCGGCCTGCAGCAGAACCTGATCCTGATCGCGATCGGCGCCTTCGGGATGTCGTTCTGGCTGACCATGCTCAACGGCGTCTACGCCACGATCATCCAGGTCAAGGTGCCGCAACGCTTCCACGGCCGCGTCATCGCGCTCAACACGCTCATCGCCTGGTCCACCCTGCCGATCGGCTTCGGACTGGTCGCCCCGTACGGCAGCGCGCTGTTCGAGCCGCTGCTGCTCCCCGGGGGGCCGCTGGCCGACACGGTCGGCCTCGTGCTCGGCACCGGCGGGGGCCGGGGCGTCGGCCTGATGTACGTGCTGTTCGCGGTCGCCATCGCGGTCACGGTGCTGGTCGCGATGCGGACCCGCACGCTGTCCGGGTTCGACGCGAACGTCCCCGACGCGCTCCCGGACGACCTGGTCGGGTTCCAGGCCATCCAGCGGCGCCAGGAGCGCGAGCGCCAGGAACGTGAGCGTGAGGGAGGCGGACGTGACGAGCGTGAGCGCGACGAGCCGGTCGCGGAGGTGATCTCGATCCGGAGGTGACCCCGTCCCGTCCGCCGCTCCGCCCGGAGGGGCCGGGAGAACCCCGGGGCAAGGACCTCGGGGAGGCCGGGGGACCCCCGGGGGGGGCGTGGGCGAACGAAGTTGAGAACACGGACGGGGTGCGGCCGGTGGCCGCACCCCGTCTTCCCACGTCTATCCGGCTACGCGCCCGGTGTCAGGGACGGTAGGCCCAGCCACCGGGAGCGAAGTCCTCCCAGTGGTAGAAGTCCCAGTAGTAACCGCCGTTGACCTGCGCGAGCTGGCTCTCGTCCAGCTCGGTGCCGATCCCGGACAGCGCGGACAGCTCCGGCTTGGCCTTCGCCATGGTTGTCTCCCCTCTCGATCCAACAACATGACGAATGTCGCAGCCCACGGTTGCGAGCCAGTGGTAGCCGGCTGCAATCCCGCGTCCGGCCCCCGGGGGCCGGCCTCACACCAGCGGATCGACCAGCGTCTCACCGCGGGCGGTGGGGCCCGTCCGCACGTGACGGCCGCGGCGCTCCCGGGAGCGGGTTCGGCGGGTTCGCCGCACCGTGCGGCCCTTCAGGCGCGCAGGCGCAGCCCCCTGGGGGTCGGGTGGAACCCCGCGGACTCCAGGGCCGCGCCCAGCGGGGAGTCGTTGATGGCGGTGCCGTCCGCCCGCTCGACGGTCAGCTTGCCCAGCGCGCCGTCGCGCACGGCGAGCGCGAGGGCGTCGACGGCGGGCTGGAGGCGCTCGTCGGCGGAGAAGGACAGCAGGGTCTTGCCGCCGCGCTCGACGTAGAGGATCAGGTGCCCGTCGACGAGCACGACCAGGGCCCCGGCCTTCCTGCCGGGCTTGTGGGACACCTCCCCGGGATGGGCGGGCCACGGCAGGGCCGCCCCGTACGGGCTGGCCGGGTCGGCGGACGCCAGCACCACCGCCCGCCGCGCGTTCCCCTCCGCCCTCTCCGGCTTGCGCGTGCTCCACGGGTCGGGCGCCGGTGCCGCGTCCGGGCGGGCGGGCGGGGGGGACGCGGCGCGCATCCGGTCGACGGCACCGGGCAGGGCGAACTGGGCGCCGCCCAGCCCTTCCACGAAGTAGCCCCTGCGGCACCGGCCGCTCTCCTCGAAGGCGCGGAGCACCTGGTAGACGGCGGCGAACCCGCCCGGCAGCCGCTCGGCGGTCACCGCGCCCCTGGTCACCACGCCGTGCCGCTCCAGCAGCACCTCGGCCTGGGCGTGGGCGCGCTGGGTGGCGTCCTCCGCGAGGGCGGGCAGCGCCCACCAGCGCCCGCCCACCGTGGGCGGGCCGCTCCTGGTCGGCAGCACCGCCCGCCGCCGCCGGGTCGGGGCCGGGCGGTGCGCGGGGCGTCCCGTCCCGAGGACGGCCCGCAGCGGCGCCAGCGTGTCACCGGTGATCCGGCCCGACCACACCAGGTCCCACACCGCGGCGGACAGGGCGCGGTCGTCCGGGACGGCATCGGCCAGGAGGGTGGCGACCCGGCCGCCCAGCTCGCGGAAGAACAGCGCCCCTCCGCCGCCCAGAACCTCGAGCACCGCCTCGTGCACCGGCGTCATGGTGACGTCGGCGGGGCCGGACATCAGCAGCGGCGCGGTGTCGGCGAAGTAGAGCGAGACCCAGCCGTCGCCGCCCGGCAGGGACCCCTGCCCCGCCCAGATCACCTCGCCGGAGGCCGTCAGCTCGTCCAGGAACGACGGGTCGTACCCGGGCACCCGCGAGGGCAGGATCAGCGTCTCCAGCGCCGACGCGGGCACCGCCGCGCCCTGCAACTGCTCGATCGCGGCCACCAGCGCGTCGATCGGCGGCCTGCCTCGCTGCGGCGAGCCGGTGATGCCGTGCCAGGCGGGCGCGAAGGAGGCCAGCGTCTCCGGGGGGACCGGCTCCACCTCCTTGCGGAGCCTGGCCAGGGACCTGCGGCGCAGCATCCGCAGCACCCCCGCGTCGCACCACTCCTCACCCCGCCCGCCGGGCCGGAACTCCCCGCTCACCACCCGCCCCGAGGCGGCCAGGCGGCGCAGCGCGTCGGTGACGACCGCGGCGCCGAGACCGAACCTGTCAGCGGCCGTGCCCGCGAGGAAGGGGGTGCGCGTACGGGCGTGCCGGGCCAGCAGGTCGCCCAGCGGGTCGTCGACCGGCTCCAGGAACGCGTGCGGCACCCCCACGGGCAGCGGCACGCCGAGCGCGTCGCGCAACCTGGCGGCGTCCTCGATCGCCGCCCACCGCTCCTGCCCCGCCACCCGCACCCTGATGGCCCGCCGGGCGCCCTCCAGCACCGTCAGCCACGCCGGGTCGCCCTCGCGCACGCCGACGTCCTCGGCCACCAGGGGGCCGTGGGAGCGGAGCAGGTCGGCCAGGTCCTCGGCGTCGCGCAGCGGCCGGTCCAGCCGGGCCAGCTCCCGCTCGGCGTCGGTGATCACATCGAGGTCGAGCAGCTCGCGCAGGTCCGCCTGGCCCAGCAGCTCGGCCAGCAGGCTCGTGTCGAGCGCGAGCGCCTGGGCGCGGCGCTCGGCCAGCGGGGCGTCCCCCTCGTACATGAACGCGCCGATGTAGTTGAACAGCAGCGACGCCGCGAACGGCGACGCCTTGTCGGTCTCGACCTCCACCATCCGGATCCGCCGCGCCTCGATGTCGCGCATCAGCCGGACCAGCCCCGGCACGTCGAACACGTCCTGGAGGCACTCGCGCATCGTCTCCAGCACCACGGGGAACGACCCGTAGCGGCCGGCCACGTTCAGCAGGTGCGAGGCGCGCTGCCGCTGCTGCCAGAGCGGCGACCGCCTGCCCGGCACGCGGCGCGGCAGCAGCAGGGACCGCCCCGCGCACTCGCGGAACCGCGCCGCGAACAGCGCCGAGCCGCCCAGCTCCTCGGTGACGATCCGCTCGATCTCGTCCGCGTCGAAGATCGCGACATCGGACGGGGGGTCGGAGAGCGTGTCGGGGATGCGCAGCACGATCCCGTCGTCGGAGTGCACGGCCTGCACGTCGACGCCGTAGCGCTCCCGCAGCCGCCGCCCGATCGCCAGCGCCCACGGCGCGTGCACCCGCGCCCCGTACGGGGAGTGCACCACCACCCGCCAGTCGCCCAGCTCGTCGTGGAACCGCTCGACCAGCAGCGTCCTGTCGTCCGGCACGTAGCCGGTCGCCTGCCGCTGCTCGGCCAGGTAGGAGAGCAGGTTGGCGGCGGCGAACTCGTCCAGCCCCGCCGCCCTGATCCTCGCCAGCGCCCCCTCCCGCGCCGTGCCCCCGGCTTTCGCGCCTCCCGCTTTCGCGTCCCCCGCCCGCCCGTTTCCCGCTCCCGCCTTCCCCGGCTCCGTCTTCGTCCCCGCGCCTCGGGCACCTTCGCCGCCCGTCTCGGCGTCCGCGCCCGCCGCCGACATCTCGCGGAGGAACGCGCCGATGGCCCTCCCCAGCTCCGCCGGTCGCCCGGCGGTGTCGCCGTGCCAGAAGGGGAGCTTCCCGGGCTGGCCGGGGGCGGGCGTGACCAGCACCCGATCGGCCGTGATCTCCTCGATCCGCCAGGAGGTCGCGCCCAGCACGAAAACGTCCCCGGCCCGCGACTCGTAGACCATCTCCTCGTCCAGCTCGCCGACCCGGGAGGACTTCTCCCCGACCAGGAACACGCCGAACAACCCCCTGTCGGGGATCGTGCCGCCGTTGGTGACCGCCAGCCGCTGGGCTCCGGGACGGCCCCGCAGGGTGCCGGTCACCCGGTCCCAGACGATGCGCGGCCGCAGTTCGGCGAACTCCTCGCTCGGGTAGCGCCCGGCGAGCATGTCGAGTGTCGCCTCCAGCGCGCTCCTGGGCAGCGTCCGGTAGGGGGCGGCCCGCCGCACGACCCCCTCAAGCTCGTCGACCGTCCACTCGTCCATCGCGGTCATCGCCACGATCTGCTGGGCGAGCACGTCGAGCGGGTTGCGCGGGTAGCGCAGGTCCTCGATCTCCCCGCTCCTCATCCGCTCGGCCACCACGGCCGTCTGGACCAGGTCCCCGCGGTACTTGGGAAAGATCACGCCACGTGAGACGGCCCCCACCTGGTGCCCGGCCCGGCCGATCCGCTGCAGGCCGCTCGCCACGCTCGGCGGCGCCCCGACGCAGGCCACCAGGTCGACCGCGCCCATGTCGATGCCGAGCTCCAGGCTGGAGGTCGCGACCACGGCGGGCAGCCGCCCCGACTTCAGCGCGTCCTCGATCTGGGAGCGCTCCTCCTTCGACACCGAACCGTGGTGGGCCCTCACGATCTCCGGGACCACCCCCTTGGCCGCCCCGGCCTGCGCCATCGTCGCCGCCGGGGTGGACAGGGAGGCAGGGGGCACGGGGAAGCCCTCGGCCCAGTGCACCGGCTCCGACCCCTCACCGGACGTCTCCCCGCCCGGCTCCTCGCCGCCCTCCCGCCGCTCCCACGCCAGCTCGTTGAGACGGGTGCACAGCCTCTCGGCCAGCCGCCGGGAGTTGGCGAACACGATCGTGGAGCTGTGGCTCCCGATCAGCTCGAACAGCCGCTCCTCCACGTGCGGCCAGATCGACCGCCTGGCCGGGGTCTCGGTCAGCCAGCGGTCGTCGTCGGGGGAGGGCGGGGCGGGGGGCGTGTCGAGCTCGGTCATGTCCTCGATCGGGACGACCACCTCGACCTCGATCTCCTTGTCGGAGGGCGGCTGGACCACGGTCGCCGGGCGCGACCCGCCCAGGAAGGCGGCCACCTCGCTCACCGGCCGGACGGTCGCCGACAGCCCGATCCGCTGGGCGGGCCGGGGCAGGAGGGAGTCGAGCCGCTCCAGGCTGAGGGCCAGGTGCGCGCCGCGCTTGGTGGCCGCCACCGCGTGCACCTCGTCGACGATGACCGTCTCCACGCCCCGCAACGCCTCGCGGGCCTGGCTGGTGAGCAGCAGGAACAGCGACTCGGGGGTGGTGATCAGGATGTCGGACGGCCTGGTGGCGAACCGGCGCCGCTCCTCGGGGGAGGTGTCGCCCGACCGGATCGCCACCGAGATCTCCGGCACCGGGAGGCCGAGCCGCCGCGCGGTCTGCCCCAGCCCGGCCAGCGGTGCCCGGAGGTTGCGCTCGACGTCGACCGCCAGGGCCTTGAGCGGCGACACGTACAGGACCCGGCACCGCCTCACCGGCTCCTCGTCCCCCCGCGAACGCCCCCGCCCGCCCCGGGCGCTCGCACCGCTCTTGCCGCTCTTGCCGCCCTTGCCGTTCTCCGGGCCCGTGGCGGACGGCCCGTCGGCCGGAGGGGAGGCGGGAGCGGAGGAGGCGAGCCGGTCGAGCGACCACAGGAAGGCGGCGAGCGTCTTGCCGGATCCGGTGGGCGCGACCACCAGGGTGTTGTCGCCCCGGGCGATCGCCGCCCACGCCCCGTCCTGCGCGGCGGTCGGCGCGGCGAACGCCCCGGCGAACCATTCCCTGGTCATCCGGGTGAAGTGATCGAGCGCCCCGCCCGCCCCCGTCGTCTCGCTCATCGCCGCCCCCTAGCTCCCGGTCAGGCAGACGAACCGGGTCACCGCCCATACTGCACGGCCCCACCGACAGAACCCGTCACCGCCCGCCCGGCGAGCGGGTGCCGGACGGGAACGGACGGCTCGCGCGCCACCTGCGGATACACGGCCCGCCGGTGCCGCGGCCGGACCGCGGGGCGACCCCACCCTCGGGGTATCCCCGGCGGAGGCCGTTCGCCACCATGACGTGACGTCCGGGATAGGTTGGCTCCCGGTCGTCACGGACATGGCTTTGACGAACACACGACGCATTGAGTGGTGAGCTAACGGTGAGCATCGACCATCAGGCCATCGAGGCGACACGCGAGCGGATCAAGGCGGAGCACCTCAGGGCGCACCGCCCGCCGAGCAGCGCGAGGGGCTTGCACCACTTCGCGATGATCTCCTCCGACGTCGAGACGACGATCGCGTTCTACCAGGACCTCCTGGAGTTCCCGCTGACGGAGATCTTCGAGAACCGCGACTACCGGGGCTCGAACCACTTCTTCTTCGACATCGGCAACGGCAACCTGCTGGCCTTCTTCGACTTCCCCGGCCTGGACCTCGGCCCCTACGGGGAGGTCCTCGGCGGGCTCCACCACGTCGCGATCTCCGTCGATCCCTCCACGTGGGAGCGCCTGCGGGGCAAGCTGGAGGCGGCGGGCGTCCCGCACCAGGTCGAGAGCGGCGCGTCCATCTACTTCTCCGACCCCGACGGGGCCCGCCTGGAACTGCTCGCCGACCCCCTCGGCGAGATGTACGGCTCCCGCGTGCTCTGACGCCCTCGTCCCCCGACCCGGTGGCCCGCCCTCCGGCCTGTGACGATCTGTCTCCCGGCCGCCTCGGCCGTGTGCGCTCCCGCCCGCGAGGATCCTTTTCCCGCTCGCCCCACCCCGGCCCGCCCCGGCCAGCGTGGGCGGGGGCTCGGGACGCGGGTGCTCGCGGCCGGTGAGGTGCCGGGCGGCTCACGGCGTACCGGAGTGGATCCATACTTGGAACATGCGCCTGTCGGAGTTCTGGAAGCGGATGAAGTCACACTTCGGCGACCAGTACGCCGAGTCGTGGGCCCACGACTACGTCATCGCCGACCTCGGCGGCAGGACCGTGATCCAGGCACTGGCCGAGGGCGTGGGGGCCAAGGAGGTCTGGCATGCCGTGTGCGGGGTGACCGACGTCTCGCCCAAGCTCCGCTGAGGGCCGGCGAGCGTAGGGGCCGAGCGCGGAGGGCGTGGAGGGCCCGGGGACACGTGGAAGCCCGGGAGCACGGTGAAGGCCCGGAGGGGCCGAGGGACAGGCGCCAAGGCCCGAGGCGGTGGCCGGTCCCGAGGGGCTCCGGGAGGCTCAGAGGGACTCCGAGGGGCTCCGGGGAAGTGAGGGCCGGGGAAGGACCGGTCAGGGCGGTTCCGTGAGCGGGGCGAGAAGCCTCTCCACCGAGTCGGCCGCCAGCGCGGGATCGTCGGCGCTCTCCTCGCCGTCCGGCGACCACAGGAACATCCAGCCGTCCCTGACCGGGGTGGCGAAGACGATGGTCTGCCGGTGGCTGTCCGGATGCCACACCCACAGCACCGGGGCGGTGCCTCCGAGGGTGCGGCTCGCCAGCCCTCGTTGTCGCAGTTCGGTGGCCAGGGAATCGAGATGGGCTAGGCGTTGCTGCGTGAACGCGTTGGGCACGTCGGGCACCTCGGGTCGTTTCCCCTCAGGATCACCCCAGGTCAGCCCGGTTACAACAGGTCCGGTTCAATTCTTGGAAATGTCTCTTCCCGGATGGGTTCCGCACCCTCGGGGCCGTGACCGGCTGTTCGCGGACGACTGCGCCCGGCTGTGCGCGGGGGCGTTTCGTGGTGGTTCGCGACTCCAGCAACGTATGGTGCCAACGGGCGGCGATCGAACAGTCGTTCGGCTATATTGAACAGGCCACCACTCCTGGCGTGCCCTCCCGAAATTGTCGGCGGCACCCCGTAGCTTTCTGGCAACCGATCCAACCCGCGACCCTTCAGGGGGCTCCCATGGCAGCTAACGACCGCGAGAAGGCGCTTGAGACCGCGCTCGCTCAGATCGAGCGGCAGTTCGGCAAGGGCTCGATCATGCGCCTGGGCGACGAGACCCGGGCGCCCATCGAGGTGATTCCCACCGGCTCCATCGCGCTCGACGTGGCGCTCGGCATCGGAGGCTTCCCGCGCGGCCGCATCGTCGAGGTCTACGGTCCCGAGTCGTCCGGTAAGACCACGGTCGCCCTGCACGCGGTGGCCAACGCCCAGCGCAGCGGCGGCATCGCCGCGTTCATCGACGCCGAGCACGCCCTCGACCCGGAGTACGCCCAGAAGCTGGGCGTCGACACCGACGCGCTGCTCGTCTCCCAGCCCGACACCGGTGAGCAGGCGCTGGAGATCGCCGACATGCTGATCCGGTCCGGCGCCGTCGACCTGCTGGTCATCGACTCGGTCGCGGCCCTGGTGCCCAAGGCCGAGATCGAGGGCGAGATGGGCGACAGCCACGTCGGCCTCCAGGCCCGCCTGATGTCCCAGGCGCTGCGCAAGGTCGCCGGCGCGCTCAACAACACCGGCACCACCGCGATCTTCATCAACCAGCTCCGCGAGAAGATCGGCGTCATGTTCGGCTCGCCCGAGACCACGACCGGTGGAAAGGCGCTGAAGTTCTACGCCTCGGTCCGTCTCGACATCCGCCGCATCGAGACGCTGAAGGACGGCACCGAGGCGGTCGGCAACCGCACCCGGGTGAAGGTCGTCAAGAACAAGATGGCCCCGCCCTTCCGCGTGGCCGACTTCGACATCCTCTACGGCGTCGGCATCTCCCGCGAGGGTGGCCTGATCGACATGGGCGTCGAGCACGGCTTCGTCCGCAAGTCCGGCGCCTGGTACACCTACGAGGGCGACCAGCTCGGCCAGGGCAAGGAGAACGCGCGAAACTTCCTCAAGACCCACCCGGACATGGCGAACGAGATCGAGAAGAAGATCAAGGAGAAGCTCGGCGTCGGCCCGCGCGTCGACAGCCCGGCCACCCCGGCCCCCGCTCCCGCGGCCTCGGCTCCGGCCGCCGCGTCGGGCCGCGCCGGTGCCGCTTCGGCCTCCGCCGCGTCCGGTCGCGGCGCCAAGGCCGCCGCCGCTCCCAAGCCGGGTGACGCCTGAATCCGGGCTGATCGATGACCACGGGACCTGACTCCGGTCCGGCCGGCGAGGTCGGGCCGAGAGACTGGGGTGCCTGGCCCGACGAACCTCGGGCGGGCTCACCGGGCCGGCGCGGGCGCGACCACGCTCCGCCCGTCCCGGAGGAAGGCTTTCGCGAGGAGTCCGCGGACCCGGCGGGTGACGGGCCACGAGGCCGGAAGAGGCGTGCCTCACGACGCGGACGGTGGTCCGGGGGCGCCACCCCGGGCTTTCCCTCCGACGGCCCTGACGGCTTCGACGGCCCTGATGGATCCGAGGGGTTCGACGGCCCAGCCGGGTCTGACGGATTCGATGGATCCGACGGGTCCGGTAGGCGACGCGGCAGGTCCGGAGGGCGCGGTCGGTCGGGCGGGCGTGACAGGTCCGACGGGCCGGGTGAGGGGGCTCGCGCGAGCCGGGGGGCCGGAGCCGACCCGCAGGCGGTGGCGCGGGGCATCTGCCTGCGGCTGCTGACCATGGCGCCGCGCACCCGGGCCCAGCTCGCGGAGGCGCTGCGCAAGCGAGAGGTGCCCCAGGAGGCGGCGGACGCCGTGCTGGAGCGCTTCTCCGAGGTCGGGCTCATCGACGACGAGGCGTTCGCCGCGGCATGGGTGAGCTCGCGCCACGCCGGGCGGGGTCTCGCCAGAAAGGCCCTCGCCTCGGAGCTTCGCCACCGAGGGGTGGACGAGGAGACCGTGAAGGAAGCGGTGGATCGGCTCGACCCCGAGGAGGAGGCGGAGACCGCCCGCCGTCTCGTGCGGCGCAAGCTCTCCTCGACCCGGGGCCTGGAGCCCGCGGTCAGGACCCGCAGGCTGGCCGGCATGCTCGCCCGCAAGGGATACGGTCCCGGCCTGGCCTTTCGCGTGATCCGCGAAGTGCTGGAGGACGAAGGGGCGGAAACATCGCCATTCACGGAGGATCAGGGCTATCAACTCGACTAGTCCAAAGCAGCTTGACAGCGGGTCTTTGCTTGCTCGTTACCTCTCTGACGCTTAATCTCAACGGCAGTGAGGAGTTACTCCGCGCAGCGCGGATTGTCATAGCGGTGTAATACGGACAAGCAGGCTTGGCGGATGAAGACGGGACGACGGACCGGCGGGAAAAGCCGGTGGGTGATCCCCTCTGGGTTCACTTCGGTCCCGACGGTGCCGCCTCTTGAGCTTTCCGTGCCGTGCGTGTGACCCCTCGTGTGCCTGATATTTGCGACGCGAGGAAGGTGAGGCGCGCATGGATCCGGTCGTGGTCGTCATGTTGACAGTGACGGTTGTGGCTCTCGCCGTGATGACAGCCGTGCTGGTCGTGTTGCTGCGTCGCATCGGTGGAGCCAGGGCTCCGAAGGGCCCCACCCCCGAGCAGGAGGCCGAGGTCCAGGCCCACCTGGAGGAGGCCAGGCGCGAGGCCGCCGACATCCGGGCGAAGGCCCAGGACGACGCCGGAGAGCTGCTGCGCAAGTCGGAGACGGCGATCGAGGCCGCGGCCGAGATGCGCAAGGAGGCCGAGGCCGAGGGCAAGATCCTGAAGTACGAGCTCAAGGAGCTCCGGTCCGACCTCGAACGCAGGGAGAACCGGCTGGCGGAGCGTGAGCAGCGGCTCGACGAGGAGGCCAGGCGCCAGGCCGACCGGGCCCGCAAGCTCGCCGAGACCGAGACCGAGCTGGCCGACCGCCGAGAGGATCTCGAACGGGTCGCCGAGGAGCGCAAGGCCATCCTGGAACGGGTGTCCGGCTTCACCAGCGACCAGGCCAGGGCCGAACTGGTCAGGGAGATCGAGAACCAGGCCAAGCGCGAGGCCGCGCTGATCATCAGGGAGATCGAGGGCGAGGCGCGCAAGGAGGGCGAGAAGCGCGCCACCAAGATCGTCACGCTGGCGGTCCAGCGGGTGGCCACCGAGCAGACCGCCGAGTCCGTGGTGAGCGTCCTGCACCTGCCCGGTGACGAGATGAAGGGACGCATCATCGGCCGCGAGGGCCGCAACATCCGGGCCTTCGAGTCGACCACCGGCGTCAATCTGATCATCGACGACACGCCCGAGGCCGTGTTGCTGTCGTGCTTCGACCCGGTCCGCCGCGAGACCGCGCGGCTCACCCTGGAGAAGCTCGTCCTCGACGGCCGCATCCATCCGCAGCGCATCGAGGAGGCCCACGAGCGCAGCAAGGCCGAGGTCCAGGAGCTGTGCGTGCGCGCCGGCGAGGACGCCCTGGTGGAGCTCGGCATCACCGACATGCACCCCGAGCTCGTCACCCTCCTCGGCCAGCTCCGTTACCGCACCTCCTACGGCCAGAACGTGCTCGGCCACCTCATCGAGTCGGCCCACATCGCCGGCATCATGGCGGCCGAGCTGCGGCTCGACACGACGCTGCTCAAGCGCTGCACGCTCCTGCACGACATCGGCAAGGCACTCACCCACGAGGTCGAGGGCAGCCACGCGCTCATCGGCGCCGAGATCGCCAGAAGATACGGCGAGCACGAGGACGTCGTCCACGCCATCGAGGCCCATCACAACGAGGTCGAGGTCAAGACCGTCGAGGCCGTCCTCACCCAGGCCGCCGACGCGATCAGCGGCAGCCGTCCCGGAGCCCGCCGCGAGTCGCTGGAGGCCTACGTCAAGCGGCTGGAGCGCCTTGAGGAGATCGCCACCTCCTACGAGGGTGTCGAGAAGGTCTTCGCCATGCAGGCGGGCCGGGAGATCAGGGTCATGGTGAAGCCCGACGCGGTCGACGACATCCAGGCCCAGGTGATCGCCCGCGACGTCGCCAAGCAGGTCGAGGAGGAGCTCACCTACCCCGGCCAGATCCGCATCACGGTCGTCCGCGAATCGCGATCCACCGAGTTCGCCCGCTGAACCCGCTGAACCCGCCGAACCCCCGAACCCGCTGAACCCCCCGAACCCGCTGAACCGGTCTTCCCGGTCCCTCGCTCAGGAGTGGAAGATCTGCTGGTAGAAGGCGAGCTCGGTGGCCAGGGCCGCGCTACGGGTCTCGGCGCGGCGGAAGCCGTGGGCCTCCCCCTCGAACGTGAGGTAGGTGCAGGGAACGCCGCGTTCGGCGAGAGCGTCGACGAAGGCCTGAGACTGCGCCGGGGGGACCACAGGGTCGGACAGGCCCTGCAGGAGCAGCATGGGGCAGCTCACCCCCGCCACCCGGCCGACGGGCTCGCGCGAGGCGTACAGGACGGGGTCCTCCGGGCCGACCAGCCACTCGACGTAGCGCGACTCGAAGTCGTGGGTGGTCGCGTTGAAGTCGGCGAGCGCGCTCACGCCGTAGTAGGAGACACCTCCGGCGAACACGTCGGACGCGCAGCAGGCCGCCATGACCGTCCAGCCGCCCGCGCTGCCGCCCCGGATCGCGATCCGCGCCGGGTCGCCCAGCCCCTCCGCCGCCAGCCACTCGGCCGCGGCGATCGCGTCCTCGACGTCGACCACGCCCCACTGGCCGCGCAGCCGCTCGCGGTAGACGCGGCCGTAGCCGGTGGAGCCGCCGTAGTTGACGTCGAGCACGCCGATGCCCCTGCTGGTGAGGAACGTCTTCTCCAGGTCGAGCGCGCCGACGCTGTTCCCGGTCGGCCCGCCGTGCACGAAGATGACGTACGGCGCGGGACCCTCGCCGCGTGCCACGGGGTTGGACGGCGGGTAGAGGAACGCGTGCACCTCGCGCCCGAAGCGGCTCACGAACTCCACCGCCCTGGCGACCGGCAGGTAGCCGGGGGCGGGCAGCTCGTTGATGTCGCGGCGGAGCGCCTCCGCCCGCCCGGTCACGGTGTCGACCCGCACGATCGACCGGGGCAGCGCCGGGCCGTACCCGATGCCGACCACGGACTGCCCGTCGGTGGCGAGCACCGCCTCCCAGCCGCCGTAGGGCACGTCCAGGTCGCTCAGCACGCCGCTGTCCGGGTCGAGGACCCCCAGCCGCAGGTCGCCCCGCCCGTGCAGGACCGCGAGGCTTCCGTCGTCCATCAGCGCGTACGGCACCGCTCCGAGCTGCCACAGCGGCCCGGCGAACTCCCGCTCCTCCGGGTGGAGCGCCCTCGGCGAGGTGCCGTGTATCCCGACCAGGTAGAGGTTCCACCAGCCCGACCAGTCGGAGATCAGATAGAGGTTCCGCTCGTCACGCCACTGCGGGGCGAGTACCGATTCCGAGGTGCCGCCCTTTACCTTCCAGGAGGTGCCGTCGGACAGCCGGGAGATCCACAGCTCGGTGCCGTTCCACGGCATCCGGGGGTGGTCCCAGCAGATGAAGGCCAGGTGCTCGCCGTCGGGGGAGACGGCGGGGGAGGCGTAGAAGTCGTGCCCGCCGGCCCGCTCGCGCGTCTCGCCCTCGCCGGACAGCGGGATCGACACGATCGACCGGCTCACCCGGCCGCCGTCGTGGCGCTCCCTGACGCACCAGATCTGCCCGTCCCGGACGACCAGGTCCGCGTAGCGCAGGGCCGCCGGCTCCTCGGGCTCCGGCGTGAGCGGCCTGGGCTCGCCTCCGGTGGGCAGCAGGTAGAGCCGCTGGTCGACGAAGTTGGCGAACACCACGCCCTCGCCGGGCACCACGGCGTACGAGCGCCCGCCGTACTCGTGGACCCTGGTCCTGGCGCTCCACGGCGCGCTCAGCAGCTCGCGCTGGGCGCCGTCGGCGCTCCGGTGCACGATGGTGGTCCGCCCGCCCTCGGCGGGACGGTCCTCGGTCCACCAGACCTCCTCGCCGAGCACCGTCGGGTATCCGAGGCGCAGCCCGGAACGGGCGACGTCGGAGGTGGAGACCGGCGACGGCCAGGTGGCGTACGGCAGGACGACCTGCTCGGGGGACATGGCGCAATCCTGCCCGATAACCGGTCGCGTGTCGCCGGTATCACGCTCGCGTCACCCGAGATATGCCGCCGGTGAACCGTGCGAGCTGTGAGATCGGAGGGAATGGTGAGATGAGAGCCGTTAGTCCGGTTTCTACGGTAGGTCGATCTGGGGCTGGTTTCACGGTGGGAAGGTCTGCGATCCCGCGACCTCCGGGACACCGGGCAGGCTTTCCCGGTACGCGAAAGGGCGGCCACCGGATCCGGTGACCGCCCTTCGACCGCGGTGCTTCTACGGTGCTTCTACGGTGCTTCTACGGTGCCGGGGTCGTGGGGGTTCCGAGGCCGCCCTCGACCGCCGTCGGCGAGTCGGGCCGGGCGATCGGCTTCGCCGTGGTCTTCCTGCTGCGACGGCTCCGCCTCTCCAGCCAGGTGGCGACGGCGCCCACCATCACGTTGATGATGATGTAGATGATCGCGATGACGATCACAGCGGGAATGATGTTGTTGAAGTTGGAGGGCAGCACGCGCGCCCCCGCGTTCAGCAGGTCCTCGAACGACACGATGAAGCCCAGGGCGGTGTCCTTCAGGAGCACCACCAGCTGCGCCACGATCGCCGGCATCATGACCGTGACCGCCTGCGGCAGCAGGATCATCCGCATCACCTGGCCCGGACGCATGCCGACCGCCAGCGCGGCCTCGCTCTGCCCCCGGGGGATGGACAGGATGCCCGCCCGTACGATCTCCGCCAGCACCGAGCCGTTGTACAGGACCAGGCCGATCACGACCGCCCAGAACGGCGTCACGGTGAGCCCGAAGACCGCGCTCCCGCCGAACATCACCGCGAAGATCATGATCAGCAGCGGGATCGCCCGGAAGAACTCGACGACCGCGCCCGAGGCACGGCGGATCCAGGCGTTCGCCGAGAGCCGGCCGATGCCGAAGACGAACCCGAACGGCACCGCGATCAGTGCCGCCACCGCGGCCGCGGTGAGCGTGTTCACCAGGCCGGGCAGGATCAGGTTGATCCACACGTCGCCGCGCAGGAACGGCGTCCACAGGTCGGCGTTGAGCTGGTTCTTCTCGCCGAGCTTGGTCACCATCACGTACACCGCGAACAGCACGGCGAGGATGACCAGCACGGTGAGCACGTTGTTGCGTATCCGGGCCTTGGGGCCGGGGATGTCGTACAGGACGCTGACGCGTTCGGAGCTCTCGACGCGCCGCTTGCGCGCCGGGGGCCGCTCGGTGGTGGTCACCGCGGTCATCGGACCACCGCCAGACGCTTGGCGAGCCAGCCGAACAGCAGGCCGGTCGGCAGGGTAAGGATCAGGAAGCCCAGCGCGAACCCGGCGAAGATCTGGATGACCGCGTCGCCGTGCGCCTCGAACAGCGTCTTCATGGTCAGGGACGCCTCACCCACCCCGATGGCCGCGGCGATCGTGGTGTTCTTGGTCAACGCGATCAGGATGCTGCCCAGCGGCGCGATCACCGCGCGGAACGCCTGGGGCAGCACGATCAGCCTCAGGTTCTGGCCGAACGTGAGCCCGATGGCGCGGGCCGCCTCCGCCTGGCCGACCGGGACCGTGTTGATCCCGGCCCGGATCGCCTCGCAGACGAACGCCGCCGTGTAGGCGGACAGCCCGATGATGGAGAGCCACAGGTAGTTGACGGACAGGCTCTCGGAGAACGAGACGTCCAGGACCAGGCCGAGGCCGAGTCCGCAGAACACGATCACCAGGGTGAGCGGGGTGTTCCGCAGGACGTTCACGTACGCCGTGCCGATCCCGCGCAGGATCGGCAGCGGGCTCACCCGCATGCCCGCGAGGATCGTCCCGAGCACGAGCGCCACCAGCCCACTGGCGAGGGTGAGCCGGATGGTCAGCCAGAAGGCGTCAAGGATGACCGGGAATTCTTCGAAGAGTGCCTGCACTCATCCCTCCAGAGGTCACAGGCCGGGGCGTTCGCACGCCCCGGCCCAGGTTGTGACCGATCAGTAGCGCTCGACAGCCGGCGGGGTGGTGAAGAACTTCCCGAACTCGCCGAAGTTGGCGTCGATGGCCTTCTTCCAGCTGCCGTCCGTGAACATCTTCTCGACGGCCGCGTTGACCTTGTCGCGGGTCGCCTTGTCGTCCAGCTTCAGGCCGATGCCGTACTTCTCCTCGGAGAAGGGCTTGCCGACGAGGCGGAACTTGCCGGGGGACTGGGTGGCGAAGCCGGCCAGGATCGTCGCGTCGGTGGAGATCGCGTCGACCTGCTTGTTCTCCAGCAGCGGCAGGCAGGCGCCGTAGCCCTGCTGCTCGGTGAGGAAGCCGCTCTTCCACTCGTCGCCGAACTTCTCGACCAGGCGGGCGGGGGAGGAGGAACCCTGGGCGCCACAGACCTTCTTGGTCTTGAGGTCCTCGACGCTGTTGATCGTGGTGTCGTCCGCCCGGGTCAGGATGTCCTGGCCGGTGACCAGGTACGGGCCGGCGAAGGCGACCTTCTTCTTGCGGTCGTCGGTGATCGAGTAGGTGGCGATCACGGCGTTGACCTGGCCCTGCTGGATGAAAGACTCGCGGTTGGCCGAGATGGCCTCCTTGAACTCAATCTTGTCGTCCGTGTAGCCGAGCTCCTTGGCGACATACCTGGCCACGTCGACGTCGAAGCCCTTGAAGGAGCCGTCGGGCTGCTTCTGGCCGAGGCCGGGCTGGTCGACCTTGATGCCCACGACGAACTTGTCGCTTCCGCCGCCGGCGTCGTCACCACATGCGGTCAGACCGGCCATCGCCGCCGCGGCCGCGATCACCACGGCTCCAATACGACGTACACGCATTCTTGCTACCTCGTCTTTCGTCAGGGACATATCAGGGATGGAGCAGAGCCGTCAGTGCGTGAGGATCTTGGAGAGGAAGTCCTTGGCCCGGCCGGTCTTGGCGTTGGTGAAGAACTCCTCGGGGGTGTTCTCCTCCACGATCTGGCCCTCGGCCATGAACACCACGCGGTTCGCCGCGCGGCGGGCGAAGCCCATCTCGTGGGTGACGACCATCATCGTCATGCCCTCCTGGGCGAGACCGATCATGACGTCGAGCACCTCCTGGACCATCTCCGGGTCGAGTGCCGAGGTCGGCTCGTCGAACAGGATCATCTTGGGGTCCATGGCCAGGGCGCGGGCGATCGCCACGCGTTGCTGCTGGCCCCCCGAGAGCTGCGCGGGATACTTCGACGCCTGGGCGCCGATGCCGACCCGCTCCAGCAACTCCATTCCCCGCCGTTCCGCCTCGCCCTTCGCGATGCCCCGGACCTTGATCGGTCCGAGGGTGACGTTCTCGAGGATCGTCTTGTGGGCGAACAGGTTGAAGGACTGGAACACCATCCCGACCTCGGACCTCAGCTTGGCCAGGGTCTTGCCCTCCACCGCGAGCGGCTGCCCGTCGAAGGTGATGGTCCCCTCGTCGATGGCCTCCAGCCGGTTGATCGTCCGGCAGAGGGTCGACTTGCCGCCGCCCGATGGGCCGATGACGACGAGGACCTCACCGCGGGAGATCGTCAGGTTGATGTCCCGAAGGACGTGCAGGCTGCCGAAGTGCTTGTTGACGCCTTCAAGCACGACCAGAGGAGTCTTGTCCCCGTTCTCCGTCATGGTGGACAACGTAATTCTGTAAAGGGCACCTGAGGCTAACCCTGCGGTACCGATCAGATCACGGCCTGCTCACACCTTGATCATCAAATCCTGCTCAGAGCCTCCGGGTCAACCCTGAACGCGAACGGTTCCGTCAGGTTCACGGTCGTTCCGGTGGCGACACGGTGAATGAGCTGATAGTCGTCGTTCTCGTCGAGGGCGTACGTGAAGATCACCGGAAGTTCGTCGGAGCCCTGCCCGCGGAACGGCCTCGTCTCGACGCGCCAGAAGTGGGGTATCCCGGCCTCCGCGTACTTCACCGGTTTGACGATCCGGTCCATGGCCGTGGTGGACCTGTAGACGATCTCCACGACGAGGTGGGCCCATTCGGGGTCGACGACCTGGGCGCCGTCACGGATCGGTTTCCGTTCCACCACCATGACGTCCGGGATGACGCCCGGCCGGGAGTCGAGGAGCAGCCCGGTGCCGGTGACGACCATCAACTCCTCGGGGGCGGCGTCCTCCAGGAAACGGCGAAGCCGGTCGCCGATCCACTGGTGCTGGGCGGATGGGGCAGGAGACACGATGAGGCTCCCGTCGATGAGCTCGTAGCGGCCGCCGTCATCGCGGGAGTTGAGCTCGAACCATTCGTCGACGCCGAGTTCGAAACGTTCGTCGACGCTGAGTGCGCCGGGGGTCTCCCGGATGCCCGCCGCCGGGACCGCGGTGTTCCGCGGCTTCTTGCGCGGCTTCTTGGCGGGCTTCTTGGCCTTCACCGGGGCCTCCGAGGTCTGCACGAGCATCGCCATCGTGGCTCACCACTCTCAGCTGTCGGTCGAGTCCTAATTCTCGCATGCGGCTTCGGGGCCCCAGCTCAGCGAAGCAATTGACTGTGGGTGACCGAACGATTACTCGAAGCCCGACGGGGTGAGGGCGTACCTGAAGGTTCGGCGGAGCGCCTACCCTTGTCGTGAGATGACTGCCACCGTGGAGAGCGCCCGCACGTACGAGGTCCGTACCTATGGGTGCCAGATGAACGTGCACGACTCCGAGCGCCTGTCGGGCCTCCTGGAGGACGCCGGATACGTCCCGGCCTCCCAGGGGGAGACGGCCGACGTGGTCGTGTTCAACACCTGTGCCGTGCGGGAGAACGCCGACAACAAGCTTTACGGCAACCTCGGCCACCTGCGCCCCTCGAAGCTGGGCAACCCCGGCATGCAGATCGCCGTGGGCGGCTGCCTGGCGCAGAAGGACCAGGGGGAGATCGTCCGCAGGGCGCCCTGGGTGGACGTGGTGTTCGGCACCCACAACATCGGCTCGCTGCCGGTGCTGCTGGAGCGGGCGCGCGTCCGGCGGGAGGCCCAGGTCGAGATCAAGGAATCCCTGGAGACCTTCCCGAGCACGCTGCCGACCAAGCGCGAGTCCGCCTACGCCGCCTGGGTCTCGGTCTCGGTGGGGTGCAACAACACCTGCACGTTCTGCATCGTGCCCGCCCTGCGCGGCAAGGAGAAGGACCGCCGCCCCGGCGACGTCCTCAACGAGGTGCGCACCCTGGTCGACCAGGGCGTGCTGGAGATCACCCTCCTCGGCCAGAACGTCAACACCTACGGCGTGGAGTTCGGCGACCGGCTCGCCTTCGGCAAGCTGCTGCGGGCCTGCGGCGACATCGAGGGCCTGGAGCGGGTCCGCTTCACCAGCCCGCACCCGGCGGCGTTCACCGACGACGTCATCGCGGCCATGGCCGAGACGCCCAACGTGATGCACCAGCTCCACATGCCGCTGCAGTCGGGCTCCGACCGGGTCCTCAAGGCCATGCGCCGCTCCTACCGGGCCGAGCGCTACCTGGGCATCATCGAGCGGGTCCGCGCGGCCATGCCCGACGCGGCGATCTCCACCGACATCATCGTGGGCTTCCCCGGCGAGACCGAGGAGGACTTCCAGGGCACCCTCGACGTGGTGCGCGAGTCGCGGTTCGCCAACGCCTTCACGTTCCAGTACTCCATCCGGCCCGGCACCCCCGCCGCCACCATGGACCACCAGATTCCCAAGGAGGTCGTGCAGGAGCGCTACGAGAGGCTCGTCGCCCTGCAGACCGAGATCTCCTGGGCGGAGAACAAGAAGCAGGTCGGCCGGACGCTCGACGTGCTGGTCGCCGAGGGCGAGGGCCGCAAGGACGAGGCGACCCACCGCATGTCCGGCCGGGCCCCCGACAACCGCCTGGTGCACTTCACCCCCGGCGCCGAGGCCCCGCGCCCCGGTGACGTGGTGAGCGCCGAGGTCACGTACGCGGCGCCGCACCACCTGGTCGCCGACGGTCCCGCGCTGAGGCTGCGCCGCACCCGCGCGGGCGACGCCTGGGCCGCCCGCCAGGGCGCCCCGGCCGGAGCCGGTCCCGGGGTCATGCTCGGCATGCCCTCGATCGGCCGTCCCGCCCCGCTCCCCGACGCCTCGGGCTGCTCCGTCTCCTGAGGTCCCGCCCCTCGTACGCCCCGCCGGAAACGCCTCTCCCGGGTTTTCTCCTCTGATTCGGGGGAGGTTTTCCGGGAGCCGTTCGAGGACGCTTGCCCGCGTGGCGCATCCCATGATCGAACAGCTGGAATCCCTTGTGGCGGCGGCGATTTCGGCGGTCTCACCGTCCCTGCCAGGGGGTATGCGCGCGGCGCCGTCACGGGTTCCTCAAAGGATGATATTTCGTGATTCGCCTGTGATTGATGTGCAAGCGTTTCCCTGCTGTGGCTACTGTGGTTCGGCACCCTCGGAAGCCGTGGAGGTTTCCCCCCGAGAGCCGCAGGGAGTTTTTCCTCATGCACGTCCCTCCATCCCCGGGCAGTCCCGGAGAACCAGAGATCCTCACCGGCCCCGCCGATGAGCCCAGGAAGCCTCGCAAGCGCAAGCCCCAGCGGATGAACGGCCTGGCCATAGCCGTCTTCTCCGTCCTCGCCGCCGCCATCGTGGGCGGAGGCGCCGTCTTCGCCTTCATGAACGCCGGACGCGACGACCCCCGGGTGCCGCCGGCGCCGGACAGCGCCCAGGAAGCCTCCCAGGAGGCCGGACCGGACCGGAACCCGCCGCAGCCCGGGAAACAGGAGTCGGAGAAGGGGGCGGACGCCGCCTCCGGAGCCGACGACACCTCCACCGGAGGCGACGACACCGGCGCCGGTAACGGCTCCGGTGGCGGTTCCGGCTCCGGCGGGACGGACGAGGGCGAGCCCGGAGGCGAGTCGGCCGCCGGGAAGCCCTCGAAGAACAAGCCGTCGAAGCAGCCGCAGAGCGGCCCGCAGCAGGACTCCCCCGAGGACGACCCCGCAGGCTACGTCCATCCCCAGGGGCCCATCGGCGGTTACTGACCGGGATCCGCCGGAGGCGACCGGCGCGCGGGGCACGGTGAGAGGATCACCGTGCCCCGGCGCGTTTTCCGCACCCCGTACGCCTGTCATCCCGTACGGCCCTCGTCCCGCGCGGCCGTTCTCGCCCTGGGACGGCGGGGCGGTGCCCGGGGAGGGCTCGGTTAGTCTGGCGAGGTGCTTGTCGCCGCGGCAGTGTGCCCGCATCCCCCGCTGCTGGTCCCCGAACTGGCCGGGGCCGCGGCCTCGGAGCTCGACGACCTCAGGACGGCCTGCTCGGCCGCGATCGGGGCGCTGCGCGACGCCGGGGCCGACGAGATCGTGGTGGTGGGAGGCGCGGACCGGAGCGCGGCGTACGGCGCCGAGGCCGCCGGGAGCCTCGCGCCCTGGGGTGTCGACGTCCGGAGCGGCGAGGGGGAACCCGTCCTGCCGCTGTCCCTGACGGTCGGCCGCCGGCTCCTCGAAGGAGAGGGCCTGGCCGCCTCGGGATTCCACGCGATCCCCTTCGACGCGACCCCGGGGGAGTGCGCGGCCCTGGGGGAGCGGCTCGCGGCCACGGCCGGTCGCGTGGCGATGCTCGTCATGGCCGACGGCTCGGCCTGCCTCACCGAGAAGTCCCCCGGATACCTGGACCCGCGCGCGAAACCGTACGACAGGGCGATCGTCGAGGCGCTCGCCCGTGCCGAGGTCCCGGCGCTCGACCCCGCGGAGGCCGCCGAGCTGTGGGTGGCGGGCCGCGCGGCCCTGCAGGTCCTGGGCGGGTGCGGAGGTGCCTTGCGCGGCGAGATCCTCTACGACGACGCGCCCTACGGCGTCGGCTACTTCGCCGCCCGCTGGACGGAGTGATCCGCCGCGGTGGCTACGGTGGCGGTCGAGGTGGGAAACCCGCGAAGGAGGCACGAGAGCGATGGCGGGAGGCGTGGCGTTCGGGAGCGTTCCGACGCGGCTGGGGGACATGGTCGTCGCCGTGACCGAGGACGGGGTGGCGAGCGTGGGATGGGGTGACCTGTCCAGGTTCAGGGCCCGCCTGCTCGATCGGCTCGGGCTGGAGGAGGCGGACGACCCCGGCAGGACGGCGGCCGTGCTCGGCGAGCTGGGCGACTACTACGAGGGCAGGCTGAAGGTCTTCGAGGCGCCGGTGGACTGGCGGCTGACCTCGCCGGTGCAGCGCAGGGTGCTCGGCACGCTCTACGAGACGGTCCCGTACGGCAAGGTGGTGACCTACGGCGAGCTGGCGGCCCGCAGCGGGACGGGTGTTCCGGCGCGGGCCATCGGGTCGATCATGGGAGCCAACCCGGTCCCCGTCATCGTGCCGTGCCACCGGGTGGTCGCCGGGAACGGGCTCGGCGGGTTCAGCGGTGGCGACGGCGTGGAGTCGAAGCGCTGGCTGCTGACCCTGGAGGGCTACCTGCAGCCGATGCTCGACTGGGACTGACAGGGACCGGCCTCGCCGGTCGCCTACGGTCCGTAAGGCGGCGGCGTGGTGCCGGGCTGGCCGGGACCGGAGGTGCCGTCGTCCCGGCCGGAGGGCGTCGAGCGTCCGGGCGCGTGTGTCGTGCCCGGCTGGGTGGTGGTCGTGCCCGGCTGGGTGGCGCCCGGCTGGGCGGTGTCCGGCTCGTCGATCTTGTCGGCCATCTCCCTGGCCTTCTGCGCGGCCGTTTCGACGGTCCGGGCGTGCTTTCCGCCCAGCTTCTGCTTGGCGATCCGTTCCGCCTTGTCGATGCCCTGTTTGGCGAGTTCTTCGGTCTTGGCGTTGCCGCCCAGCATGTGCTTGACCTTGTCGAGGATCGACATGGTGAATCCCCCAATTCCGATGCGAGGACGCATCGCCTCTCATCCATACCCGGGGAGTTGGCAGACTTACCCCGTGCCTCAGCTACCCGTCATCGCCGTCGTCGGCCCGACCGCGGCCGGAAAGTCCGACCTGGCCGTGGATCTCGCCCTCGAACTGGGGGGCGAGGTGATCAACACCGACTCCATGCAGCTTTACCAAGGAATGGACATCGGGACGGCGAAACTCTCCGTGGCGGAGCGCAGGGGGGTGCCCCACCACCTGCTGGACATCTGGGACGTGACCAGGGCCGCCAGCGTGGCCGAGTACCAATCGCTGGCCCGGCCGATCATCGACGGCCTGCGGGCCAAGGGGATCGTGCCGATCCTGGTGGGCGGATCCGGGCTGTACGTGCGGGCCGCCCTGGACGACCTGGAGTTCCCCGGCACCGATCCGGAGGTCCGCGCCCGGCTGGAGTCCGAACTCGACCTTCGCGGCCCGGGACCGCTGTACGAGCGGCTCCGCGAGCGCGACCCGAAGGCCGCCGAGACCATCCTCCCGGGCAACGGGCGCAGGATCGTCAGGGCCCTGGAGGTCATCGAGATCTCCGGACGGCCGTTCTCGGCCACGATGCCGTCGTACGACGCCGTCTACGACAGCGTCCAGCTGGGGGTGGAGGTGCCCAGGGAGGTGCTGGACGCCCGGGTCGAGTCGCGGGTCGACCACATGTGGCGGGCCGGGCTGGTCGACGAGGTCAGGGAACTGGCCGCGCGCGGGCTCGCCGAGGGCCGTACGGCCAGCCGCGCCCTCGGGTACGCGCAGGTGCTGAACTTCCTCGGCGGCGGGTGCACCGAGGAGGAGGCGAGGCAGGAGACGGTACGGGCGACGCGCAGGTTCGTCCGCCGCCAGGAGTCGTGGTTCCGCCGCGATCCCCGCGTGATCTGGCTTCCCCAGCGGGAACCGGATCTCCTCGGCCGCGCGCTCGCCGCGATTCGCGGCTGACCGCTCCCCGGACCGGCGGCCGGTGGGTGGTTCAGGGAGCGCGGACGGGCGGGCGGCGGGGGCCCGGGAGTGTCTGGATAGAGTTGGTCCCATGCGATTCGCGAAGGGACACGGCACCGAGAACGACTTCGTCATCCTCCCCGACCCGGACGGTGAGCTGGAGTTGTCCGCGACGATCGTGGCGGCGGTGTGCGACCGGCGTGCGGGGATCGGCGCCGACGGCGTGCTGCGCGTGACCCGGACGAAGCTCAGCCCGGAGGTGTCCGACCAGGCCGGCGAGGCCGAGTGGTTCATGGACTACCGCAACGCCGACGGCGGCGTCGCCGAGATGTGCGGCAACGGGACGCGGGTCTTCGCCCGCTACCTGGTCGACACGGGTCTCGCCGCGCCGGGGGAGTTCGGCATCGCGACCAGGGGTGGCGTCAAGCGGGTGCGGCTGGCGGAGACGGGTGACGTGACCGTCGAGATGGGCCCGCCCCGGGTGCTGGGTTCGAGCCGCGCGACCGTCGCCGGCCACGAGTACGAGGGCCTCCACGTCAACATGGGCAATCCCCACCTGGCCTGCGTCATCGGCGACCCGGTGGCCCAGCTCGACCTGAGCCACCAGCCCGCGTTCGACCCCGAGGTGTTCCCCAGCGGGGTCAACATCGAGCTGCTCAATCCGGTGGGCCCGCGCCGGGTCGTCATGCGGGTCTTCGAGCGCGGCTCGGGCGAGACCAGGTCCTGCGGCACCGGCGCGGTCGCCTCGGCCGTGGCGGCCGCGCGGCTGACCGGTGAGACCAGCGGCACCTGGGCGGTGGAGGTGCTCGGAGGCACCGTCACCGTCACCCTCGACGAGCACACCAGCTACCTGGCCGGCCCGGCCGTCCTGGTCGCGTCCGGCGAGATCACGCTCTGAGGCGTACACGGGACCTGGGCCTCTCCCGGTCGCGTCCGGCGGGCTCAGGCCCCGAGGCGCGCGTCGGACCCGGGCCTCCTCCCGGTCGCGTCCGGTGGGCTCAGGCCCCGAGTCGTGTGCGGGAGCTTCGCCTTCCTTCCGGTCACGTCCGGCGATGTGACGCTCCGGGCCGTGCGCGGGAACCCGGCTTCTCCGCGGCCCGCGCGGTGTCGCCGTGAACGAGTCGCGCTCGCCGTGAACGAGTCGCGCTCGCCGCGGGCGCGTCGTGTTCGTTGCGAAAGAGTCGTGTCCGCCGTGGGCGCGTTGTGCCCGTCGTGAACGGGTCGTGTCCGCCATGGGTGCGTCGTGTCCGCCGAGGTCACGCTCAGGGGCGTACGGGTGAATCTTCCGTGACCCCCGCGGTGTCGCGGTGGGGCTCGCGTCCGGCGGGATCGCGCTCATCCGCACGTGCGCGGGGCCATAGCGTGAGGCCTCGGCGTTGCACGGGATCGTCAAGCTGTTTGGGGCATGCTCCCCGACCTGGCAGACTGACGTCTCATGGACGTGGACATCTGGGCCTGGGTGGGCGACACCCAGCGGCAACTGCATGAAGCAGGTAACACCGGTCTGGCTATGGCGATCGGAGATGTGCCCGCGCAGGCGCTGGAAGGCCGGTACGCGCAGCTCGACGTGCTCGCGCCCGCCATCGCGCAGCAGGCGGAGAACCTGCGGCTGCCCTGGCTGGAGTTCTACGCCCGCTACTGGCACCTGATCGGCCGCGTCGGCGACCGCGCGCAGGGGACGGTCGCGATCGCCGACGCCGAGACGCTGGTGGAGTTCACCGAGCGGGAGGACGTGCGGGAGTGCCCGGCCGTGCCCGGTGCCGTCGTGGCGCTGGCCATCGCGCGGGCGAACGCCGACGGTCCCGGTTACGCCGCCGAGCGGCTGGCCGCGCTCTCGGCCCTGGACGTCGAGCCGGACTCGCTGGCCTTCGCCTCCGTCGCCGAGCACTACGTCGCGGCGCTGGTCGACGCGGGCCGTGTCGACGAGGCCGTCGCGCACGCCGAGACCGCGGTGGCGGCGCTGGGCGGCGCGGGCCGCGAGGCGAGCTGGGAGCTGGGGGCCGCCTCGGCCCGCGCGCTGCTGGCCGCCGGCCGCGCCGAGGACGCGCTCACCGCGCTCGACGCCGCGACCGGTTTCAAGCCCGACGACCCGGTGGCCAAGGAACACCGCGAGGGAGTGCTCCGCGCGCTCGTGCTCGCCACCCTCGGTCGCGTGCAGGAGTCCGTCGACGCCCTGCCCGACCTCGACGTGGTGGGCGACCACCCCCGCGTCTGGGTGGAGTGGTCGCACGCCATCCGCGCGCTCGCCGGAACGGCGCAGATCACCAACACCTGGCAGCTGGGCCGGGTGCTCAAGCAGTGGATCGACTACTTCGCGATGATGGGCGGCTACCGCGCACGGGTCGAGCTGGCGCTCGTCGCGGGACACCTGGCGGTCGCGCGTCAGGGAGTCTGGCAGGCGCGCCTCCTGGCCGACCTGGCGGAGTCGGCGTCCGGTGAGCTCAGGAACCCCGGTGACGTCGCCAAGCGGATCGCCGAGCTGCGCGCCGCCGCGGACGACACCACCGCGCTCGCGGCCCCGAGCCCCGAGGCCGACCTGGTCGGCGCCTTCGACGCCGCCGACGGCTTCAACGCCGACCCGGAGCGCTGGGTGGGCTGGCTGGCCCCGCTGTCCGGCCGTGACGTGGAGGCCACCCGGCGCCACACCACCACGCTGGGCTTCCTCGGCTACCCGGCCACGGGCGCCGACATCTACTGGACCATGCTGGTCGAGTCCGGCGACATCGAGAACGCCGACCCGCAGGACGCGGCGTACCTCGGCGGCCTGCTGGTCGAGGCCCGCCAGGACGAGCGCCTGGAGCAGATGGCCGAGCGGCTGCCCGCCGCGCAGCGCCACCTGGTCCTGGGCCGCCTGTACACCGCGCGGGAGCGCTGGGAGCAGGCGGCGGCCGAGGGCGAGGCGGCGGCCGCCGCGGGCGCCGGCATCGAGGCGGCCCGCCTGTGGTCGGCCGCGGTGCAGCAGCTCGGCGACAACGCCAAGGGTGCGGGCATCCTGCGTGACCTCCTCGACTCCGGGGAGATCGAGCAGCAGGACGTCTGGCGGATGGTCGTCATGGCGACGGCCGCCGAGGACTGGGAGACCGTCCGCCTGGGTGCCGCCAAGATCGGGATGCCGCTGCAGTCGAGCGAGGGGCCGATCGAGGAGGAGATGGGCCTGGTGCGCATCATCCTTCCCGCCCCCGACGGCAGCCAGCGCCAGGTCCTGAGCGTGCGCACCGGCCCCGCGACCGCGCGCCTGGCCATCCCGCAGCCTCCCGGCATGGAGTACAACGCCGGAGACCTGGTCGTCTTCGAGCCGCAGCTGCTCGAGCCGATCCCGGAGAGCGCCGAGGAGCAGGAGAACTTCGTCCCGCCCTTCGCCGCGGTCAGCATGCTCCGCCCGGGTGGCTACACCAGCTGGTTCTTCGACGGCGCCGCTCCCAGCCAGGCCGACTGGACGGAGTTCAACGACGTCATGGCCGAGCGCGGCTGGCCGATGTGGGTCTACAGCGACGACAACTACACCGTGAACCACCCGACCTCGGGCGAGCCGCTGCCCGGCGTGTTCGGCTGGATCGCGGTCCCGCCGGACGTCAGCCCGGTCGAGCTCGACGCGCTTCTCGACGACGCCACCGAGCGCTGGGTGCACCCGCTGGCCTGGCTCGACCTGGCCAAGGCCGTCGACGTCGAGGTGGAGCGGCACGAGAGGATCACCAAGGAGTACGGCCTGTAGGACGGGCTCGCCACGGCCGCGCCCGGCGGGCCGTGGCGCCGTCCGCCCTCCGGAGGGGCTTCCCGTGCCACCCGTGGCCCGGGAAGCCGTACCCCTCCGTGGCCCGTCCGGATCACCGGGGACACAGGACGCCGCGTCGCCCGTGAGGGACACCCCTCACGGGCGATTCTCGTCGCGGTCACTAGAATCTCATTCGGCGCATTGGGTGGACGAAGGAGGATCCGGATGCTGGAACGATTCCGGCTGGACGGCAAGGTCGCGATCGTCACCGGAGCGTCCTCGGGGCTGGGGGTCGCGTTCGCGAGGGGCCTGGCCGAGGCGGGCGCGGACATCGTGATCGGTGCCCGCAGGAAGGACCGCCTTGAGGAGACCCGCGCCCTGGTCGAGGAGACCGGCAGGCGGTGCGTGGCCCTCGTCACCGACGTGACCAGGCCGGAGGACTGCCAGGCACTGGCCGAGGCGGCGGTGGCCGAGCTGGGCGCGGTGGACGTTCTGATCAACAACGCGGGTGTGGGCTCGGCGGTCCCGGCGCTGAGGGAGACGCCCGAGCAGTTCCGGCAGGTCGTGGACATCAACCTGCACGGCACCTACTGGATGGCGCAGGCCTGCGCCAGGCTCATGAGGCCGGGCTCCTCGATCGTCAACGTCGGGAGCATCCTGGGCGAGACGACCGCCGGGCTGCCGCAGGCCGCCTACAGTGCCTCCAAGGCGGGGGTCGTCGGCCTCACGCGCGATCTCGCCCAGCAGTGGACGGGACGGCGCGGCATCCGGGTCAACTGCGTCGAGCCGGGTTTCTTCGCCTCGGAGATGACCGACCAGTACGCCGAGAGCTATCTGGCCTGGCAGCTTGAGCACCGGGTGCTGATGAAGCGCGCCGGCGACCCGGCCGAGCTCGTCGCCGCCGCGATCTTCCTCGCCTCGGACGCCGCCTCGTACGTCACCGGTGCGGTGATCCCGGTCGACGGCGGGATCCTGATCACCTGATCACCTGCTCGCCTGGCCGCGGCGGTGGTGGAGACCTCCTCCCCGGGGGTCGGCGCGAGGCCGCGCGGCCGCGTGGCCTCGCGGGGGAGGAGGGGGCCGGTGGCGCGTCGGCGTCAGGGGAGCCAGTCGACGGCGTCGACGGTGTCGTCGGTCTCCAGCGACTCCTCCAGCGAGTGGTAGGGCGGCAGTATGCGATCGGTGCCGGAGTGGTCGATCAGCCGGACGGAGTAGCCGGTGTTGTTGATCCACGACGAGACGTTGTTCGCGGCGATGGAGGAGGGGGTGCCCGGCATCGGCACCTCGTTCAGGTCGATCGGGTAACCGGCGGGAACGCTGTATCCCGGCCCGTTGAAGCCGTAGTCGCGGTAGAGGCAGAGGCTGTTGAAGGCGCACTCGACGCTGTCGTCGAGCCGGACCACTCGCGAGGGCGGGGCGGGCACCCGCGGTTCGGCCGCCGAGGCCGCCGGGGCCGCCGAGGCCGAGGAGGCCGCGGCGGAACCGGACCCGGAGACCAGGATCAGGGTGGCCGCGGCACCGGCCAGCCCTGTCACGGTTCGTACGAGGTGGGGACGACGCGATGAGACCTGCCTCATGCGAATCCTCTCCGTAGCGAATTGCTCACCACCTGTGAGCGCTCCTGGTCATTAGAACACCATCACTTTACGTAGTCGATAGTCGCGCTGAGTGAATATTCGAGGGCGCGTGTTTTCGGGAGATCCGCGTCCTTCGTCTTCGGGTGGCGCACCCGTGATGGCCTTTGTGCAGGTCAAGTGAGAGATGTCGTCAAGGCGTGGATTGATGGGCCGGAAATTCCATCGTTCCCCCGAAGACTGCTTGAGGCTTTTAAGATTGAGAACGGTATCTGGGGTAATTTGCCGCTTCAGAGAGTGACGCGCGTGAGAGGTGGCATGGTGCGGGCTGCGCTGGTGCGAGGTGTGGTCGTCGCGACGATCGCGTTCACGGTGGCGGGCTGCGGCCCGATGCCGGACGGTGGTGTGGACGAAGGGACGCAGTCCTCCGGCGGGGGGCAGTCCGCGTCCGAGGCGCTCAAGGATCTGAGGAAACTCGAGGTCAAGGGGCGCGCCTCGATGACCGGGTTCGACCGCGACGAATTCGGTCCCGCCTGGTCGGACGTCGACGGGAACGGTTGTGACACCCGCAACGACATTCTCATTCGCGACCTGAAGGAAGAGGTCTTCAGGAAGGGCGAGGACGGCTGCGTCGTGCAGTCCGGAATTCTCGAGGACCCGTACAGCGGTAAGACCATCAAGTTCGAGCGCGGGACGCGGACCAGCATGGCGGTGCAGATCGATCACGTGATCGCGCTCGCCGACGCCTGGCAGAAGGGCGCCCAGCAGTGGTCCGCCTCGAAGCGGAAGGAGCTCGCCAACGACCCGCTGAACCTGCTGGCCGTGGACGGGCCGCTGAACGGCCAGAAGGGCGCCGGAGACGCGGCGACCTGGCTGCCGCCGCGCCGCGCCTACCGGTGCCCCTACGTCGAGCGTCAGATCAAGGTGAAGGTCAAGTACGACCTGTGGGTGACGTCCGGGGAGAAGGACGCCATGGAGGGCGTGCTCAAATCCTGCTGATCAGTCGTCGTAGTCGCGCTTCAGCTTGATGATCTTTCCGGTCTTCGCCGACACGTAGACGTCGTACTCCCAGGCGCCCTTGTGCAGCTCGACCTTCCAGGCCCGCTGGCCGTGCTCCCACTCGCGCTCGACCTTGCTCACGCGTGCGCCGGGAACGCGCTTCTTGGCGATCTGCACGGCCTTGCGGGAGGAGATGTACGCCGAGGTGGTGACCGGCGCGGCGGCCGTGCCCGTGGCGCCGGTCACGGTCGCACCGGTGGTGCCGGTGATGCCGGTGGCCGTGGTGGTCGCGGTGGCGGTGATCGCCGCGCTGTCCGTCTGCGCGGCGAGGGCGATACCACCTCCACCGATCAGGAGAGCGGCGGTTGCGAGGGTTCCGACGGTAATCCTGGTGATTCGTGTCATGTGTCAAGATTTGCGGAGACTTTGCTAGGGGCGCGCTAAGGGAGCGTTAATCCGGGGCGAGTCCGGCTCGCCACCGGATTCCGGCGCGTTTCCATGGGCCGATACGGTCGGTCCGTGTCAGGGGTCGGTCCGTGTCAGGGGTCGGTCCGTCCGGAATCGCTTTCGAGGCCGGGGCCAGGGTCGGGGCCCGCCCGCTCGGCCATGGACGCCCTGTGCTCGTCGGCCGCGGCCTGATGGCGATGTGTCAGGGCCTGGAGCCGGTGGGTCTCCGCGTCCCCGCTTCCCGCCGCCGCGGCCCGGTCGTGGCTCGCGGCCGCGTTCCTGTGAGCCTGGGCCGCCGATCTGTACCCGGCCACCGCGCGCTCCCTGGCCTGGTCGGCCCGCCGGCGCGCCTTTCCCAGTTGGGCGTGGGCCCGTTCGGTCCGTTCATCCCGTTCAACCTGGTCAGCCCGGTCAGCCCGTTGCTCGCGCGACGCGAGCGACGCGGCGGGCAAGGGAGTGGCGGAGGCCGAGAGCGACGGGGGCGGGGGCGACGTCGGCGTGGTCTCGCCGCGGGCGAGTTCCGATCGGCGCTCGGCGGCCTGCCCGGCTCGCTCGCCGGCCTGGGCGATGCGCTCGCGAGTGCGCTCGACCCACTGCCTCCGGGCCTCGTGACGTTCGTCCCGGGATTCGCCAAGGGTGTCCGGGCTGTCGTGGATCTCGGGATCGCCGGCCATATGGCTCGCCCTTCGTGGAGCCGCTGAAGCGGCCCGGCGGGATTCCGCCCCCTCCGGGAAGCGGAAAAGTCGTGACATCATGCTTTCCGCTGTGGTCACGGGTAACCGCGAGGGCGCCTGATCATCCGCCCGGTGATCCGGCCGCGGTGCGACTCAGCCGGACCCGGTGGGGAACGAGGGGGCGAGCGAGCGCGCCCGATCCGCCTTCACCCGGCGGAAGTGGTCGTCGCAGGCCATCCTCACCGCCGCCCGCATCGCGATGTGGACGTCCAGCCCGGCCTGGAGGGTGGCCATCCGGTCGTGGATCTCGGCCAGCGTCGCGCAGGTGGTCTGCGTCTGGAGGTGGAGGACCTCCAGGCGTGCCGCGGCCTCCCGTCGCAGGCGGGCGGCCCTTTCCAGCACGGGGTGCGCCGCGCGCTCGGCGGGCGGGTGTCCCGCGTCCCGCTGGGGAAGAAGGGCGGCGCGTTCCCGGGGCGCGGTGTTCTCCGGAACGGGAACGGGTGCGGTGCGCTCCCAGGGCGCCGTGTTCTCCGGAACGGTGCGCTCCCGGGAGGGCGTGTTCTCCGGAACGGGGGTGGTGCCCTCCCGGGGGGCCGTGCTTTCGGGATAGGCGGCGGTGCGCTCCGGCGGGGTGGTGTCCCGCGGGGAGAGCTCTTCCGGGGCGGGGATCCCGGTGCGCCGGGTGGCGTCCCGGTGGGTGCGGCGCCTGCCGCCGATGCGCCGCATGACCGGGGAGTGCCGCCGGGGGACCGGCGGGACCTCGGGGAAGTCGTCGATGCCGGAGGTGTCGACCAGGCCGGGGTGCTCGGGCTCCTGCGCTCCCCAGAGCACGGTGAACAGCCGGACCACGGTCGGGGAGGGGACGACGAACAGCTCTCCTCCGGCCGCGCGGAGGCCCTCGTGGATCCGCTCCAGCGCCCTGGCCCCGCTGACGTCGCAGAAAAGCAGCTCTCCGGCGTCCACGAGGATGTGTCGCGTGCCTCCGAGCATGAGTGACTCCAGCTCCGACTCCAACAGTCGGTAGTTGAAGGCGTCTATCTCGCCCATAACGGCCACCAGTGCCGTGTCACCATATTGGTGAATGATATACACCGACATATCCATATTGGCCATACCCTTCAAGGGTCTTTCAGAGGCCCCGCTGACAATCCTACGGTTCCCCAGTATGAATGGGTCCCGACGGGATAGAAGCTAAATGTGGCAGGTTCCAGCGGGCGTGATGTGGTGGTCGTCGCGGCTTCGGCCGGAGGTGTGGAGGCTCTGCGCGCCCTGCTCGCGCGGTTGCCCGGAGACCTCGCCGCCTCCATCCTGGTGGTGTTGCACCTGCCCCCCCGCGCGGGGAGTACTCTCGCGGGAATCCTCGACCGGGCCGGGCCGCTGAAGGCCGCCACCGCGGGAGACGGCGAGTCCCTGCGGCACGGCCGGGTCTACGTGGCGCCCCCGGACCGCCACCTCATGATCCAGAACGGCGAGATCCGGCTCTCGCGCGGCCCCCGCTACAACGGTCACCGGCCGGCCGCCGACCCGCTGTTCCTCAGCGCCGCGCTCGACGCGGGCTCCCGTACGCTCGCCGTCGTGCTGAGCGGCACGCTCGACGACGGGGCCAGGGGGGCCGCGGTGGTGGAGCGCCATCTCGGCGCGGTCGCCGTCCAGGACCCTCAGGCGAGCGCGTTCGACGGGATGCCCCGCGCCGCCCTCGCCGCGACGCGGAGCGCGGAGGCGCTCTCGGTGGAGGAGATCGCCGAATGGATCGTGCGGCAGAGCGGCACGCCCGCCGGGGACGAGGTTGTGAGGGATCCGAGCATCGAGAAAGAGGTCGCCCTCTACCTGTTGTCCGGCGAGATCGGCCCGTACGGGGGCGATCTCACCGGATTGAGCTGCCCGGAGTGCGGCGGGCCCGTGTACGAGGCGAAGAGCGGGGGCGAGGCCCACTACGGCTGCCGGGTCGGGCACGGGTGGTCCCCGCAGGGCATGGCCGCGAGCCAGGCCGAGGCCGTGGAGCGGGCCTTGTGGACGGCGACCCTGCGGCTGGAGGAGCGGCTGCGCATGCTGGAGCGCATGCTGGATCGCGCGCGGCTGCAGGGAAGGCGGCACTCGTCGCAGCGCCTGATGGAGGACGCCGAGCAGACCAGACAGGCGCTGGAGACGATGCGAATGCTACAAAGCCGCATCGACGGCACCGGCGACAGCCTTGCTCTCACGTAGCGGTCGGTAACGGGCCTAGGCTGGCAGTGTGATGCCCGGCGACGAACGTGAATTCGACGATCTCCTGCTCATGTTGAAGGAGACGCGTGGTTTCGATTTCACGGGTTACAAGCGCACCACCCTCATGCGCCGCATCAGCAGGCGTCTGGCTGCGCTGGAGCTCCGTGACTACGGTGAATACCGTGACTACCTGGAGTTGGAGCCCGAGGAGTTCAACCGCCTCTTCGACAGCCTGCTGATCAATGTCACCGCCTTCTTCCGCGATCCGGCCGCCTGGCAGACGCTCCGCGAGACCGTGATCCCCGCCCTGCTGGCGAGCAAGGGGCCGGGCAAGGTCATCCGGATCTGGAGCGCGGGCTGCGCGACGGGCGAGGAGGCCTACAGCCTCGCGATGGTGCTGGCCGAGCAGCTCGGCATGGACGAGTTCCGCGAGCGGGTGAAGATATACGCCACGGACCTCGACCAGAAGGCCCTCCAGACGGCGCGGGCGGCCGTCTACACCGAACGGCAGCTCGCCGACCTGCCGGAGGGGCTGCGTGAGACCTACTTCGAGCAGGTGGAGGCCGGTTTCGCGTTCCGGCGCGACCTGCGACGCCAGCTGATCTTCGGTCGCAACGACCTCACGCGAGACGCGCCGATCTCCCGGGTCGACCTCCTGCTGGCCCGCAACACGCTGATGTACTTCAACAGCGAGACCCAGCTCAGCATCGTGCGCCGGTTCCACTTCGCGCTCTCCGACCCCGGTTTCCTCTTCCTGGGCAAGGCGGAGATGTTGCTGAACCACGGTGACAAGTTCGAGCCGGTGAACCTCCGGATGAGGCTGTTCAAGAAGATCGGATCGCCGCCGCCCGGTAACCGCGCCAACTGGTCCCCGGGCGCGGGGGTGTCGCAGGCCCGCCCGCACGTGCGGCACACGGTGCTGCAGGCGGCGGCGCTCTCCACCGGCCCGGTCGCGCAGATCGCGCTCGACCGCTCCAGGAACCTCGCCCTGGCGAACTCGCGCGCCGAGCTGCTCTTCAACCTCAACCCACGTGACATCGGGCGGCCGTTCCAGGACCTGGAGGTGTCCTACCGGCCGGTCGAGCTCCGCTCGGTGATCGATCAGGTGGAGCTGGACCTGCGCGTCGCCGAGCTGCAGGACGTCACCTGGCACCGGCCGAACACGCCGGAGCCGAGCGTTTTCGACATCGCCGTCGTACCGCTCATGGAACCGGGCGGCGAGCTGGTCGGCGTCGGCGTCAACTTCCACGACGTGACGCGCTACCGCCAGCTCCGCGACCGGCTGGAGCAGACGAACCGGGAGCTGGAGCACGCCTACGAGGAGCTGCAGTCGACCAACGAGGAGCTGGAGACCACCAACGAGGAACTGCAGTCCACGAACGAGGAGCTGGAGACCACCAACGAGGAGCTCCAGTCCACGAACGAGGAGCTGGAGACGATGAACGAGGAGCTGCAGTCGACCAACGACGAGCTCCAGCAGATCAACGACACTTTGAACTCCCGCAGCGACGAGCTCAGGCGGGCCACCCTCCTCGTCTCCTCGGTGGTACGCAGCCTCGGCGACGCCGTGACCGTGATCGACACCGACCTGCGGGTGCTGGTCTGGAGCCCGGGGGCCGAGGAGCTGTGGGGGCTCCGCGCCGACGAGGCGATCGGCTGCCGGCTCGCCTCCCTCGACATCGGCCTTCCCGTCGGGGAGCTGCTGACCAGGGCGCAGCGGATGCTGGAGACGGGGCCCGAGCCGGGGAACGGCCACGACGACGGAGTCACCCTGGACGGCGTGAACCGGAGGGGACGCCCCGCCCGGCTCAGCGTCGAGTTCTCCCGCCTGCACGCCGAGGACATGTCACCTCACGGAGTGATCATGGTGATGAACCTTCTCCAGCAGGAGCAGGACTAGCCCCGCACCCCGCCTCGGGCGCGGTCTTGGCGGGAGCCGCTCAGTGGCCGGCGGCCGCGGCCTGCTCCCGGGCCAGCCGCTCCTCGCCCGACAGGGTGTTGAGCGGCTTCTCCTTGATGAACAGGACCGCCACCAGCGCGAGCGCGGTGAGCGGCACGCCGATGAGGAACAGTTCGGCGGTGGCGGTGGCGTACACGTCCTGGATGATGCGGACGACGGGGGCGGGCAGCTTGGAGATGTCGGGGACGGCGTCGCTGTTGCCGCCGGCGGCGGCCATCGGGCCGAGCTTCTCCGTCATGAGCGTGGTGATCCGGTTGGCCAGCACCGCGCCCAGGGCGCTGACGCCGACGGCGCCGCCCATGCTGCGGAAGAAGGTCAGCACCGAGGTGGTGACTCCCAGGTCGTGGGCGGGCACGTCGTTCTGGGCGGCGAGGACCAGGTTCTGCATGAGCATGCCGACGCCGATGCCGAGCACCGCCATGTAGATCCCGAGCAGCACCGTGCCGGTCTGGCCGTCGATGGTGCTGAGCAGGCCCATCCCGGCGAGCATGACGACGCCGCCGGCCACGAGGAAGCCCTTCCAGCGGCCCCACTTGGTGATGAGCTGGCCGGCCACGGTGGAGGAGACCAGCAGGCCGAAGATCATCGGCAGGCTCAGCAGGCCGGCGACCGTCGGCGACTTGCCGAGCGCCACCTGGAAGTACTGCGACAGGAAGACCGTGCCGCCGAACATGGCCACGCCGACCAGCACGCTCGCCACGGTGGCGAGGGCGACGGTGCGGTTCTTGAAGATGGTGAGGGGGATGATCGGCTCGGCCGCCCGCGACTCCACCCAGACCGCCAGCGCGAGGATGATCACGGCGCCGCTCACGAGGCCGGCGGTCCACCAGGAGCCCCACTCGAACTGGTTGCCCGCCAGCGACGACCAGATCAGCAGCGTGGACACGCCCAGCGTGATCAGCAGGGCGCCCAGGTAGTCGACCTTGACCTTCCTGCGCACCACCGGCAGGTCGAGCGTGCGCTGCAGCAGGACGATGGCCAGGATCGTGAACGGCACGCCGATGAGGAAGCACCAGCGCCAGCCGAGCCAGGAGGTGTCCACGAGCACACCGCCGATGAGCGGGCCCGCCACGGTGCCGACGCCGAACACGGCGCCGAAGATGCCGGCGTAGCGGCCGAGCTCACGCGGCGGGATCATGGCCGCCATCACGATCATCGCGAGCGCGGTCATGCCGCCGGCGCCGACGCCCTGCACGACGCGGCTGACGATGAGGATCTCCACGTTCGGCGTGAGGCCCGCGATCAGCGAGCCCGCCACGAACAGTCCCAGCGAGAGCTGGATCAGCAGCTTCTTGTTGTAGAGGTCGGCCATCTTGCCCCAGAGCGGCACCGTGGCCGTCATGGCCAGCAGCTCCGAGGTGACGATCCAGGTGTAGATGGTCTGCGAGCCCTGCAGGTCGGTGATGATGCGGGGCAGGGCGTTGGCCACGACGGTCGAGGCCAGGATGGATACGAACATGCCCACCATCAGCCCTGACAGCGCCTGCAGGACCTTTCTCCTGGAGGCGGGCGCCGCGGCCACAGACTCGGGCTGCGTGCTGGTGGATGTCATCTTTCCTCTGTTTCTCGGACGGGGACCGGCGCCTCGCGGGACTTCCGCGGACGCCGGGAGAACGGAGACGTTCGCCGGGGCGATCGGAGAAGGACGGTGACCGGGGCGGTCACGGGTCGGGCAGGCCGGCGGCGACCTGGGAGAAGGCCTCGTCGACCAGGTCGGCCAGCGCCGGGTGGCCGCCCGCGGCGCTCCAGCGCATCATCGCCGCCCGGAAGGCCGCCATGGCCACCGCGGTGACCAGCTCGGGATAGCCGGTCGTCCCCGGTTCGACGCCGGTCCTGCGCGCGACGGCGGCCGATATGGCCTGCTCGGTCTCGGTGCCGCTGGCGACCAGTCGCGGCAGGAGCGACGGGTTCTGCTCAAGGACCCTCAGCCGCAGCAGCCACTGCTCGCGCTGCCGCTGGACGTGTTCGGCCTCGACCCGCGACATCAGGCGCAGCGCCTCCAGGACCGGCACCCGCGCGGGCACGGCCTCCAGCCTCTCGCACAGCTCGGCGGCGGAGGCCGGGCTCGCTCCGACGAGCGCGTCCTCCTTGGACGGGAAGTAGTTGAAGAACGTGCGCGAGGAGAGGTCCACCGCCGTGGCGATGTCCTCCACCGTGACACCCGCCAGCCCGCGCTCGGCCACCAGCGTCAGGGCGGCGTGCTCCAGCGCCGCACGGGTCTCGAGCTTCTTCCGGTCTCTCCGGCCGAGCTCGTACGTGCTCTCAACGCTGGTCACGCCGTCAACAGTAGGGAAGAACTTTCAGATTCTGCAACATTTCATCATCTGAAGTGCGGAAGGTCACACGCGGGGACGAGGTGGGAGGGCGGGCGAACCGGGCGGAAGACCATGGGAACCCTCGGAGGCTCCGCGGGTGGCGTACCACCGCGGATTCACCGGAGCCCGCCGCGCGCGTCCCCCGGGACTTGGAGGACACTGGGCGGAGTGATCCATCCGAAGGGAGAGCATGAACGCACGTTCCGAGGCGAGCGGCCGCCTCACCGCGCTGGGCACACAGCTGCTCGAAGTGCACATCTGGCTCCGCGAGATGCTGGAGGACCTCCAGGACAGCGTCGACGACTACTTCGACGGCAGGGGGCTCCCGCCGCGGGACCTGCGAGCCCACTGCCTTTCCTTCTGCACGGCGCTGACGCGCCACCACACCGGCGAGGACAGGGGCGCGTTCCCGGCGATCGCCGAGGAGTTCCCCGAGCTGCGCAAGGTGCTCTCCGACCTGCGTACGGACCACAACCAGCTGGACTGGCTGCTGGGGAACCTGCAGAAGCTGCTCGCGTCCCTCCCGGAGGAACCCGACCCGGCCACGGCCTCCAAGGTGCGCGAGGAGGTGGGGGCGCTGTCGGCGATCATGCAGACACACTTCATCTACGAGGAGAAGAAGCTGATCTCCGTGCTCAACTCGATGGACGTCCCCGAATGGCGCGAGAACCGGCCCGACTTCCTGCTGGTCGACGACGAGGACGAGTTCTGAGCCCTTCCCGGCGAGGTCTCCCGCCGGGAGAGGGGCGATCGCGGGCCGTCGCGGCCCGGTGGCACGTCCACCCGCCGGGTGCCGAACCCGGGTTCAGGGCGTGACGGCGGGCAGGAACAGGGTCACGCTCGCGCCGCCCTCGGGGGAGGTCCGCAGGGACAGCGAGCCGCCCGCCGACTCCGCCGTGCGGCGGGCGATGTCGAGGCCGAGACCGGTCGACCCGGCACCGCTCTCGCCGCGCTGCGACGGGTCGGGTGTGGCGAACCCGGGACCGGCGTCGGCCACGGTCAGCAGCGCGCCGCCACCGGTCGCCTCCAGCCGTACGGAGAACGAGACCCCCTCCGGCGTGTGCGCGAACACGTTGCCGAGCAGGGCGTCCACGCAGGCGGCGAGGTCGTCCGCGGCGACCCCGACCGGCAGCGGGCCGGGGGCCAGGTCGAGGGTGAAGTGCCGCGACTGGTCCTCGGCGAGCACCGACCAGAACGCGACCCGCGCCCCGGTCACCGCCGCCGCGTCGCACTCGGCCCGCTCGCGCCCCCGCCGCCTGGCCTCGGTGATCACCGAGGTGACCGCGCGTTCCAGGGCGTCCACCCGCGCCTCGATCCTGGCCGACTCCTCGGGGTCGGCCAGCGACTCCGCCTCCAGCCTCAGCCCGGTCAGCGGGGTGCGCAGCCGGTGGGACAGGTCGGCGGCGCTCTCCCGCTCCTCCGCGAGCAGGCCGGTGATGCGCTCGGCCAGGTGGTTGAGGGCGACACCGACCGCCTGCACCTCCGGAGGGCCGTCGGGCACCGTCCTGGCGGACAGGTCGCCCGCCGCGAGCCGGTGCGAGACTCCGGCCAGCGCGCTGATCGGCCTGATCACCGCGCGGGCCAGCCGGTCGCCGACCAGCACGCCCAGCCCGACCAGGGCCAGGCCGAGCGCCGCCAGCCCGGCCCACACCTGGGGCACGCCCCTGGTCAGGCGGCCGTCGTCCAGGAACACCCGGACCACCGCCGTACCCCCGGGCGCCCCCTGGACCGCGACCAGGATCTCCCGCCCGCCGGGAGCGGCGGCGGTGACGCTGCGGCCGCGGGAGGCGAGTTCCACGGCGGTGGAGCGCGGCGCGGGGTCGCCGACCACCTCGCCGCCGGGCAGGAAGACGGTGACCGGGTGCTCGGCCTGCTCCGCGGTGAGCCGCAGGGTCTCGGTGTCCACCGCGCCGACCACGATCGCCACCGACTCGGCCTCGCTCTCGGCCTCGCTGACCGCCCCGCTCACCGCCACCGTGCGGACCAGCAGGGCCAGCGGGACCAGCAGCGCGATCAGTACGAGGGAGGTGGTCGCCGCGACCAGCAGGGTCAGCCAGCGCCTCATGCGGGGGCGGCCAGTCGCACGCCGACACCCCTGACGGTCTGCAGGTAGCGGGGTTCCTGGGACGTCTCGCCCAGCTTGCGGCGGAGCCAGGACAGGTGGACGTCCACCGTCTTGTCGGCCCCGCCGTAGGGGATCTGCCAGACGTGGGTGAGTAGCTCCCGCTTGGTGACCACCTCGCCGGGCCGGGCCGCCAGGTAGTGGAGCAGGTCGAACTCCCGGGGACTCAGATCCAGCGGCGTCCCGTCGAGGGTGGCCTCCCGGGTGCGCGGGTCGATCCGCAGGCCCCCGACGGTGACCGCGCTGTCGGCGCGGCTCTCACCGGCCATCCGCCGGAGCACCGCCCGGATCCGCGCGTCGAGCTGGGCCGCGCTGAACGGCTTGACCACGTAGTCGTCGGCGCCCGCGTCCAGCAACCTGACCATCTCGGCGTCGCCGTCCCGCGCGGTCGCCACGATCACCGGGACCCGGCTCACCGCCCGGAGCATCCGCAGCAGGTCAAGGCCGTCCATGTCGGGCAGACCGAGGTCGAGGACGACCAGGTCGGGGCGTTCCTCGACGGCCAGCCGCAGGCCGTCGAGAGCGGCGGGAGCGGACGACACGGCGTGGCCGCGGTCGCGCAGGCCCCGGGTGAGGGAGGTGCGGATCGCGGCGTCGTCCTCGATGAGCAGCACGTTCGACATTTGCCGCCACGTTAGCCCCCTCCCGTACCGCGTCAAAAGCGGGTTAGCCGCTCCTTAGCGTTGTCTTATCGTTTTCGGTGGCACAGTGAGGACATGCGCAAGCGTTTCTCCCTGGTCGTGGCCGGATGGCTGATCACCGGGCTCCTCGCGATCGGTGTGGGGGTGGCGGTGATCGACCGGCTCAGCGAGCCGCTGACGGACACCGGGCTGCGGCCGCTCTCCGCCGCCGAGGTCGACGAGGCGCTCGCCCTCGCCTCGTCCCTGCCCAACGCCCTTCCGTCGTCAGTCCCGCCCTCGGTCCCCCCGTCCGTTTCCACGTCCGTCCCGCCGTCGGCCCCGCCGGCCGAGGGCACCCCCGCGCCGACCGTCACGGTCACCGCCACCGCCACGCCCGCCGCGCCCGCCGCGGAGCCCGGCAAGAGCCGGTTGATCACGACGGCGGGCGGCAAGGTCATCGCCCGCTGCGAGAACGGCCTGGTCACCCTCCGGTCATGGAGCCCCGCCCAGGGGTTCCAGGCCGACGACGTCGAGCGCGGGCCCGCGAGCCGGGCCCGCGTCGAGTTCGAGACCGAGGAGGACGAGGTCAAGGTCGAGGTCCACTGCGCGGCCGACGGCTCACCCGTCCACCGTGTCCAGACCTGACCCCCCTGACCCCGCTGACCCCGCGCCCGGGGAGTCCGGGAGCGGCCGTCAGCCGCAGCGGCTCGCCTCCTCCTCCGCCGAGTCCGCGTCCGGAGCCTCGTCGGCCACGGTGACCGAGAGCTGGGCGGTCGAGGCGACCAGGCTGCCCCCGGGCGACTTGGCGGCCTTCTCGTCGACCACGATCCCGCGCTCGCCGAGCAGCTCGTACGTCTTCGCGTCGAAGATCAGGTCCTGCCTGACGCCGTCGACGCCGACCCTGCCGACGCCGATCCCCTCGCGGCCCGCCGCGTCCTCGGCCCGCTTGGTGACGTCGACCCCGGGAATGGTGGCCACCGCCTTGAACAGCGCCGCCCGCTGCGCCGGGGGCATGTAGGTCTCCCTGAGCATGTCGCCCGCCGCGGTGAAGGCCGCCTCGTCCTTGGAGTTGCCGCCCCGGTCGCCGGTGTAGAGGTGGGCGCGCATCCCCTCGGCGTCCGTGGGGAGCCTCTTGAGCGCCGCGTGGTCGGTGCGCATGTACTCGGGGGTCTTCCCGCAGTTCACCAGCGGGAGCGTCTCGACGCCGGTCTGCTCGTACGCCCTCTCGGGGATCGGCCAGCCGGGGTAGGCCCTGGGCTCCAGGTGTTCGACCTGCAACGAGCCGTTTTTCGTCCCGTCGGCGGACAGCCAGATGACCCGCTTGGTCCGGTAGAGGTAGCGGGTCTCCCCTTCGGTCTCACCCGTCTCCGCGTTCGTCCCCATGCCGCTGAAGGAGCCGTACATCGTCTCCGACTCGACCTTGACGAACTGGTCGTCGCGCGGCGCCAGGTCCGTCTTCGCGGCGGCCCGCGCCGCCCTGTCGAGCACCTCGCTCGCCGAGACCTCGGCGATCTCCGGCATCGTCACCACCACCTCCCGCACGGCTCCCCGCGAACCACCTTGGGAACCCGTCAGGGTGATCGCGGTCGCCCCCACCGCCACCGCGAGCGCCCCGGCCACCGCCATCACGTACGGCCCGCGCCACCGCGGGGCCCATCCCCGGGCCCGCGGCGTGGCGGCCGCGGCCAGCCCCCGCCGGGCCGCCTGCCTCGCCCTCTCGTCGTACGCGGGCGCCTCGGGCCGGATCGCGGCCACCAGCTGGATCTCGTCATCGTTCATCTGTGCGACTCCAGGGAGCGGCGGATCTTGATCCGGGTACGGGAAAGGCGGGACCTGACGGTCCCGATCGGGATGCCGAGCGCCTGCGCGGCCTCCTCGTAGGACAGGTCGGCCCAGGCCACCAGCAGGAGCAGGTCCCGTTCGGCGGCGCCGAGCCCGGCCAGCGCGGCGGCGAGGGCGGGCCTGAGCCGGTCGGCGGTGACGCGCTCGGCGCTGCGGTCCTCGAACTCGGCCGCGCGCTCGGGAGCCTGCCGGGCGAGCGCCTTCAACCTGCGGGTCTCCGACCTGCGGTGGCCGGAGATCAGGTTGGAGGCGATCCCGTACAGCCAGGGCCTGGCGTCGGCGCGGCCGAGGTCGTACCGGGCCCGCTTGCGGAAGGCGACGAGGAACGTCTCGGCCGTCACGTCGTCGGCCGTGGTCACGTCGTCCAGCCGCCGCGCCACGTACCGGTGGATCTCGTCGGCGTGGCGGTCGAAGAGCCCGGCGAACCTGTCGGGGGCCGTCAGGGACTCGCCGATCAGCGTCGCGTCGGTCGCGTCGCCGGCGGGTGGGAGCGACGGGAGGGCGTCGGCCCGTTGGGGGAGACCCAGTGTCACCACCCGCTTCGTCCAGTCGTTGTCACGGTGCATCCTTACCGGAGCGCGTCCGCGCTCTCACCTCCTACTCCGCCGGTCACCGGTATCGGGTTCCATAGATGTATATGTCTCCCTTGGGCGTCGAGTCGCCGGAGGTACCACCGCCCGTGATCGGCCGCCACTAGGATCCGCCTTCACGAAACGGGTGCGAAAGGGAGAGATGATGAGCGCTCAGAAGGCCGGGGGCGGCAGACGGCTGCTGCTGAAGGGGTTCCTCCTCACGGTCGCCCTGCTGGTGGTCTCCGGGTTCGCCCTCAGCGCGTGCTCGCGGGTGAGCACCCAGCCCGACGAGGTGGTCCTGCACTACGCGGGCGGCGTCCTGGAGGCCATCAAGTTCGAGAAGTGCATCAACCCCTCCAGCGGCGCCACGCTCCTGGGCCCCGGCGACAACGGGTACTCCTACCCGTTCGGCCAGCGGACCTTCGACTTCTCCGGGGCGGACGACGCCGAGTCCAAGCCGTTGTCGGTCGTCTCGAAGGACAACGTGGAGATGACCGTGTCCGGGGTGGCGACGTTCACGCTGAACACCGACTGCAGGACGCTGCAGCAGTTCCACGAGAAGATCGGGCTGAAGTTCCGCGCCTACTACGAGGAGGGCGAGTCGTCCGACGGCTGGCGGCGGATGCTCAACATCTACATGCGGGTGCCGCTGGACCGCGCGATGGACGCCGCCTCGCAGGAGTTCGAGTGGCGAGGGCTGTTCAACGACCCGAAGGTGAAGCAGGCGTGGGAGGCGCGGGTCGGCCAGCTCGCCAGGGAGTTCATCAAGGCGACGGCCGGGGGCGACTACTTCTGCAACCAGAACTACGGGGGCAGCGGGCAGTGCGGTGACATCTCCCTCACCATCCAGAAGCCCGAGCCGCCGGAGGCCCTGGTCGCCGCGCTCGCCTCGGAGCAGGCGGCCAAGGCGGAGAACGTCGCGCAGACCCAGCGCAACGCCAAGGTCCGCACCGAGATCGAATCGATCAAGGATCTCGTCAGGGTCCTCGGCCCGCAGGGCGCCGTGCTCTGGCAGGCCATCCAGAAGGGGCAGGTCAGCGTGGTCCCGGTGCCGCAGGGCAGCAACCTCAACATCACCCCTCCGGGCCGCTGATCCGCTGACCTCGACGTTCCTCTCGGGGGCGCTGGTCCGGTGACCTCGACGTCCCCCTCAGGGCCGCCGACCCGCTGACCTCGACGTCGTTCCCCGGGGCCGCCGTTCGCGGTGGCCTCCGGGGCCGTCGGTCCCTCCGCCCGGAACCCCGTCGGGCGGGGGCCGTCGCCGGACGGTCCCGTGCCCGTGGCCTTCCTACGCCGTGCCGTCCGCCCCGGCGGGCATGACCGGGCCCAGCTCGGCACCGAAGTCGTGCGCGATCCTGCGCATGCCCTCGGCGAGGTCGCGCCGGTCGAGCGCGGTGATGCGCTCGGCCGGTCCGGACACCGACAGCGCGGCGATCGTCCGCGCCCCGTCCCGTACGCCCACCGCCAGGCAGTGCACGCCCAGCTCCTCCTCGCCCAGGTCCATCGCGTACCCGTGCTCCCGCACCCGCTCCAGTTCGGCGAGCATCCCCGGCAGGTCGGTGATCGTGTTGGCGGTCCTGCGCGGCATGCCGGTCCGCTCGACCAGCGAGGCCACCTCGGCGTCCGCCCTGCCGGCCATCAGGACCTTCCCCACGGCCGTGCTGTGCGGCAGCACCCGCCTGCCGACCTCGGCGAACATCCGCAGCCGCCTCGGCGAGGGCACCTGGGCGACGTAGACCACGAAGTCACCCTCCAGCACCGCCAGGTTGGCCGTCTCGCCCGACAGCTCGACCAGCCTCGTCAGGTACGGCTGCGCCCACACGCCGACCATGCGCTCGGCCACCCCGCCGAGCCGCACCAGCGCGCCGCCCAGGGCGTAGCGGCGGTCGGACTCCTGGCGCACGTAGCCCCGCGCGAGCAGCGTGCGCAGCAGCCGGTGGATCGTCCCGTACGGCAGTCCGGTCCTGGCGGCGATCTCCGAGAGCCCGGCCTCGCCGCCCCGCTCGGCCAGGGCCTCCAGCACGTCCAGCGCCCGGTCGACCGACTGCACCGCGCTCATGCGGCCCCCTCGGTCCCGTACCGGCCGGGCCGCCCGCCCACGAGGCCCCCGCTCACGGCACCCCCGCCAGCCCGCGCAGCGAGGCGTCGAGGACCTGGGCGGTGTGCGCCACGGGAAGGGGGGCCTCGCCCCGGCGGCGGATCGCCGAGGCGATCTGCATGGTGCAGCCGGGGTTGGCCGAGACCAGCAGGTCGGCGCCGGTGGCAAGCACCCGCTCCGCCTTGCGGTCGCCGAGGTCCCTCGCGGTCTCCGGCTGGAACAGGTTGTAGGTCCCCGCCGAGCCGCAGCAGATCGCCGACTCGGCGATCTCTCTCACCTCCAGGCCGGGCACCCCCTCCAGGAGCTTCCTGGGCTCGGACCGTATCCCCTGGGCGTGGGCCAGGTGGCAGGCGTCGTGGTAGGCCACGGTGATCGGCAGCGGGTGCCGCTCGGCCGCCGGGCCGAGCGCGACGAGATACTCCGCCAGGTCGACGGTCCTGATCGCCCGTGCCCGGTCGGCCCAGTCGCCGTCCTCGCCCTCCAGGATCTCCGCGTAGTCCTTCATCGTCGACCCGCACCCGGCGGCGTTGACCACGATCGTGTCGACGCCCGCCCGCTCGAAGGTGGCGATCGTCCGCTTCGCGAACCGCAGGGCCTGCCGCTCCTGGCCGGAGTGCAGTGACAGCGCCCCGCAGCAGCCCTGCGACGGCGGGATCACCACGTCGCAGCCCTCCATCGCGAGCACTCGGGCGGTGGCCGCGTTGACCTGCGGGAAGAACTCCCCCTGCACGCAGCCGGTGAGCATCCCGACCGTGGCCCTGCGCGTCCCCCGCGCCGCGACCCTGCCCGGCAGCCGCACCCTGTCGGCGGCCGGGGGAGCGAGGTCGGCCATCGCGGCCAGGGACGGGTTGATCCGCTCCAGCCTCGGCGCGACCGCCCGGCGCAGCCCGGCGCTGAGCCGCAGCGGCAGCCGCATCGCCCGCAGCCGCCGGGGATAGGGGAACAGCTGGAAGACCAGTGCCCGCAGCGCCCTGTCGTCGGGCTCCCGCACGTGCACCCGCTCCACCTCGGCCCGCGTCTGCTCGATCAGCCGGTCGTACCTCACCCCCGACGGGCAGGCGGTCACGCACGCCATGCAGCCCAGGCACGCGTCGAAGTGCCCGGCCATCTCCGGCGTCAGCGGGGTGCCCTCGACGTGCTGTTTCATCAGGTGGATCCGGCCGCGCGGGGAGTCCATCTCCTCGCCCCACAGGACGTACGTCGGGCACGAGGGCAGGCAGAACCCGCAGTGCACGCAGTCGTTGATCAGCTCAGGGTCCACGTCAGATCCCTCCCGCGAACCGGCCGGGGGACATCCTCCGGCCGGGGTCGAACCGTTCCTTGACCCGTCGCATCAGCGGCAGGGCGCCCGACGGGCCCCAGCGGTCGACCCCGCCCGCGAGGGCGGGGGGCGCGGCGAGCACCGTCAGCCCGCAGGGGGCGCAGCCGAGCCGCCGCAGGTCGTCGCGCACGCCCGTCACGAACCCGGCGAACTCCGCCGCGCCGACGCCCGTAGGCAGCGCGACCTGCAGCACCGCGGAGGCGACCGACCCGCGCACCCGCGCGGGCAGCCCGCGCGCGGCGACCGCGCGCAGCGCCGGGTACGCCGCGGCGGGCGGGACCCGCAGCTCCAGCAGCACCTCCTCGCCGGGCGGCACCGCCCACCAGGCGGGCGCCTCGGTGGTGATCCGCGCGCTCCCGTACTCGTCCATCGGCTTGCGCACGGCCTCGGCCCGCGCGCCGGCCGCCACCCCCTCGACGAGCGCGGAGACGGCAGGCCCGCCGGCGAGGTCCGGCCAGTCCAGCTCGACGGCGCTCGGCTCGGCCTGCGAGGCGGCGAGCTCGGCGACCAGCCCGGCGAGCGCGTTGTTCGCGGCGGGGCCCGGCAGGTCCACGGTGACCCAGCGGCGGTCGGCGGGGACCGGGTGGAGGCGGAAGGTGGCCTCGGTGATGACGCCGAGCGTGCCGTACGAGCCGGTGAAGAGCTTGCCCAGGTCGTAGCCCGCGACGTTCTTGACGACGTTGCCGCCCGAGGAGGCGATCGTGCCGTCGGCCAGCACGACCGTGATGCCGATCAGCAGGTCGCGGGCGGTGCCGTAGCGGAACCTGCGGGGCCCGGCGACCGCGGTGGCGAGCGTGCCGCCGACCGTGCCGGCGCCCAGGGGGGTGTCCAGGGCGAGTTCCTGCCGCGATCGCGCGAGCGTGGCGCCGAGGACGTCGAGGGGCAGACCCGCGCCGACCCGTGCCACGAGGTCGCCCGAGGAGTGCTCGACCCCCGACTCGACCCCCGGCTCGGCCCCGGACCCGTCGCCCAGGAGCAGGCAGCAGGTGTCGATCAGCAGGTCGCACCGTTCGGGCGGGTTGCCCCAGTCGAGCTTGGTGCCGTCTCCCACCGGGACCACGGCCAGGTCGTGGGCGGCCGAGACGCGCATCAGCGCGGCGACCTCCCCGGTGTTCTCCGGCAGGGCCACCCAGCGCGGCGGGACCCCGCCCACCGCGTCGTCGGCGGTCGCCTCCCTGATCGTCACGCCCGTCTCGCGCAGCGCCTCCAAGAGTGCTCCCATCAGAAGTGCTCCGCCTGTCCCGACTCGACCAGCGGGTGCACGCCCTTGCGGACCCCGGGGACCTCGCCGCACAGCCGGGGGGTCGGGAAGATCTTGCCCGGGTTCGACAGGCCGCGGGGGTCGAAGGCGCAGCGCACCAGCTGCATGGTGTTGAGATCGTCCTCGGAGAACATTTTCTGCATATATCTGGACTTGTCCACGCCGACGCCGTGCTCGCCGGTGATGGAGCCGCCGTGCTCGATGCACAGGTCGAGGATCCTCCCCGAGACGATCTCCGCCCGCTCGCCCGCGCCCGGCTCCGCGTCGTCGAACAGCACCAGCGGGTGCAGGTTGCCGTCACCGGCGTGGAAGACGTTCGCCACCCTGATGCCGTACTCGCGGGAGAGGGCGTCGATGCTCGCCAGCACCCCCGGCAGCGCGGTCCGGGGGACGACGCCGTCCTGGACGATGTAGGCGGGGCTGATCCGGCCCACCGCGGCGAACGCCGACTTGCGGCCCCGCCAGATCGCGGCCCGCTCCGCCGGGTCGTCGGCGACCCGTATCTCGAACGCGCCGCTCTCCCGGCAGAGCCGCGTCACCTCGTCGAACTGGTGCGAGACCTCCTCGGCGGGGCCGTCCAGCTCCACGATGAGCACCGCCCCCGCGCCCTCGGGGTAGGCGCACGCCACGGCCGCCTCGGCCGCCTCGACGGCCAGGGCGTCCATCATCTCGACCGCGGCGGGCACGATGCCGCCGCCGATGATCGCCGACACCGCCCGCCCGCCCCGCTCGATGTCCTCGAACGCCGCGAGCAGCGTCGTGACGGCCTCGGGCAGCCTGCTCAGCCGTACGACGACCTTGGTCGCGATGCCGAGGGTGCCCTCCGAGCCGACGAACGCGCCCAGCAGGTCGTAGCCGGGATCGGTGTCGGAGAGCTCGACGATGTCGCCGTCGGGGGTGACGATCTCCAGGCCGACCACGTGGTTGACGGTGAAGCCGTACTTCAGGCAGTGCGCGCCGCCGGAGTTCTCCGCCACGTTGCCGCCGATCGTGCAGACCTGCTGGCTGGAGGGGTCGGGCGCGTAGTAGTAGCCCAGGTCGCGGACGGCCTCGGTGATCGCCAGGTTGGTGACCCCCGGCTCCACGGTCGCCCGCCGGTTCGGCAGGTCGACGGAGAGGATCCGCCGCATCTTCGAGGTCACCACCAGCACCCCGTCGGCCCGGGGCAGGGCGCCGCCCGACAGGCCGGTCCCGGCGCCCCTGGCCACGAACGGCAGGCCGTACTCGTTGCAGATCCTCACCACGGCCGCGACCTGCTCGGCGCTTTCCGGCAGCACCACGACGCCGGGGGTGACCCGGTGGTAGGTCAGCCCGTCGCACTCGTAGGTGCGCAGCCGTACGGGATCGGTGATGACCGACCCGGGGCCGAGGAGTTCCTCGAACCTGCGGGCCGGCTCGTCCAGGGTCTTCGTCGACATCGTTCCTCCTCCGGCGTGCCCGGCGCGCCCGGCGGTCCGGCGCCGCCGGTGATCTCCGGCCTGCGCCGGCCGATCGAGGACGGCACCCGTGTCGTCCGCGTCATCTGTGTCTCGAATTCTCGCTCAGCGCGGCGGCGCCGGCGTTCCTGCCGTGCCTCGGGCCCTCGTCCACGAGCCCGGCGAAGCGGGGCTCACCGGCCGCCCGCTGCGATGCCCGGCAGTCGGCGGGGGAGGGCGGCGTGCGGGCGGGCCCCGAGGGGGAGCGGCGGATGCGCAGGTGGAGCCGGCCCTTGATCATCGTGATCAGGACGCCCCTGGCCCATCCCTCGTCCGCGGTCTTGCGCGCGTAGAACTCCCTGGTCGCCCTGCTGTCCAGCATATCCAGCAGGACGATGTGGTGACCCCAGGGAATCGGCCGGGCCGTCTGCGGTATGGAGTCGGGCCAGGCCGCCGCGAAGGCCCTCATGTAGAGGAGGTTGGTCCGTGAGTACCCCATGGCCTCGGGGAACGCGCCGCGCAGGTCGGCCGAGAGCCGGGGCACCGCCCTCCTGCCCCACTCGTCGTCGGGCTGCCGGTCGAGGATGTGGCGGCCGATCCGCCAGTACTGCCGGATCAGCTCGGTGTCGGTGGTGAGCAGTGCCACCCGCCCCCTGCTGCCGATGATCTCGCGCTTGACGGCGTCGAGCAGCGCTTCGTACTCGCCCCGATCGGCTCCTACGCCGTTCCTGTCATCGCTCATGCACGCAAAGTATCCACTCGGCCCGGCGCCCGCATCCGCCCTCGACGACCACCCGGAGTGAGGAATCCCCGCCGGGGGATGAGGATTCCTCACCGTCGGAGTGGTCAGGTCACGACATACGCGCATACGCCGGGAGAGTAAGGAACTCCGCGAAGTCGTCGTCCAGGGCGACCTCCTTGAACAGGGCGGTGGCCTGACCGTAGAGGGCCTCGTCGTAGCCGGGCTCGGCCTCGATCTTGGCGAGCTCCTCGTCGATGATCCTCTCGACCAGCTCCCTGGTCACCACGGCGCCGGTGTCGGCGAGCTCGATGCCGTTGTGGATCCACTGCCAGACCTGGGAACGGGAGATCTCGGCGGTCGCCGCGTCCTCCATCAGGTTGTGGATCGCCACCGCGCCCAGCCCGCCCATCCAGGCGGCCAGGTAGCGCAGCGCCACGTCCACGTTGTTGCGCAGTCCCGCCTCGGTGATGTCGCCGGGGGTCTTGGAGACCGAGAGCAGGTCGGCGGCGGAGACGGAGACGTCCTCGCGCAGGCGGTGGAGCTGGTTCGGCCGGTCCTCGAGGACGGCGTCGAAGACGTCGCGGCAGATCGGCACGAGGTCGGGGTGGGCCACCCACGAGCCGTCGAAGCCGTCGCCGGACTCGCGGGTCTTGTCGGCGGTGACCTTCTCCAGGGCGACCTTGTTGACCTCGGGGTCGCGCCGGGAGGGGATGAACGCGGCCATCCCGCCGATGGCGTGGGCCCCGCGCCGGTGGCAGGTGCTGACCAGCAGCTCGGTGTAGGCGCGCATGAACGGGGCGGTCATCGTCACGGCGTTGCGCTCGGGCAGCAGGAACTCGCGGCCACGGGTGCGGAACTTCTTGATCACGCTGAAGAGGTAGTCCCAGCGGCCCGCGTTGAGGCCCGCGCAGTGGTCGCGGAGCTCGTAGAGGATCTCCTCCATCTCGAACGCGGCCGGGTAGGTCTCGATGAGCACCGTGGCCCGGATCGTCCCCTGGGGGATCTCGAGCAGCTCCTGCGCCCTGACGAAGACGTCGTTCCAGAGGCGGGCCTCCTGGTGCGACTCGATCTTCGGCAGGTAGAAGTAGGGGCCCTTGCCCTTGGCCATCTGCCGCCGCGCCGAGTGGAAGAAGTAGAGGCCGAAGTCGACGAGGGAGGCCGAGAACGGCCTGCCGTCGAGGGTGAGGTGCTTCTCGTCCAGGTGCCAGCCGCGGGGACGGACCACGATGGTGGCCAGCTCGGTGTCCGGCTTGAGGGCGTAGCTCTTCTCCCCGGCGGAGAAGTCCAGGGTCCGGTCGAGCGCGTCGCGCAGGTTGAGCTGGCCGCCGATGGTGTTCTCCCAGGTGGGGGCGTTGGCGTCCTCGAAGTCGGCCAGCCAGACCTTGGCGCCCGAGTTCAGCGCGTTGATCGTCATCTTCCGGTCGACGGGACCGGTGATCTCCACGCGGCGGTCCACCAGGCCGGGCGCGGGCGGGGCGACGCGCCACTCGGACTCGCGCACGTGCCTGGTCTCGGGCAGGAAGTCGAGGGTGCCACCGGCCGACAGCTCGGCCTGGCGGGCCTGGCGGGCCTCAAGCAGCTCCAGGCGCCGGCCGTCGAACTCGCGCTGGAGGGCGGCCACGAAGGCCAGCGCCTCCGGCGTGAGGATCTCGTCGAAGCGGTCCTGGATGGGGCCGCCGATCTCCACACCGTCCATGGGTCCTCATTCCTCACATATTTCCGCATGGTGGAAAAGTAATTCTGAATTGTGGAATCGACGCTACTTGAGGGTCGGTTACCGGTCAAAGGCAGGGTCTCCCTCAGGGGTCGCTCGGGGAGTTCCCCGATGATCTGGGAGGCGTACTCGGACACAGTGAGACCAGCACCCTCCGCGGAGGGGCGGAACGGGCCGGTCGCACACGGGAGGCGAAGACTTCCCCGAGGGAATCGAGGATTGAGCGCATGAGGAAGAACATGCTGGTCGCCGGGGCGGTCGTGGGGTCGGTGTTCGTGCTCTCGGGATGCGACTTCGCCCTCGACTTCCGCGAGCGGCAACAGGAGGTCGTCTCCTACGACGTCACCGACAAGCTGACGGCCCTGGACGTCGCCACCGGCTCCGGCGACATCGTGGTCACCGAGTCGGACCGGGAGTCGGTCCACGTGACCGAGACCATCCACTGGCGCGGCGACAAGCCCACCCCCAGCCACCCGGTGAACGGCGGCACGCTCACCCTGCGCGACGAGTGCCGGAGGAACTGCTCGGTCGACTACAAGGTCGAGATCCCGAGGAGCCTCACGACCAGGCTCGACACCGGCTCGGGCACCATCACGATGCGCGGGCTGACCGGGGAGGCGAACGCCACGAGTGGCTCCGGCGACATCGAGGCCGGTGGCCTCACCTCCAAGCGGTTCACCGCCGAGGCCGGCTCCGGCGACGTCGAGGCGAGGTTCTCCGCCCCGCCGGAGGGAGTCCGGATCGAGACCGGGAGCGGCGACGTCGTCGCCTACCTTCCCCAGCAGGGCTACGACGTCACCGCCGAGACCGGCTCCGGCGAGGAGACCGTGGAGGTGACCAAGGACCCCGCCTCCCCCCGCAAGGTCACGCTGAGGACGGGCTCCGGCGACGCCCAGGTCCTGCTGCCCTGACGCCGCGGGCCCGAGGCGTTCTCCGGCGCCCAGATCAGGGGGTGCCGGGGTCCGGTGGGGACGAAGTGGTGATAACCAGGTGATGGCGCGGGGGTTCCCGTGGCACCATCGAGGGGAAGAGACCCGGGGTGTTCGAGCGTTCACTCATACGGGAAGAACGATACGCACCAACCATCTGAATGGAGCGACGACATAGACACTCGTGAGCCGCTGGACATCGACCGATTCGACGACCTGCTCGACAACGGTGAGATGGACCTGGCCGAGCGCCAGGCACTCCGCCGGGTGGCGGGCCTCTCCACGGAGCTGGAAGACGTCACCGAGGTCGAATACCGCCAGCTGCGGCTTGAGCGGGTCGTCCTGGTCGGCGTCTGGACCTCCGGAACGGCGACCGACGCCGAGAACTCCCTCCTGGAGCTGAAGCTTCTCGCCGAGACCGCGGGTTCGGAAGTCCTCGAAGGGCTGATCCAACGCCGGCAGAAGCCCGACACCGCGACCTACATCGGTTCGGGCAAGGCACAGGAGCTCGCCGACATCGTCTCCGCCACCGGTGCCGACACCGTGGTGTGCGACGGGGAGCTGAGCCCCGGCCAGCTCCGCCAGCTCGAGGAGATCGTCAAGGTCAAGGTCATCGACCGGACCATGCTGATCCTCGACATCTTCGCCCAGCACGCCAAGAGCCGCGAGGGCAAGGCGCAGGTCGAGCTCGCGCAGCTCAACTACCTGCTGCCGCGCCTGCGAGGCTGGGGTGGCAACCTGTCGCGCCAGGTCGGCGGCCGCGCCGCGGGCGGCGTCGGCATGGGCGGTCGCGGTCCCGGTGAGACCAAGATCGAGCTGGACCGCCGCCGGATCCGCGAGCGGATGGCCAAGCTGCGCCGCCAGATCGGCGGGATGACCACCGCCCGCGTGACCAAGCGCTCGCGGCGCACGCAGCGCGAGGTTCCCGCCGTGGCCATCGCCGGATACACCAACGCGGGCAAGTCCTCGCTGCTGAACCGGCTGACCGGCGCGGGAGTGCTGGTCGAGGACTCCCTGTTCGCCACGCTCGACCCGACGGTCCGCAGGGCGCAGACGCCCGACGGCCGCCTGTTCACGCTGGCCGACACCGTCGGGTTCGTCCGGCACCTGCCGCACCAGCTCGTCGAGGCGTTCCGCTCCACGCTGGAGGAGGTCGGCGACGCCGACCTGATCCTGCACGTGGTCGACGGCTCGCACCCCGACCCCGATTCGCAGCTCGCCGCGGTGCGAGAGGTGATCGGCGACATCGAGGGCGCCCGCGACATCCCCGAGATCGTGGTCATCAACAAGGCCGACGCCGCCGACCCGGTGGTGCTGGCCCAGCTGACCGCCAAGGAGAGCCGCACCGTCGTGGTCTCGGCCCGCACCGGTGCCGGGCTCGACGAGCTGAGGGCCGTGATCGAGCGGGAGCTGCCCCGCTTCGACCAGGAGATCAGGCTTCTCGTGCCGTACGAGCGCGGCGACCTGATCTCCCGGGCGCACAAGGAGGGGGAGGTTCTCGGCGTCGAGCACACCGGCGACGGCACGGTCCTGCACGCCAGGGTCCTGCCCGGCCTCTTCGCCGAGCTGGAGAAGACCGCCAAACCGGTCGAGACCGCAGTCTGATCCTCAACGGCCACCCGGGGTGACCGCCGTGCCGACACGGCACCGGTCACCCCGGGTGGCCGTTCGCCTGCCCGGCACCGGTCGCTTCAGACGACCGTTCCCGGCCCGTCGGGTCCGTCCGCGCACCGGTGCCGACCGGTGCCGTCCGCTGGCGCTCCGGTGCTGTCAGCGACGTGCCTCGCGGCGGAACATCACCAGCGCCACGTCGTCCTCCCTGGCGCCGAACCGCTCGATCAGCCGGTCGCAGAAGACCTCCAGGTCCTTCTCCACCCGCTCCGCCAGATGCCGTACGATCTCCAGGCTCTCGTCGAGCAGCTTGTCGCGGTCCTCGATCAGCCCGTCGGTGAACATCAGCACCGAGCCTCCCTCGGGGACGCTCACCCGGTCGACCCGGTAGGTCTCCTCGGCCACCCCCAGCAGGAGGTTGCCCAGGCGGTGGTAGCGGGCCTGGACGTCCGCGACGAACAGGGGCGGGATGTGCCCCGCGTTCGCGATCTCCATCTCCCCGGTCGCCGGGTCGAGCAGGAGCAGGCACACGGTGGCGGTCATGCCGGGGTGGTAGCGCCGCAGCACCTCGTTGAGCAGCGCCATCGACGCGCCGAGGTCCGAGGTGCCGATGACGGAGGCGCGCAGCGCGTGGCGCAGCTCCGCCATGACGGTGGCGGCCAGCAGCGAGTGCCCCTGCACGTCGCCGATGGCGATGAGCACCCGGTGGCCCAGCCGCAGGACCTCGTAGAAGTCGCCGCCGACCTCGACGTTGTCGACCGCCGGCTGGTACCGCCAGCTGATCGCGACCCCGGGGGTCTCGGGGAGCCGCGCCGGCAGCAGGCTGCGCTGCAGGGTGAGGGCGATCGCGTGCTCCTCGGCGTACGCCCGCAGCGCGTCCACGGCGAGGGCGAGGGCCTGGCCGAGCTGGCGCAGCACGTTGGACTCGTCGGTGTCGAGCGCCGGATCCGCCACCACCCCGAGGTAGACGGGAGGGCGGCCCAGCTTGGTGCGGCAGACCACGGCCGATACGTCACGGCCGAGGGTCGAGTCGGGCATCAGGTTCACCCAGTCGGCGGCCGGGACCGTGAAGACCTGGGTGCCGGCGGCGCCGCCCAGGGACATCGCGCTCAGGCCGGGCAGCGTGTTCGGCGCCGCGACCTTGGCGACGGCGCCTTCCGACGGGAACGCGGAGAACCTGCGGGTCCGGCCGTCGGGGGGCAGGGCGAGCGTGCCCGCGTGCCGCCCCAGGATTCGTGAGGTTCCCTCGACGGCCGTGGCGAGGAGCTCGTCGAACGTCTCGGCGGAGTTCATCGAGAGCGTGACCTCGGTGAGGGCGGCCAGCCGCAGGGCCATCAGCTCGGCCCGCTGCCGGGCGCGGTAGTAGCGCAGCGTGGCCTCGACCGTCGCGGCGAACTCGTCCGGTTCGACCGGCTCGGCCAGATAGGCGTCGGCCCCGCGTTCGAGTCCGTGTGCCCGGTCGGCCGGGGTGATCGCCGCCCCGGAGATCTGGATGACCGGGATGGAGGACGTCGCCGGGTCGGCCTTGATCTGCTCGCAGACCTCGTAGCCGCTGATGTCGGGCAGCCGTACGTCCAGGACGACGAGGTCCGGCCGGAGCTCCCTGACCTTGACGAGCGCCTCCATGCCGCCGGTGGCCTGCACGACCTGGTGCCCCGAGCGCCGCAGCCAGCTCGACAGGATGTACAGCTTGGTCGGGGTGTCGTCCACGACCAGCACCGTCGCCCCGTTGTTACCCATCGACGCGTCCGAGGGCGCTTTCCATCGCCTCCAGCAGCATGTCGCGGCGGAGCCCCTGTTTGGGGATCATCATGTGCGCCCGCTCGGGGACCTGGCGTGAGGTGGCGACGGTCACGACGACCACCGGGATCTCCCGCAGCCGCTCGTCGTCCGACATCCGCAGCATCAGCGCGGTGCCGTCGAGGCGGGGCATCAGCAGGTCCACCAGCGCGATGTCGGGTGGGTTCTCCTTCATCATCTCCAGTGCCATCAGTCCGTCGGAGGCCTCGTCGACGTGCGCGGCGAACCCGGTGAGCATCCGGCGTACGCCGGCGCGGAACTCCTCGTCGTCGTCCACGACGAGCACCCGCCCGACGACGGGAGCCCCGTCGTGCCGGTAGGGAAGCCTCAGGGTGACCGTGGTGCCGGACCCGGCGACGCTGGTCAGCTGCAGCGCGCCGCCCAGCGCCTCCGCCAGCCGCCGGGCGTACGGCAGGCCGAGCCCGGTCCCCTTGCTCCGCACCTGGATCGGCCCGGGTACCTGGAAGAACTCCTCGAAGACGCGTTCCAGGTGCTCCTCGGGCACGCCTATCCCCGTGTCGGTCACGGTGAAGACCAGATCCTGGGTGGTCGCGTCGAGGTTCACCGCCAGCTTGACCTCGCCGCGCTCGGTGAACTTCAGCCCGTTGGAGAGCAGGTTGCGCAGGATGCGGGTGAGCATCATCTCGTCCACCAGCATCTCCTGCGGCGCCTGCGAGACCTCCACCGTGAGCGTCACCCCGTCGTTGCCGGTGGTGGGGTGCAGCGTCATGCGCAGCCGTTCGGCCAGGGCCACCAGGTCGACCATGGAGGGCTGTGGATCGAGCCTGCCCGCCTCGGCCTTCGCCATGTCCAGCAGCTCGCTCACCAGCGACAGCAGCGTCTCCGCCGAGGAGCCGATGAGGTTGATCTGGTGAAGCTGCTCGGTGGCGAGCGGATCCCCGCCGGGGCCCACCAGCAGCCGGACCAGGCCGATGATCGAGTTGAGGGGGGTGCGCAGCTCGTGGCTGACGGTGGCCCAGAACCTGTTCTTCGCGTCGCTCGCCGCCCGGAGCTGCGCGGATTTCTCGTCCAGCTCGGCGTAGAGCGCCACGACGCCGCGGTTGGTCTCCTCCAGCTCCTCGGACAGCTGGTTGTAGAGCGCCAGCACCCCCTGGTTGGTCTCCTGCAGCTCGGTGTTGAGCTGCAGGACCTCCTCCAGGGTCGTGGCGAGCTCGTGGTTCTGCCTGCGAAGCTCGTCGAGGGCGGTGGTGGGTGCCGAACCGGCGACCTTGGCGCGGATCTCCTCTGCCGAGAGTCTCGGCTGGCGGCCCTGCGGGAGCCGTTTGACCATGCTGATTCTTCCCTCTGCGGGATCGAGCTCGATGAGGTCGACGAGACGCCCCGCCAGCGTCACGCCGTCCGATGGGCGGAAGTCGGCCTTCGCCGGGAAGTCGACCGCGACGAGCAGGGCCTCCCGCACCAGCCGGAAGGAGACGGAGAGGTCGGTTCCCGCCTCGACGAACTCCCTGCCGATCTCGCTCAGCGCGGTGGCCACCCGGATCTGGTCCTGGGTCTCCAGCCCCACGCTCTCCGCCACCTCGCGGCCCAGCTTGCGCATGGCGAAGACGTCCTGGTCGTCACGGACATGGATCCGGACCAACTCGTCCCCGGTCATGCGCCGGGCCTGACGACCACCACACAGGCGTCGTCCCTGCGGGTCCCGGCCTCGCGCAGCAGCGTGCCCGCGACGACGGAGGGCAGGCGCGTGACGAGCCCCGGGTAGGAGGTGATGTCCCAGCGTTCGGTCAGGCCGTCGGAGTGGAGCAGGACGACACTGTGCGGCGGCACGGTGTACTCGTACTGGCGCAGGGTCCTGGCCTTGTGACCGGCGATGCCCGGGACGGAGATCATCCCCTGGCGGCCGTCGTTGTGGGCGATCCACGCGGAGACGTTGCCGAGGCCGGCGAAGCTCACCGTCCCCGCGGCGCCGTCGACGCGGGCCACGGCGACCGCGCCGCCCCTGGTGTGGCCGAGGCCGGCGTGGATGCGCTCCAGGGCGGTGACCGGGGCGAGGTCCGCGTGCCGCAGGAACAGCCGTACCGCCTCCTGGGAGGCCTGGGCGGCCGCGGGGCCGTGGCCGAGGCCGTCGCAGAGCATCACGGTCGTCGTGGCGCCCTCCTCGGTGACCACGAACGCGTCGCCGCAGACGGTCTCGTCGCCGATCGGGCGGGTCAGGCCGCTCACCCGGGACGGAGGGCGGGGGGCGCCCTGCGCGACGAAGTACATGCCGAGGACGGTGCCCCGGCTGGGGATGGAGTGGACCTCGTACCCGCTGGCCATCCGGGCGATGCCGCCCAGCCCGATGCCGAGCGTGCCGGTGGTGGAGTAGCCGTCGCGCAGGGCGCGCGAGACGTCGCCCATCCCCGGCCCCCGGTCGATCGCGAGGACCTCCACGGCCGAGTCCAGCTCCGGATGAGGGCGGATCAGCATGACCCCCTCGGTCGCGTGCTTGACCAGGTTCGACGCGGCCTCGCTCACCGCGACGGCGACGCGCCCGGTGTCCTCCTCACTGAACCCGCGGATCTCCGCGAGCGTCACGGCGGTACGGCGAAGGGCGCCGATCGCGCTGGCGTCCTCCGCCCGTACCCAGGTGTCGTGCTGGGAACGGATCAGCGCGCCCATTTCGTCACCGTGATCAACGTGCCCTCACCGGGAGTCGATTCCAGGTCGAACTCGTCGACCAGGCGGCGGGAGCCGCTGAGGCCGAGGCCGAGGCCTCCGCCGCTGGTCCACCCGTCGGTCAGTGCCTGATCGATGTCCGGGATGCCGGGTCCGTTGTCGCTGAAGACCATCCGCAGGCCCTTCCGCACGCCTTTGTGGACGACCTCGACCCTCACCTGCCCGCCTCCCGCGTAGACCAGGGCGTTGCGGGCCAGCTCGCTGGCCGCGGTCACCACCTTGGTCTGGTCGACCAGGGACAGGCCCACGTTCACGGCGACGGTCCTGACGTGCTGGCGGACCAGCACGACGTCGCCGCTGACGTTGATGGGCAACTCCTCCGCGATCGTCACCAGGCGGCCGTGGAGCGCTCGGAGTTTTCGATCTGGTTCAGCAGCGTGACACCCTTCTCGAGGTTGAGCGCCGTGCGCACACCGCCGAGGGAGAGGCCGAGCTCGACGAGGGTGATCGCCACCGCCGGCCGCATGCCGACGACGATCGTCTCGGCGTCGAGCATGCGGGAGATCGCCGCGATGGTGGCCAGCATCCGGCCGATGAAGGAGTCGACGATCTCCACGGCGGTGATGTCGATGATCACCCCTCGCGCGCCGGTCTCGACCACCTTCTCCGACAGGTCCTCCTGGAGCGCGAGCACGCTCATGTCCTGCAGGTCGATCTGGATGGAGACGATCAGGATGTCGCCGAGCTTGAGGATGGGGACGCGGTCCATCAGCCCTCCACCGTCCGTACCGCGATGCGAGACTCCCCGCCCTTGACGAACTTGACGCCGCTCGCCCGCAGCGTGTGGGCCAGCGCGTCGGCGAGGGTGGCCTTGGTCACGATGTCGCCGAACTCGATGCCGAGGGTGACGATGGTGTGGGCGATCTGCGGGCGGATGCCGGAGATCACGCACTCGGCGCCCATCAGCCGGGCCGCCACCACGGTCTTGAGCAGGTGCTGGGCGACCTCGGTGTCGACGGCGGGCACGCCCGTGATGTCGATGACCGCGTGCTCGGAGCCAGTGTCGACGAGCGTCTGGAGCAGCTTCTCCATGACGACCTGGGTCCTGGCCGAGTCGAGCGTGCCGACCAGCGGCACCGCGACGATGCCGTCCCAGAGCTTGACCACCGGGGTGGACAGCTCCAGCAGCTGCTCCGCCTGATCGATGATGATCTTCTCCCTGGCCGACGCGTAGCTCTCCATGGTGAAGAGCCCGAGGTCGTCGATTACCCGGGAGAACCAGATGAAACCTCGCAAGGCCTCCGGAGAGCCGTCCTCCTCGACGATCTCGTAGAGCGCCTCCTTCAGGCCGAAAACCACGATCGCGGTCTCGGTCGGGGTGAATCCCTGGCGGGCACGGTCCCGGGAGAGCTCGGCGAGCAGGCCGCGCAGATCGCTGAGGTCGCCGGAGTCGCCGAACGACTGGCGCAGCGCCTGGTACAGCTCGCGTAACTGGTCGGCGAGTCCTCCGCGATCCGCCTGATTGCCGGTCCCGCCGGTGGAGGAACGGGCGATCTCAAGCCAGCGCTTGAGGATGCGCGCCTCGTGCTCCTGGAAAAGTTCTTCGATGCGACGCCGACCGGCGTCCGCGTGGACGGACAAGGCAACTCCCATGCGTACGACCTGGAGACAACTCGCACGAAAGGTTACATGGAACGTCCTGCTTACAACCTTTTTTGGGGGTTCGCTGGGCCGCTTGTGGTCAGAGCTTCAGGAGGGTGGGGGGACCGGGTCGGACGTATCACGTTACGGGCCTCGCGGGTGTCCTCCGGGACAGGTGATCCGTCTTTTCCGGGACAGGTGACCCGCGCGGAGCCCGTGGAGATCGCGGGTGACCGGGGGGCCCCGGGGGCCCCGGGGGGCCGCGGGGGGCCAGGGCGGGTCGGGGAAGGGCGCGGGTGGTCGCGGAGGGCCGAGGAGGGCCGCGGGTGGCCGCGGAGGGCTGGGAAGGGGGCGGGCCGAGGGGGCGCGGAGGGGGCGCGGAGGGGGCGCGGAGGGGGCGCGGAGGGGGCGCGGAGGGCCGGGGGAGGGGGAGCCGAGAGGGTGCGAGCCTTCCGGGCGTCAGCTTAGAGTGGTGGTGAGCGGTGTTTCAATGCCAAAACTTGCGTTCCGGAGCCCGTGAGGGCTGCACTACAAGAACGCGAAAACGTACAAAAGCCTCAAAAGTGACAGTGGTCGCCCAAGGTTTGGATTGCTACCATAAGGCAAATCTAGCGAGATGTTATGACGCAAGTTGCTCTGGTGACTACTGTTACGGGCGATGAAGAAGTAGTCTGAGCTGTGGAAAGTTGCTCAACGCCACACGTGATCGTCGAGCCGGCGGGTGAGGTGCGGTCGCGGAGGGGCGGCGTTCTTCCCAATTAGCCTGTACAGCGGGCCGACTTGTGAAATAACGTAACTGAACTGAAATCGCCCGATCATGATCTCGGCGATACTGTCGCCGCACAACAGATAAGCGGATGAGAGCAGGAGACCCCCGATGCCGTCCGGACTCACAGTGGGTTTGAAGGGCACGGTGCCCGGCGACGTCCGGAACGGCTCGCCCCGTCCGGATGCCTTCCTCCTCCGAGTGTCTTCCCCTGAACACAAGGCGGTGATGCGATGACGGTCCGCCTCCTGACCAACATCGGCCGGCTCTGGACCGGAAACGACGTGTTCAGCAACGCGGCGATCCTCGTCCACAACGACCGGATCGCCTGGGTCGGCCGCGCCGCGGATCTTCCGCAGAGCGTGCCCGGCGTCGTCGACGACATCGTCGACGTCGACCATGTCGAGAACCTGGGCGGCGCGCTGGTCACTCCCGGCCTGATCGACGCGCACACCCATCCGGTCTACGCGGGAAACCGCTACGCCGAGATGGCGATGCGCTCCAGCGGCTCCACCCCCTCCGCGATCACCGCGGCGGGCGGCGGCATCGGTTCCACCGTGACGGTCACCCGCGGCACCGACCCCTGGACGCTCTGCAACGGCGTCCGCGAGCGACTTCGCGACTGGCTGCTCAGCGGCACCACCACCATCGAGGCCAAGACCGGCTACCACCTCACCCGTGACGGCGAGCTGGCCGACGTGCGACTCCTGCGCGAGCTGGAGAAAGAGCCGATGATGCCGCGGGTGCACGTGACCTTCATGGCCGCGCACGTCGTCCCGCCCGAATACTTCGGCCGCCAGCGCGACTACGTCGAGGCCGTGGGCGCCTGGTGCGCCGACGCCGCCGCGGCGGGAGCCGACGGTGTCGACGTCTACTGCGACGAGGGCCACTTCACCGCGGAGGAGGCCCGCTGGGTCCTGGCCTCCGGGCGCAACGTCGGCCTGCTGCCCCGCCTGCACGCCGGCGCCTACACCCGGCGCGGCGCCGTCCAGCTCGCCGCCGAACTCGGCTGCGCCTCCGCCGACCTGCTCCACCACACCACCGACGAGGACATCGCGATCCTGGCCCGCTACGGCGTCCCCGCCGTGGTCTGCCCCGGGACCGCCCTCCAGCGTGGCAGCCTGCCCCCGGTCCGCCGGATGCTCGCCCAGGGGGTCACCGTGGCCCTCGGCAGCGACCACAACCCGGGCCACTGCGGCATCACCTCGATGTCCCTGGTCATCAGCCTCGCCGTCGCGGCCTTCGGCATGAGCGTCGGCGACGCCCTCCGGGCCGCCACCCTCGGTGGTGCGACGGTCCTCGGCGCTCCCGATCGCGGTGTTCTCGCCCCCGGCCGCCTGGCCGACATCGTCCAGTGGGACGCCGACCACGAGGGCGCCTTCGCCTGGTCCTTCGGCCTCAAGCCCCGCCGGGTCTGGCGCGGCGGCACCCCCGTCCAGTAGACCTCCCCCTTTCCGGAGTATCCGCCTTCGCCCTCGCCCGCACGGTTCCTCAACGCTCGCGCGGTCCTCGCCGTTCGCGCGGTCCTCGCGGTGTTCGCGAGGTTCGAGGTTCGCGGTGTTCACGGTTTTCGAGGTTCACGGTTTTCGCGGGGGAGGAACCCGGCCCCGTCTCCTTCGTGTGATCTCCACCCCGTAACCTCTGGACATGTCTCCACGGGTCGCCGTCGTCACGGACTCCACCGCCTACCTCCCGCCGGAGGAGGTCTCCCGCGGGGGAATCGTCGTGGTGCCGCTCCAGATGATCGTGGGAGGCAGGGCGCTCGACGACATGACGCGGACCGAGGGCACGAGCGTGGGCGACGCGCTGCGGGAACGGGGCCAGGTGACGACCTCCATGCCCGCCCCGCGCCGCTTCACGGACGCCTACGCCGAGGCGGCGGCCCGGGGCGCGGCCGGCATCGTCTCCATCCACCTGTCGGCTGAGATGTCCGGTACGGTCGAGGCCGCCCGCGCGGCGGCGGAGCATTCCCCCGTTCCGGTCGACGTCGTCGACAGCAGGTCCATCGCCATGGGCCTCGGGTTCCCCGTCCTCGCCGCCGCGAGCGCCGCCGCGAAGGGCGCGACCCGGACCGAGGTGGCGGACGCCGCCCGCCGCCGCGCGGAGTCGGTCCGCAGCTTCTTCTACGTCGACACCCTGGAGTATCTCCGCAGGGGAGGCCGGATCGGCGCGGCGGAGAGCCTCCTCGGCTCGGCGCTGATGATCAAGCCGATCCTGCACATCTCCGACGGCACGATCGTCCCCCTGGAGAAGGTCCGTACGGCGAGCCGCGCCATCGCCCGCCTCGAGGACCTCGCGGTCGAGGCCGCGGGTACGGACCCGGTGGAGATCGCCGTCCAGCATCTCGCCGCCCGCTCCCGCGCGGAGGCTCTGGCCGTACGACTGCGACAGCGTGTTCCCTCCCTCGCCAAGGTCGTCGTCGTCGAGGTCGGCCCGGTGATCGGCGCACACGTCGGCCCCGGCATGCTCGGCGTCACCGTCTCCGCCGGAGAGCCCCTGGTGTCCGCCGATCCGTGAGGTTCACCGGTCTGTGAGAACACCCGATCCGGTCCGTGCGGCCCGCTGTCCACAGAACGCGATTCGGTGAAAGTGTGCTCGCCGCCGCCTCCGTAACGTCCTGCGGGTGCGGACCACAGGCCAGAACACCGAGCGGTTCCAAGCCGAGTCGCGGCTGCGGAGCCTGACCGGGAGCGGATCACCCGACCCGGTGCCCCCGCCATGCCGTCCGGACGGCACGCCGTGTGCGGGCAGGCACGCGCGGTCCGGCGGCCGGGCCGAGCCAAAGGACGCGGTCGTTCACGACGCTTCCTTCGCGCGTACGCGTTCGGCGCCGATCCCTCCGTCCTTCGAGGCGCTTCGCAAGGTCGTGACCACCCAGAAGGCCGCGATCGGTCCTGACCGCCCAGGGCTGCGCCTCCTGCTGCTCGTCGCCCTCGTGGCCACCGTCGCGGGCGGTGTGTACGCCTGGCGCTCCCAGCCGGAGCCCGAGCCCCTGGCCCCGCCGATGCCGGTTTCCGGGTCCCCGCTGTCGGCGCCCGTCACCGCTTCGCGGCAGCAGTCCGCGCCGGTCGCCGAACTGACCGTCCACGTGACGGGCAAGGTCCGCCGCCCCGGGGTGATCACATTGCCCGGCGGTTCGCGGGTCGCCGACGCGGTCCAGGAGGCCGGGGGTGTCCGTGGAACAGCCGTCACGGGTTCCCTCAACCTCGCGCGCAGGCTCGTCGACGGCGAGCAGATCGTCGTCGGCCTTTCCGGCGCGGCCGCCGTCGCGGCGGCGCCCGGCACGGTGAATCCCCCGGATCCCGCCACCGCCGTCGTCGACCTCAACACCGCCACCCCCGAGCAGCTCGAGCAGTTACCGGGCGTGGGCGAGGTGCTCGCCCGGCGCATCGTCGAATACCGCGACGCGCACGGCGGCTTCCGCTCCGTCGAGCAGCTCCGCGACGTGAGCGGGATAGGCGACCGGAAGTACGCCGAGATGCGTGACAAGACCCGTGTCTGACGCCCCGGCCACGAGGACGAGCTCCACCACACTCGCCGCCCCTGACACCTCGGACGGCCCCGGTGGTCACGGCGGGTCCGGAGGCTTCGGAGAGCCCGGACGGGCTGGAAGGTCCGGCGGGCCGGGCGGCTCGGGAGACTCTGACGGTTCCGGGAAGGGGTGGCGTGCGCACGCCACGCAGCTGGTCCTGCCGGCGGCCGTCTCGTGGATGACCGCTCTCGTCCTGCTGGGCTGCTCGGCCGCGACCGGTGCGGTGACGGCCGGCCTCATGGCCGCGGGTGCCCTGGCCGTGGCCGTCCTGACCCGGGCCAGAGAGGCGACGGGCCGGCGGAACGCGGTGATCGCGGTCCTGGGGTGCGCCGCCGCGGTGGCGGGATCGGTGGCGTTCCGGGTGCACGCGGTCGGCACGGGGCCGGTCGCCGAGCTCGCGGGCAGGAACGCCTCGGCGACGGCCGAGGTGGTGGTGACCGACGACCCCAGAGAGACCAGGCAGAAAGGAGGGCCTTTCCCGCGAGAGGGTTTCGTGGTGCCCGCCCGGGTCGAGTCGGTCGGGACGGGAGCGGGCAGGGTGGCGCTGCGGGCCCCGGTGGTGCTGTTCGCCTCCGGCGCGGAGTGGCGCTCCCTGCTGCCCAGCCAGCGCGTGGAGGTCAGGGGGCGCTTCGGCAAGGCTGACCCCGGAGAGCTGCTCGCGGCGGTGGTGCTGGTCAGGGGGGCACCACGAGTCCTGAGCGGGCCCTCCTGGGAGCAGCGCGCGGCCGGGGCGCTCAGGTCGGGGTTGCGGGAGGCGGCCGACGTGTTGCCGCCGGCGCAGCGCGGGTTGTTGCCCGGCCTGGTGGTCGGCGATGTGTCCCGGATGGACGAGCAGGTCAAGGCCGACTTCAAGGCGGCGGGTCTCAGCCATCTCCTCGCGGTCTCCGGCGCGAACCTCGCCGTCGTGGCGGGGGCGGCGATCGCGCTGGCCAGGACGGCCGGGCTGCCCCTCGCGGCGCGGGCGGTGCTGGCGATGGCGGCCATGGTCGCCTTCGCGGTCGTCGCCCGGCCCTCGCCCAGCGTGCTGCGGGCCCTCCTGATGGGCGGGGTCGCCGCCCTCGCCCTCGGCACGGGCCGCTCGCGCGACGGCGTCGCGGCCCTGTCGGCGACGGTCCTGGGGCTGGTCTTCTTCGTCCCCGGCCTCGCCCGCTCCTACGGCTTCGCCCTGTCGGTCTCGGCCACCGCGGGCATCCTGGTCCTCGCCCCGGGCTGGCGCGACCGGCTCTCGGCCCGCATGCCCCGATGGCTCGCCGAGGCGACCGCCGTGGCCGCCGCCGCCCAGGCCGCGGTCACCCCCGTCCTGGTCCTGATGTCGGGGCAGCTCGCACCGGTGGCCATCCCGGCCAACCTGCTCGCGGGCCCGGCCGTGGCCCCGGCCACCCTGCTCGGCTTCGCGGTGGCGTTGATCGCGCCCCTGCACATGGGGCTCGCCCAGCTGCTGGTCCGTCCGGCGGGGCTGGCCACCGGATGGATCATCGAGGTGGCCGAGCACACCGCGGCGCTCCCGCTGGGCGTGATCCCGTGGCCGGGCGGCGTCACCGGGCTGCTCCTGCTGGCCGCCGCCGTGCCACTCGCCGTGCTGGTGCTGCGGCACCGGCGGCCACGACTGATCGCCCTGGCGGCCCTGGCCGGGCTGGTCCTCGCCGTGACGGTGGCCGTGCCGATCGTGGCACGCTGGCCGCCTCGCGGATGGCTGCTGGTGGCCTGCGACGTCGGCCAGGGAGACGCCCTGCTCGTCGCGGCGGGGCCGGGGCGGGCCGTGGTGGTGGACGCGGGGCCGGACCCGGTGCCGGTGGACCGCTGCCTGCGCTCCATGGGGGTCGGGGAGGTGCCGCTGGTCATCCTCACCCATCCGCACCTCGACCACGTGGGCGGTCTCGACGGTGTCCTTCGCGGGCGCGCCGTGGGAGCGGTGGTGGTGACCCCGCACGGTGCCGGAGAGCGCGAGGGGGTGAGGCTGAGCGCTGATCTGGCCCGGCGCCACGTGGCCGAGTGGGCGGCGAGGCCCGGCGCGAGCTGGCGGTTCGGGCCCTCGGAGCTCACCGTCATCGGCCCGGCGGCCGAGGCCTCCCCGCCCGGAGCGGGGGAGGGGGCGGCCGTCAACAACGCGAGCGTCGTGGTGCACGTCCGCTGGGCGGCGGGGGCGGCTCTGCTCAGCGGCGACATCGAGACCGAGGCCCAGGCGGAGCTGCTCCGGCGTGGCCTGCCGCCCGCCGAGATCCTCAAGGTCCCGCACCACGGATCGGGCAGGTACGACCCGGCCTTCCTCGCCGCCTCCGGCGCCCGTGCCGCTCTGATCAGCGTGGGGGCGGACAACGGCTACGGCCACCCCGCCTCGTCGACCCTGGCCGCGCTGCACCGGCTCGGCGTGCGCGCCTACCGGACGGATCTGTCGGGCGACCTCGCGGTGGTGGTCCGTGAGGGGGCTCTGGCCGTCGTCGCCCGGGGACGCGCGGCCCCGTTGGCGGGCGGCCCGGGGCCCCACTGGCGGACGGTCCGGATGGACGGGGCCGGTGCGGGGTCAGGCCCCGGCTCTGGCCGGGCGGTGGGGGGCGGTTCCCGGCTCTGGCCGGGAGGCGCGGGTCAGCTCCCGATCCTGGCCGGACGGCGGAACTCGGTGTTCACGTCGGCGGCGTAGACCGACCGGCTGCAGCGCGCGCAACGGTACATGATCGGGCCCTCGTCGAGGGACGTCCCGCAGCGCGGGCAGGCGTGGCGGCGAATAGTGGAGTTTGTCATGGTTCTCACCTCCTGTGCTGTTCTCAGGGTGCCTCCCGGCACCTGCATTCCGATTGCGAACGACTTGCCGGCGGCTCATCCGGTCACCGGGACATGGCATGCTGCTCGACATGGCGGCAACCGATCCGGCACCCGTGATCCTGATACTCGGCGACGAGGAACTCCTGGCCGACCGCGCGGTGAGCGAGGTGACCTCGGCGGCCAAGGCCGCCGACCCGACCGCCGAGGTGCACGATCTCCCCGGTTCGAAGATGGAGCTCGGAGAGCTCACCCGCATGACGTCGCCCTCGCTGTTCGGCGACAGGTCCGTGGTGGTCGTCCGCTCGGCCCAGGACCTCGGCAAGGACGTCATCGCCGAGGTCGTCTCCTACGCGGCCCACCCGGCGGACGAGACCGTGCTGGTCCTCGTCCACCCGGGGGGCGTCAAGGGGAAGGCCCTGGTCGACGGGCTCAAGAAGGCCGGAGCCCAGGTGGTCTCCGTCACCAAGGTGACCAAGGCGGCCGAGCGCCTGGCGTTCGTCAAGGCGGAGCTGAAGCGGGCCGGCCGCACCATCGGGGCCGACGCCGCCGCCGCGCTCCTCGACGCCGTGGGCAACGACCTGCGCGAGCTGGCCGCCGCGTGCAGCCAGCTCGCCTTCGACACCCCCGGCAAGACGATCGACGAGGCCGCCGTCGCGCGCTACCACCGGGGCAGGGCCGAGGTCAGCGGGTTCACCGTGGCCGACTCGGCCGTCGAGGGGCGGCTGGGCGACGCCCTGGAACAGCTGCGCTGGGCGCTCTCGACCGGTACGGCGCCGGTCCTGCTGGTGAGCGCGCTCGCCGGTGGGCTGCGCTCGCTGGCCAAGGTGGGAGGCGCTCCCCGCAACCTCCGGGGCGGCCAGCTCGCCGGCCAGCTCGGCATGCCGCCATGGAAGATCGAGCGGGTCCAGCGGCAGCTGAACGGCTGGGGTCCCGAGGGCCTCGCCCGTGCGATCCAGGCCGCCGCCCTCGCCGACGCCCAGGTGAAGGGTGGCGGAGCCGACCCGGCGTACGCGCTGGAGCACATGGTCCAGACCGTGGTCGCCAGCCGCACGGGGCGCTAGGCGCCGCCGGGAGGATCGGGAAGAGCCGGGGTGAGACGCGCGGGACGGGGCGTCAGACACGCGGGGAAGAGACGCGAGGCGGGGCCGGGTGTGCAGGGGAGAGTGAGCCTGAGACGCAAGAACGCCGCATCCCCGAAGGGTGCGGCGTTCGCGAAATCTGGAACTACTTGGCGGCCGACAGGGCGGCGGCGCGCTGGGCGATCGCCGACTTGCGGTTGGCGGCCTGGTTCCGGTGGATCACGCCCTTGCTGGCAGCCTTGTCCAGCTGGCGGGAGGCGGCGCGCTGCAGCACGACGGCCTCTTCGACGTTGCCCTGGTCGGCGGCCTCGCGGAACTTGCGGATGGCCGTCTTCAGGGAAGACTTGACAGCCTTGTTGCGCAGCCGGGCCTTCTCGTTCTGCCGGTTGCGCTTGATCTGGGACTTGATGTTCGCCACGAAGAAGCCTCGGTGAATGTCGTTGGATGGGGCGCGCGGGCAGAGAGGGCGCGCCACACGCAGTTGACTAGGCTACCAACTGCCGTGGTCGACACTCAAATCGACGGGCCGGGCAGAAGGATGCCTGATCAGTTTAGCGTGTGATGATGATGGCTCGGACCGGAATCCTCACGGCTTGAACCAGAACTTCTCGTACTCCGCCCAGTCCTCCTTGGTGGCGGCGAAGTCGACGTAGAGCGCCAGGCCGAAACGCTCGCGCGGTCTGCCGTAGGAGGTCAACGCCAGCCGGGCGCCCCTGGCCGCGTTCTCGACGCTCTCGGCCTCGTCGGCCCAGGGCACGCCGTGGTCGTGATAGGCCGGGGCGCCGATCAGCACCGTCTTCCCCTCGGGGACGAGCTCCAGCGCCAGCGAGCTCTGCCGCACGACGTAGCCGCCGTAGACGGAGGGGAAGGGGAGGTAGGAGTCGTAGGTCATGATCGCGACCTGGTCGGTGAGCTTCGCCACCTGGCCGAAGTAGCCGGGCGACCAGTACTTGTCGCGGCCGGTGGCCGCGCGCGCCGCCGGGCGGACGAGCGGGAACGGCTCGATCTGCGGGGTCGAGGTGGAGAGCAGGCCGTCGCCCACGATCGCGCGGGTCCGGGTCAGCAGGTCGAGGAAGTCGGTGTCGCCGTCGCCGATCGGCTCGAAGTTGTAGTGGACGCCGTCGAAGCCGAGCGTCGTGATCGCGCGGGCGCCGTCCAGCACGCGCTGCCTGGAGGCCGCGTCGTCGAGGTCCAGGACGCCGTCGACCTTCTGGCCGAGCCAGGCCGACACCCTGACCTTGGGAAGTTCCTCGCGCCACCACTTCAGGAAGTCGGCCGCCTTCGGGTACTTGCCGGCGGGCAGTGTCCCGTCGGGGTCGAACGGGCCGGAGTGGACGTACACGTCCTTGATCCCGGTCTTTCGCAGCCGGGCGGCGAGGGCGCGCACGTCGCCGGCCGTCTTGCGGCCGTCGACCCACGCGTGGCCCAGCCACAGGGCGTCGTGGCCGGTCGTCTTGGCCCATGGGGCGGGTGTCCCGGTAAACTGCAGGGTGAGGGTGGCCACGGCCACCCCTGGAAGCGCGAGGAGCAGGGCCGCCACCATAGCGAGGAACCGCAGGCCGCGCCGTGCTCTGGTCCGGGCAATCACCCGGACATGTCACCATGGAAGACGGCTGGCATGCCAGCCGTGTGATCGTCATCAATCTGTTGAAACGGACCCCGGTGCGCATTCAGCCTGGCCAGACCGACCCCGCTGTGCTCCGCAACTTCTGCATCATCGCGCATATCGACCATGGCAAGTCGACGCTCGCCGATCGGATGCTGCAGATCACCGGAGTCGTCGACGACCGTTCCATGCGTGCTCAGTATCTCGACCGGATGGACATCGAGCGCGAGCGCGGCATCACGATCAAGTCGCAGGCGGTCAGGCTCCCGTGGAAGGTCGGCGACACCGACTACGTCCTCAACATGATCGACACCCCCGGGCACGTCGACTTCACCTACGAGGTCTCCCGGTCGCTCCAGGCGTGTGAGGGCGCGATCCTGCTGGTCGACGCCGCGCAGGGCATCGAGGCGCAGACGCTGGCCAACCTCTACCTGGCCATGAACAACGACATGACGATCATCCCGGTGCTCAACAAGATCGACCTGCCGGCCGCCCAGCCGGAGAAGTACGCCGCGGAGATCGCCCACCTCATCGGCTGCGAGCCCGAGGACGTGCTGAAGGTCTCCGGCAAGACCGGCATCGGCGTCCGCGAGCTGCTGGACCACGTGGTGGCGAACGTCCCGGCCCCGGTCGGCGACGCCGAGGCGCCCGCCCGCGCGCTGATCTTCGACTCGGTGTACGACACCTACCGCGGCGTGATCACCTACGTCCGGGTCATGGACGGCCACCTGGGCAAGCGCGAGCGCATCCTGATGATGTCGACCACCGCGGCCCACGAGACGCTGGAGATCGGCGTCATCTCGCCCGAGCCGAAGATCGCTGACCAGGGGCTCGGCGTCGGTGAGGTGGGCTACCTGATCACCGGCGTGAAGGACGTCCGCCAGTCGCGGGTCGGCGACACGGTGACCTCCGTGACGCGTCCGGCGGTCAAGGCGCTCAGCGGGTACGAGCACCCCAAGCCCATGGTCTTCTCCGGCCTGTATCCCATCGACGGCGACGACTACCCCGACCTTCGCGAGGCCCTGGACAAGCTCCAGCTCAACGACGCCGCCCTCGACTACGAGCCGGAGACCTCCGCGGCCCTGGGCTTCGGGTTCCGCTGCGGCTTCCTCGGCCTGCTGCACATGGAGATCGTCCGCGAGCGGCTGGAGCGCGAGTTCAACCTCTCGCTCATCTCCACCGCGCCCAACGTCGTCTACCGGGTGATCATGGAGGACGGCAAGGAGGTCGTCGTCACCAACCCCTCGGAGTTCCCCACCGGCAAGGTGGAGAAGGTCTTCGAGCCGATGGTCAAGACGACCGTGCTCGTCCCCTCGGAGTTCATCGGCGCCATCATGGAGCTCTGCCAGAACCGCCGGGGCAACCTGCAGGGCATGGACTACCTGTCCGAGGACCGCGTCGAGATCCGCTACACCATGCCGCTCGGCGAGATCATCTTCGACTTCTTCGACCAGCTCAAGTCCCGTACGCGCGGCTACGCCTCGCTGGACTACGAGCCCTCGGGCGAGCAGGAGTCGGACCTGGTCAAGGTCGACATCCTGCTCCAGGGCGAGGCCGTGGACGCCTTCAGCGCCATCGTCCACCGGGAGAAGTCGTACGCCTACGGGGTCGAGATGGCCAAGAAGCTGCGCGAGCTCATCCCCAGGCAGCAGTTCGAGGTGCCGATCCAGGCGGCCATCGGTGCCCGGGTCATCGCCCGTGAGAACATCCGCGCCATCCGCAAGGACGTCCTCGCCAAGTGCTACGGCGGCGACATCTCCCGTAAGCGCAAGCTGCTGGAGAAGCAGAAGGAGGGCAAGAAGCGGATGAAGATGGTCGGCCGCGTCGAGGTGCCCCAGGAGGCGTTCGTCGCCGCGCTGTCCACCGAGTCGTCCACGGACAAGGCCAAGAAGTAGAACGTGCGGGCGAGGCCGCAGATGACCCAGATCCTGCGGCCTCGCCCGGTATGAGGGGATCGCTCAGCGCAGGACGCTGTAGAGCGCCGAGGTGAGCGACGCCTTGCTGTCGTCCTGGTCGATGGACCACATCATCGAGCCGCCGAGGCCCTTCAGGCGGATGTAGGCCGCCTTCTGGAGCAGCGAGGCCGGGTCGTCGTAGGACCAGAACTCGTTGCCGTCGTAGAGCCACACGGACCCGGTCAGCAGGTCGCGGTAGCGCTTGCCCGGCTTGTTCACGAGGATCTTGTAGTCCTCGCTTCCGGCGGCGAAGGTGCCGGGAGCGGGGCCGGTCGCGGTGCCGTACAGGCCGTTCCTGCCGCCGGTGACGCCGGTCCAGCCCTGGCCGTACGCGGGCACACCCACCACGATCTTCTTGGCGGGCGCGCCGCGCGTCAGGTAGTCGCGGACGGTCTGGTCCACGCTGTACTTCACCGGGTTGGGGTCGCGCCGGTCGTTGAACAGGTTGCCGTTGTGGCCGGTGACGGTCTCCCACGATCCGTGCAGGTCATAGCCCTGGACGGTGGCGAAGGTGAGCTGCCTGAAGACGTCGCGGACCTCGAAGCCCGCGTCGATCTTCGCGGCGGCGGCGGGCAGGAAGGCGGTCAGCTCGCTGCGCCGGTCGAACTCGTTCATCTGGCGGCGGAGCTCGGTGACGAACAGGGTGAAGTTCCGCTTGTCCTCGGGACGGATGATGTTGCCGACCTCGCCGGAGGAACCGGGCCACTCCCAGTCGAGGTCGATGCCGTCGAACACGCCCGCCCCGGTGCCGGCCGCGGTGCCGGGCAGGTTGCCCTTGAGCCACAGGTCGATGCAGGAGGAGGCCAGCTTGGCGCGGCCCTCGGGGGTGAGCACCGCGTCGGAGAAGTACTTCGAACCGGTCCAGCCGCCGAGGGAGATCAGCGCCTTGAGGCCGGGGTGCTTGGCCTTGAGCTTCTTCAGCTGGTTCAGGTTGCCGTTCAGCGCCTGGCCCTCGGCGTCGGCGACGCCGTCCACGCTCTGCTCGGCGGGCACCGGGCGCTGCCAGTCGGCCCACGGGTCGGGGGAGTAGCAGTCGCCCCCGGCGTTGACGAAGCCGAAGGCGTAGTTGATGTGGGTCAGCTTGGCGGCGGCGCCGCTGGTCTCCATGTCCTTGACGTGGTAGTTGCGACCGTAGACGCCCCACTGGATGAAGTAGGCGACCCGCTTGTAGCGGTCACCGTGTCCCGGGGAGGTCTGGGCCTGGGCCGGGGCCGGTAAGGCCACCGCCGCGAGACCCGCGGCGAGGGCTGCCGCGATCACTTTACGGAGGAGTCTCTGCACGGGCTTCTCCACTGCTTGGAATAGTAACTTATAGGAAACTTTCCTTTAAGTTTTCACGGATCGTAGACCTGCGTGATCTGGCCGTCAACGGCCAACGGCGTTTTGACCGGTGGAGGGCGGGGTGCTTCGGCTAACTTCGTAAGGCATGGAGCAGCAGGCGTTCTGCAACCGATGTGGCACCCCTGTACGCGGGCTGTCGCGATGCCCCAGGTGCGGGGCGTCGACAGGGGGACAGCCTCCGCTGAATCAGTCCCCGCCGGCTCAGCCCTCGCACGGCGTTCCCCCGGGCGAGACCCGGGTCCCGCCCGGCGAGTGGCGGCAGGATCCCGCCGACTGGCAGCAGCACCTCCCTCCGGAGGAGCGGCCTCCCCAGCGGGACGAGCGGCCCTGGCAACCCCCGCCGAACCGGGGCCGGGACCGCCCGCCCCGAGCGGATCGCAAGGTCTGGCCGCTGGTCGCGACGGCCGTGGTCCTTGCGACGGCGCTGGCCGCCGCCGGGGCCTTCCGGCTCGTCCCGCGAGACGGCGGCACGTCCGTGGCGGGCGGCGTCGGGGCGGCGACGAGCGGCGACCGGGCGGAGGCCGAGACCGGGACACCCCCGGCGGGGCGGGCTCCCCAGGCGCCCCAGGACGCCGAGACCCAGGCCAGGGTCCTCGACGCCCTGCTCGCCGACAGCGGCGGCTCCAGGTCGGGTCTCGGCTCGGCCCTCGACCAGCTGCGCTCCTGCGAGGGCACCGCCACCGGGCTCGCCACGCTCCAGCGGATCACCGCCGCCCGCCGCGAGCAGGTGGTCCAGGTCAACGCGCTGAGCACCGGCGAGCTCGACGGCGGCGACGCGGTCAAGGCGCGCCTCACCAGGGCCCTGACCGCCTCCTTCGACGCCGACGAGGCGTTCCTCGCCTGGGCGACCCGTCAGGAGGCCGGGTGCGGCCGTGCCTGGAGCGGCGACGAGGACTACCGGCGGGGCCTGGCCTTCTCCGGCGAGGCGACCACGGCCAAGCGGGGCTTCCTGAAGCTGTGGAACCCCCTCGCCCGGCGGTACGGCCTGCCGGTGCGGGACGAGCACGAGATCTGACCCCCGGGAGCACCGGTCACGTCGGACCTCGGCGTACCGCGCGGCGGGGGAAGAGGTTCCGGGGGAGCGCCGGTCGCTGAGGTGCCCGGGGCTCGGCGTACCGCGCAGCAGGGGGCGGAATTCGGTCACGGAGGGTCCTGAGCTCCGGCGTACCGCGCATCGCCGGGGAAGCGGCAGACTTGGGGCGTGCCATCCACACTTCCCGACGGGGATCCCGTACCCACCTCGGGCGAGCTGCCGGAGAGCGCGCTCGCCGGGCTCGGCGAGCGGCCCTTCGGCTTCTACGTCCACGTCCCCTTCTGCGTGACCCGGTGCGGTTACTGCGACTTCAACACCTACACGGCGTCCGAGCTCGGCCCGGGCGCGTCGCAGAAGGACTACGCGGACACCGCCGTCGACGAGGTGCGGCGGGCGCGGGCCAATCTCGGCCCCACGCGCCTTCCCGTCGAGACCGTGTTCTTCGGCGGGGGAACCCCCACCCTGCTCCCCGCCGGGGACCTGGTACGGATCCTGCGGGCGATCGACGAGGAGTTCGGGCTCGCCCCCGGTGCCGAGGTGAGCACCGAGGCCAACCCCGAGTCGGTGGACCCCGCCTACCTGGCGGAGCTGCGCGCGGGCGGGTTCAACCGGATGAGCTTCGGGATGCAGAGCGCCCGCGAGCACGTGCTCCAGGTGCTGGACCGCCGCCACACCCCCGGCCGCCCCGCGCGGGCCGTGCGAGAGGCCAGGGAGGCGGGGTTCGACCACGTCAACCTCGACCTGATCTACAGCACGCCGGGGGAGAGCGACGACGACTGGCGCGCCTCGCTGGCCGCGGCGATCGAGGCGGGGCCCGACCACGTCTCCGCGTACTCGCTGATCGTCGAGGACGGGACGAAGCTGGCGGCCAGGATCAGGCGCGGCGAGCTCCCGATGCCCGACGACGACGTGGCCGCCGACCGTTACCTGATCGCCGACGCCATGCTGGCCGAGGCGGGGTTCGAGTGGTACGAGGTGTCCAACTGGGCGACCTCGGAGGCCGGGCGCTGCCGGCACAACCTGCTCTACTGGACCGGCGGCGACTGGTGGGGCGTCGGCCCGGGGGCGCACAGCCACGTCGGCGGCACCCGCTGGTGGAACGTCAAGCACCCCGCCGCCTACGCCCAGCGCCTGGCCGCGGGCACCTCGCCCGCGCACGCGCGCGAGGTGCTGGGCCAGGGGGACAGGGCGGTGGAGCGGCTGATGCTGGAGCTGCGTCTCGCGCAGGGCTTCCCGCTCCGGGAGCTGGAACGCCCTCCGGTGGTGGCCCGCGCGCTGGCCGACGGCCTGCTGGAGGTGGAGCCGTTCAAGGCGGGCCGCGCGGTGCTCACCCTGCGCGGCCGCCTGCTGGCCGACGCCCTGGTCCGCGACCTCACCTGAGGCCCGGTCCCGGCGGCCGGCCGGGTCAGCTGACGAAGCGGATGTTCACCGGATAGCGGTACGTCTCTCCCCGGTTGGCCGCCACCGCGGCGACGATCGCCATGACGATCGAGCCGATCCAGAGGAAGAACATCAGCACGAAGCCGATGAGCACGAACGCCAGGATCCAGGAGACGAAGTAGATGATCAACACCGTGAGCTGGAAGTTGAGCGCCTCGGCGGCCTGGTCGCGCGCGTAGGGCGACTCGTCCTTCTTCGCCAGATAGAGCACCAGCGGCCCGACGAAGGAGGTCAGCAGGCCCAGCAGGTGGGCGAGCATCGCCATGGTGGTGTCGTCGCTGCCGGGCCGCGGGCCGTACGTGCCGGGCGGCGCCTGGTAGCCGTATCCCTGCGCGGCGCCGTGGGAGTTGTACGCGTTGTACGCGCCGTGCTCGGGGTATCCGGGCTGGTAACCGCCCTGGTAACCGCTCTGATGGCCGCCCGCGTCGTACGGGGAGGCGGGCGGCGGCGGGTAGCCCCCGTACCTCTGGTCCTGCCCGTAGCCCTGGCCGGGCTGCCCATATCCCTGGCCGGGCTGCCCGTGTCCCGGATCGGGGTGGCCGTAGCCCTGGTTCGGCTGTCCGTAGCCCTGGCCGGGGGGCGGGGCGCCCTGGCCGGGCCACGTGTGGCCGGGCGGGGGGTCGCCGATGCGCCGGGTCCGGTCGTCGCCCGGTGGGTCCTCGGGGTTCTCGCTCATGTCCCCTCCTGAAGAATTGACGGACTAGTCATCCTCGCCGGGAGCCGTCACGAAGTCGATCAGCTCCTCGACGGGACCGAGGAGCTCGGGCTCCAGATCGGCGTATGTCGTGACCGATCCGAGAATGCGGCGCCACGCGACGCCGGGCTCCACGTCCCAGCCCAGCGCGGCGACGACGCCCTCCTTCCAGGGCACGCCGCGCGGCACCGACGGCCAGGAAGGGATCTTGAGCACATCCGGCCTGACCGCCTGCCAGACGTCCACGAACGGATGCCCGACGACCAGCACGTGCGGCGAGGAGACCCGCGCGGCGATCCGGCTCTCCTTGGAGCCGGGGACCAGGTGGTCGACGAGCACGCCCAGCCGCCGTCCCGGCCCCGGGCCGAACTCCTCCACGATCGAGGGCAGGTGGTCGACGCCCTCCAGATACTCCACGACCACCCCCTCGACCCGCAGGTCGTGCCCCCACACCTTCTCCACGAGCGCGGCGTCGTGCACGCCCTCCACGTAGATCCGGCTCTCCTTGGCGACCTGGGCCCGCAGGCCCTCCACCGCGATGGAGCCCGACGCGCTCCGCCTGGGGGCGCGCGGCGCGGCGGCGGGCCGCACGAGCGTCACCACCTTGCCCTCCAGGAGGAACGCGGCCGGCTCCAGCGGGAACACCCGGCGGCGCCCGAACCGGTCCTCCAGGGTGACGGCCTCCTTGTCGCAGGCCACCACGGCGCCGCAGAAGCCGCCGTCGGCGTCCTCGACGACCAGGTCGAGCTCCGCGGGCACCTGGGGGATCGTCCCCCTGCGCGGGCGCCGCCAGTCTCCCGCCAGAACGTCACGCTCGTACATCACCGACCGCCCACCCTCTCTCCCCGGGGATCAGGTGGGACGCTAGCAAACACCACCGTCACCCGCCGTAGGGTCCCGGCTGTCCCCACTGCCCCACCGGCACCGCGGCGGCCCGGCGCTTGCGGGCGTTGCTCCGCTTCACCAGCACGACGATCGTCACGACGATGGCCAGCAGGATCCCGACGGCGGGGATCAGGAACAGGGCGAGCACCCCGCCCACCAGCGAGTCGGCGGCCAGCTCCTTGCCCAGGCCGAAGGTCGTGCCCTCCGCGGGCTCGGCGGAGCACTGGACCTGGTAGTCGCCCGCCTGGTCCACGCCGACCCGCAGGCCCATCTCCCAGGTGACGCCGTCGGACCCCGCGACGGTCTGCTGGATGTCGGGCTTCTGCAGGCTGGGCGTGCCCGTGCCGCCCTTCAGCGTGCACTCGAACTGGGTGGGGCCGCCCGTGGCGACGTAGATCGCCGGCTTGTCCGCGGGATCGATCTTCACCGTCGTGGCCTGGCCGGGGGCGAACGTCTGCGTCGGCGCCGCGTCGGTGACCGCGCCGACGAGGCCGCCGGCGAAGCCGCCGATGCCGACGATGATGCTGACCAGGGCGATCAGCCATGCCCCGACGATCCACCCGATGCCAGGCTTGATCTTCCCGCTGGGCGGGGGCGGTCCCTGCGGGGCGCCGTAACCGGGGGGCGCGTAACCGTACGAGGGGGGCTGCTGGCCGTACTGCTGTTGACCGTACTGCTGCTGGCCATACGGCTGCTGGGGGGCGCCGTGACCGGGGTTGCGGGAGGCATCGCCCGGATAAGAACCGAAATCTTGGGACATGCCCAAATTGTGGTGGGTGCCGCTTGGATCGCGATAGCAGTTGACTTGACAACGGCTTGCCGTCATCATCCGCAGCTCTTGCTTATCGCGCCTTCCGCACCGGGGCCGTACACTTGGCACTCGGGAACACAGAGTGCCAAACCTCGTGTTTCCCTCTGAACGCAGGCAGGGAGGTGACCACGTTGGTCGACGACCGAAAGCTCGCCGTGCTCCGCGCCATCGTCGAGGACTACGTGTCCACCAACGAGCCGGTGGGTTCGAAGGCTCTCGCGGACCGGCACAACCTCGGGGTGTCCCCGGCGACGATCCGCAACGACATGGCGGTGCTGGAGGAGCAGGGCTACATCGCCCAGCCCCACACCAGCGCCGGCCGGGTGCCCACCGACAAGGGCTACCGGCTCTTCGTCGACAGGCTCTCGCAGGTGAAACCCCTGTCGAGCGCGGAGCGCAAGGCCATCGAGAGCTTCCTCGCGGGCGCGGTGGACATCGACGACGTCGTCATGCGGACGGTACGGCTCCTGGCCCAGCTCACCCGGCAGGTCGCCGTGGTGCAGTACCCCACGCTGACCCACTCGACGGTCAGGCACGTCGAGCTGGTGCCGCTGAGCGAGCGCCGGCTGATGTTCGTCCTGATCACCAACACCGGCAGGGTCGAGCAGCGCGTGGTCGAGCTGTCCAGCGTCGTCGACGAGCAGCGCGTGGCCCACCTGCGCGCGATGCTCAACGCCTCCCTCGACGGGTGCGGGCTCACCAGCGTCCCCGACAAGGTCGCCGACCTGCCGGAGCGGCTGCCCACGGAGGACCGGCCGCTCGCTGCCACTATCCTGTCAGTGCTGCTGGAATCCCTGGTGGACCGGCATGATGAGAAGATCGTTTTTGCCGGGGCCGCCAACCTCGCGGGAGCCGACTTCACCGTCGGCCTCCGCGACGTGCTGGAGGCCCTGGAAGAGCAGGTCGTGCTGATGCGACTGCTCGGTGAGACCTCGGACCTTTCGGCGCTGACCGTGCGGATCGGCTCGGAGAACCCCTACACCGGACTCCAGGGCACGTCCATCGTCGCCGCCGGATACGGTTCGGGGGACAAGCAACTGGCCCGGCTCGGTGTGCTGGGCCCGACGCGAATGGACTACCCGGTCACGATGGGCGCGGTGCGCGCGGTGGCACGCTACGTCAGCCAGATCCTGGCTGCATCATAAGAGGTCAACGAAAAGTGGCTAAGAGCGACTACTACGGCACCCTCGGGGTGCGCCGCGACGCCAGTGCGGAGGAGATCAAGAAGGCGTACCGCCGCCTGGCGCGCGAGCTGCATCCCGACGTCAACCCCGACCCCGAGACCCAGGAACGCTTCAAGGAGATCACCCAGGCCTACGAGGTCCTGTCCGACTCCAGCAAGCGGCAGATGTACGACATGGGGGCCGACCCGTTCGCCTCGGGCGGCGGCGCGGGAGCCGGAGGCTTCGGCGCGGGCTTCCCCTTCAGCGACATCATGGACGCCTTCTTCGGCGCGGCCGGTGGCGGCGGTGGCCGCGGCCCCCGCTCCCGTGCCCGGCGCGGGCGCAACGCCACCATCCGGGTCGAGCTCGACCTGCGCGAGTCGGGCTTCGGCACGACCCGCGAGCTGGTCGTCGACACCGCCGTGGTCTGCGACGTCTGCACGGGCTCCGGCGCCGCGGCCGGCACCCACCCCGACACCTGTGACATGTGTCACGGCCGGGGCGAGGTGTCCCAGGTCACCCGGTCCTTCCTCGGCCAGGTCATGACCTCCCGCCCCTGCCCCCAGTGCGGCGGCTTCGGGTCGATCATCCGCAACCCCTGCCAGGAGTGCTCCGGCGACGGCCGGGTCCGCACCCGCCGGACCATCAAGGTCCGCATCCCGGCCGGTGTCGAGGACGGCACCCACATCCAGCTCGCCGGCGAGGGCGAGATCGGCCCGGGCGGAGGCCCGCCCGGCGACCTGTTCCTGGAGATCGTCGAGCGCCCCCACGAGATCTTCGAGAGGCGCGGCGACGACCTGCACTGCACCGTGCAGATCCCGATGACCGCGGCCGCGCTCGGCACCATCCTGACCATGGAGACGCTCGACGGCGCCGAGGAGCTCGACATCCGCCCCGGCACGCAGTCGGGGCAGACGATCCCGCTCTACGGGCGGGGCGTGCAGCGCCTGAACGAGACGGGCCGCGGCGACCTGCTGATCCACGTGAACGTGGAGACCCCCGCCCGCCTCGACGCCGAGCAGGAGGGGCTCCTGAAGGAGCTCGCCAGGCTCCGCGGCGAGGAGCGCCCGCCGGGCAAGTTCGCCCCCGGCCAGCAGAGCTTCTTCTCCCGCCTGCGCGACGCCTTCAATGGCCGCTGATTCGACGGCCGCTGAACCGGCCCGCTCACAGGCCCGGCCGGGCCGTCCCGGCCGGGTCCGCCCCGACGGCCCATGACCGTCCCGGTCTTCCTGGCCGACCCCGCCGACCTGGCCAGGCCGGCGTTCGTCTTCGGCGGTCCCGAGGGGCGCCACGCGGCGGCCGTACGGCGGCTGCGGGCGGGCGAGCGGCTCGACCTGACCGACGGGGCGGGCTCCGTCGCCGAGTGCGTGGTGACCGAGGCGGGCAAGGACTCGCTCCGGGTCGAGGTGCTGCGCCGCCACGACGTTCCCGTACCCTCGCCGCGCCTGGTCGTGGTCCAGGGCCTGCCCAAGGGCGACCGGGGCGAGCTGGCCGTGGAGATGATGACCGAGGCGGGGGTCGACGTGATCGTCCCCTGGTCCGCGGCCAGGTGCGTCACCCAGTGGAAGGGCGAGCGGGCGGCCAGGTCGCTGGCCCGCTGGCGTTCCACGGCGCGCGAGGCGGGCAAGCAGTCGCGCCGCTTCCACCTGCCCGAGGTGACGGAGCTCGCGTCCACCGCGAAGGTCGCCGCCCTGCTGTCGGCGGCGGCGCTGGGTGTGGTGCTGCACGAGGAGGCCGCCGCCCCGCTGTCCGGGCTGTCCCTTCCGGCCGGCGGCGACATCGTCGTGGTGGTCGGCCCCGAGGGCGGGGTGTCGGGGGAGGAGATCGCCGCGTTCCGCGAGGCCAAGGCGGTGCCGGCGCTGCTCGGGCCGACGGTGCTGCGCACCTCGACGGCCGGGGTCGTCGCCGCGGCGGTGCTCCAGACGCGCAGTGGCCGCTGGTGACATCCCGCCGGTGACATCCCGCCGGTGCGCGGCCGGTCACCCTCCGGCGTCGTCTTTCGGCGGTCACCTTCCGGTGGCCGCCGGTCCCGGTGGATCCGTCGCGTGACACCTCCGATGACCCGTCCCGCGAAAAGGGCGAGAAGACCTTCTGAGAGGGCACGCCCCACGAGGAGGGCGGCGAGAGAACCGGTCAGGGGCCGCCGTGACCGGTCACCGCGCTAGCTCTGGGTGGGGAGCGGGATCGGGGTGCCCACCTCCGTGGGCAGGGGGGGCGACACGTCGTCCGAGGGCGCGCACCCGTCGGGCGAGCACGGGCTCTCCGAGGGGGCCGGCCTCGTCCGCGTCGGCGTCGGTGTCGCCTCGATCTCCTCGCACTTCCTGATGATCCCGCTGGGCTCGACGGTGGGGCTGTCGAGGGGGGTGGGGCAGGTGGGGGTCGGCGTCGGCGTCGGGCTGGAAGCCGCGGGCGCCCGGGTCGCCCTGGAGGTCGGCCGCGCGCTGGGCGCCGCGCTCCTGGACGGTGCGGGCCTCGGCGAGAGCATGGTGGCGCCGGGCTCGGACCTGGTGGCGGCCGGGAGCGGGGCATGATCGGACGGCGGCTGCGAGGCGGACGCCGGGGGGCGTGAGGTGGCGGACCCGTCGACGGGCGGGGTCGACTCGGTGAAGTTGACCACCCCGGACCTCACCTGACGGCCCACCTCCTCGCGGAACTGGGGAACCACCATGACGACGGTCGCCGCGACGAGGACCGCGCCCGCGACGGAGGCTCCGGCGCGCCACCAGACCAGCCGGCGGATCCCGCGCCGCTCGATGCGGCCGCGGATCACCTCCAGCCCGTCCGGGGAGGGAACGACCGAGTTCGCCTCCGCGCTGAGCGCGCGGCGAAGCAGCTCGCCGTACTCATCCGGGGAGTCGGTCATGACAGTTGCTCCAGTGAGGTTCGTAGGGCGGCCATCCCGCGAGCCGTGTGACTCTTGACCGCGCCTTTGCTGATGCCCATCGCATGGGCGATCTGCGCCTCGGACAGGTCTCCGTAGTAACGCAGGACCAGGGCCTCCCGCTGGCGTGCGGGCAGCCCGCGAAGCGCCTCGATGACGGCGGAACGCTCGAACTCGCCGATCGCCCCGTTCTCGGCGCTCGGCGCGTCGGGCATGCCCTTGGGCGCGTACTTCTCGACGACCGCCCGGTGCCGAAGCACCGAACGTGATCGGTTGACGACCGACTGTCGCAGGTAGGCCAGTGCCTTGTCGGTGTCGCGCAGTCGACGCCAGGCGCCATGGATGGCGACGAACGCGTCCTGCACGACCTCCTCCGCGGTTGCCATATCGCGGACGAGTAAGACGGCGAGACGGACAAGAGACCGATAGTGCGCGCTGTAGAGCGCGGTAACGGCCATGTCGGCATCCCATCCGACGGGCACCGCCCCGAGCGACCTGTCGGCCACGAGGGTCTCGGTGGTCACATCAGTGGGACGCTTGGCCTTCCCAGAGGGTTTACGCTCTTCCGGTTCATTAGGGGGCATGACCCAGTCGTGTCCTCGCCAGGCGGCCATATATTGCTGCGCGCAAAGGGCTGTCGTGGTTGAAGTTTTGCACACCCACCATATCTGGGTGGATCTTTGTTTGCGGACGGGAACCATCACCGATTCGCAACGTCCTCAGCGGTATGGTGCCTGCATGGTGAGCGAAGCCGACTGCCTGTTCTGCAGAATCGTGGCCAAGGAGATTCCCGCGGAGATCGTCTACGAGACCGATCGAACGCTGGCCTTCCGCGACGTCAACCCCCAGGCGCCGACCCACGTGCTGGTGATCCCCAAAGGCCACTACCGGGACGCGGCGGCCCTTGCCGCCGCCGACCACGGCCTGGCCGACGAGGTGATCAAGGCCGCCCACGAGGTCGCCCGGCAGGAGGGGATCGCCGAGCCGGGCTACCGGCTGGTGTTCAACACCGGGCCCGCGGCCGGCCAGACCGTCTTCCACGTGCACGGACACGTTCTCGGCGGGCGTGGCCTGCAGTGGCCGCCCGGCTGAAAACCGGTAGGCGCGATCTTGTCGATCGCGGCTAGCATGGCGTTGAAGTTCCGCGCCTATATCTGGAGGCGAACAGGCCGTAAGGCCCGCTCATGTCCGAGACAAACGATTCCAGCAGAACGCCGACGAGGTCCCGGGGTGCCAGCCGGACCCAGGCGAAGGTGGTTATTCCGGACGATCAGTCGATGGTCAGCCTGCTGGGCTCGCGCGACGAGCTGTTGCGCGTCATCGAGGGCGCCTTCCGCGCCGACATCCACGTCCGTGGCAACGAGATCACCGTCACCGGTAGTCCCGAGGAGAGCAGCACCGTGGTGCGGCTCTTCGAGGAGATGTCCGAGCTCGTCCGCGGGGGCGCGCAGCTCACGGCCGACGCGGTCGAGCGCAGCATCGCCATGCTGCGGATGACCTCCGACCGGCCCGCGGAGGTTCTCTCCCTGGACATCATCTCCTCGCGGGGCCGGACCATCCGCCCGAAGACCGTGAACCAGAAGCGTTACGTCGACGCGATCGACAAGTTCACCATCGTCTTCGGCATCGGGCCGGCCGGCACGGGCAAGACCTACCTCGCCATGGCGAAGGCGGTGAAGGCCCTCCAGGAGAAGAAGGTCAACCGGATCATCCTCACCCGTCCCGCGGTCGAGGCGGGCGAGCGGCTGGGCTTCCTGCCCGGCACGCTCTACGAGAAGATCGATCCCTACCTGCGCCCGCTCTACGACGCGCTGCACGACATGCTCGACCCCGACTCGATCCCCAGGCTGATGGCCGCGGGCACGATCGAGGTGGCCCCCCTGGCCTACATGCGCGGCCGTACGCTCAACGACGCCTACATCATCCTGGACGAGGCGCAGAACACCTCGCCGGAGCAGATGAAGATGTTCCTGACGCGTCTGGGCTTCAACTCGAAGATCGTCGTCACCGGCGACGTCACCCAGGTCGACCTGCCCAACGGCACCCAGAGCGGCCTCAGGGTCGTCCAGGACATCCTCGAGGGCATCTCCGACATCCACTTCAGTCGCCTGACCAGTGCCGACGTGGTGCGGCATAAGCTGGTGGGAGACATCGTGGACGCGTACGGGCGCTACGACGAGACACAGCGCCAGAGCAGCGCGGTGGAGCAGATCAAGGGCGTGGTCAAGCCGCGCCCCCGGGGGAGATCATGAGAGCGGACGGGCCGGCGGCCGGTCGAGAAGCGGTGGGCGAGCGATGAGCACGGAACGACTCCGGCGCGGGAAGCGGATCGGGCCGTGTCGCACGAACCGGTCGCGCGGCGGGCGGGGAGCGGTGAACGGACGATGAGCGTCGAGGTCAACAACGAGTCCGGCGTCGAGATCGACGAGGGGCTCATCGTCTCGCTGGCGGGGCACGTGCTGGAGCGGATGGGCATCAACCCGCTCGCCGAGCTGTCGATCCTGGTCGTCGACGAAGAGGCCATGTCGGTGCTGCACGAGCAGTGGATGGGCGAGCCGGGTCCCACGGACGTGCTCGCCTTCCCGATGGACGAGCTGCGCCCCGGTCCCGGCGCGGGGGCCAGGCAGGAGGGCGACGCGCCCACCGACCCCGCGCTCCTGGGCGACGTCGTGCTCTGCCCGCAGGTGGCCGCCAAGCAGGGGGCCGAGGCGGGGCACGGCACCGAGGCCGAGCTGGAGCTGCTGTGCACGCACGGCATCCTCCACCTGCTCGGCTACGACCACGCCGAGCCCGAGGAGCACAAGGAGATGTTCGGCCTTCAGGGCGAGCTTCTGGAGTCGTGGCGGGAGGTGCGCCCCCAGCGGTGAGCTTCGCCAACGGGTGGTTGTTCTCGGCCGTCGTCCTCGTCGTGGTCGGCGGGCTGATCGCCAGCGCGGAGACGGCCCTTACCCGCATCTCAAGGGTTCGCGCGGAGGAGTTCGTCCGTGACGGCCGCCGGGGCGCGGAGCGCCTTCAGGCCATCGTCGCCGACCCGCCCCGCTACCTGAACCTGCTGCTCCTGCTCCGGCTGAGCTGTGAGCTGGTCGCCACGGTGATCGCCACGCTGCTCTTCATCGACTGGCTCGGCGACCAGGGCTGGGCCTACACCGCCGCGGCGGCCGTCATGATCGTCGTCAGCTACGTGATCGTCGGGGTCTCCCCGCGCACGCTGGGCCGCCAGCACGCGGAGCCGATCGCGCTCGCCAGCGCGCCCCTGGTCTACGGTCTGACCCGGATCTTCGGGCCCCTGCCCAAGCTGCTCATCCTGCTCGGCAACGCCGTGACGCCCGGCAAGGGCTTCCGCGAGGGGCCCTTCACCTCCGAGGCCGAGCTGCGCGACCTGGTCGACCTGGCCGAGGAGCGCAGGGTCATCGAGCCCGACGAGCGGGAGATGATCCACTCGGTCTTCGAGCTCGGCGACACCCTGGTCCGCGAGGTCATGGTGCCCCGCACCGACATGGTGTTCATCGAGCGCGGCAAGACGCTGAACCAGGCCCTGTCGCTCGCCCTGCGCAGCGGGTTCTCGCGGATCCCGGTGGTCGGCGAGAACGAGGACGACGTCATCGGCATCGCCTACCTCAAGGACATCGCGCGCCGGGTGCAGGACACCGGTGACGACGGGCGCGCCGAGCCGGTGGAGTCCCTCATGCGCCCGGCCACCTACGTGCCGGAGAGCAAGCCGATCGACCAGCTCCTCCGCGAGATGCAGGCCCGCCAGATCCATCAGGCCATCGTCATCGACGAGTACGGCGGCACGGCCGGGCTCGTCACCATCGAGGACATCCTGGAGGAGATCGTCGGTGAGATCGCCGACGAGTACGACCAGGAGGCGCCCAGGGTGGAGCCGCTGGAGGACGGCGCGGTCCGGGTGACCGCCAGGCTCCCGGTGGGGGACCTGGAGGACCTGTTCGGCATCGAGCTGGAGGTCGACGACGTCGAGACCGTCGGCGGGCTGCTGGCGCACGCGCTGGGCCGGGTGCCGATCGCCGGTTCCCAGGCGGTGGTGGAGGGGCTCAGCCTGACGGCCGAGAGCCTCGCCGGGCGCCGCAACCGGATCGGCACGGTCCTCGTCACCAGGGCGGTTCCCGCCGAGCCCGACTCGGTCTCGGCCTCCGCCGACCAGTGAGGGCCTCCGGGCCGCCACGGCGGCCCGGCAAGCGCCCGGCGCGGGTGGTCCGGAGTGGGTGATCCCGCGGTGGGCGGGCCGGAGTGGGTGATCCCGGCGGGCGATCGGTTCCCAAGCCGTCCGCAAGCCTCCTGCAAGCGGGGCGCGCGATGCTTCTCTCACGGCACCCGGTCGCGCGGGAGCCGGTGGAGAAGGTCCCGGCGCCCGGAGGGGTTCGCGGTGTGGGGGACCGGCTCCAGGGGGAGACAGAGTCACGCAGAGCTCCGAGGCTGTTCTGCGTCACTCGCTCAAGGGTGTTCTCGACCGTGAAATGCGGTTGAGGGCACCCTTAGGCGTTTGTTGAATGATTGCCGCTTTTGCCGACGGGGAAGAAAGCGAGTCGGCGGGGACGGGACACCTCGCTCATGACATCGGGGGAATGCTCATGGCGCGGGGAACGAATTTTGTCGTTTTTGCGGTGTTATGTGGGCTTATGTCAATTGTTTCGGCCGGGTGCGGCGACGAGGCAGGGCCCGAGGGCGTCGTGGACCGCGCCGCGGAATTGAGCCGGCTGCGGGAGGTGCTCAGCGAGGCGCGGGACCTGCCGGACGGGTTCTCGGCCCGCCCGCGCGACGGCTGGCGCGCCCCCTTCCAGCCCGTCGACGAGGACTGCCGGCTCGTCCTGGACACCGCCGGTGGCAGGCCGCCGAAGCGGGCGCTGGGAGCGCGGGCCGCCGTGACCTACCAGGGCGACGGGGTGGGGGAACTGGCCGGGTTCGGCCTGGCCTCCTACGGCGGCGACGACGCCGCGCTCCACTTCGGCGAGCTCACCGAGGCGCTGGGCGGCTGCCCGGTCGCGCGGGCCCCCGTCGCGGGGCGCGGCACGGCCCTGAAGGTCTCCGACCTGGACCTGGGCTGGATCGGCGACGGGGTGCAGGCCAGGCGGCTGAACGGCAGGCTGAACGGATACCCGTACGAGATCCACCTGGTGTTCGCCCTCAGCGGCCACACCCTGATCTCGCTGGTGCACGCCGGGGTCAGGGACGTCGACGTCACGCGTACCGGGCAGCTGGCCCGGCTGCTGGTCGACGAGGTCGACGAGGTCGGCGCGTGAGGGGGAGCGGACATCCGGCGGGACACCGTCCTGAGGAGGCGCCGCCCGGACGGGGCCGCCGGAGCACCGCCCCGGGCGGGAACTGCCGGGACGAGGCCGTCGGGTGCCTCCGCTCGGAGGGGAGCGCCGTGTGGGTGAGGCCGCAGGGGTGCCTCTGGTCGAAGAGGGTCATCGCATGGGCGAGGCCGGGTCGCCGTGGGGGCCGGGGGCTGAATACCCTTGTGCCGTGAGTGACGCGAGCCTCGATCCCGAGGACAAGAAGATCATCGTGCTGGCCCGTTCCGCCCGTGCCCGCAACGGTGCCGCCGAGGGGGCCGCCGTGCGGGACGAGACCGGCCGGACCTACTCGGCGACCAATGTGGCTCTGCCGTCGCTGACCCTGTCGGCACTCCAGGTCGCCGTGGCGATGGCCGTGTCCAGCGGAGCGGAGTCGCTGGAGGCCGCCGCGCTGGTCACGGCGGGCGACGGTCCCTCCGACGCCGACACCAGGGCGGTCCGCGATCTGGGCGGCGAGACCGTGCTCGTGGCCGGTCCCGACGGGACGCCGCGTCAGAGCTGAGCCCGGTATCGGCGACAATGGTTGACGTGAGTTCCTCAGCTGCTGATTTCCATGCCGGTTTCGCCTGCTTCGTCGGCCGGCCCAACGTCGGCAAGTCCACGCTGATGAACGCGTTGGTCGGCACGAAGGTGGCGATCACCTCTTCCAAGCCCCAGACGACCCGCCGGGCCATCCGCGGCATCGTGCACCGCCCCGACTCCCAGCTCGTCATCGTCGACACCCCGGGCCTGCACCGGCCCCGCACGCTCCTGGGCGAGCGGCTCGACAGCCTGGTGCTCTCCACCCTCACCGAGGTCGACGTGATCGGCTTCTGCGTGCCCGCCAACGAGCCCATCGGCAAGGGCGACCGGTTCATCGCGGAGAAGCTCGCGGGGATCAAGAAGACCCCGGTGGTCGCCGTGGTGACCAAGTGCGACCTGGCGACCCGCGAGCAGATCGCCGCGCAGCTGCTCGCGATCTCCCAGCTCGCCGAGTTCGACGACATCGTCCCGGTCTCCGCGCAGTCGGGTGAGCAGCTCGACGTGCTGGCCGACGTGCTGGTCCGGCGCCTGCCGGAGAGCCCGCCGCTGTACGAGGGCGGCCAGCTCACCGACGAGCCCGAGCAGGTGCTGGTGGGCGAGCTGATCCGCGAGGCGGCCCTGGAGGGCGTACGCGACGAGCTGCCGCACTCGATCGCGGTCGTCGTCGACGAGATGCTGCCCAGGGAGGGCCGCGACGACCTCCTCGACATCTACGCGCACATGTTCGTCGAACGCCCGTCCCAGAAGGCCATCGTGATCGGGCACAAGGGCTCCCGGCTCAAGGACGTCGGCAGCCGCGCCCGCCAGCAGATCGAGGCGCTCCTCGGCACCCGTGTCTACCTCGACCTGCGCATCAGCGTCGCCAAGGACTGGCAGCGCGACCCCAAGCAGCTCCGCCGCCTGGGCTTCTACGACTGACGGCCCGGCCCCGCCTCAGGGGTGCCACGACGGACGGCCCGGTACCGCCTCAGGGTGCCACGACTGACGGCCCGGCCCCGCCTCAGGGGTGCCCGACAAACGGCCCGGCCGCGCCGTCTCGGGGTGCCACGACGGACGGTCCGGTACCGCCTCGGCGGACGCTACGACCACCGGCCCGGCTTCAGGGGTGGTTCCACGGCGCTTCAGGGGTGGTTCCACGGCCGAGAGCCCGTCCCCTCAAGGGTGGTCGCCTCCTCGCCGTCCCGGAGCCGCCGCCGCAGCTCGACGGCGTCGCGGCCGAGCGCGGAGACCAGGGTGCCGGGACCGGCCAGAGGAAGGACGGCCCAGCCGTCCCCGACCACGGTCTCCGGCGCCCGCCCGGTGATCAGGGTGCTGCCCACGCCGCGGGCGTCGCCGTAGACGGCGGGGCTGCCGTCGATCCGGGGGTCGCCCACCACGAACTCCTGCCGGAGCAGCGGCATCCCGCCGAGAACGGCGTCGAAGCGCGAGTGGCACCGCCCGGGCCGCTCGCCGTACCGGCCGAAGACGATCTCCTCGCGCCAGGACACCCGCGCGTCCTCCGCCAGGTCCAGCCGGACGACCATGCGGTGCAGGCAGCCCGCCGCGAGCACCGTCGGTTCGGGCGCGAACCGCAGCGAGGCGCCCGCGCCGACCCTGGCGGTGATCGTCATCACCGACTCGGCCCCCGTGAAGCCGGGCAGCACCAGCGTGCTGGCGACCGACCGCACCTCCAGCGCGGTACCGGGCGCCACCTCGATGTCGAGGGCCAGGTCGTCGCCGCCCAGCGGACCCGCCGCGGTGGACACCAGGTGCACCCGGCCCGGCGCGGTCGCCCGCACCGTGAGCGGCGGGCCGGACCGCATCGTGGCGAGGACGGTCCGGCCGCCGGAGTCCCGCCGGGTGACGATCGCCGCCCGCGCCCTCATCGACCTTCGGCCGACCGGCCTCGGCTCCACGGGCCGTGCGGGGGGCGGGGAGTCGTCGTGGACGGGTACGGGAGCCGGGACGGAGTCGGTGACGGGCATGGGATCAGGCGTTGGAGTGCTCGTGGGCCCAGGAGGAGACCAGGCCGGTGACCCAGTCGGAGACCGCGTGCGCGCTCGGGTCCTCCCTGATCGAGGTGAACAGCACGGGCCTGCCCTCCCGTACGGCCGCCGCGTCGCGCGACATGACCGTGAGGTCCGCGCCGACCATCGGGGCCAGGTCGGTCTTGTTGACCACGAGCAGGTCGGCCGTCGTCACGCCGGGGCCGCCCTTGCGCGGGACCTTGTCGCCGCCCGAGACGTCCAGCACGAAGATCTGCCGGTCGGCCAGGCCCCTGCTGAAGGTCGCGGTGAGGTTGTCCCCGCCGCTCTCGACGATCACCAGGTCGAGCGGGCCGAACCGTTCCTCCAGGGTCTCCACCGCATCGAGGTTGGCCGCGATGTCGTCGCGGATGGCGGTGTGCGGGCAGCACCCGGTCTGCACGGCGACGATGCGCTCCGGGTCGAGCACGCCCGCCCTGCGCAGGAAGTCGGCGTCCTCGGTGGTGTAGATGTCGTTGGTCACCACGCCCAGGCGCATCGAGGGGCCGAGCGTCCGGCACAGGGCCGCGGTCAGCGCGGTCTTGCCGCTGCCGACGGGCCCTCCGATGCCCAGGCGCAGCGCTCGTCCGTGGGGGTCGGCGGCGTGGTGGTGGTCGTCGTGGTTGGCGCCCATGGGGGTCACCGTCCTTCCAGATGTCGTCATGGTCGTCAGGAGACGAAAAGCCTCAGATCTGCGCGGATGTGCTGTTCGGCGAGCAGGTCGAGCGCGGGTGCGGCGTGCGCGGGCAGTGATTCCCACGATTCCCACGATTTCCGCGACTCCCGCGACCTTGAGGATTCCGGGGACCCCGCGGGTTCACGGGACTCCCCGGTGGGGACGGTGGCCGCGACCCTTTCCAGGGCCGGGGCGAGGTCGGCGAGCAGGCGGTGGACGGCGACCGGGTCGAGGCCGAGCAGCCGCACCGCCGCCGTGGCGGGTCCGGTGACGGAGGTGTAGGCCGCCGCGAGGGCGGCCTCGGCGGGGGAACAGCCCGCCACGGCCGCCACCGCGCCGAGCGCGAGCGGGTGGTGGGCGCCCTGGGACACGGCTCCGGCCAGCGTGTCGAGCACCGGGGAGGGCCAGATTCTGCGCGAGGTCCGCAGCAGCAGCCTGCCCTGCGTGCGGCTCGCCTCCCGCTGGGCGGGGGAGGAGATCCTGGCGTCGGCCTCCGCGTCCAGCCGTACCCACTCGGAACGGCTCGTCTCCGGCTGGGGGGAGGAGCCGTTCGCGGGCGCGGGCGCGGGGTCGTGTGCGGAGGTCTTCGCCGGTGGGCCGTCCGCCGGGGGCGGGGGGCTCGCGGCGAGGTGGGCCGCGCCGAGCTCGCAGGCCGCGGCGGCGAGGGCGGCCGTCACCAGGCCCGCGGTGGCCAGGCGGCCCCGCAGGAAGGCGGCGAGGCCGGGGAGGTCGTGGATCGCGCCGATCCTGACCGCCTCCTCGGCGCCCCCGGAGTGGCCGTGGCCCCCGGCGGGCAGCCGGGAGTCGGACAGGAGCAGCAACGCGGCGTTCATGCGCTACGGGTCTCCTTTCGGCTGGACGGGACCTGCTGGGCGGGACGGCGTGGTGGCCGGGTGCCGTTCAGAACAGGAAGTAGCGCTGGGTCATGGGCAGGGTCTCGGCGGGGGCGGGTTCGATCACCTCGCCGTCGACGCTGACGGCGAAGGTGTCGGGGTGGACGTCGATCCTGGGCATGGCGTCGTTGAGCGGCATGCTCTCCTTGCCCCTGCGGCGGACGTCGGCCACCGGCAGCAGGCGCCTGCGTACGGCCAGGCGGTCGGCGAGGCCGTCCTCGATCGCGAGGGGGGCGACGAAGTGGACCGACGTGGCGGCGGCGGTGACCGGGGCGGCGCCGAACATCGGGCGTGGCATGACCGGCTGCGGGGTCGGGATGGAGGCGTTGGCGTCGCCCATCTGGGCGTACGCGATGACACCGCCCTTGACCACCAGATCCGGTTTGACGCCGAAGAAGGCCGGGTCCCACAGGACCAGGTCGGCCAGCTTGCCGGTCTCCACCGAGCCGACCTCGCCGTCCAGGCCGTGGGCGACGGCCGGGCAGATCGTGTACTTGGCGACGTAGCGCCGGGCGCGGAGGTTGTCGGCCGGGCCGTCGCCGGGCAGCGCGCCCCGGCGGCGCTTCATCACGTGCGCGGTCTGCCAGGTACGGATGATCGTCTCGCCCACCCGTCCCATCGCCTGGGAGTCCGAGCCGATCATCGAGATCGCGCCCATGTCGTGCAGGATGTCCTCGGCCGCCATCGTGGACGGCCGGATCCGGGACTCGGCGAACGCCAGGTCCTCGGGGATGGACGGGTTGAGGTGGTGGCAGACCATCAGCATGTCGAGGTGCTCGTCGAGCGTGTTGACGGTGTGCGGGCGGGTCGGGTTGGTCGAGGACGGCAGGATGTTGCCGTAGGAGGCGACCCGGATGATGTCCGGCGCGTGACCGCCCCCCGCTCCCTCGGTGTGGTACGCGTGGATCATCCGGTCGCCGATCGCCGCCAGCGTCGACTCCACGAACCCGGCCTCGTTGAGGGTGTCGGTGTGGATGGTGACCTGGGTGCCGGTGGCGTCGGCGACCGACAGGCAGGCGTCGATGGCGGCGGGGGTGGTGCCCCAGTCCTCGTGCAGCTTGAAGCCCGAGGCCCCGGCGCGGAGCTGTTCGAGCAGGCCCTCGCTGCTGACCGTGTTGCCCTTGCCGAGCAGCGCGACGTTGATCGGGTAGGAGTCGAGCGACTCCAGCATCCGGGCGAGGTACCAGGTGCCGGTGACGGTGGTCGCCTTGGTGCCCTCGGCGGGCCCGGTGCCGCCGCCCACGATGGTGGTCACCCCGGCGGAGAGGGCCTCGTCGAGGATCTGCGGGCAGATCAGGTGGACGTGGGAGTCGATCGCCCCGGCGGTCAGGATCTTCCCGTTGCCCGCGAGGATCTCGGTCGAGGGGCCGATGACCAGGTCCGGGTGGACGCCGTCCATGGTGTCGGGGTTCCCGGCCTTGCCGAGGGCGACGATGCGGCCGTCCCTGATCCCGATGTCGGCCTTGACCACGCCCCAGTGGTCGAGGATCACCGCGCCGGTGATCACCAGGTCGGGCGAGCCCTCGGCCCTGGTGGTCCTGGCCTGGCCCATCGACTCCCTGATGACCTTGCCGCCGCCGAAGACGGCCTCGTCGCCCGCCCCCGACGGGCCCATCGACAGGTCCTCGGTGACCTCGATGAGCAGGTCGGTGTCGGCCAGCCTGATCCGGTCGCCGGTGGTGGGGCCGTAGAGCGCGGCGTAGCGGGATCGTTCAATGAACACGGGGGCTCCCGTCGAGAGGTCCGGCCCACTCGGGACGGAGGCCGGGCACGATCCGCAGCCCGCCGATCGGCACGAGGGTCACGTCGCGCTCCACGCCGGGCTCGAAGCGCACCGCCGTGCCGGCCGGGACGTCGAGCCGGGTGCCCCAGGCGGCCTGGCGGTCGAACTCCAGGCCGGGGTTGCACGCGGCGAAGTGGTAGTGCGAGCCGACCTGGATCGGCCGGTCGGCGGTGTTGACGACGCGGACGGTGACGCGCTCGCGGCCCGGGTTGAGCGGGACGGGCGTGTCGCCGTACTGGATCTCACCGGGTGTCATCGGCGTTCACCGTTCCTGGGTGCGGCAGGGGGGCGGACCGCCCGGCGTGTGCGAGGCGGCCGGGGCTCACGGGATGGGCTGGTGAACGGTGACGAGTTTGGTGCCGTCGGGGAAGGTGGCCTCGATCTGGACCGACGACAGCATTTCCGGCACCCCCTCCATGACGTCGTCGCGGGACAGCACCTTGCGGCCCGCGTCCATCAGCTCGGCGACGGTGCGCCCGTCCCTGGCGCCCTCCATGAGGAAGGACGCGATGATCGCGGTGGCCTCGGGGTGGTTGAGCCGGAGGCCCCGTGACCTGCGGTCGCGGGCGACACCGGCGGCGACGTGGATGAGCAGGCGTTCCTGCTCGTGTGGTGTGAGCCGCATTCCCGGACCATAGGAACCGGCGGTTTCCATGATGTTGCACGTCGATGTCGTGCCGGTTTCCAGGTGCCGCGAGTGGTGCGAACGGGGGAAAAGTGCTTGTCGATGCGCTCTTTCCCGCGGGATGCCGACACATTCCGGAGCATATGTCATGAAATTTGGTGATTTGTCGGTATTAATGGTGCCTAGTTTTCGCGGCGCCACGTCCTGTCACGGCGGTGAAATGTGCGTAAACCGCAATTAACAATCGCGAACTAGGCGGGAAACCTCACTCAGTCACCTTGACGGCAGATAGATCGGTGCGGGGGCCGTACCGGCAAGGAGGAAAGTCATTGAGGAACACAGTGTGGCGCTCCGGGTTCGTCGTCGCGGCGCTGGCCACGGCGCTGGCCGCCTGCGGAGGCGAAGCCCCCTCGGGCACGGACGCGGCCTCCGCCGGCGGTGGTGAGGACGGCATCAAGGTCGGCATCCTGCACTCGCTCAGCGGCACGATGGCCATCAGCGAGGTCACCGTCAGGGACTCGGAGCTGCTCGCCATCGAGGAGATCAACGCCGCCGGAGGCGTGCTCGGCAAGAAGCTGATCCCCGTGGTGGAGGACGGCGCGTCCGACTGGCCCACCTTCGCGGAGAAGGCCACCAAGCTCATCCGCCAGGACAAGGTCGCCACCACCTTCGGCGGGTGGACCTCCGCCAGCCGCAAGGCGATGCTGCCGGTGTTCGAGCGGAGCAAGGCCCTGCTGTGGTACCCGGTCCAGTACGAGGGCCTGGAGAGCTCGCCGTACATCTTCTACACCGGCGCGACCACCAACCAGCAGATCATCCCCGGCCTCGACTACCTCAAGGAACAGGGCAAGAAGAAGATCTTCCTGGTCGGCAGCGACTACGTCTTCCCGCGCACCGCGAACAAGATCATCAAGGCGTACGCGGCGGCGAACGGGATGGAGATCCTCGGCGAGGAGTACACCCCGCTCGGCCACACCGAGTACAGCACGCTGACCAACAAGGTCGTCCAGGCCAAGCCGGACGCCGTCTTCAACACCCTCAACGGCGACAGCAACGTCGCCTTCTTCAAGCAGCTCAACAGCGCCGGGGTCACCGCCGAGCAGATGCCCGTCCTGTCGGTGAGCGTCGCCGAGGAGGAGGTCAAGGGCATCGGCGTCGACAACATCGCCGGACACCCCGTCGCCTGGAACTACTACCAGACCACCGAGAACCCGGCCAACGAGAAGTTCGTCGCCGCGTTCAAGGCCAAGTACGGCGCCGACAAGGTGACCTCCGACCCGATGGAGGCCGGGTACAACGCGGTCTACCTCTGGGCCGAGGCCGCCAAGAAGGCCGGGTCCGTCGAGGTCGAGGCCGTGCGGAAGGCCGCCGGGGGCATAGCCCTGGACCGCCCCGAGGGCAAGGTCACCATCGACGGCGAGAACCAGCACATGTACAAGACGGCCAGGATCGGCGTGATCCAGCCCGACGGCCTCATCAAGGAGGTCTGGAACTCCGGCGAGCCGATCAAGCCCGACCCCTACCTCAAGGGCTACCCCTGGGCGAGCGGCCTGGCCAACGGCTGATCCCCTCTCAGACCGGCTCCGGACCGGGCCGCGACCAGATCACGGGCAGCACCGTGACGCACCCACAATGCGGCGCGGCCCGCTCCGGAGCCAAACACTCGTAGGAAGGGGACCTTCGGTGGAGGCGTTTCTCAACCAGCTCCCGATCGGCCTGTCCATCGGCGCCGTGCTGCTTCTCATCGCGCTCGGCCTGACGTTCACGTTCGGCCAGATGGGCGTGATCAACATGGCCCACGGCGAGTTCATCATGGCGGGCGCGTACACCGCCTACCTGCTCCAGGACCTCACCGGCCGGATGGCCGTGATCGTCGCCCTGCCCGTCGCCTTCCTGGTCGCCGGGCTGATGGGACTCATCCTGGAGCGGACCGCGATCCGGCACTTCTACGGCCGCCCGCTCGACACCCTGCTGCTCACCTGGGGCGTCAGCCTCGTGCTGCAGCAGCTCGCCCGCGACCTGTTCGGGGCGCCCAACGTGCAGGTCCAGGCGCCCACCTGGCTGCAGGGCGGCATCGCCTCCCTGCCCTACAACCGGCTGTTCATCTTCGGCCTGGCCATCGTCACCGTCGTCGGCATCTGGGCCTACATGAACCGCACCGGCCAGGGGCGGCGGATGCAGGCGGTGATGCAGAACCGGCAGCTGGCCGCGGTGAGCGGCATCAACACCGCCCACGTGGACCAGCGCACCTTCTTCATCGGCTCGGGCCTGGCCGGGGTCGCCGGCGTGGCCCTCACCCTCATCGGCCCCGTCGGGCCCGCCCTCGGCACCTACTACATCGTCGACGCGTTCCTGGTGGTCGTCGCCGGAGGGCTCGGCCAGCTGCGCGGCGCCGTCATCGCCGCCGCGGGGCTCGGCCTGCTCAACTCCTACGCCGAGTTCTGGAGCGACGCGAGCCTGGCGAAGGTCATCGTGTTCGCCGCGATCATCGCCTTCCTCCAGTTCCGGCCGCAGGGCCTGTTCGTACTCCGATCGAGGGCGCTGACTTGACATTCTCCCCACGGCTGAAGCGGAGGGATTCCAACCTTCACAGATTGGAGTTCCTGTTTCACAGCCGACCGCAGACACCCAGAACGAGTGCCGTGGCTTACATCAGCTCCGCAGGCGTTTCACCTCTCCACCAGCCCGGCGGCGAGGATTCTGCGACTCAAGGTCTGCTTGGTTGTCGCAAACCTGCGAGCGACCATACCGGAAGGGAGGGAGGGGCCTCCTGCCTTTGGCTGGAGCCAGAGGACTTCGCCCCGGAATTCCAATGAACCTCGCACGCCTCAGGGGGCCCGGGGTCTTCGCGGTGGTGGCCGTGCTGGCCCTGGTGGTCGCCCCGCTGCTGCTGGAGCCCTTCCGCCTCGGCCTGCTGGCCAAGTATCTCTGCTTCGCGATCATCGCCCTGGGCATCGGGCTGGCCTGGGGGCAGGGCGGCATGCTCGTCCTGGGCCAGGGCGTGTTCTTCGGGCTCGGCGGCTACGCCATGGCCATGCACCTGAAGCTGGTGGACGCCCAGGGCGACCTGCCCGACTTCATGGTGTGGAGCGGGGTCGAGCAGCTGCCCGCCCTGTGGAAACCGTTCGCCAACCCGGTGTTCGCGCTGTTCATGGTCGTCGCCGGGCCGATGCTGATCGCCACGGTGCTGGGCCTGCTGGTGTTCAGGCAGCGGGTGCGCGGCGCGTACTTCGCGATCCTCACCCAGGCGCTCGCCGCCGCGTTCGTCATCCTGCTCGTCGGCCAGCAGGGCCTGACCGGCGGCACCAACGGCCTCACCAACTTCTACGACCTGTTCGGCCAGGACCTGGCGGCCGACTCCACCCAGCGCGGCCTGTACTTCGTGGTCGCGATCGTCACCGGGCTGCTCTACCTCGGTGCCCGCCAGCTGGTCAACAGCCGCTTCGGGCGGCTGCTCGTCGCCATCAGGGACGGCGAGGACCGCGTCAGGTTCCTCGGCTACGACCCGGCCAGGGTCAAGACCGTCACCTTCGCGCTGTCGGCGGGCATGGCCGGGCTCGCGGGGGCCATGTTCGTGCCCGTGGTCGGCATCATCTCGCCCGCGCTGCTGGGCGTGGTGCCCTCCCTCGAACTCGTCGTCGCGGTCGCGGTGGGCGGCAGGTTCGCGCTGGCCGGGGCGATCCTCGGCGCGGTCGTCATGGGGTACGCCAAGACGTCCTTCAGCGAGCAGTTCGCCGACGGCTGGCTCTACCTGCAGGGCGCGCTGTTCATCCTCGTCATGACGCTGGCCCCCAAGGGGATCCTCGGCGTCGCCGCGTCCGCGCGCGACGCCTGGGCGCGCAGGTCGGGGCGCCGTACGGACCCCGAACCGCCGCCGCCCGCGGAGGCTCCCGGTACGAGAGTCATGGAGGAGGTCGGATGAGCCCGATGATCGAGGTACGCGGGCTGTCGGTGGTCTTCGACGGCTTCCGCGCCATCGACGGCATCGACCTGACGGTCGAGAAGGGGGAGCTGCGCTTCCTGATCGGTCCCAACGGGGCCGGGAAGACCACGCTCATCGACGTCATCACCGGCCTCACCCGGCCGACCACCGGCGAGGTCGTCTTCGACGGGCACAGCCTGGTCGGCCTGCGCGAGCACAGGATCGTCCGGCTCGGGGTCGGGCGGACCTTCCAGACGTCGGTGGTCTTCGAGGAGCTCAGCGTCCTGGAGAACCTCGACCTGGCGGCGTCCTTCCGCCGCCCGCTCTGGTCGCTGGCCCGGCGCAGGCGCGGCATCTCCGACGCCGTCGCCGAGGCACTGGAGACCACCGGACTGAAGGAGCTGGCCGACCGGCCCGCGGGGGTGCTCTCCCACGGGCAGCGGCAGTGGCTGGAGATCGGCATGCTGCTCACCCAGAGCCCCAAGCTGCTCCTGCTGGACGAGCCGGTGGCCGGCATGTCCAAGGACGAGCGGGAGCGCACCGGCGAGCTGCTGACGTCCGTGGCGAACGACCACACGGTGATCGTGATCGAACATGACATGGAGTTCCTGCGCAGGTACGCCTCGCAGGTCACCGTCCTGCACGAGGGCAAGGTGCTGATCGAGGGATCGGTCGACCAGGTCCGCGACGACCCTCGCGTGCAGGAGGTCTATCTCGGAAGGAAGCGCAGCGATGCTGTCGGTACAGGAACTTGACGCCGGGTACGGCAGGGCCCGGGTGCTCTTCGGTGTCTCCCTGGAGGTGGAGCCCGGGCAGCTGATGTGCGTGATGGGCCGCAACGGGGTGGGCAAGACCACCCTGCTCAACACGGTGATGGGCGTGCTGCCCGCCACCGCGGGGTCGGTCACCTTCGAGGGCCGCGACGTGACGCGTATGCCGCCCCACGAGCGGGTCAAGCTCGGCATGGCGTACGTCCCCCAGGGGCACGAGACCTTCCCGCAGCTCAGCGTGCTCGGCAACCTCCAGGTCACCCTGGAGGCAGCCAAGGGGCCGCAGGAGGCGCTGGAGGAGGCCCTGGAGACCTTCCCGCGCCTGAAGCCGCTGCTCAAGCGGCGTGCCGGGTTCCTGTCCGGCGGGCAGCAACAGCAGCTCGCCATCGCCCGCGCCCTGGTCACCCGTCCCAAGCTGCTCATCCTCGACGAGCCCACCGAGGGCATCCAGCCGTCGATCATCATCGAGATCGAGGAGGCGATCGAGCGGCTGCACGCCACGGGCCTGTCGCTCCTGCTGGTCGAGCAGTATCTGGACCTGGCACTCCGTCTCGCCGACCGCTTCCTCATCCTCGACGCCGGGCACGTCGTCCACTCGGGGGCGGCCGAGGAGCTGCGTGGGGAGGAAATTCACCACCTTCTTGCCGTCTGACCCTTAAAGCTCCGAATCGGACTTCTCATATCAAGAAGGCTGCATTTGATCACTTCTTGATGAAGGGGCTCCCGCCGTGGGTGATGACGACATAGCCTGCCCAGAAAAGCGGAGTCCGGGGGTGTCATGGCGAAGGAACCTGCGGACGGGGAGAAGCGGTCGGAGGGGGTGCCCTCCCCTCCGGAGTCTCCCGAGTCTCCTAGGTCTTCCGGGTCTCCCGGGTTTCCCGAGCGGCGAGGCCGGTCTTCCCGCGGGGAGACCGGCTCCTCCCGTGAGGAGTCTCGTGAGGAGACCGGCGGCCCGGCCGGCGACGCGCCCTACCGGCGGTCCGGCGAGCGGTACGAGCGTCCCCGCCGGGACGACCGGCACGAGCACGACCGCCACGGGCACGACCGGCACGACCTGCATGACGACGACCGGTACGAACGTGACCGATACGAACGTGACCGGCCCGACGACGACCGGCGCGGACGTGACCGGCTTGACGACGACCGGCGCGGGCGCGGGCGGCTTGACGACGACCGGCGCGGGCGCGGGCGGCTTGACGACGACCGGCGCGGGCGGCCGTCCCGCGGGTCCTACGAGCGTGACCGCCGGGACGACGACCGGTACGAGCCCGACGAGCGGTACGAGCGTGACCGCTGGGACGACGACCGGTACGACCGCGACGCGCGCCCCGAGGACGCCTACCCGGGGGTGCCGACGGCCGGGCCGCCCGGGCCGCCCGGGCCGCCCCGCCGCCGCCGGTTCCGCCGCTTCCGGCTGGCCGCCTGGATCGCGCTGGTCCTCGCCGCGGTCGTGGTCGGGGTGTCCGTCGCGTGGGTGAGCGGGCCTCCCACCGAGGCCGAGCTGCGGGAGAAGGCGGGGCTTCTCGACAAGGAGAGGCTCCTGATCGGCGTGAAGGAGGACACCCCGGGCATCGCCCTGCGCAAGCCGGGCGAGAGCGGGTTCGTCGGCTTCGACATCGACATCGCCTACATGATCGCGGCGGACCTGGGCTTCCGGCCCGACCAGGTCGACTTCCTGTCCATCGAGACCGAGGACAGGGCGCGCATGCAGGCCCGCGACACGGGCGGCGCGTTCGTCAAGGTCGACCTCGTGGTGGCGACCTTCAGCGTGACGCCCGAGCGCAGGGCCGACCCCTCCGTCGGCTTCTCGACGCCCTACCTCTACACCGAGCAGTCGGTGGTGACCAGGGCCGACTACCCCGACGACAACGTCACCTCCCTGGGGCAGCTCGAGGGCGAGAGGGTCTGCTCGCTCGGCACCTCGACCTCCCTGGTCGAGCTGAAGAAGGCGATCAAGGTCGACCCCATCGCCGAGCTCCTGATCAGCAAGTGCGTCGACCGTCTCGCGGACGGCCTGCCGGCCAACCGGGTGGCCGACGCGGTGACCACCGACGCGGCCCTGCTGGCCGGGTTCGTCGCGGAACCGGGCAGGAAGCTGCGCCACCACGACATCGCGCTGGAGAAGACGGAGATGTGGGCGGTCAACGCGGGTTCCAACGGCGCGCTGCGCACCCTGGTCGACCTCGCGCTCTACCGCTCCTACGCCGATCCGGACAACAAGAGGTGGGAGGAGGCGTACGACAAGCACATCAGGCCGTTGCTGGCGGCCAACCCCGGGGTGGACGTGGCACAGGCGCGGCAGCCGTGCGCGCTTCCCCCGGAGGTGCGCCGCTGGCCGTGGGAGCGGACGCTCCCCGTCCAGGATTGCCCCTCCGCCCCTTGAAACCCGATCCCTGGAAGCCCGGCGCGCGGGTGAGGGACGCGCCGAGGAACCAGGAGTGGTTCCTCACGCTGCTGCCGGTGTTCCCGATCGTCCTGCTGGTGATGCGGCTGTGGTACGCCAGCAAGCAGGACACCCAGACGCTGCTCCTGCTCGTGCAGACCATCAGCCCGCTGGGCCTGCTGAGCGCGGTCCTGCTGACCACGGTGTGGGTGCTGCCCGTCGTCGTGGTCGGCGGCAGGCTCCTCGGCACCCTCTACTGGATCAGCACGGGCCGCTCCTCGTGGCTGGTGCACAGCGCCCGGCGGCTGCCGGGGTGGGTGGTGGTCCTCGCCGTCGCGATGGGCGTGTGCACCTGGCAGCTGCGCTTCCTGCCGACGCTGGCGATGCTGTCACTGGCCCTGCTCGGGCTGACCGTGCGCGAACGGTTCCCCGACCACGAGGAGCTGCGGACCACGTTCTGCTACGCGCTGCCGGTGATCGCCGCCGTGCTGTCGTACGTCCTGCTGTGGCCGGCCATCGTCTCCGCGTTCACCGCGCGGGACATGGCGACCGCGATCCTGCTGACGCTGCCCCCGGTGTTCGCGGCGCTGCTGACCGGCCCGGTGCCCGAGGCGCCCGCCAGGGTGCTGACCCACGGCATCGCGATCGGGATGGCGGTGTTCACGCCGTTCCTGGTCGGCGTGGTCGTGATGAGGGCGCCGATCCTGCCGCTGGTCGCCATGCAGATCACCCTGGAGAAGCCGGTCGAGGAGAGGTCCGCGGAGGTGGTCGTGGGCTACATGGTCGCCAGCGACGACCAGATGACCACCGTCCTGAAGCGCGACGGTGTCGTGGAGTTCATCCGGAACGACCGCCTGCAGTCGAAGGTGCTCTGTCCCGACCCCGGCGAGGTGCCCAGGACGTGGGCGAACCTGCACGGCTGGTACGTCGAGCACAGTGTGATCTCCTGGCTCGCCCCGGTCTCGCAGCGGGCTCCGGCCGACCCGCGCTGTGAGGGCCGCCCGGCAGGGGAGGCCGATCCGGCCTCCCCGGAGCCGAGCCCGTCCCCTTCGCCGTCCCTTTCCCCGCCCCCCTCGCCGTCTCCAGGCTCTCCGTCACCGGAGCCCGGGACCGGGTCCGAGTCCGGACCCGGACGAGGGGGAGTGGCGGGGGCGGGCGGTCACTGACGGTAGTCTTCGACCTCGTCGATCGGGCGGGGGGCCGCCGAGTCGGGGTTCTCGCCGAACTCGCGGCGTGCCCGGCGCTGCCTGAGCAGGTCCCATGCCTGGTCGAGGGCCTCCTCCAGGTGCTTGATCCGGTTGTTCTCCTCGTGGGAGGAGATCGAGTGCGAGCCCAGCTTCGCCCGGAGCTCCCGCTCCTCGGCGATCAACTCGTTGATGTGGGCGAGGATGTCGCCGTCCCTCATGTCGGTTCCCCCTGTCGCGGTGCCTCTGGACTGTATCCAATCAGCAAGTCACCGCACCGTCGGAGGCCGACCCGACGACGGCGGCGTACTTGGCCAGCACCCCGCGCTCCACGACGCGGTCCGGGCGGCGCCAGGCGGCCCGCCTGCGGGCCAGCTCCTCGTCGCCGACCTGGAGATCCAGCCGGTTCGCGGCGGAGTCGACGACGACGGTGTCGCCGTCGCGGACCAGCGCGATCGGCCCGCCGTGGTGCGCCTCCGGGGCGACGTGCCCGATGACCAGGCCGTGGGAGACGCCGCTGAAGCGGCCGTCGGTGACCAGGGCGACCGAGTCGCCCAGCCCCTGCCCGACGAGTGCCCCGGTGATCGAGAGCATCTCCCGCATCCCGGGACCGCCGGCCGGCCCCTCGTAGCGGACGATGACCACGTCGCCGGGGACGATCAGGCCCTCCTGGATCGCGGCGAAGCACTCCTCCTCGGAGTCGAACACCCGGGCCGGGCCCTCCCGGCGGAAGTCGGGGCGGCCGCCGAGCTTGAGGACGCAGCCGTCCGGGGCGAGCGAGCCGCGCAGGATCGCCAGCGCCCCCGGGCCCTTGACCGGCTCGGCCACGGTGGCGACCACCCGCTGGCCCGGCGTCTCGACGGCGTCCTCGGCCACCTGGGCCAGGGTGCGGCCGTCGACCAGGGTGACGTCCTCGCGCAGCAGCCCGGCCTCGCGCAGCCGCCGGGCGACCAGCGCGGTGCCGCCCGCGCGCCACAGGTCGGCGGCGGTGTGCGAGCCGCTGGGCTTGAGACCGGCCACGATCGGCACCCGGCGGCAGACCTCCCCGATGTCGTCGATCCGCAGCGGCAGGCCCGCCTCGCGGGCGATCGCCAGCAGGTGCAGCACCGCGTTCGTCGAGCCGCCCATCGCGGCGACCGCCACGAGCGCGTTGTGCAGCGCGCCCTCCGACAGCACCGTGGACGGCCGGGCGCCCCGGGCGAGCGCGCCCATGGCGATCTCCCCGGCGCGCCGGGCCGCCTCGTTCTTCTCCTCGGCGACGGCGGGGATGTCGCCGACGCCGAACGGCGCCAGGCCGAGGAAGTCGGCGATGCCCGCCATGGTGTTCGCGGTGTACTGGGCGGCGCAGGTGCCGGCGCCGGGACAGGCGTGCCGCGCGAGGTCGTCGACGTCCTCGGCGGACATGCGGCCCACCGCCCGCTCGCCGAGCGCCTCCCACATGTCCTGGATGGTGACGTCCCGGTCGCGCCAGCGGCCGGGCATCATGCTGCCGCTGTAGAGGACCACGGACGGCACGTCCAGCCGGGCGATCGCCATGATCGCCGCGGGGACGGTCTTGTCGCAGCCCACGACGCAGACCAGCGCGTCGAAGTCGTGGGCGCGCCCCATCAGCTCGATCGAGTCGGCGATCACCTCCCGGCTCACCAGCGAGGCCCGCATGCCCGGCGTGCCCATGGTGAGGTTGTCGGAGACCGCGATCGTGTTGAACTCCATCGGGGTGCCCCCGGCCCGCCGCACGCCCTCGGCGACGTGCGCCGCCAGCTCGCGGTGGGTGAGGTTGCACGGCATGGTGCCGGTCCAGGTGGAGGCGATGCCCACGACCGGGCGGCGCATCTCCTCGTCGGTCAGGCCCATGGCGTACAGGTGGGAGCGCGCGGGCGCGCGGTCGGGGTCGTCGGCGATGCCCGTGCCGGTGCCCACGGGGATGCCGGTGCCGGTGCCGCTGTCTGTGCCGCTGTCTGTGCCGGTGCTCACGGTCGTGCCGGTGCTCACGGGGATGTCGGTGTCGCCTGTACCGGTGCTCATGCCGCGTCCTTTCTGCTGGTGGCCACTCCGGGCAGGTCGAGGCCGAGCAGCCGGGCGGCGTTGCCCGCCATGATCAGCCGCCGGTCGTCGGGCGAGAGGTTCAGCTCGTCCATCACGCGCACCTGCTCGTCGGCGTACTGCGTGATGTATCCCCACGGGAAGTCGCACGAGTCGGTGCCGAAGACGATCCGCTCGGGACCGAACGTCTCGTGGAAGCGCCGGAACAGGTCCTTGACCGTCAGCTCGTACGGCATCCAGCGGGTCCACTCCTGGTTGCTGGAGGTGTCGACGTGCACGTTGGCGTTGGCCCAGCCCAGGCGGAGCAGCTCCCCGGGGTAGCCGCAGCCGAAGTGGGCGACCACGAAGTCGACCGAGGGGAAGGCCTTGGCCACGTCGTGCAGCGCGGTCGGGTCCATGTTGGGGGCGTGGCCCATCCCGCCGCCGCCGTTGACCGGCCCGAAGTGCGTCACCACGGGCAGGCCGTACTCCTCGCAGACCTCCCACACCGGCCAGAGCGACCGGTCGGCGAGCGGGACGGTCACCCACGGCGCGATGACCTTGTAGCCCGACAGCCCCAGCTCCGTCGCCGCGCGGCGCAGCTCGGCGGCGGCGCCGGGTGAGCAGGGCTGGTGGTTGGCGAAGCCGATGAAGCGGTCCGGGTGGGCGGCGACGACCCCGGCCAGGCGGTCGTTGCCCCCGCCGCTCATGAACACCACGCGTTCCAGGCCCGCCGCGTCGGCCTCCGCGCGCCAGGCGGCGGCGACCTCCTCGGTGGAACGGGTCTCGGGGCCGGTGGGAGGGAGGGTGCGGGCGCGGCGGACCCGCTCGTGGTAGCCGGCGGCGTTCCGTCGCAGCCGCGAGAGCTTGGCCGGGCCGCAGACGTGCTCGTACTCGGCGTCGATGCGGTCCTGGGTGGGCTCCTCCCCGGGGAAGTGGCAGTGGAAGTCGATCGCCGGGAGCCCCCACCGGCCGGCGCGGGCCTCGCTCACGCGAACCTCACCGTGTTGCGCAGCGTGCCGAGCCCCTCGACCTCGACCTCGACCACGTCGCCGTCCGCGAGCCAGAGCCGCGGGGTGCGGCCCATGCCCACGCCGTACGGGGTGCCGGTGGCGATGACGTCGCCCGGGTTGAGCGTCATGTAGCGCGACAGGTAGGAGATGATCTCGGGGATCTTGAAGATCATCTCTCCGGTCGAGCTGTCCTGCACGGTCTCGCCGTTGACCCGCGCGGAGATCGCCAGCGCGTGCGGGTCGGCGATCTCGCCGGGGGTGGTGATCCACGGCCCGAGCGGGCAGAAGCCGTCGAAGTTCTTGCCCCTGAACCACTGGCCGTCGGCGAACTGCGCGTCGCGGGCCGACACGTCGTTGACGACGGTGTATCCGAAGACGTGGTCCATGGCCTCGGCGGCGCCGACGTCCCGCGCGGCCCCGCCGATCACCACGGCAAGCTCGGCCTCCCAGTCGAGCTGCTCCGTCGCCCCCTCGGGAACCACCACGTCCTCGTACGGCCCCGCGAGGGTGTGCGCGGTCTTCACGAAGGAGAGCACGCGCTCGGGCGTGTCGAGGCCGGTCTCGCGGATGTGGTCGGCGTAGTTGAGGCCGATGCAGACGATCTTCTGCGGGGCCGCGAGCGAGCTGAGCAGCGTGACCTCGGACAGGGGCAGCGGGTCGGCGACCGGGGCCAGGACGGACGGTTCGGCGCCGTCGGCGATGAGGTCGCGCACCGCGTCGGCCATGAACCGGGGCGCCTCGGCCGCGACGGGCACGGCCAGGTCACCGTCGATCCGCGCGGCGAACACGGCACCGTCGGCGCGTTGGATACGGGCGATACGCACGTGATTCTCCTAATTGGGGCATGGTGGGCCGGGGCTCCGGCACGATCACCGGAGCCCCGGTTCCCGGCGGGGTCGCCGGTGGGGCTCCCGGGGGGCTTCGCGGGGGCGGCCGGTGAGGTCCCCGGCGAGGCTCCCGGCCGGGGTCCGAGGCGCGATCCGCGCCGGGATTCCCGGTGAGACCCGGCGGGACTCGGCGGGACTCGGCGAGACTCGGGGACGGGAGGGCGGGAGGTCGCCGCGGACCGGACGACGGACGACGGGCGTCAGGCGAAGGCGGGCAGGAAGCGTTTCTGGGCGGTGAGGAGCGCGTCGGTCAGCTCGGCCGCCGCGCGGGGGTCGGTCACCGCGCCGTCGGCGATCACGGCCTCCACCGCGAGGTCGCGGTCGCCGGTCATCGCCGCCTCGACGCCGAGGTAGACCGAGGACAGCCGCCGGGCGAGGATCGCGGTGAGCGGGGCCGACAGGTCGGGGACCGACACCGGGCGCAGGCCGCGGGCGGTGGCCACCCCGGGGATCTCCAGGGCGGCGTCGTCGGGCAGGCCGGGCAGCGCGCCCCGGTTGGGGACGTTCACCGAGAACATCTCGCGCCGGTCGAGGACGATGGAGCGGATGATCGCGATGAGCTGCTCCTGCTCGCCGGTGGACCGCTCGAAGATCGTCTCATCGAGCGGCGCCTCGCCCATGGCCTGGGCGCGCATCGACAGGTAGCGCTGCTCGCCCCACTCCAGGATCTCCGAGACCGAGAAGGCGTCCACGCCGAGCTTCTTGCCGTAGTAGTCACCACCGGCCCAGCGCTCGGGGAAGAACTCCAGCACGTGCCGGTCGTTGGCGGCCGGATAGGCGCCGTAGCGCCGGAAGATCTCCCAGGAGAACGGGTTGTGCCACGCCTTCCCGTTCTCCCAGATCGAGCCGATGTCTCCCGGCTCGGCGGGCACCGCCAGCTCCCGGTCGACGCGCTCGCGCACGCCGGGCCAGGCGTCGGCACCGGCGTGCCGGAAGTCGTAGATGAACGTGAGGTGGTTGATCCCGGCGTACAGCGTCGAGGTCTCCTCGAACGGCAGCCCGGCGAACGCCGCGAGCTCCCGCTGCACGTGGTGCATGCCGTGGCACAGGCCCACGACCTCGACGCCGGCGTACTTCGTCATGGCCATGACGTTGGCCGTCATCGGGTTGCTGTAGTTGAAGAAGTGCGCCCGCGGCGCCAGCGCCCGGATGTCGCGGGCGATCTCCACCATCACCGGCACCGTGCGCAGCAGGCGGGAGATGCCGCCGGGCATGACCGAGTCGCCGACCGGCTGGAAGACGCCGTGATCCATGCAGACCTCGTGGTCGGCCTGCCAGGCCGGACGGCCGCCCACGCCGACGCAGGTCACCACGTAGTCGGCGCCCGGCAGCAGGTCCCGCCGGTCGGTCGAGGAACGCACGGTGATCTTGTCGTGGGCGCCGCGCGCCTCGATCATCAGCTCGGCGAGCCTGGCCGCGACGGAGAGCGCCTCCTCGTCGACGTCGACGAGGCGGATCTCCCAGGCGCCGAGGTCGTCGGCCGAGATGAGGTCGGCGAGCAGGCCGCGGGTGAACACCGCGCTGCCCGCTCCGATCAGCACCAGAACGCGGGGGTGGGTCATGGGGTGGAGAACTCCGATCTGGGCCTGTCCAGGCCTGTTCAGGCTTGGATGACGACGATGTCGCGGGCTCGCAGCGCCGCGACCGCCTCCGCGGGCGCGTGGGCGTCGGTGACCACGGTGCCGATGCGCGACACCGGCGCGATCCGCACCGCGCTGCGCTGGTCGAACTTGCTGTGGTCGGCGAGGACCACGAGGTGCCGGGCTGCCGCGATCATGTTGCGGTCGGTCTCGGCCTCGGCGAGGTGGGCGCCGAGCATGCCGTACTCGGGGTCGAGCCCGTAGGCGCTGAAGAAGGCCCGGTCGATGTGGATGTCGGCGAGGGCCTGGGTGGTCAGGTGGCCGAGCAGGGAGAGCTCGACGTTGCGCAGCAGCCCGCCCAGCACGAGGACCTGGACGTCCTCGGTGGTGGTGCCGATCCCGTGGGCGATGGCGATCGAGTTGGTCACCACGGTGATGTCGGGCACCGAGGCCAGGTAGGGGACCATCTGGGCGGTGGTGGAGCCGCCGGTGAGCAGGATGGTGCTGCCCGGTTCGATGAGCCCGACCGCCTCCTGGGCGATGCGGTGCTTCTCCTCCAGGTGGCGGACGGCACGCTCCATGATCGAGATCTCGGCAGACTCGGCGCCGACGGCGATCGCGCCGCCGTGCACGCGGCGCAGCAGGCCGCGCTCGTCCATCTCGTCGAGGTCGCGCCGGACCGTCGAGACGCTGACGCTCAGCAGCTCCGCCAGGTCGTCGACGCTGACCGACCCGTTGTCGCGCACGTAGTGCAGGAGCTTGCTTCTGCGCTTCTCGCTCAGCATCAGTAACCGGCCTTTCTGTCCACCAGGTTCAGGAGAGGCTCCCCGGCGATCAGACGGCGCAGGTTCTCGGTGAAAAGCGTGCGGACCTGATCGTGGTAGCCGGGCGCGAATCCTGCCACGTGCGGGGTGATCAGAACATCACTTTCACGCCAGAACGGGCTACTCTCCGGAAGCGGTTCCTCGGCGAAGACGTCGAGGGCGGCGTAACCGATCCTGCCGGAGCGCAGCGCGGCCAGCATCGCCTCCTCGTCGACGACCCCGCCGCGGGCCGCGTTGATCAGCACGGCCCCCGGCTTGAGCCGGCCGAACGCCTCGGCGTCGAGCAGATGGTGGGTCTCGTCGGTGTGCGGGACGGTCAGCACGACGTAGTCGGAGCGGGCCAGCAGCGAGTGCAGCCCCTCGGGGCCGGTCACCTCGGCGGGGGCCTCCCCGGCGGAGTCGCTGAACCGCTCGCCCTCACGGGGCAGGCCGCGCCGCATGCCGATCACCCTCATCCCGAAGGCGTGGGCCAGCCTGCCGATCTCCTTGCCGATCCGGCCGTAGCCGACCACGCCCACCGTGGAGCCGGGGATCGGCCGGGGCATCAGGCGGTTCCAGCGGTAGTCGAGGTCGGGCCAGTGCGAGCGGCCCTGCAGGCCGATGATCTCCGGCAGGTGGTGGGCGTGCGCCAGGATCATCATCAGGACGTACTCGGCGAGGGGCTTGGGGGAGACGCCCCCGATTGTGGTGATCGGGACGCCGGAGCCCCACAGGTCGGTGCCCTTCACGTGGTCGCAGCCCGAGGTGTCGAGCTGCACCCACGACAATCGCGGCGCCTGCGCGCCGGTGGGGAAGGCGGTGTTGGTGTAGAGGACGTCGGTGCGGGCCAGCAGCTCGGCCGGGATCTCCCCTGCCGAGGCCGCCAGGTGCTTGTGGACGGTGACGCCGGGGGAGACGGCGGCCACCTCGGCGAGCCAGGCGTCGTCAAAGTCGAGCGTCACGCAGACATTGATCATTTTCATTCCCGTCACCTGATGCCCGAGCGGGCCATGCCCTCGACGAAGTGGCGCTGGAAGAGCGCGAAGACCACGAGCATGGGGATCATCGACACCAGCGACATGGCCATCAGCGCGCCGTAGTCCTGGCCGTACTGGTTCTTCAGGAAAAGCAGGCCGACCTGGAGGGTGTAGCTCTCCGGGTCCTTGAGGACGATCAGCGGCCAGGCGAACTCGTTCCAGCGCCACATGAAGGTGAAGATCACCAGCACCGCGATCAGCGGCCGGCAGAGCGGCAGCACGATCTGGCGGAAGATCCGCATCTGCCCCGCCCCGTCGACCTGGGCCGCCTCGATCAGCTCGTCCGGGATGGCCATCATGAACTGGCGGGCCATGAACAGCCCGAACGCCTCGGCCAGCCGCGGCAGGATCACCCCCCAGTCGGAGCCGATCAGCCCGAAGTCGACCACCAGCTGGAACTGCGGCACCATCACCACCTGCACCGGCACCATCAGCGTGCTGATGACGAGCAGGAAGAGCACGTCGCGGCCGGGGAAGCGGAGCTTCGCGAAGGCGTACCCGGCCGTCAGGTTGATCACCACGGTGAGCACCACCGCGCCCACCGCGATCGTCAGCGAGTTGAGGATCCAGGTGGGGTAGGGGAACTTGCCCCACGGGCCGGTGAAGTTGGCCCAGTTCAGGGAGGTCGGCCACAGGTGCAGCTCCGAGCCCCGCAGCTCGTCGGGGGTGGACAGCGCGGTGACGACCATCCAGTAGACCGGGAAGAGCATCGCGATCGCGCCGGTCACCGCGAAGGCGAGCCGCAGGCGCGCGGTCCGGCGCTCTCTCGCCGTGACCATCGGGTCGCGCTCCTTTCCCGGCCCGGATCCGGGGGGCCGGCGCCGTTGTGCGGTGGTGACCATCGGGTCTCGGTCCTCCGTGCGGCTGTCGTGGGCGTTCAGTGCCGCCATGACGGTCTCCTCACGCGATGTCACGCGATGTCATGCGATGTCCCTACGGCGGTTGACCCGCCACTGGACGACGGTCATCACCAGCACGATCAGGTAGAGCAGCACGCCGATCGCCGAGGCGTAACCCTGCTGGCGCTGCTCGAAGCCGGTGGAGTAGGCGTAGGTGACGAGCATCGTGGTGGAGTTTCCCGGGCCGCCGCCGGTCATCACGTAGACGATGTCGAAGACCTGGAAGGAGTTGATGATCCCGATCACCACCAGGAAGAAGGTCGTGGGCGCCAGCGAGGGGATCGTGATCGACCGCAGCGTCTGCCACCAGGAGGCGCCGTCGCAGCGCGCCGCCTCGTAGACCTCCCGGGGGATGCCCTGCAGCGCCGCGAGGTAGACGACCATGTTGAAGCCCAGCCCGATCCAGAGGCTGACCAGCACCAGCGAGATCATCGCGGGCAGGCCCTCCGACTGCCAGGGCACCGGGCCCAGGCCCACCGCGCCCAGCAGCTCGTTGACGATCCCCAGGTCCTCGTTGAACATCCAGGCGGCGATGAGGGCGCTGCTCACGCCCGAGATGACCGCGGGCATGTAGTAGATCGCCCGGACCAGCCCCCGCGCCGGCATGTTCCGGTTGAGCAGCAGCGCCGCGCCCAGCCCCGCCACCAGGCAGAGCGGGACCGACAGCGCCGTGTAGAGGGCCGTGTTGGCCAGCGCCTCCCAGAAGATCGAGTCCGCCAGGATCTCGCGGTAGTTCTCCAGGCCGATGAACTTCGCGATGCCGAAGCCGCTGGTCTTCTGGAGGCTGATCCAGAAGATCCTGACCAGCGGCCAGAACATGAACACCGCGAAGACCACCAGGGCGGGGCCCGCGAAGGCCAGTCCTGTGATCGCCTCGCGGACCTTCCTGGTCCGAAGGAATCCGTGGCCGTCGCCGGGGCGGGGGGTCTTCCCCGCGCCGGGCCCGGCGGCCGAGCCCGGCCTCGCCGGGCTGCTCACCGATGTCATCTGCCTTGGGCCTCCTTCGCCGGTCACGCCGGATCGGGTCGGGTGTCGAACCGGGTCGAACGCCGGATCAGGCGGAGATCGCCTTCTGGATCGACTGGGAAAGCGCGCTCAGCGTGTCGTCGGCCGACTGGCCGCCGGTGAAGTGCGCCTCCAGCTGCTGGACCAGCGAGTCGTTGACGGCGGCGAAGCCGGAGAGGGTCACCAGCTTCACCAGGTCGGACGGCATGGTCGTCGCCTGCTGCTGGAAGATCGGCATCAGCTCCGCGGAGACGGCGTAGTCGAGCGTGGCCGAGGCCAGGTCCTTGCGCGAGGGCAGCACGGTGGTCTTCTCGCAGAACAGCTTCATGTTCTCCGGGGTGACCAGGAACTCGGCGAACGCGGCCGCGGCGTCGGGACTCTTGCTCTGCGTGGTCACCACGACGGCGTTGCCGCCCAGGTCGGACGCCGCCCCGCCGGCTCCGCGCGGCAGGAAGGTCGCGCCGTACTCGATGCCCTTGGCCCTGGTGCCGATGTCGGGCAGCAGGAAGTCGCCGACGAACGCCATCGAGATCTTCCCCGAGGGGAACACCAGGTCGGGGGTGTTGGAGGTCTTGACGATCATGTTCTTCGGCATCAGCGCCCTGTCGTAGAACGACTTGGTGAAGGCGAGCGTCTCGCGTGCCTGCGGGGAGTCGAGGACGACGCTCTTGCCGTCGGCCGACAGCACCCTGCCGCCCGACTGCCAGAGCCAGTTGAACCAGCGGAAGGCGCCGTACTGCTGCCAGTTGACGCCGAAGGGGGCGCCGCCCAGGTTCGCGGCCTTGAGCCTTTCGGCGACCTCGATGAACTCCTCCCAGGTCCACGCGGTGTCGAGCGTGGAGGGCACCTCCTTGATGCCGGCCTTGGCGAAGTGGGCCTTGTTGTAGAGGACCGCGGAGGTGTCGGTGTGGTGCGGCACCCCGTAGGGCTTGCCCTCGTACTGGACGCCGGCCCACAGCGCGTCGATGAACTGCGCGCCGTCACTCCCGACCGTGGCGCTCAGGTCCTGCAGCACCCCCTGGGAGCTGTAGATGCCGATGTCGTTGTAGGTGACGCGGAACAGGTCGGGCCCCTGGCCCGACTGCAGCCTCGCGTCGAGGGTGGGACGCATCTGCTCGTACGGCAGCTGCTCGACCTTGATCTTCGTGCCGGCGTTCTGCTGCTCGAAGGCCCGGGCGATGGAGTTGAAGGCGCCCATCTCGGCGTCCGAGCCCCAGACCGAGAAGGTGAGGGTGCCGGTCGACGGGGCTCCCGCCCCGCCCGCTGGGGAGGCGGGGGAGGAAGAGGCGCCGCACGCCGCGAGTGCGCTGGTGGCGGCCGCGCCGACCACCGTGGTGCCTGCCGCGCGCAGGAGCTGGCGACGGTTGAGTTGCATGGGCTCTCCTCGGGGGGTCCGGTCGGGGTATCGCTGTTCCTATCAACTTCATCCAGAAAGCGTCAATAGCTCTCAGCTATTCTGTGACGTGGAGTTTTGCCGCCGCACCAGGGTTTCTCCCGCCGATCTTTCGGCATGTTGACAGGCCGCGTGAAGGGTGCGTACGGTTTCGCAGCGAAAGCTCTGAGAGTTTTTGACGTAAATTGATTGCTCGCGATCATGGGGAGGACACGTGGGCACCCACCACGACGCGTCACCCCCCTGGGCGCCCGTCCCAGGGCCGCACGACGCCCAGCACCGCGGGCTTCCCGAGCTTCCCCGGCAGACCGGCCTCACCGGCCTCACCGGCCTCACCGGGCACCGCGAGGCCCGCCGGCGTGCCCATCTCGCCGGCGGAACCGCCCGCGTCCTCGCCCGCCGCGCCGGCGGCCCCGAGGCCGGCGGCCGGGAACACCGTGTCGGCGGCCCCGAGTTCGGCGGCCGGGAAGACCACGCCGGCGACCTGGAGCGCGGCCGCGGAGACCTCCTGCGGGGTGTGCCAGCGCGAGGGCAGGCCCGCGCCCCCCGGGTGCCAGCCGAGCAGCAGGTGCCGGACCTCAGTGCCCTCAGTGCCCGCAGTGCCCTCGGCGCCCTTCACGGCCCCGGCTGGCAGGGGCGGCGCGGGCGCGTCCAGGGGCGCGGCGTGGCCGCTGGTCAGCAGGGCCACCAGCGGCCCGCGGACCCGCGCGGCGAGCGCCGCCCACGCCCCGGCGGGGGCGAAGGGCTGGTAGGCCAGCGCGAGGCCCAGCGGCCCGCGCTCACCGATCGCCAGGTCGAGCGCGGCGGCGAGGGCCGCGACCCGCGTCACGTCCGCGACCACGGCATGTGCCCCGGCGGGCACGCCGTGCCCCGAGCGCGACACCACCGAGACGCGCGCCCCCCTGTCCACCAGCACCCGCACCGCCGGGGACAGGATTCCCGTCCCCCCGATGACCAGCACGTGAGGCGGCATGACTGACATGGATCTCCTCGTGGTCGGAGAGCTCAACGCCGACGTCATCGTGGAGTGCGGTGACGTTCGACCGACGTTCGGGCAGGTTGAGGAGATCGTGGAGGACGCCACGATCGTCCTCGGCAGCTCCGGGGCCATCACCGCCTGCGGAGCGGCCCGCCTCGGCGCCCGCGTCGCCATGGTCGGGGTGGTCGGCGACGACTGGCTCGGCGAGTTCGTCCTCGACCGGCTGCGCGAGCGGGGGGTGGACACAAGGTACTGCCTGCGCAGGCCCGGCCGTCGCACCGGCATGAGCGTCGTCCTGGGCGCCCGGGGAGACCGGTCGATCCTCACCTTCCCCGGGGAGATCGGCCGCCTCGCCGCCTCCGACGTGCCCGCCGAGGCCCTCGCCGCCGCCAGGCACCTTCACGTCAGCTCCTACTTCCTCCAGCGGGACCTGTGGCCCGGGCTGCCCGGCCTGCTGCGCGCGGCCAGGGAGCGCGGTCTCACCACGTCGATCGACCCCAACTGGGACCCCGGCCGCTCCTTCGACCAGGGCCTGCCCGCCCTGCTCCCGCTCGTCGACTACCTGCTGCCCAACGAGGCCGAGGCCCTCCACATCGCCGCCGCCTCCGGCCACCCCGGCCTGGGGTCGGCGGGCGAGGCCGCGGCGGTGCTCGCCTCGCTCGGCACCGGCGCGGTGGTCAAGCGCGGGGCCGACGGAGCCCTGCTGCACCGTCCCGACGGCACTCGCCTGAGCGTCACCGCGCCCGAGATCACCCCGCTGGAGACCACCGGCGCCGGAGACTCCTTCGACGCGGGCCTGCTCACCGCGCTGCTCGCGGGCAAGGACCTGCCCGCGGCCCTCCGTACGGCCTCCGCGTGCGGCGCCCTGTCCACCCAGGGGGCGGGCGGCACCGCCGCCCAGCCCGACGCGGTCCAGGCGGACGCGCTCGCCGCGACCCTGACCGTCGTCGACCTGGCCGCGACCGCCGGGCCGGGCTCCCACCCGTTCACCGACTCGACCGTCACCCACCCACAGGAGAACCAGCAGTGACGACCACGACCGAGCCTCTCCTCGCCCGCCAGACGCAGGCCGAGGTCGAGAGCCAGCCGGAGATCTGGCAACGGGTCCTCGACGTCGCCCCGAGCCTGCGCGGTGACCTGCCGGAGCCGGGCGCCAACGTGCTCGCCGTAGGCTGCGGCACCTCCTACTACATCCTCGACTCCTACGCCCGCCTGCGGCAGCGCCTCGGGCAGGGCCGCACCCGCGCCGCGATCGCCACCGAGCTGGACGACACCGACCCCTACGACGTGGCTGTCCTGCTCTCCCGCTCCGGCACGACCAGCGATCTCGTACGGCTGGCGCGCGAGCTGTCCGAGCGCATGACCACGATCGCGGTGACCGGCACCCCCGGCTCCCCGATCACCGAGGTCACCCACCGGCAGGTCCTGCTCGACTTCGCCGACGAGCGGTCCGTGGTGCAGACCAGGTTCGCCACCTCCGCCCTCACCCTCCTGCGCGCCTCCGTCGGCGACGACGTCCCTGGCCTGCCCGCCGGGGCCGCGGCGGCTCTCGCCGAGCCGCTGGTCGCCGACCCCGCCGACTACGACCACCTGGTCTTCCTCGGCACCGGCTGGACCCGCGGGCTCGCCGAGGAGGCCGCGCTCAAGTGCCGCGAGGCGGCCCGGCTGTGGACGGAGTCGTACGCCACGCTCGAATACCGGCACGGCCCCATCGCCTGCGCCGGGCCGCGCACCCTCGTGTGGTCGCTCACCCCGCCGCCCGCCGACGTCGTCGACGCGGTCGCCGCCACCGGCGCCACCCTCCGCGTGGCCGGCGCCGACCCCCAGGCCGAGCTGGTACGGGTTCACCGCCTCGCGATCGCCTACGCCCGCGCCCGCGGCCTGGAGTGCGACACCCCGGAACACCTGTCCCGCTCGGTCGTCGTCGAGTAGCCCTCCCCGTGCCCGCCCGCCCGCTCCCCATCGCCGAGTGAGCCGCCATGCCCTTCCTCCAGCTCGTCACCGCACATCCGGTTCCCGCGCCGCTCGCGGAAGGCCTGGCCGGGGCCTTCGGCCGGGCGCTCGGCCTCCCGGCGGGAGCGGTGATCGTCCAGCGGATCGCCTCCGGTCCCGGCCCTGACCCCGTTCCCGCCGACGCCGAGGCGGCCCGGGAGGCCGTCGTCGACGCGGGGGCGGTGATCGTGGTCCGCGGGCGGCTCCGCGAGGCGGCGGCGATGCGCGAGGCGGTCGCGAGGGCGGGCGCGCTCCTCGCGGAGGGGCTCGGCCTGGATCCCGACCTGGTGCTGGTGAGCTGGCCGGACCCCGGTGCCGTCGCCACCGGCCGGGGCGCCCTGCCGTGATCGTCACCGTCACCCTCAACCCCGCGCTCGACGTCACCTACGACGTCGACGCGCTGGTCGTCGACGCCACCAACCGCGTCGCGAGGGCCTCCGCCCACGCCGGGGGCAAGGGCGTGAACGTCGCCCGGCTCCTCCGGCTCCTCGGCGCGGCCGGGGACGCCGTCCCCGCCGGGTCCGGAAGCCCCGGGTCCGGAAGCCCCGGGTCCGGAAGCCCCGGGTCCGGAAGCCCCGGGTCCGGAAGCCCCGGGTTCGGAAGCCTGGGGAAGGCCGCGAGGGAGACGGAGGTCGTGGCGCTCGGCTTCGCCGGAGGGGCGACCGGCGGGGAGCTCCTGGCCGATCTCGACAGGGCGGGGATCGGCCACGCGTTCGTGACCTGCGCAGGAGAGACCCGCCGCACGGTCGCCGTCGTCGACGGCGGGGCCGGGACGGTCACCATGCTCAACGAGCCGGGACCGGCCGTCACGCCGGGGGAGTGGGAGAGCCTGCGCGACCGTCTGGAGGGCCTGCTGCCCGAGGCCTCGGCCGTGGTCCTCTCCGGCAGCCTGCCTCCGGGGCTTCCGCCGGACGCCTACGCGACCCTCGTCCGGCTGGCCGGCGGGTACGACGTGCCCGCCGTCCTCGACGCGGGCGGGACGGCGCTCCGGCTGGCGCTCCCGGCCGGTCCCGAGGTCGTGAAGCCGAACGCCGCGGAGCTGGCCGACGCGCTGTCCGCCTCCGCCGGGGGTTGCGCGTCGTCGCGGCCCGCGACGGGCCCCGAGACAGGGCCCGCGGCGGGGCACGCCTCCGCGGCCGCGCGCCTTCCCGGCGCGGATCCCGGTGATCTCGCCGGGGGAGCCGCCCGGATGCGCGGGGAGGGGGCCCGCGCGGTGGTGGTCTCCGACGGCCCGCGCGGGCTGTACGCCGACACTCCCGGCGGGCGGTGGAGGGCCGTGCCCCCCGAGGTGGTGGGAGGCAACCCCACCGGCGCGGGCGACGCTGCCGTGGCCGCGCTGGCGCTCGGCCTGGTGAGCGGCTGGGACTGGCCGTACGCCCTCGTCCAGGCCGCCGCCCTGTCGGCCGCCGCGGTCGGTCACCCCGTCGCGGGGCGGATCGACCCCGAGCCCTATCTCGGCCACGTCGGCCGTGTCCGCCTCGACCGTGTACGAGCCGAGGACGCCCGGGCCGAGGACGCCCACGAAGAAAGCGAGGGCACATCGTGCCGCTGACCCCGACGGGAGAGATCGTCGCCGAGGCCCGGAGGTCCGGGAACGGGACGGGCGCCTTCAACGTCATCCAGATCGAGCACGCGGAGGGCATCGTCTCCGGCGCACAGGAGGCCGGGCTGCCGGTGATCCTGCAGCTCAGCGAGAACACCGTCGCCTACCACGGGGCGCTGGCCCCGATCGGGGCGGCCTGCCTGGCCATCGCGCGGGCCGCCACCGTGCCCGTCGCGGTCCACCTCGACCACGCCACCCGTCCCGGCCTGGTCGACGAGGCCGTCGAGCTGGGCTTCGGCTCGGTCATGTTCGACGCCTCGGCGCTCCCGTACGCCGAGAACGTGGCCGCCACCGCGCAGGTGGCGGGGCGGGCGCGGCGGCGCGGGGTCCTCGTCGAGGCGGAACTCGGCGAGATCGGCGGCAAGGACGGCGTGCACGCGCCGGGCGCCCGTACCGAGCCGGGCCAGGCGTCCGCCTACGTCGAGGCCACCGGGGTCGACGCGCTCGCGGTGGCCGTCGGCTCCTCGCACGCGATGCTCACCCGCGACGCCGTGCTCGACTTCGACCTCATCGCCGCCCTCCGCGACGCCGTGCCCGTCCCGCTCGTGCTGCACGGCTCGTCGGGGGTGCCCGACGACGGTCTCGCGCGGGCGGTGCGGCACGGCATGACGAAGATCAACATCGCCACCCACCTCAACAAGGCGTTCACCGCGGCCGTCCGCGGCAGCCTGGCGGACCGGCCGGGGAAGGTCGACCCGCGCGGCTATCTCGGCGCGGGCCGCGACGCGGTCGCGGCCCAGGTCGCCCACCTGCTGCGCGTCCTGCACCCGGCACACCAAGGAGATGACACATGAGCGGCCGATACGTCCCGCACCCCGATCCCGAGGGGATCCTGGCCGACTGCGAGCAGCGGGCCCTGGAGCGCGAGGGAATCCCGATGTTCCTCGCCCTGGAGGACCTGACCGGCCGGTTCCCCGGAGCGCCCGACCGCTCGGACGGCCCGGAGCTCGGCCGGATCACCGGCCACTACGCCGAGCGGCTGCGCCCCGGCGCGGACGACGGCGATCTCGCGGCGCTCGCCTCGGTGCTCACCGTGGTGGCACGCGTCCACTTCGACGAGGAGGGCCGGGCATGAGCGGCGGGTTCGCGGGCTACCGCACGGCGATGGACGAGGGCCGCTACCTGCGCGTCGTCAACTACCACAACACCCCGGAGTCGACGGCCGACCGGCTCCGCGAGGAGCTCGCCGCCTACGCGGCCTCGTTCGCCTGCGTCACGCTGGAGGATCTCGACCGGTTCTACGCCACGGGCGAGTGGGGGCTCGACCGGCCGGGGTTCATCCCCGTCTTCTACGAGGGATACCTCAACAACGCCACCGTCGCGGCGCCGATCTGCGACGAGCTGGGCATCGCCGCCTGGTTCCCGATCATCACCCGCTTCGTCGACTGCCCGGTCCCCGAGCAGCGCGCCTTCGCCGACGCGCACGACATCGACCTGGTGGAGGAGGAGCTGGGCGCCGAGCGGCTGGCCATGACCTGGGACCAGGTCGCCCAGATCGCGGAGCGGCACCTGGTGATCCCGCACACCGGGTCCCACGAGCAGATCTCCAAGGTCGTCACCCCGGCCGACATCGAACGGGAGATCTTCGCGCCGCGCCGGGCCGTCGAGAAGGTCACCGGACGCGAGGCGCCGGGCTTCGTGTGGCTGTACGGCTCGCCGTTCGGCATCGGCGCCGAGCAGGACCGGGCGGTCCTCGACGCGGGGTACCGCTACCAGATCAGCAACACGATGATCCAGCGCATCGCCTGACCACCCGTCCCCGCGGCCCGGAGCCCTCCCGCCCCGGGCCGCGGCGGTTCCTCCTCCACGGGCGAGGCGCCGGAGACCTCCTCCACGGGCGAGGCGCCGAGGACCTCTTCCACGGGCGAGGCGCCCGAAGGTCGTCTCCACGGCCGGGGCGCCGAAGGCTCCGTCCACGGGCGTGGCGTGGAAGATCCCCTCCCCGGCCGGGGCGCCGAGGATCTTCGAGTCCCGTCATGTGAGACCAAGGCCCGGGCATCCTGAGACGTCTGCTAACGTGCTAGGCATGCTGCGCGGCCTGCTTCTTAGCTGCCGCGACGAGGGCCTGTAGAGGCCGGCTCCCTCGTCGCGGAGCGAGCCATGCGCGTCGGCCACGATTGTTTTCCCAGTCGAGGAGCCTTGCATGTATCCGCAGCAGCAGCCCAGCCCCATGCCGTTCAAGCGCTATGAGTCCTTCGCGCCGATCCGGTTGACCGACCGCACCTGGCCCGGCAAGGTCATCGACAGGGCGCCCCGGTGGTGCGCCGTCGACCTGCGCGACGGCAACCAGGCGCTGATCGACCCCATGGACGCCCACCGCAAGCTCAAGATGTTCGAGCTGCTGGTGAAGATGGGCTACAAGGAGATCGAGGTGGGCTTCCCCGCCGCCTCCCAGACCGACTTCGACTTCGTACGGCAGATCATCGAAGAGGACCTGATCCCCGACGACGTGGTGATCCAGGTCCTGACCCAGGCCAGGGCCGAGCTGATCGAGCGGACCTTCGAGTCGGTGCGCGGGGCCAAGCAGGCAATCATCCACCTCTACAACTCCACCTCCACCCTCCAGCGCCGGGTCGTCTTCGGCCAGGACCGCGAGGGCATCACCGCGATCGCGGTCGAGGGGGCCAAGCTCTGCAAGAAGCTGGCCGCCGAGATGGACGACACGGAGATCTATTTCCAGTACTCCCCGGAGTCCTTCACCGGCACCGAGCTGGAGTACGCGGTGGAGGTCTGCGACGCGGTCAACGACGTCTGGCAGCCCACCCCCGACCGCAAGGTCATCATCAACCTGCCCGCCACCGTCGAGATGGCCACGCCCAACGTCTACGCCGACCAGATCGAGTGGATGCACCGCAACCTGGCCTACCGCGACTCGATCGTGCTGTCCCTGCACCCCCACAACGACCGCGGCACCGCCGTCGCAGCCGCCGAACTGGGCTACATGGCCGGGGCCGACCGGATCGAGGGCTGCCTGTTCGGCAACGGCGAGCGCACCGGCAACGTCTGCCTGGTCACGCTGGGCATGAACCTGTTCTCGCAGGGCGTCGACCCCGAGGTCGACATCTCCGACATCGACGAGATCCGCCGGGTCACCGAGTACTGCACCCAGCTGCCCGTCCACCCGCGCCACCCGTGGGGCGGCGAGCTCGTCTACACCGCCTTCTCCGGCTCCCACCAGGACGCCATCAAGAAGGGCTTCGAGCACCTGGAGCGCGACGCGGCCGCCGCCGGAGTCCCGGTCGAGGAGTTCACCTGGGCGGTCCCGTACCTGCCGATCGACCCCAAGGACATCGGCCGTACGTACGAGGCGGTCATCCGGGTCAACAGCCAGTCGGGCAAGGGCGGGGTCGCCTACATCATGAAGGCCGACCATCACCTGGACCTGCCGCGTCGCCTGCAGATCGAGTTCTCCCGCGCCGTCCAGAGCCACACCGACGCCGTCGGCGGCGAGGTGAACGCCGCGCGGATGTGGGAGGTCTTCACCGACGAGTACCTGCCCAACCCGGCCAGCCCGTGGGGCCGCCTGGGCCTGCTGGCCCACCGGACCACCTCCAGGGGCGACGGCAAGGACGCCATCAGCGCCGACCTGCGCCTCGACGGTGAGATCCGCGAGGTCGAGGGAGTCGGCAACGGCCCCATCTCCGCCTTCTGCGACGCCCTGGCCCGGGTCGGCGTCCAGGTGCGCGTCCTCGACTACGCCGAGCACGCCATGAGCGCCGGGACCGACGCCAAGGCCGCCTCCTACATCGAGTGCGAGATCGCCGGCCGGACCCTGTGGGGTGTCGGCATCGACTCCAACACCACCACCGCCTCGCTCAAGGCGGTCATCTCCGCGGTCAACCGCGCCTCCCGCTAGCGGACCGGGTCCGGGCGGTACGGTCCCCGCGCCGCCCGAGCGCCTCTCGCCCGGGCGGTACGGCCCCCGCCGCGCCGCCCGCAGGCCACCCGCGGGCCGCCCGCGCGCCTCTCGCCCGGCACCGTCCGGCGCGTACGGCCGCGCGGCCGCGTAGCCCCGCGTCCGCCCGCACAGCCCCGCCTGGTACGGCACGACCTGCCGTGCGAGGTTCGACAGCCGCCCACAAGGCAACGACGTCGCCCACCCGACCGCGCCCACCGCGAAGAACCGCCAGGGCGCGGTCGAGTCGTCTGCGCCCGAACCCCCGGCACGGGACGCGCGACCTCTGAGCGAAGGCCATACGGGTGACCCCCGGTGGATGAGCGGTGCCGAACGCCGCGACCTTTCCCGGCACTGATCGGTGACACCGGCGGCCTGCTCGCGGGCCGCTCACCCGACGACCGCCCATGGGTTCACCGGCCGACGAATTCACGGCATTCCATGGCGAGTCGCTGCGAGACATCCCAACATCATCGACATAGCCTCTTTGCAGCTCAGGGTATAACTCGCTCCCTCCGAACCGGCCGAAAGCGACTTTTTCGGTTATATGCGAAATTCGTATTTATCGGGGGAATTCATGCGATGCATTTTCGGCCTGGCCACCGCCGGGCTCGTCATCCTCGGCGGCACCGCCGCCGCGGACGCGCAGCCACCGGGCTACGCGCCCGACCCGTCCGTGGCCCAGGCGGTCGTCGATCCGCCGCCGTGGCCGCCCCGGCCGATGCCGCTGCCCCACCCCCTGCCGCCTCGCCCGAACATAGACCCCCCTGACCCCTCCGATCCCCGGCCGCCGTGGGGGCAGCCGACCCCGCCCAGGCCCATCCCGCCCCGGCCGATCCCGCTGCCGCCCCCTCCCCAGCCGATGCCGCCCATCGTGGTCCCGCCGTGGGGCCCGACGGCCGGCGGTCCGTACGCCAAGCGCCTCACGCTGACCTTCTCGTACCGGGGCAGGACGCGGACCGTCAGGCTCGGGTGCACGCCGGTCTACGGCGCGCACCCCAATGGGCCGCAGGCCTGCGCGCTGCTGAGCCGGGCGCAGGGCGACCCCGCCTACATCAGGCTGCCGTGGACGGCCTGCCCGAGGCACTACGACCCCGTCACCGTGTCCGCGACCGGTGTCTGGAACGGCCGTTACATCCGGTACCAGCGGACCTTCAGCAACCAGTGCGAGCTGCGCGCCGCGACCGGAGTGATCTTCTACTACTAGGACGCGGAACACATGTCCCGGACCGGCTCGACGTCCGGGACATGTGACGGCCCGCCGATCGTTGCCCGTGAGGTCACAGAGACCACTGAGGACGGAGGGAGCCGGACGGGCCCGCCGGTGGACGGCGGGCGGACCGGCCGAAGCCCCGATCGCCGGCGGACGGCCGCCGGTTTCCAGGGCGGGGGCCCGTACGGCGGCGGGGACCTCCCCGCCGCCGTACGGGCTTTTCCCGGCCCCGGGCGGGGGCCGCCCAGCCCCGCGAGCCGTAAACTGGTGGGAAGTCCCAGGCCGGCGGCCTCGCGTCACAAACCGGCGGCGCCTACGGCCAGGAGCGGATCGTCGGTAGGACGGGGTGAGACGGCGATGGGCAAGCAGCCTTCCGGTACCGTGCTGTCCTCTTCTCAGCGGGCGGCCATGCGAGATCTCCTGACCGCGGAGCGCGCGAGCACGGTGGCCCAGATCGAGGCGCTGACGCGCGACTGGGACGACCTCGTCGACTCGTCGGCGCAGGTGGCCAACGACGACGAGCACGACCCGGAGGGCGCGACGATCGCCTTCGAGCGGTCCCATCTGCAGTCCCTGCTCGACCGGGCGCGAGATCACCTCGGCGCCCTCGACGAGATGACCGAGCGGCTCCATCGGGGCACCTACGGCGTGTGCGACGACTGCGGGCGGCCCATCGCCCTGGCGCGCCTGAAGGCACGCCCGGTCGCCCGGACCTGCATCGAGTGCGCCGGGCGCGGGCGGTAGCGACTCGCGGCGGCTGTACCGAAATTCCTGAACTACCCTGGGTGCGGCGATGCCCGCCGTCGCGCCCCGGACGATCACCGGCCATGAGCCGTGCCCCGCACGGTCACGACCGCCCGGCGGCGACCCGTGCCCCTCACGGTCACCCGCGTGAGCCCGTGTCCCGCACGATCACCCGCGTGCGGCGCGCATCCGCCGCGTACGGCCTGACGTGAGGCGTAGAGAGGGCACATCGTGACCAGAGAACGGCTGAACTGGGCGGGCAACATCACCTACGGCGCCGCGCGGTTCCACCGCCCCGGCGATATCGAGGAGCTCCAGGAGCTGGTCGCCGGCAGCGGCGCCATCCGGGCGCTCGGCACCCGCCACTCCTTCAACGAGATCGCCGACCGTCCCGGCGGTGACCTCGTCTCGCTGGAGGGCCTGCCCGCCGACCTCGAGCTCGACCCGGCGCGGGGCACGGTCACGGTGGGCGGCGGCGTGCGTTACGGCGAGCTGAGCCGGTGGCTGCACGGCCAGGGCTACGCGCTGCCCAACCTCGGCTCCCTGCCGCACATCTCGGTCGCCGGCGCCTGTGCCACGGCCACGCACGGTTCCGGCGTCGCCAACGGCAACCTGGCCACCGCCGTCTCCGGCCTCGAACTGGTCACCGCCGACGGTGAGATCACCGTCCTTGGCCGCGAGAAGGACGGCGACCGCTTCGCCGGGGCCGTCGTCGCCCTCGGCGCGCTGGGCGTCGTCACCAGGGTCGTCCTCGACGTCGTCCCGGCCTTCGAGGTGCGGCAGTACGTCTACGAGAACCTGCCGTGGGCGCGCATGGAGGAGCACTTCGAGGAGATCCTCTCGGCCGCGTACAGCGTGGGCCTGTTCACCGGCTGGACCGGCTCGGGGATCGACCAGGTGTGGGTGAAGCGCCGCGACGGCGAGTCAGGCCCGTGGGAGCCGGAGCCGATCTGGCTGGAGGCCACGGCGGCCACGGCCGACCGGCACCCGCTGCCGGGGATCTCCGCCGTCAACTGCACCGCGCAGATGGGCGTGCCCGGTCCCTGGTACGACCGGCTGCCGCACTTCCGCCTGGACTTCACCCCGAGCAGCGGGGAGGAGCTCCAGTCGGAGTATCTGCTCCCGCGCCGCCACGCCCTCGCCGCGCTCCGCGCGCTGGACGCGGCCAGGGACGTCATCGCACCCGTACTGCAGATCTCGGAGATCCGCACCGTCGCGGCGGACGACCTGTGGCTGAGCACCTCCTACCGCGAGGACGTCGTCGCCGTCCACTTCACCTGGAAGAAGGACTGGCCCGCGGTGAGCCCGGTGATCGCCGTGGTCGAGGACCTGCTGGAACCCTTCGAGGCCCGCCCCCACTGGGGAAAACTCTTCCTCATGGGGCCCGAGCGCCTGGCCTCCCTGTACGACCGGCTGCCGGACTTCCGGCGGCTGGCCGCCGAGTTCGACCCCGCCGGCAAGTTCCGCAACCCGTTCCTCGACGCCCGTCTCTTCCCGGGTGATTCCCCTTCCTGACCGTTCGCAGCCGCAACCTTGATGCGGACATCAGCTCACAAGCGGATCGCGCGAGCGGAACCGGGTAATCAACTCCCATCACAGTGAGTAACGGTGCGATACCTACCGTAGTAGATCGTGAATCCAGCGCTGGTGACGAGGGGGAGAAGCATGGAACGCAATACGGTCGTGCGCGCGATGCACGATGTCGGGCTGGCCGCCTGGTTCGGGGGCTCGTTGATGGGCGCGATCGGCCTCAACGGCGCCGCCAACGTGGTCAGTGACAGGAGCGAGCGCCTGCGGGTGGCGAACGTGGGATGGGGGCGCTGGAGGCCGGTCAACGCCGTGGGCATCGGCGCCTTCCTCATCGGCTCGGTCGGCCTGCTGGCGGCCAACAAGCAACGCGTGGCGCACCAGCAGGGGGTGGGGGCGAGCACCGCGGCCAAGGCCGTGCTGACCGTCGCCGCGCTGGGCGCGACCGCCTACACCGGGATGCTCGGCGCCAAGCTCGCGGACGCGGGGGACGTGCCCGTGGAGGGCGCCGTGAAGCCGGAGAAGGAGACCCCGGACGACGTGGCCAAGGCGCAGCAGCAGCTGCGTCTCTTGCAGTGGGTCATTCCTGCCCTCACCGGGGCGATCGTCGTCATGACCTCCCTGCACGGGGAGCAGCAGCGGCCCGGTCAGATCCTCCGGGGAGCCGTGCGCAAGAAGTTCTCCCACTAGGGGGCGTCCGGCCGGTCTCGCGGGGCGCCGCCGCCGGCGCCCCGGCCGTCCGGACGACGTCGCGGCACGCCTCTTTCAACGGTGAGAGGGGCGTGCCGCGCTGTTTCCCCGAAGGGGCGGTGTCAGGCCCTGGACGTCAGGCCGCGCTGGATGGCCTCCTCGCGGAGGCGTTTCAGCGGCAGCGCGGTGCCGTCGCGGTCGATACGCCAGACGTCCCACCCGGCGCACGCCTTCGTCCCGGCGACCGCGGCTCCGGCGGCCGACAGGGAGTGGTAGGCCTGCCCTGTCGCCGCGACCCTGATCGTCCCGCCCTCCTCGACGGTGGCGAAGTGCATCTCGCCCCTGACCGTACGGAAGATCTTGGCGTTCGGCGCCAGCAGGCCGTGCGTGATCAGGTCGACGACCTCGACGCCGTAATGGCGGCGGGATCCGGTCTGCTCGGGGACGCGCTCCGGATAAGAGATCACCGGAAGGCGGAAGCCGAGCCTGGCCGGGTTCCAGATCTCCTCGCACAGGAGCCGGTAGAGGTTCTGCCGCTGCTCGATCTCCCGCACGCCGAACGCGGGGCAGGGCAGAAACGCCCTGTCCAGGCCCGAGTCCCTGAGGTAGTGGGTGAACGGGGTGTTGCGCAGGCGGCTCTTGGGGTGCAGGGAGGCCGCGAGCCGGTTCTCCGCGTAGTAGTGCTCGATCTTCCGCTCGTAGGGGTCGTCGCGGAAGCTCGCGTTGACGGACTTGGGCAGGAGCAGCAGGGCGCCGAGGCGGTTGCGCCGGATGTAGAACTCCGCCGTGGTCTCGACCTCGGCCCTGTGCCGCTCGAAGCGGTTGGCCCAGATGTGCTCGATCTCGTACTCGCGCTTTCCCCGCAGGAACGCGTACTCGTGGTTTCCCCCCTCGCACTCGCGCTGGACGTGGGCGGTCATCCGGGAGAGCAGGTAGCGGACCAGGCGGCGGTTGTTGGCCCGCAGCCCGAAGGAGGCCAGCTCGCGGAAGTCGTGTTCGAGCAGGGAGGTCTCCCGGCCGAGGACCGTGGCGACGTCGTCGGTGGTCCGGCACATCCGCAGCAGGGGGATGAGCCGGTGGATGATCTCGTCGAGGTCGCGGCGCTGCACGGGGAGGTTGTTGACGGACCTGCGCACGTAGACGAGGTCGAGGAACGAGGCGACCATCGAGCACTTGCGGGTGAAGACCTCGTCGGAGTCGTCGGGCGAGACGACGGAGAGCAGCAGCGTGAACTGGCTGTCGATGCCGTTGTGGCCGTTGAAGTAGACGCCGGCCAGGGCCGGGGTGAACTCCCGGCAGGCGCGGAGCAGCTCGCAGTAGCGCTTCGACACGTTCGTGAGCCGCTGCACGAACGCCTGCGCCTCGGCCACCCGGCCCAGGCCGAGCTGGACGTCGTTGCGCAGGATCCACTCGTGGACGGCCCGCCCGATCCCGGCGGCGTCCGAGGACCCCTCGCCGAGGTCGGCGTACTGCGCGAGGAGGAACGAGCGGACGTACGCGCTGGGCGTGTTGGCCTCGGGGGAGTCGGTCTCGGAGGTGGTGAGGCGGGCCAGCATGTCGGCCCAGGCCCCGCCCAGGTCCTCGCGCGCCTTCACGTCGACCCGCCGGAAGAGGTGACCCTTCAGCAGGTCCACGTGGCTCAGCCGGAGTCCCCGGTCGTTCATCGACACGAAGATCTCGCGGCCGTTCTCCTGGTCGAGGGCCCGGATGCCGACCAGGCAGACACGGTCGAGCAGCCAGTGGACGAAGGGCACCAGGGCCTCGCCGCGCAGCACCTCGGGGAACTCCCCGTCGATCTCCCTGCTCCGGTCGTGCAGGTTGCGCACCGAGACGTGGGCGTTCTCGGGCAGCGTGAACCCCTTGAGACCGTTCCAGTCGGTGACCAGGGAGTTGAGCAGCTGCGCGCGGGACAGCTCCTCGGAGCTGCCGACCTTGAAGCTCCGCTTGCCGTGCCGCGCCGTGTAGGTGAGCGTCTCCAGCTCGTCGGCGTCGATCCACCTCTCCTGGTCGAGCAGCAGCTGCCGGAGGTAGATCAGCACGAGGTGGAGCGTGGTGACGCGCTGCTGGCCGTCGACGAGGAAGGTGCGCCCCTTGTTCTCGTGGTAGACGTAGGGGCCCAGGAAGTACGGGGCGTAGCGGCCGACCTCCTCGCGGTCGTGCAGGGGGTTCCACTGCCCGAGGAAGCGCTGGCCGAGGTCGTCGATCAGCGTGCCGACCTCGTGGCGGGTCCAGGTGTACTCCCGCTGGTAGTAGTCCAGCGCGAAGGAGTTCCGCTCGAACAACGCGCGGACCGTTACACCTTCGCCGTGAATAGGACTTTCCACCATGAAGTCTGCGGTGCCTTTCGTCCATCGAGGGGACGGCTCATTTGATGCCTTTCACCTCGTTTATCACTTCAGGCAGGCGGACGTTACTCATCGCGGCCAAGTCGTGACGTATTAGGTGATGTGTTAGACGGACAGTCCCAGGGTGCGGGCCTGGCAGCGCATGGCGTGGTCGAAGGCCGCCGCGCGGTCGAGGATCACGTTGTCGAACTGGCCGAACAGCTCGAAGCCGACCCAGCCGAACAGGCCGGTCCAGGTGATCAGGCCGCGGACGACCGCGTCGTCGGGGACGCCGGGCATCAGCTCGCGCACGCGCGCGGCGTCCTCGGGGAAGGACGGCGGGACGGGCGGGGGATCGGTGTCGGGCGGGTTCAGCGCCCCGGCGCGGTGGGCGTCGGAGACGATCCGGCCGTAGACGACGGTGTCGCGGAGTGCGGCGGGGACGGTGTCCTGCGGGGCCCGGTAGCCGGGGACGGGTGACCCGTACAGCAGGGCGTACTCGTGCGGGTGGGCCAGCGCCCAGTCCCGTACGGCGTGGCAGACCGCCAGCCACCTGCCCCCGTGGTCCTCGGGCGGGACGGCCGCGTCGGCGTTCTCCACGGCCTCGCCGACGGCGTTGTAGCCGTCGATGATCAGGGCCGTGAGCAGGTCGTCCCTGGAGGGGAAGTAGCGGTAGATCGCCGAGGAGGCCATGCCCATCTCGCGGGCGACCGCGCGCAGGGACAGGCCGCTCGCGCCGTCGACGGCCAGCTGCCGCCGGGCGACGTCGGTGATCTCGCGGGTCAGCTCGGCTCTGACCCTCTCGCGTGCGGTGAGGCTCGAACTCATGCCCCGACCATATCAGAGCACCGACAAAAAACGAGAGCACTGCTCTTGACGAACAGTGCTCTCTAGCGAGAGCATTGCTCTCAGAACGGAACAGGTAACCAACATGAGGGAATGAGAAACCATGGCCAAGCACGTCATCGCCGGAGCCGGCCAGGTCGGCTCCCAGGTCGCCCGGCTGCTGGCCGGGCAGGGACACGAGGTCGTCCTCGTCAGCCGCTCGGGCTCGGGCCCGGACCTGCCGGGCGTCAGCAGGGTCGCCGCCGACGTGAGCGACCGCGAGAGGCTGACCGCCCTGACCGTGGGCGCCGCCGTCCTCTACAACTGCGTCAACCCGCGCTACCACGAGTGGGCGCGCGACTGGCCGCCGCTCGCCGCGTCACTGCTGGGAGCCGCCGAGACCACCGGCGCGGGGTACGTCATCCTCGGCAACCTCTACGTCTACGCGGCGCCCGACCGGCCGATGCGGGAGGACGACCCGCTGAACCCGCCCAGCGCCAAGGGCGCGATCCGGGTCAAGGTGTGGCGGGACGCGCTGGCCGCGCACGAGGCGGGCCGGGTCAGGGTGACCGAGGTGCGCGGATCCGACTACTTCGGCCCCGGCTGCCTCGACCAGTCGCACCTCGGGGAGAGGTTCGTCCCCCCGCTCCTGGCCGGCAAGACCGTCCGCTTCGCCGGTGACCCCGCCCAGCCGCACAGCTGGACCTACGTGCCCGACGTCGCGCGGACCCTGGTCGCGGCGGGCGAGGGCGACCGGGCCTGGGGCCGCGCGTGGCACGTCCCGACGAACGAGCCGATGACGGTACGCGAGGTCGCCGAGCGCCTGTGCGCGCTCGCCGGGGTCCGCGACCCGGGGGTGAAGGCCATGCCCCACCTGCTGCTGCGCGCCGCCGGGGCCTTCTCGCCGATGCTCAGGGAGCTGGAGGAGCTGCGCTACCAGTTCGTCCGCCCCTTCGTCCTCGACTCCGAGGAGTCCCGGGCCGCCCTCGGCGTCGCGCCGACCCCGATGGACGAGGCGCTGGCCGCGACGCTCGCGTGGTGGCGGAACCGCCTGGCCGCGGCGGCGTAGGGGAGACGCCCCATGCCACGGGCGGGGGCCTCCGGGCGCACCCGCCAGGCGGGATCGGGACTCCGGGCGCACCCACCGGGCGGGATCAGGAACACGCGCCGTACGCACCGGGACCGTGCGCCGGGACCGGGGCCGTGTGCCGGACCGGGGCCGTGCGCCGGACCAGGGCCGGGACCGTGCGCCGGACCAGGGGCGGGGCCGTGTGCCGGGCCGGGGCCGTGCGCCAAGGAAGGGCTCGGGGGCACGCCGTACGCTTCGGGTATGAAGATCGCTGTCATCGGCCTCGGGGACATCGCGGAGAAGGCGTACCTTCCCGTTCTCGGCGCGACCCCCGGCCTCGACCTGCACCTGTGCACCCGTGACCGCGCCACGCTCGACCGCCTCGGCGACGCCTACCGGGTCGAGCGCCGCTTCTCCTCGGTGGACGAGCTGCTCGGCGCGGGGGTCGAGGGGGCCTTCGTGCACGTCGCGACGGCCGCGCACGCGGAGGTCGTCGAGCCGCTGCTGCGGGAGGGCGTCCACGTCTACCTGGACAAGCCGATCGCCTACACCCTCGCCGAGTGCGAGCGCCTGGTGGGGCTGGCGCGCGAGAGCGAACGGTCGCTGCTCGTCGGCTTCAACCGCCGCAGGGCGCCGTCCTACGCGGCGCTGCGCGACCTCCCCCGCGACCTGGTGGTGATGCAGAAGAACCGCACCGGCCTGCCCGCCGACCCGCGGACCGTCGTCTACGACGACTTCGTCCACGTCGTGGACACCCTCAGGTTCCTGGTGCCCGGCGAGGTCGAGCACACCGGCGTCCGCGCCCGGGTCAGGGACGGGCTGCTGGAGCACGTGACGCTGGAGCTGTCCGGGGACGGCTTCACGGCCTTCGGGATCATGAGCAGGGTGAGCGGTTCGGCCGAGGAGACCGTGGAGGTGATGGGAGGCGACTCCAAGCGCCGCGTGGTCAACCTGGCCGACGTGATCGACCACGCCGGCACCGAGACCCTCACCAGGCGGGGCGACTGGACCCCGGTCTCCCGGCAGCGGGGCATCGAACAGGTCTGCCTGGAGTTCCTCGACGCGGTCCGCTCCGGCACCGTCCTCGACGCCGCCGACGCCCTCGCCACCCACGCGCTCTGCGAGGACATCGTCACCGCCGTGACCTGACCGCCCACCTCGTGCGCCCCCGCGGCACGACGTGGACGGCCGGCCCGCCGGGAAGTCAGCGTTCGGCCAGGTATCTCCGGCCGAGGGCGCGCAGGCGGTCGTGGGCCGAGCCGTAGACGTCCGGACGGCCGAGGACGGACTTGGGAAGCTTGGCGACCATCGTGTAGTTGGTGTCGCAGACGTTGCCGACCGGGGCCTCGCCGATCTGGCTGACCAGCTGGTAGGCGTCCAGCGGGTCCAGGCCGGTGAGCTCGGCGGCCCAGGTGACCAGGTCGTGCTGGCTGATCCGGTACGCGTCCTCCAGCGGGCGGGCCGAGCCGGTGGACATCAGGTGGCCGTCGTCCTCCAGACGGGGCCACGGGGTGCTCACCCCCTTGATCAGTTCCACGGCGACGACGGTGTTCATCGCCGCCTCGACGGCGGTGCCGCACACCTCGCCGTGCCCCTGCCTGGCGTGCCCGTCGCCGATGGCGAAGAGCCCGCCCTCGACGTTGACGCCGAGATAGACGGTCACCCCGGCGCGCAGCTCGGGGGTGTCCATGTTGCCGCCGTGGGCGTCCGGGGTGATCGTCATGCGGGCCTCGGACGCGGCGGGCGCGACGCCGACCGTGCCGTGCATCGGGTCGAGCGGCAGCTCGACCGTGAAGTCGCTCCTGCGCGCGTGGTAGCGGACCACGCCCGCGGCCGTGTCGATGTCGTAGCGCCACACCAGCTCCTCCAGGGCAGGGGTGAGCATGGCGGTGGTGTGGGTGCCGGTCAGCGCGCCGAAGTGCGGGAACGTGGCCGACACGGCCCAGTCCCTGGCGGGTTCGATGGAGACGAAGTGCAGCGCGAGCGTGTCGCCCGGCTCGGCCCCCTCCACGTGGAAGGGGCCGGTGACGGGGTTGAGGTAGGGGAACTCGCAGACGCGCGAGGGCAGGTCGTCGACCGAGGTCACCAGGCCGCCGAAGCAGTCCTCGGTGTAGGTCTCGACGATCGAGCCCGGGGCGACCCTGGCCACCGCGGGCCGCCCGCCGAAGGTGTAGCTGAGGTCCTCGGGCGCGGGGCGGTAGGAGAAAACGTTCATCGCGCGCCCCCCGCGAGGAGCCGCAGGGAGGCGCGTCCCGCGGAGGGGAAGGCGGGGGAGGTACGGGAGGAGCCGGGCCCCTCCTCGACCTCCAGGAAGATGTCGAACACGGTTCTGCCCTCGCATGCTGTCAGGTCGGTGGGACGGGGGGCGCGGGTTCTCGGGGTGCCGGCGGTGCCGGGCACCGCTTCTCAGGGCTTGCCGGTCGCGCCGGGCGCCGCGGGCGTGCCGGGCGTGCCGGGTGCCTCCGGGGTGTCGACGAGCCCGGCCAGGGTGGGCCGGCGGCCCGTGGCGTAGGAGACGCCGAGCACCACCAGGCCGATGACGAACCAGACGATGCCGAGCGTCTGGGCCGCGATGCTGGCGTTGATCACGACGTAGAGCAGGATCGCGAAACCGATCACCGGGGCGACGAGGTGCCGCCACAGGTCGCGGCTGCCCCGGCGCACGACGTAGTGGACGACCACCGACACGTGCAGCGCGAGGAAGGCCGTCATCGCGCCGAAGTTGACCAGCCCGCTGATCAGGGTGATGCCGTCGTCGCGGGTGGTCAGGTAGAGCCCGACGATCAGGGAGACCGCGGCCACCACGAGGGTGGCGTTGACGGGCACCCGGTGCCTGGGGTCGATCCTGGCCAGGAAGGAGGGGAGCTGGCGGTCGCGGGCCATCGCGAACAGCAGGCGGGAGGTGGCGGCCTGGGCGACCAGGGAGTTGGCGAAGCCCCAGGCGATGGCGGTGGCGACCGCGGTGAGCACGCTGAGCCAGTGACCCCCGGCGAACGCGGCCATGTCGTAGAAGGCGGTGCCCGCCGGGTCGCCCTCGGTCAGCAGGCGGCCCCGGTCGGGGGTGAGCAGCGCGGCCACCCAGGTCTGCGCGATGAACAGCACCCCGGCCAGGCCCAGCGCCGCGACCATGGACCTGCCGAGCCGCCGGGAGTCCTCCCGGCTCTCCTCGGCCATCATCGAGATGCCGTCGAAGCCGAGGAAGGACAGCACCGCGATCGAGACCGCGCCGAAGACGAGCGACCAGGAGAAGGTCGAGGAGTCGAACAGCGGGCTGAGCGCGCCCGCCTGGGCCTTGCCCTGGACCAGGGCGACGACCCCGACGACCATGAAGATCGCCAGCACGATGAGCTCGCCGATCAGCATGATCTTCGTGATGCGGGCGGTCATCTGGATGCCCGTGTAGTTCACGACCGTGTTGAGCAGCACGAACAGGATCAGCCAGCCCCACACGGGGATGGCCGGCACGAAGGAGGCCATCGCCGCGCTCGCGATGAGATAGAGCAGGGCGGGCACCAGCACGTAGTCGAGCAGGATCACCCACCCGGCCAGGAAGCCGACGGGCGCGGCGATGCCGCGGCCCGCGTAGGTGTAGACCGATCCGGCCATCGGGAACGCGCGGGCCATCTGCGCGTACGAGAGCGCGGTGAAGGCCATCGCGACCATGCCGACGGCGTACGCGAGGGCGACCATGCCACCCGAGGCCTGGAAGACACCGCCGAAGATGCCGAACGGCGCGATCGGGACCATGAAGATCAGGCCGTAGACGAGCAGGTCGGTGAAGCTCAGTGACCTGCGGAGTTCCTGGCGGTAGCCGAATTGCTCCAGTGAGGGCTCGGTTGTCATGCACGGCTCCTTGAAGTGGGTGCAGCCGCACACTAGAACCTTTCTTTGCGAAAGAAAAGTTTTCAATCGGAAGTTTTTGTCCGGCTTTGCCCGGTGGCTTTCCTAGCGGACGATGTCGAAGTCCAGGCCGTCGGCCCGGCCGATGTGCGCCTGGCGTCGCACCCCGTGCCCGCGCAGGGTCAGTCGTCCCCGCGCGGTGACGATGGAGGTGCCGTCGGCGATCGCGTCCACCTCGGGCACGGCGAGCGTCCCGGCGCGCGAGCCGAGCGCGGCGAGCATCAGCACCGCCTCGTAACACCCCTGCCCGTGCCCGTTGAGCAGCGGGGCGGTCGAGCCGAACCGGCGGGCGTAGCGCTCGCCGAGGCTGAGGCTGTCGTCGGTGCCCAGGCTCGCGAAGTAACCCATCGCCCCGTACAGCTCGCCGGTGGCGTCACCGCCGATGCCGAGCAGGCCGTGCTCCTCCAGCGCGCCGCAGAGCCGTGGCCACGACAGCCCGGCCGCCGCGAAGGCCCGGTTGAAGGCGACCAGGTCGCTGCCTATCAGGCTGAGCAGCATCGCGTCGGGCCGGTCGGCCACCAGCCTCTCCAGGATCGGGGAGAAGTCGCGCGTGCCGTAGGGCACCAGGAGCTCGCCGACGACGCCGGCGTCCCGCGCGGCGAGGTGGCGGCGGGCCGCCCCGTGGACCAGGCGCGGCCAGACGTAGTCGTTGCCGAGCAGGAACCACCTGCGCGCCCGGCGGCGGTCGATCAGCAGGTCGAGGCCGGGCCGCAGCTGGCGTCCGGGGGTCTCGCCCAGGAAGTAGACGCCCGGCGCGTGACCGCCCCCCTCGTACGGCGGCGCGTAGACGAACGGCACCCTCCCGGCCAGCGCACGCACCACCTCGATCCTGACGTCGCTGCCGTGCGTGCCGACCACGGCGTCGATCGCGCCCCAGCGCGCGAGCCCCGCCACCTCGGCGGCCACCTGCGCCGCCGGACGGCCGCCGTCGACCAGGACCAGCTCCACCGGCCTGCCGAGCATCCCGCCCGCGAGGTTCACCTCGTCGGCGGCGAGGACCGCGCAGTTGATCGCGCACGGCCCCACCAGGCCGAGCACCCCGGAGATCGGCACGACCAGCCCGACGCGCAGCGCGCCCCCCGGGAGCAGCCGGGCCTCCAGGGGTTCTATGACGGCTGTGATGGCTTCTGCCACGAGGACGAGTATCCTCCCGAATGGATGGGTACGGCACTCCCGTCACCTGGACGGGACGCGAATCGTGACGCAGACGGGAGCTCCATGTGGTGACGACCGGGCTGGGATCCTCGCTCGCCTACCTCCTCAGCAGGGCCGAGCGCAGTGTCAACCGGGGCCTCGCCGCCGCGGTGACCGCCCAGGACGTCTCCGTCGAGCAGTGGCGCATCCTGCGCGCCCTCGCCGACGGCCGGGGGCACTCGATGGGCGACCTGGCCGAGGCCGTGCTGATGCCGCACCCGACGCTGACCAAGGCCATCGACCGGCTCATCGACCGCTCCCTCGTCTATCGGGGGCACGACCCGGGCGACCGCCGCAAGGTCGCGGTCTTCCTCGCCGACCGCGGGTCCGAGCTGCTGGCCCGGGTCGAGGGCGGGGTGGCCGAGCACCATCGGCTGATCGAGGCGGTCTACGGCACCGAGCGCACCGAGCGGCTCATGCGGGACCTGGAGGGGCTGGTCGCCGCCCTGGACGGTTCTCCGACGGCCCCGGAGCGCGCCCCGGGCGGCCTCGGCCGCTCGTGACGAGCACCGGCCGACGGCCTCCGATCTCGTGACGAGCCCCGGTCGACGGCCTGCGATTTCGTGACGCGCTCCGATCCGCGGTCTCCGATCTCGTGATGAGCCCCGGTCGACGGCCCATGAGTTCATGACGCGCCCCGATCCGCGGCCTCCGACTTCATGACGAGCCCCGGTCGACGGCCCGCGAGTTCATGACACGCCCCGATCCGCGGCCTCAGGCTCAAACGTCCCCGTACGGCCTCAGGAGTGCGTCCCGCGCGCCCGGTGGGCCTCGGCGACGCGGCCGACGGCGATCACGTGGGCGGCCTGGCGCAGGGTGATCCCGCGCTCGGCGGCGAGCGCCGCGGTCGCGTCGAACGCGTCCTCCACGATGCCGCGCAGCCTGGCGTCGACCTCGCGCGTGCTCCACGAGCGCGCCTGCATGTCCTGCAGCCACTCCAGGTAGGAGACGATCACGCCGCCCGCGTTGGCCAGGATGTCGGGGACCACGGTGACGCCCGCGTCGGCGAGGACGCGGTCCGCCCCGGGCGTGGTGGGGAAGCTGGCGCCCTCCACGACCAGACCGGCCCTGACCCGGGCCGCGTTCTCCTCGGTGATCGCCCCCGCCATCGCGGCGGGGACGAGCACGTCCACGTCGAGCTCCAGCAACTCCTCCGGCGGCAACGCGTCGGCCCGGAGGTAGCCGCGTACGCCACCGGTCTCCTCCGACCAGGCCCGCAGGTCGTCGACGTCCAGGCCGGAGCGGTCGATCACCGCCCCGGTGCGGTCGGAGACCGCGACCACGAGGCAGCCCGCGTCGGCGAGGTAGCGCGCGGCCGGGGCGCCGACCTTGCCGAAGCCCTGGATCGCGACGGTACGGCCCTCGGGGGAGCCGCCCAGGGCCCTGAGCGCGGCGACCCGCACGCCGCGGGAGGTGGCCCCGGCCCGGTCGGGCGCGCCGCCGGGGTTCACGGGACCGCCGATCGTCACGCCGGGCACCGGGTAGCCCGCGTTCACCGAGTAGGTGTCCATGATCCAGGCCATGGTCCGCTCGTCGGTCCCGACGTCGGGGGTCGGGACGTCCCTCTCGGGGCCGATGATCGGCAGGACCTCGTTGACGTAGCGCCGGGTGACCCGTTCCAGCTCGCGGGAGCTCAGCGAGGCGGGGTCCACCGAGACGCCGCCCTTGGCGCCCCCGTAGGGGATGCCGGCCAGCGCGCACTTCCACGTCATGCCCATGGCCAGGGCGGTGACCTCGTGGACGTCGGTGCGAGGGTGGAAGCGGATGCCGCCCTTCGCCGGGCCGCGGGTAGTGTTGTGCTGAACCCGGAAACCCTGCACGACGTCCATCCGGCCGTCCTCGCGGCGGACCGGGACCGAGACGGCGAGCGAGCGGCGAGGGGTGGCGAGCATGTTGCGCAGGCTGTCGTCCAGCTCCAGCCGGTCGGCCGCCTGGTCGAGCCGCAGCAGGGCGGAGTCGAGGGCCTGTCGGCCGGGACTGACGGGAGCGGTGGTGGCCGGCGTCGTCGACGGCCCCGTTAGCGTTGTCAAGGCGAACCTCCGTACGGTGAGCGGAGCGCCCTTGCTCCGCTCGGGGCACATGGTCACGATCAGACTAGGTGCGGTTTTTTGCCCGCAGGGACGGGCTGTGTTTCGTTCTGATGACTGATCACCGGGCCTGTCCGCGAGCCCGCGGCCAGGAGGTGCGTGTTATCTGCCGGTCCTGTGGGGCAATCTGGAGGTAACACGCAGATATGGCAGTCTCCGGTCAAGGATTCTTGCCGTTGTGCAGTGGCTGAGGGGATGAAAGTGCCGGAACTTGTGGTCGGGCCGATGCTGCGTTACGTCGACGAGACGAGCGCGTCGGTGTGGGTGGAGACGAGCGAGCCGTGCGAGGTGACGGTCGAGGTCGGCGGCGTGCGTTCGGAGGCCAGGACGTTCACCGTCCACGGCCACCACTACGCGATCGTCGACGTTGAGAGCGGCGGGACCTACGAGGTCCGCCTGGGCGGGGAGACCGTGTGGCCGCTGCCCGACCAGCCGCCGAGCCGCATCCGGCTGCTCGGGCCGGACGGCCCGAACCGCGTGATGTTCGGCTCCTGCCGGACCAGCGTGCCGCACGACCTCGTGTACACGATCTCCCACGGGGTGGACGTGCTGCGCGCGTACGGCGGCACCCTGCCGGACGCGCCCGACGAGCGCTGGCCCGACATGCTGCTGCTTCTCGGCGACCAGGTCTACGCCGACGAGCCGTCCGCCGAGATGCTGAAGTTCATCGCGGACCGCAGGGACACCGAGCCGAAGAAGGAGATCGCCGACTTCGAGGAGTACGCCGAGCTCTACCGCCTGGCGTGGACCGACCCGGAGATCCGCTGGCTCCTGTCCACCGTGCCCACCGCGATGATCTTCGACGACCACGACCTGCGCGACGACTTCAACACCTCCATCTCCTGGCGCAAGGCGATGGAGGAGGTCCCGTGGTGGCGGCACCGGGTGGTCTCCGGGATCGGCGCCTACTGGGTCTACCAGCACCTGGGCAACATGTCGCCGGCCGAGCGCGCCTCCGACGAGGTGCTCAGCAAAGTGTGCGCGGCCGAGGGGGACGGCGCCGAGGTCCTGGACGTCTTCGCCGATCACGCCTACGACGTTCCCGCCGACAGCCGGTGGAGCTACGCCCGCGACCTCGGCGACACCCGCCTGATCATGCTCGACTCCCGCTGCTCCCGCCAGCTCGACCCCGACGACCGGCGCATGATCGACCCGGTGGAGTGGGAGTGGCTCACCGAGCAGCTCCAAAAGGAGGGCGCGAAGCGCTTCGTGATCGGCTCCTCGGTGCCGTTCCTGCTTCCCGCGGGCATCCACCACATCCAGAACTGGAACGAGGCCCTGGCCCAGGGGGCCTGGGGCAAGACCGTGGCCCGCTGGTCGGAGACCCTGCGCCAGGCCGTCGACCTGGAGCACTGGGCGGCCTTCCGCCGCTCGTTCGAGGACCTGTCGAAGCTGCTGATGGGGCTGGGCAAGCCGGTGATCATGCTCTCCGGCGACGTCCACTACTCCTACGTGGCCAAGGCCCACGCTCTGCCCATCTACCAGCTGGTCTGCTCCCCGATCCGCAACCCGCTGAGCCGCACCCTGCGCCTGGCCAACATCGTCGCCCAGTTCGGCATCGCCAGTCTGGTCGGCCGCTCGCTCTCCCGGGCGGCGAAGATCAAGAAGCCGCCGTTCAAGTGGCGGATCACCAACGGCCCGTGGTTCTCCAACGCGGTGGCCATCCTCTCCCTGGACACCGCCCCCACGTCGGTCCGCTGGGACACCGCCGCGGGCACCGAGGTCTCGGAGATCACCGTCGTGGAGCTGGAGGACTCCGCCGCCCGCTAGGGGGCAGGGGTTCCGGTGCGGGGCGTCCCCCCGGAGGGGACGGCCGCCACCCGGCGGAGCCGGGGATTCCGGTGCGGCGCCGTCACTCCGGGACGACGGCCGCACCGGAGGGTTCAGCTCGCGAGTTCCGCCAGGACGGCGCCGAGCTGGTCGACCGCCCACAGGAGGTCCTCCTCGGAGACGACGATCGGCGGGGCGAGGCGGATGGTCGAGCCGTGGGTGTCCTTGGCCAGGACGCCGTGGGCCATGAGCGCCTTGGAGACCTCCCGGCCGCTCGCCAGCGACGGGTCGATGTCGACCCCCGCCCACAGGCCGCGCCCGCGCACGGTGATCACGCCGTGGCCGATCAGCCCGCGCAGCCTCTCGTGCATGACCTCGCCGAGCCGCCTGGCCCGCGCCTGGTACTCGCCGGTGCCGAGCAGCTCGATGACCGCGTTGGCGACCGCGCAGGCGAGCGGGTTGCCGCCGAAGGTGGAGCCGTGCTGCCCCGGCCTGATCACGCCGAGCACGTCCTCGTTCGCGGTGATCGCCGAGACCGGGACGACGCCGCCGCCCAGGGCCTTGCCCAGCACGTAGACGTCGGGGACGACGCCCTCGTGGTCGCAGGCGAAGGTCTCGCCGGTGCGGCCGAGGCCCGACTGGATCTCGTCGGCGATCATCAGGATGTTCTCCGCGGTGCACAGCTCGCGGACCTGGGTGAGGTAGCCGTCCGGCGGCACCAGCACCCCGGCCTCGCCCTGGATGGGCTCCAGCAGCACCGCGACCGTGTTGGCGTCGACGGCCTCGCGGATCGCCTCGACGGAGCCGTACTTCACGATCCTGAAGCCGGGGGTGTACGGGCCGAAGCCGCCGCGGGCGTCGGGGTCGGTGGAGAAGCCGACGATCGTGGTGGTCCGGCCGTGGAAGTTGTCCTCCATCACGATGATGTTGGCCTGCTCGGCGGCCACGCCCTTGACCTCGTAGCCCCACTTGCGGGCCACCTTGATCGCGGTCTCCACGGCCTCGGCGCCGGTGTTCATCGGCAGGACCATGTCCTTGCCGGTGAGGTCGCCCAGCCCGGCGGCGAAGGTGGCGAACTGGTCGTGGAAGAAGGCGCGGCTGGTCAGGGTGAGCCGCGACAGCTGCTCCTGCGCCGCTGCGATGATCTTCGGGTTGCCGTGCCCGAAGTTCAGGGAGGAGTAGCCGGACAGGCAGTCGAGGAAGCGCCTGCCCTCCACGTCGACGACCCAGGCGCCCCGCGCCTCGCGGATCACGACGGGCAGGGGGTGGTAGTTGTGCGCGCCGCGGCGCTCGCTCAGCTCGATGAAGTCGTCGGTGCCGGTCATCCGCGCCCCTCCCTGGTCTGTGGACGTCATGTCAGGCACTGCCCCGGATCTCCAGCGTGCAGCACTTGGGACCGCCGCCGGCCTTGCGAAGCTCCGACAGGTCCACCGGGATGACCTCGAAGCCGCGGCGCTTGAGTTCGAGCTGCAGATCGGCGGCCTCGGCGTTGATCACCACGTTGACGCCGTCGCTGACGGCGTTCAGGCCCAGCACGGCCGCGTCGTCCTCGCTCGCGACGACGGCGTCGGGGAAGAGGTGGCGGAGCACCTCCTGGCTCCCCGGAGAGAAGGCCCCCGGGAAGTATGCCACGTTGTGTCCGTTCAGCGGGAAGAGCGCGGTGTCCAGGTGGTAGAACCGGGGGTCCACCAGCTGCAGCGTCACCACCGGGCGGCCGAGGAACTCCTGGGCCTCCTTGTGCGCGGTGATGTCGGTGCGGAACCCGGTCCCGGCCAGGACCAGGTGGTCCAGTGTGAGGAAGTCGCCCTCGCCCTCGTTGGTGAAGGCCGCCTCGCGGACCCGCTCGTAGCCGTTGTCGAGGAACCACCTCAGGTACGCGGGCCCCTCGGCCGCGCGCTGCGGGTGGGTGAACCGCGCGCCGTACACGCGGCCGTCCACGACCAGCGCGCCGTTGGCGGCGAAGACCATGTCCGGCAGGCCCTCGACCGGGTCGATGAGGCTGACGCGGTGCCCGAGCTCCTCGTAGGCGCTCTTGAGCGTCTCCCACTGCCTGATCGCCACCTCGCGGTCGGCGCCGGCCTCGGGGTGCATCCACGGGTTGATCGCGTACTCGACCGCGAAGTGGTCGGGCCGACACATGAGGTAGTGCCTCGTCATGGGTAACCCCGCAGGTAAAGGTCGTGGTGACAGCCGCCGTCAGGGTCCCGACGGCGGCGTCATCAGCCTAGGAACAGCGTTCTCGCAGGCCAAGAGGGTGCGTTTGCGTCCTGACGCGGGTTTCTTGCGCGCTTCAGGTCAGGAACGTCGATTCGTTGTGCGGCGCGACGAACGGCTCGCTGCGCGAGGTGACCAGAGGCGCCTCGATCAGGCGGGAGAGCACGATGGAGCTCTTGGTCCGCACCACGAACGGCTCCGCGGCGATGCGCTCGATCACCCTCTCCACGTGCCGCACGTCGGTGGCCCTGATGTGCAGCAGCGCGTCGGCCTCGCCGGTGATGGTGCACGCCGAGACCACCTCGGGATGGCGGCCGACGGCCACCCCGATCTCCGACGGCGAGGTCTTGCCCGCGCAGAACAGCTCCACGTAGGCCTCGGTGGTCCAGCCGAGCGCCGCGGGCTCCACCCTGGCGGTGAACCCGGTGATGGCACCGGTCTCGCGCAGCCGGTCCACCCGGCGTTTCACCGCCGACGCCGACAGGCCCACCCGCTGCCCGATCTCCGCGTACGTGGCGCGGGCGTCCTCGACGAGGGCCCCGATGATGTCGCGATCCAGCCTGTCCAGTTCCACGCAGACCTGTATACCGCCTGGATCGGCCCGGGTTCGCGGCAGGCGGCGGTGTCGCGGCCCGGACGCGCGCCCCGGACACGCGAATGCCGCCGGGCGGATGATCTGCCCGGCGGCATTCTCCGTTCGCGAGGTTCGGGTCAGGTCTGGTCGGCCTCGCCGGTGGCCTGCTCCTGGGCCTCCTCGGGGGAGGTCTCCAGGTCGTCGCTCGCCTGGGCGGCGTTCGCCGTCTGCTTGTCCAGGCCGACCCAGCTCGTCACGCTCTCGACCGCGAACAGCACGCCGAGGTAGAGGGTGAGCGCGGCCAGCACCCAGGTCAGCACGCCCAGCGCGGCGCCGGCGCCGACCAGCAGCAGCCGCAGCTCCCAGCCCAGCCCGGCCTTGAACACCCAGGGGGCCGGCCAGATGCTCTGCCGCGTCCGGTACACCGTGTCGTAGGTGTGGTAGCCGATGACGTAGATCAGCACGTACAGCAGCCACTTGGGCGCGTCGGCCGCCAGGCCGATCAGGATGATCGTGAGGAACTCGGCCGCCCGGATCAGCGGCGGCGTGAGCCAGTCGAGCTTGCCCAGGTGGTCGCGGGCCGCGGTGGGCAGCACCAGGACGATCATGACCAGCACCGGGACGAGCAGGATCGGCCCGTCGGTCAGCATCCCGGTCACGGACATCGCGATGATCGCCAGCAGCGCGGCGAGCGAGGCGGGCACCGGGGGCAGGCCGGGGCCGACCTTGTCACGCAGCAGCGTGACCAGCGGGCCGTCGTCGCGGTAGGCGAGCAGCCGGGCGGTCTGCACGCGCAGCCGCTCCTCGTACGGGTCCGGAGCGGGGATGGTCTGCGGCTGGGTGATCATGCGAGAGACCTCATCAGGCGTCCGGTGAGCGAGTAGGCGGCCCCGATGCCGCCCCAGATGATCAGGGTCAGGAAGGTGATCCTGGCGTCGAACAGGGCGCTGACGATCGCGATGGCGGCGAAGCGCTCACCGATGGGGAACACGATCATCTTGCGGGCCCAGTGCACGGCACGGTACCTGCCGGCCCTGCCCCACATCTTCAGCAGGCTGCGGATCCCACTGGTCGCGGCGTTCTTGCGCTGCTCCAGCGCCTGGCGCAGCCCGGTGTCGGCGCTGACCGACAGATCCACCGAGGGCAGCGGCGACGGGGGCTTGCGCCGGTTCGCCGCGCCGTAGGAGAAGTCGAGGAGGTGCTTGATGGACTGCACGCCGAGCGCGATCAGCGCCAGCGTCCAGACGTCGCCCACGCCGGAGACCGCCGCGCCGACCGCCAGGCCCGCGAAGACCACGTACTCCTTGAACCGGTCGAACGTGGCGTCCAGCCACGCCCCCAGCACGCCGAACTTGCGGGCGTAGCGCGCGACCTGGCCGTCCACGCAGTCGAACACGAACGCGAAGTAGATCAGCACGCCGCCCGCGACCATCCCGGCCCGCTCGCCGGTGGCGAAGCACAGCGCCGCCGCCACGCCCAGCGCGATCGAGATCAGCGTGACCTGGTTGGGGGTGAGCCCCCGCCTGGCCGCCCAGCGGGCGATGAAGCGGGAGTAGGTGCTGACGAAGTACGTGGTGAAGAAGCCGTCGGCGCCCTTGACCGCGTTGTTCAGCCGCGCCTTGTCCTCGTTGAACGTGGACATCTCGGCGAGCGCCTCGGCGGCCTGCTCGGGAGAGGACACCCGGCGGAAGAACAGGTCGCGGCGGCCGCGGATGCCGACGGAGACGCCCTTGCGCACCAGGCCCAGCACCAGCAGCTGGACCAGGTCGTCGTCGGGGCCGAGCAGGTGGGCCATGTCGGCCAGCTCGCGGGCGGCCTCGGCGAGGACGGGCGCGTGCTTGTGGTGCAGGTGCAGCGGGCCGAGCAGGACCGAGTTGGGCCTGGTCACCCCGTGGAAGGCCGAGCCCACCGAGATGACCCGGGACTTGCGGGCGCGCACCCGGACGGGCAGGCCCTCCAGCCTCCGGTCGCCGATCTCCGGAAGCGCCTCGTCGATCGGGACGTCGGGGACGATGACGTCGCCGTTCTCGTCCTCCTCCCGCGGCTCCTTGGTGATCAGCGCGAGGGCCCCGCGCTTCGACTTGGTGATCTGGTAGATCAGCTCGTCGTGGATCAGCGAGTTGGCCGGCAGGAAGAGCAGGTTCTCGGTGGCGCCCTCGACCGCGTCGGCCACGGCACGCAGGTCGCCGGCCAGGTCGGAGGTCTCGACGAGGCTGCCGGGGAAGCCCCGGTGGGCGGCGGCGTCGCCGGAGCGGACGATCGTCACCGGCTCGGGGTCGAGTGAGGCGAGCTGGCCGTGCAGCTTGCCGATCACCGTGGGGCAGCCGGGAAGCGCGGGCAGGGTCAACGCGGCGGGCGTCGCCTGGCCGGGAGCGGCATCGGGGCCGGGCGATGAGCCCAGCAGGACCACGCGGGGCATGGCACCCTTTCGTGCGGAAGACGGGTGTGGGGCGGTGTATGGCGGGGGTGGCATTTCGCCAGAGGCCAAAGTTTAGTGAGTTTTGGGTGAACAACACGCACCGGTGATCTGTCCGTGTCGTTTGATCATGCTTCCACCTCTGCCAAGTGGATGGTCCCACTACACTGTCCGGGTGAGTCTGTACCGTGACGACGGAATCGTGCTGCGCACCCACAAGCTGGGAGAGGCCGACCGGATCGTCACCGTCCTGACCCGGCGGCTGGGCAAGATCCGGGCGGTCGCCAAGGGGGTCCGGCGGACAACATCACGATTTGGGGGCAGGCTCGAACCTTTTACTCACGTCGACCTCCAGCTCCACACCGGCCGCACGCTCGACATGATCACTCAGGCCGAGACCATCCGGCCCTACGGCGAGCCGCTCGTCTCCGACTACCCCCGCTACACGGCGGGCACCGCGATGCTGGAGACCGCCGACCGCCTGGTCATGGGCGAGAAGGAGCCGGCGCTGCGCCAGTTCCTGCTGCTCGTCGGCGGCCTGCGCACGCTCGGCTCGGGTGACCACGAGGCCAGGCTCGTCCTGGACGCCTACTTCCTGCGCTCCCTCGCCGTCGCCGGTTACGCCCCCGCGCTGGAGGCCTGCGCCCGGTGCAAGGCCGTCTCGGTGCGGGCCTTCGCCATCGTGGCCGGGGGAGTGGTGTGCGGGGCCTGCCGCCCCGCGGGCGCGGCGGTGCCCGAGGGGGAGACCCTCGCCCTGATGGTGGCGCTGCTCAAGGGCGACTGGCTCACCGCCGACGCCTCCGTCGCCCGGCACCGCGCCGAGTGCAGCGGCCTGGTCGCGGCATACCTCCAGTGGCACCTCGAACACGGCATACGCTCTCTTAGACACGTAGAAAGGGAGCTCGCCAAGTGAACGTCCGCCCACCCGCCCCGCATCCCTCAGGCGCCACCCCGCCCCCGATCCCGCGTGACCTCGTGCCCCGGCACGTGGCGATCGTGATGGACGGCAACGGGCGGTGGGCCAAGCAGCGCGGCCTGCCCCGCACCGAGGGCCACAAGGCGGGCGAGGCGTCGCTCTTCGACGTGATCGAGGGCGCGATCGAGCTCGGCGTCCCCTACCTGTCGGCCTACGCCTTCTCCACGGAGAACTGGAAGCGCTCCCCCGACGAGGTCCGCTTCCTGATGGGTTTCAACCGCGACGTCATCCGCCGCCGCAGGGACCAGCTGCACGCGATGGGCGTACGGGTCCGCTGGGCGGGCCGCCCCGGACGGCTGTGGAGGAGCGTCATCCAGGAGCTGCGCGACGCCGAGGAGATGACCGAGGGCAACTCCACGCTGACCCTGCAGTTCTGCGTCAACTACGGCGGCCGCGCCGAGATCGTGGACGCCGCCCTGCGCCTGGCCCAGGACATCGCCGACGGGCGCGTCAAGCCGGGCCGGGTGAAGGAGGAGACCTTCGCCCGATACCTCGACGAGCCGCAGATCCCCGACGTCGACCTTTTCGTACGCTCCTCCGGCGAGCAGCGGATCTCCAACTTCCTGATCTGGCAGACGGCGTACGCCGAGATGGTCTTCCTCAACCGTCTGTGGCCCGACTTCGACCGCCGCGACCTGTGGGAGGCCTGCGAGACGTACGCCAAGCGCGACAGGAGATACGGGGGAGCGGTGCCGAACGCGGTCCCGTCCGCCCGGGACGCCTCCGGTCTCCCCGGCGCCGCCACGCGGTGATGTTATGTTCCGGGTGACGCCGACACGCTGAGGGGTGCTCCCGGATGACTGTCAGGATCGAACGCGACGGGCCCGTCACCACGGTCGTGCTCTCCAGGCCCGAGGTCCGCAACGCCGTCGACGGTCCCACGGCCCGGGCGCTCGCCGAGGCCTTCCGCGAATTCGACGCCGACCCCGGCGCGGCGGTGGCCGTGCTGTGGGGCGAGGGGGGCACGTTCTGCGCGGGAGCCGACCTCAAGGCCGTCGCCGAGGGCCGTGCCAACCGGGTGGACCCCGAGGGCGACGGGCCGATGGGCCCCACCCGGATGCGGCTCGGCAAGCCCGTGATCGCGGCCGTCGCCGGGCACGCGGTCGCCGGGGGGCTGGAGCTGGCCCTCTGGTGCGACCTGCGGGTGGCCGAGGAGGACGCGGTGTTCGGGGTCTTCTGCCGCCGCTGGGGCGTCCCGCTGATCGACGGCGGCACCGTGCGGCTGCCGCGCCTGGTCGGGACGGGCCGGGCGATGGACATGATCCTCACCGGCCGTCCCGTGGCCGCCGCGGAGGCCCTCGGCATGGGCCTGATCAACCGGGTGGTGCCGGCCGGCACCTCGCGCGCCGCCGCCGAGAACCTCGCGGCCTCCATCGCCCGCTTCCCGCAGGAGTGCATGCGCGGTGACCGCATGTCGGTGCTGGAGCAGGAGGGGCTGCCCGAGCGGGAGGCCATGGCGGGGGAGTTGCGCCACGGCATGGACGTCCTGCCCGGCGCGGTGGCCGGTGCGGCCCGCTTCGCCGCGGGAGTCGGCCGCCACGGCGACTTCGACACCCCCTGACCCACGCCTCTCCGGACGGGAACAGGCTTTCCCGGGGGCTTTCCCAAGGGGACCGGCTTCCACGACGGCGACGGGTCTCCTCGTTATGAGCGGAGAGTGACGTCAGGCCCGGCGCCGGGCGCGGTAGGCGGCGACGTGCATCCGGTTCCCGCAGGTGCGGCTGTCGCAGTAGACCCGCGAGCGGTTGCGCGACTCGTCCACGAAGACGTGGTCGCAGTCGGGCGCCGAGCAGGTGCGCAGGCGTTCCCACTCGCCCTCGACGAGCAGGTGGGCCAGGGCGACCCCGATGTCGGCCGCGAGGTGCTCGTGCAGCGAGGCGTCCGGCGCGAAGTAGTGGACGTGCAGGGGGTGGCCGTCGTGCTCCGCCAGGCGCGGGGTGATGCGGGTCCCGCTCAGCAGGGTGTTCAGCCGGATGACCGCGGTGGGCTGGTCCGGGGCGGTGAAGACCTTGTGGAAGGCCTCGCGCAGCGCGCGCACCTGGTTCAGGTCGGCGGCGTCCAGCTCCCCGATCCCGCTGACCTCCCAGCGCGCCACGAATTCGCCGAGTTTCCGCAGGTCGGTCAGGGTGTCCTCGCCTCCGGTGGAAGGGGAGGTGTTGACCAGGTCGACCGCGGTGGCGAGTGAGTGCACCATGTCATGTCCGAATGGCATGTTGACTCCTGTAGAAGCGATTGCAACGTGGAGGCGCGTACGGCGGCTCGCCGTGTCGGAAGCGTATCTCTCCCGTGGACCTCCGGCGCCCCCTCCCGGGGCCCGTCGCCGTGGCGCGCCCCCGGGCGACAAGGCTTTCCGCGAAGCATGTCCTGGTGAGCCCTGGTGCGCGCGTCGCGTCCTGAAACCGGTCTTCTCGCATGTGCTCCGTCGCGCGGGGACGTCCGCTCAGGCGCGGGCCGGGACGTCCGCTCAGGCGCGGCTCGGCGCGTGGAGCGGCTTGGCGGCGGTGGAGCAGGAGGCGCAGGTCCCGAAGATCTCCACGGTGTGGGTGATCTCGGTGAACCCGTGCTCGGAACCGATGGTCTCGGCCCAGCGCTCCACCGCGGGCCCGGCCACCTCCACCGTGCGGCCGCACCTGCGGCAGACCAGGTGGTGGTGGTGGTCGCCGCTGGCGCACGCCCGGTAGACCGACTCGCCGTCGTCGGTCCTCAGCACGTCGACGTGACCGGTGTCGGCGAGTGCCTGCAGGGCCCGGTAGACGGTGGTCAGTCCGATCTTGGCGCCTTCCGCGCGCATCTCCGCGTAGACGTCCTGCGCGCTGCGGAAACCCTCGCTCTGGCGGAGGATCGCGTGGACGGCGTCACGCCTGTTGCTCATGGGCTGGACTCCTGAGGTCGGCTTCGACGTACGAATCTACCGAGCCCGAGGGCGAGGACGAACCCCGCGAGAGCGACGATGACGATGATCGCGCCCGGCGGGACCTCGATGTAGAAGGAGGACGTCAGGCCGCCGACCGTAGAGATCATCCCAAACAGCATGGAAAGGAACATCGTGCTCACGAACCCCCGGGTGAGCTGCTGGCTGGTCGCCACCGGTACCACCATCAGCGCGCTCACCAGAAGCAATCCTACGACGCGCATGGCGATGACCACGGTCAGCGCGGCGGTCACGGCGATCAGCAGGCTCAGAAAGCGGACCGGCAGGCCGCTGGCCTTGGCGACCTCCTCGTCCTGGCACAGTACATAGAGCTCGCGCCCGAAGACGGTCACCACGCCGAGCACCGCCACCGCCAGCAGGCCGATCACCCACACGTCCTCGACGGCGACGCTGCTGATCGAGCCGAACAGGTAGGACATCAGCGTGGCGTTGCTCCCCCCGGGAGCCAGCGAGATGAGCAGCACACCGCCGGCGATGCCGCCGTAGAACAGCAGGGCGAGCGCCACGTCCCCGCTGGTCCTGCCGCGCTCGCGGACCAGCTCGATGGCCACGGCGCCCAGCACCGAGACCAGCACGGCCGTCAGCACCGGGGCCGTTCCCGTCAGGAAGCCCAGGGCCACGCCGGTCAGCGCGACGTGCCCGATGCCGTCGCCCAGCAGGGCCAGGCGGCGCTGGACCATGAACGTGCCGATGGCGGGGGCGGCCAGGCCGACCAGGAGGGCGGCGATCAGTGCCCGCTGCATGAAGTCGAACTGCAGAAGCTCGATCACGAGGTGGGCCTCCAGTCGAGCGGGCTCACGGGCTCCTCCTCGGCGTGCGGGTGCACGTGGTCGTGGCCGGGCAGCGCGTGCGTGCCGACCGCCTGGGGCGGCGGGCCGTCGTGGCAGACGTACCCGTCTCGCAGGACCACCGCCCGGGTGATCAGGGGCTCCAGCGGGCCGAGCTCGTGCGCGACCAGCAGGACCGTCTTGCCCTGCGCGACGAGCGCGGACAGGGTCTGCGCGAGGAGCAGCTGGCTCTCGGAGTCGACGCCCGCCGTGGGCTCGTCCATGACGAAGGTGTCGGGCTCCCCGGCGAGGGCGCGGGCGATCAGCACCCGCTGCTGCTGCCCGCCGGACAGCGCCTGTACCGGGTCGGAGGCGCGGTGGGTCAGGCCGACGGCCTCCAGGGCCCTGTCGGTCGCCTCGCGGTCGGCCGCGCCGGTCGGGCGCAGGCGGCGCTGCCTGGCGATCCTGCCGGAGGCGACGACCTCGCGGATCGTGGTCGGCACGCCCCCGCCCACCGAGAGCCGCTGGGGTACGTAGCCGATCCGCCACCATTCGCGGAACCGGGCGGGGGGCCTGTCGTACAGGAGGGTCTCGCCGCCGGACAGGGGGATGAGGCCGAGCAGGGCGCGGATGAGGGTGGACTTCCCCGACCCGTTCGCGCCGAGCACCGCCACCGCCTCACCGGGCTCGACGGACAGGTCGATCCCGCGAAGCACCGGACGGCGGTCCAGGTTGACCTGGCCGCCGTTCATGGTGAAAACCGTTTTGCTGGACGTCACGTGTGACCTTTACGAGCAGCTGAGCGCTGCCTGGAGTGTGGAGAGGTTCTGGCGCATGGCGGACAGGTAGTCGCCGTTCGACGGCTGGCTTTCCACCGGATCGAGGACCGCGGTCTTCGCACCGACCTCCTGGGCGAGAATCTCGGCGACCTTCGGGCTGACGAGGGTTTCGGTGAAAATCGTAGTTACTTTCTCCTGCTTGGCCACTTTTGCCACTTCGGCGAGGCGGGCGGGAGAGGGCTCGCCGTCGGGGTCGAGGCCGCTGATGCCGATCTGGTGCAGCTTGTAGCGGTCGGCGAGGTAGCCGAACGCGGCGTGGCTGGTGACGATCGCGTCCGAGGAACAGGTGGCCAGGCCCTTGGCCAGCTCCTGGTCCAGGGTGGTGAGGTCGGCGGCGGTGGCCGCGGCGCGGTCCCGGTAGCCCTGGGCGTGCGCGGGGTCGGCGGTGGCCAGCGTCTCGCCGAGCTTGGTGGCGACCGTGGCGAAGCGGGCCGGGTCGAGCCAGAGGTGGGGGTCGTAACCGACCTCCTCGTGGTCGTGACCCTCCTCGCCGTGGTGCTCCTCCTCCGCGACCGCGGGGAGGTGGGGGACCGAGGTGGCCGCGTCGAAGGCCCGGTCGGCGGCGTGCTGCTCGACGGCCTCGTCCACCGCGGGCTGTACGCCCTTGATGTAGACGACGAGCCTCGTCTTCTCCAGCCCGGCGACCTGGAGCGGGGACAACTCGAGGTCGTGCGGCTCGACGCCGGGCTTGGTCAGACCGGTCACGGTCGCGTCGGGGCCGCCCACCCGCTCGGCGAGCCACTGCAGGGGATACATGGCCGCGGTGACGGCGGGTTTTCCGTCCGCGGAAACGCTCGACGCCCCCCCGGGCGAGCCGCCGCTGGTCGAGCCGGTCTCGGTGCCACAGGCGGTGATGGTGGCGAGAAGGGCGGCGGACGCAACCAGGCTGGCATTACGTATGCGGATACGTCGGGAGGACTCGGACATCATGTCATCTAGTATGCGCGTAAATGAAAACGGTTGTCAAAATCAGGCCTCTGTGACGCCTGCCGAGGACGCCGCTCCGCGCACGAGGAGACACCGCACGGCACCCCGGGACAGGACGGTTCGGCACAGCCGGCGGGGAGTTCGGTGAAGGGATTTTCGGGTCGCGGGCGTCGGAGAGCCCGGTGAAGAGATCTTCGGGTCGCGGGCGTCAGAGAGCCCGGCCGGCGAAGGGGGCGAGTATCGCGGGCCGGGCTCTCGTCGCCGGGCCGGGGAGCCGCCGCTCCCCGGCCTCGGCGGTCGGTGGGGGCGGACACGGCGGTTCCGGTTCGGAGAGGGGGATTCGGGCCGCACCTCCCGGCTCCCGCCGGACCGTCGCGCCTGAGGGTGTGGACGCTCGGCCCTGTCGGTAGCCGGGAGGTGCGGCCCGGGGCTCAGCCGGGGACCAGATCGACGCGTCCCTCCCCGGTGTAGACGTTCATCGAGCTGCCCCTGACGAACCCGATGAGTGTCAGCCCCGTCTCGGCGGCCAGCTCCACGGCCAGCGAGGAGGGGGCCGAGACGGCGGCGAGGATCGGGATGCCGGCCATCACCGCCTTCTGGACCAGCTCGAAGGAGGCGCGTCCCGACACCATGAGCACGGTCGAGGTCAGCGGCAGGCGCCCGTCGCGCAGCGCCCAGCCCACCAGCTTGTCCACGGCGTTGTGCCGGCCCACGTCCTCGCGCACGCAGAGCGCGTCGCCGCCGAGCGTGAACAGGCCCGCGGCGTGCAGCCCGCCGGTCCGGTCGAACACCCGCTGGGCCGCGCGGAGCCGGTCGGGCAGCGCCGCGATCACCTCGGCCGTCACCGGTGCCGGATCGCCGTCCACCCGCCACTTGGCGACCGTGCGGACCGCGTCGAGCGAGGCCTTGCCGCACACCCCGCACGAGGAGGTGGTGTAGAAGTTGCGCTCCAGCGAGGTCGCCGGGGGAGAGGTGCCCGCGGCCAGCCTGACGTCGAGCACGTTGTAGGTGTTGGCGCCGTCGGCGGTGGCCCCCGCGCAGTAGCGGATCGCGGTGACCTCCTCGGCGGAGGTGACCACGCCCTCGCTCACCAGGAAGCCCGCCGCCAGGTCGAAGTCGTCGCCGGGCGTGCGCATGGTGATGGTGAGCGGCCGTCCGTCGAGCCGGATCTCCAGCGGCTCCTCGGCCGCCAGCACGTCGACCCGATGGGCGGCCGCGGCCTCCCGCAGCCTCAGGACCCGGCGCTTGACGGTGACCCTACCCATCGGCGGAGGCCGTCCGCGCGCCGGAGACAGGGCCGGAGACAGGGCCGGAGGGGGGCCCGGAGGCGAGGCCGGAGACAGGTTCGGAGGCGGGCCGGGAAGCGGGCCCGGAAAGGGGGAGCGTGTCCTCCGAGGTGGCCACGTTCTGGACGTGCTGGAAGCCGAAGCGGCCCTTGATGCACAGGTTGCCGTGGGTGACCGGGTTGTCGTGCGGCGAGCTCACCTTGACGATCCGGTTGTCCTGCACGTGCAGGGTGAGGTTGCAGCCGACCCCGCAGTAGCTGCAGATCGTCGTCGTCTCGGTCTGCCGGGACTCGTCCCAGCTGCCCGCGGCGCGCATGTCGAACTCGCTCTTGAACGACAGCGCCCCGGTGGGGCAGACCTCCACGCAGTTGCCGCAGTAGACGCAGGCCGAGTCGGTGAGCGGTGCGTCGTGCTCGGTGGAGATCATCGCGTCGAAGCCCCGCCCGGCGACCGAGATGGCGAAGCTGTTCTGCCACTGGTCGCCGCAGGCGTCGACGCACTTGTAGCAGAGGATGCACTTGGAGTAGTCGCGCACGTAGAGGTCGTTGTCGACCTTCGCGGGCTGCGCGACCGTGGCGGCCTCCTCGCCGAAGCGATCGGGTCGCGCGCCGTACTCCTCGATCCACTCGGCCGCGCGCGGCGTGGTGGACAGGTCGGCCGTCGAGGCCAGCAGCTCCAGGACGATCTTGCGGCTGTGCCGGGCGCGCTCGGTCGCGGTGCCGACCACCATGCCGGGCTCGGCCCTGCGCGAGCAGGCGGGCGCGAGCGTGCGGGCGCCCTCGACCTCGACCACGCAGACCCGGCAGGCGTTCTTCGGGGTAAGGGTGTCGCCGTAGCAGAGGGTCGGGATGTCCTTGCCCGCCGCCGAGCAGGCGTCCAGCACGGTCGAGCCCTCCGGCACCCGGACCGGGTCGCCGTCGACGGTTATCTCGATCAGCCGCCGGGGCGGCTGCAGGGGAACACTCATGATGCCTCCGAGGGGGAGAAGACGCCCAGCCGGTCGATGGCCGACTCGACGGCGTTCCAGGCGGTCTGGCCGAGCCCGCAGATCGAGGCGTCGCGCATGGCCTGGCCGACCTCCCGCAGCAGCGCGATGTCGCCGGCGGTGGGCCTGCGGCTCAGCCGGTGCAGGGCCTCCTCCTGCCGCACGGTGCCCACCCGGCAGGGCACGCACTGCCCGCACGACTCGTCGCGGAAGAACTCCGCGATGCGCAGGAGGATGTGGGCCAGGTCGACGCTGTCGTCGAGCACCAGGACCACGCCCGAGCCCAGGGTCGTGCCGGCCGCCCGGGTGCCCTCGAAGGTGAGCGGGACGTCGAGCTCGTCCGGGCGGACGAACCCGCCGGCCGCGCCGCCCAGCAGCACCGCCCGGAGCCTGCCGGTCGAGCCCCCGGACAGGTCGAGCAGCTCGCGCAGGGTGGCGCCGAACGGCAGCTCGTAGACGCCCGGCCTGGCGACCGTGCCCGAGACGCAGAACAGCTTGGTGCCCGTCGAGCCCTCCGTGCCGGTCGCCGCGTAGGCGGCGGCCCCGCCGGACAGGATGGGCAGCACGTTGACCAGGGTCTCGACGTTGTTGACCACGGTGGGCTTGCCGAACAGGCCCTTCTCCACGGGGAAGGGCGGCTTGCTGCGCGGCTCGCCGCGGAAGCCCTCGATCGAGTTGAAGATCGCGGTCTCCTCGCCGCAGATGTAGGCGCCCGCGCCGCGCCTGATCTCGATGTCGAAGGCGAAGCCCTGCCCCATGACGTCGGCCCCGAGCAGGCCGCGCGAGCGGGCGACGTCGATGGCGTGGGCCATCCGGCCGATCGCCCGGGGATACTCGCCGCGGATGTAGAGGTAGCCCTTGGGGCAGCCGGTGGCGTACGCGGCGATGGTCATCGCCTCCACCAGGGCGTACGGGTCGCCCTCCATGACCACGCGGTCCTTGAAGGTGCCCGGTTCGCTCTCGTCGGCGTTGCAGACCAGGTAGTGGGGGTGGTCGAGCTGGCGGGCCGTGGCCTCCCACTTGCGCCCGGTGGGGAACGCCGCCCCGCCCCGCCCGACGAGACCGGATTCGAGCACCTCGCGGATGACGCCGGCGGGGCCGATCCTGACCGCCTCGCGCAGCGCGGCGTAGCCGCCCTCGGCCCGGTAGTCGTCCAGGCTCGCCGGGTCGACGACGCCCACCCGGCGCAGCAGCACGAGGGAGGGGTCGCCCGCCTGCGGGACGGCGTGCTCGGCGGGGGGCTCCTCGCGCTCGGCCAGGGCGGGGCCGCCGGTGGCGTCCATGCCGCTGAGGCCGGCGAGCTTGCTGAGATCCCCGCGGCCCGCCCCGCCGCCGCCCGTGCCGCTCGTGCCCTCCGCGGCACGGGTGTCACCCGCGTCGCCGACACCGCCCGTGCCGCTCGCGCCGCCGACGGTGCTCGCGCCGCCGGGCTCGTGGACCCGGCCGGTTCCGTCGGCGCCGTTCCCGCCCGCTCCGCCGTTCCCGTTCCGGCCGCCGTGTCCGTTCGCGTCACCGGTGGAGGCCGGTGCCGGTTCGGCCGGGCCGTACACGGTCGCTCCCGGGAACTCGCCGGCCTGCAGGGCCAGCGCGGCGGGGGCCCGCTCGCACAGGCCGAGACAGGGGCTCGGCTGCCAGGACAGGCCGGGAGGGCCGAGCCGCTCCTCGACGCTACGCCGCACCGCGTCGGCGCCGCGCGCCTGGCAGGCCAGGTCGGTGCAGACGTGCAGCACCCGCGCCGGTCGCGGCTTCATCGAGAACAGCGAGTAGAACGTCGCCACCCCGTACGCCTCGGCGGGCGGCACGGTCAGGCGGCGGCAGATGTAGTCGAGGGCTCCCTCGCTGATCCACCCGATCCTGTCGTTGACCGCGTGCAGCGCGGGGAGCAGGAGGTCGCGCCGCTCGCGGGCGCCGTGCCCGCCGACGGCGACCCGCAGGTCGTCGTCCGAGCGGGCACCGCCCTCCCAGCCGGTCGGAGGGGCGCCGAGGAACGCGTCGACGGCGGCGCGCTCCTCGGGCGTGGGCTCGGCGTCGCTGAACCGGAGATCCACGCCCCCGTCACCCGGCCTTCGCGGGTACGAGCTTGTCGACGCGCACGGCGGCGGCCTTGAACTCCGCGGTGCCCGCGATCGGGCAGGTGGCCTCGATGGTGAGGGCGTTGGTGTCGACCTCGTCGGGGAAGTGCATCGTCATGAAGACCAGGCCGGGACGCAGGGCCGGGTCGATGTGGACGGGGGCGACGACCGATCCCCGCCGGGAGCTGATCCTGACCTCCTCGCCGGGACTCACCCCCAGCCGCGCGGCGTCCTCGGGGCAGAGCTCGATGTTCTCGCCCCTGCGCAGCGGGGAGGCGAACCCGGACGACTGCACGCCGGTGTTGTAGGAGTCGAGACGGCGGCCGGTGGTGAGCCGCAGGGGATACTCGTCGTCGAGCAGGTCGACCGGCGGGGAGTGCTGGAGCACCGCGAACGGCGCCGCCCTGCCCCGCCGGGCCGGGTCGCTCTCCCAGAGCCGCCCGTGCAGGAAGGGCGGTTCGAGGGAGTCCTCGGACGGGCAGGGCCACTGGATGCCCTGGAGCCTGTCGAGCCTGTCGTAGGTCATGCCGGTGTGGGCGGGGGAGAGGGCGCGCAGCTCGTCCCAGACCTCCTCGGCGCCGGTGTAGTTCCAGTCGTGGCCCAGGCGGCGGGCCAGCTCGCAGAGGATCCAGATGTCGTCGCGGGCCTCGCCCGGCGCCTGGAGCGCCTTGCGGACCCGCTGCACCCGCCGCTCGCTGTTGGTGAAGGTGCCCTCGCTCTCGCACCAGGCCGCGCCCGCCGGCAGCACCACGTCGGCCATCTGGGCGGTCTTGGTCAGGAAGATGTCCTGCACGACCAGGTGGTCGAGCATGCCGAGCCGCTTGACGCAGCTCAGCGAGTCGGCCTCGGACTGCACCGGGTTCTCCCCGATGAGGTAGCAGGTGGTGACCTCGCCCTCGGCCATCCCCTCCAGCATCTCGGTGAGGTTGCGGCCGTAGCGCGGCTGGATGGGGGTCTCCCACGCCTGCTCGAACTTGACGCGGATCTCCGGGTCGAGGATGTCCTGGAAGCCGGGCAGCCGGTTGGGGATGGCTCCCATGTCGCCGCCGCCCTGCACGTTGTTCTGGCCGCGCAGCGGGGACAGGCCGGAGCCGTAGCGCCCGACGTGGCCGGTGAGCAGCGCCAGGTTGATGAGGGCGCGCACGTTGTCGGTGGCGTTGTGGTGCTCGGTGATGCCGAGCGTCCAGCACAGCTGGGCGCGGTCGGCCCTGGCGTAGGCGTGCGCGAGCTCCCGGATGGCGGCCGCGGGCACGCCGGTGACCTGCTCGGCCACCGGGAGCGTCCACGGCTCGACCGAGGCGGCGAACTCCGCGAAGCCCTCGGTGGCGCGCTCGATGAACGAGGTGTTGTGCAGCCCGGCGTGGATGATCTCCCGGGCCACCGCGTGCGCGAGCGGGATGTCGGTGCCCACGTTGAGGCCCATCCAGAGGTCGGCCCACTCGGCGGTGCCCGTGCGGCGGGGGTCGACCGCGAACATGCGGGCGCCCTTCCTTATCCCCTTGAGCACGTGGTGGAAGAAGATCGGGTGCGCGTTGCGCGCCGCCGAGCCCCACATCACGATCACGTCGGCGTCCTCCACCTCCTGGTAGGAGGAGGTGCCGCCGCCGCTGCCGAAGGCCGCGGACAGGCCCGCCACGCTCGGGGCGTGGCAGGTGCGGTTGCAGGAGTCGACGTTGTTGGTGCCGATCACGACCCGGGTGAACTTCTGACCCACGTAGTTCATCTCGTTGGTGGAACGGGCGCACGACAGCATCGCGAAGGAGTCGGGCCCGTGTTGCTCGACGTTGCGGCGGAAGCCCTCCGCGGCCCGTTGGAGCGCCTCGTCCCAGGTGGCGCGGCGCAGCACGCCGTTCTCACGGACAAGGGGATGGGTGAGCCGGTCGTAGTGCTCGGCGCGGTCCCCGCGGTCCCTCTTCATTGCCGCATCCTTTCGACAGTCCTGTATACAGTCTACGGTATGTCGCATCAACTGGCGGCGGCAAGATTTTCTCTGGCCTGCTCGTCCAGGAGGTCGGCGACGGCGTGGATCGCCCGCAGCGTGGGCACCTCGGCCCCGGTCAGGTCGGCCAGTTCCACGACCGCGGCGAGGAGCACGTCGAGCTCCAGGGGCTTGCCCTTCTCCAGGTCCTGGAGGGTGGAGGTCTTGTGCTCGCCGGCCCGCTCGGCGCCCGCGATCCGGCGCTCGATCGAGATGTCGGGCTCGCAGCCCACCCGGCGGGCCACGTCGACGGTCTCGCGCATCATGGTGACGACGAGGTCGCGTGTCCCGCGGTGGCGGCAGATGCCCGCCATGGTCGCCCGGGTGAGCGCGCTGATCGGGTTGAAGGCGATGTTGCCCATGAGCTTGATCCAGATGTCGCGCCGCAGGTCCGTCTCGACGGGACATTTCAGGCCGCCCTCGACCATGGCGGTGCTGAAGTCGACGCAGCGTGAGGAGAGGGAGCCGTCGGGCTCGCCGATGGAGAAGCGGGTGCCCTCCAGGTGGCGGATCACGCCGGGCGCCTCGATCTCCGTCGCCGCGTAGACGACGCATCCGATGGCGCGCTCCAGCGGCAGCGCGGAGGTGACCGCCCCGCCGGGGTCGACGCTCTCGATCACGTGACCCTCGTAGGGGCCGGGCAGCCGGTGGAAATACCACCACGGGATGCCGTTCTGGGCCGCGATGAGGCCGGTGGTCTCGTGGAGCAGCGGCTGGATCATGGGCCCGGCCGCCGCGTAGGAGTTGGCCTTGAGGCCGAGGAAGACGTGGTCCACCGGCCCGATCTCGCGGGGGTCGTCGGTGGTGTGGGGGTGGGCGGTGAAGTCTCCGCGCGGGCTCAGCACCCGCACTCCTGATGCGCGCATCGCCGCGAGGTGCTCTCCACGGGCGATCAGATGCACCTCGGCGCCTGCCCTGCACAGGGCGGCGCCGACGTAGGCGCCGATGGCGCCGGCGCCAAGAACAGCGACTTTCACAAGAGGCTCCGTCCTCGCGTCCATAGTGCATTCGGTATACAGTATGGAAAAAATCCGGTCAAGGAGCCGCCGATGGCCGTCCCCAGATCCACCGTCCACGAAGCCGTCCGGGAAGCCGTCCATGAAGCCCCGTCCCGCGATCCGGGCGCCCCGCCCCCGCCGGGGCAGGGGGCGGGGGCGTCGCACCGCGGTGCCCACGCGGGGGCACTCCCGTGGGAGTCGGCCCGCGAGATCGCGGCGTCCGCCGCCGGGCCGCTCGCCCCGGTCGACCTCCCCCTCCACCTGGCGTACGGCTGCCGCCTGGCCGCGCCGCTGCACGCCCTCGTCCCGGTGCCCGGCGCCGACGTGGCCGCGATGGACGGCTACGCGGTCGCGGGCGATCCGCCCTGGCGGATCGCGGGCCTCGTGCTCGCCGGGGGCGCGCCCTTCGGGGCCGCGCTCGCGCCAGGCACGGCGGTGGAGATCGCCACCGGCGCCCCGGTGCCCGAGGGCGCGGAGGCGGTGCTGCCCTACGAGCTGGCCGTACGGACCGGCGGGGCGCGGGAGGGCGGAGGGGGCGGAGGGGGCGGGCGGCCCGTGCCGCCGGGCCGGTTCGCGCCGCCCCTCGGCCGGTTCGCGCCACCGGGAGGGCCTCCGGACGGAGAGCCCCGGCCGATCGGCGATCGGGTGGCGGCCGCGCCGGGGGCGGTCGAGCCCGGCAGGCACATCCGGCGGCGCGGCGAGGACTGCCCGCTGGGGGCCGTGGTGCTCACGGCCGGCTCGGCCGTTACGCCCGCGGTGCTCGGCCTCGCGGCCGGCCTCGGGCACGACGTGCTGCGCGTGCGGCCCAGGCCGCTGGTGTCCGTGCTGGTCACGGGCGACGAGGTGGTGACGCGCGGGCTGCCGGGCCCGGGGCGGGTGCGCGACGCGATCGGTCCCATGCTGCCGGGGCTCGTCGAGTGGGCGGGCGGGGTGGCCGAGGCGCCGCGGTGGCTGCCCGACGGGGCGCGGGCGCTGGCCGCCGCGCTCGCGGGGACCGCGGACGGCCCGCCGGGCCAGGTGGTCGTGGTCTGCGGCGCCTCGTCGAAGGGGCCCGCCGACCACCTGCGGGCGGTGCTCGCCGGGCTCGGGGCGGAGATCCTCGTCGACGGCGTCGCGGTGCGTCCCGGCCACCCGCAGCTCCTCGCCAGGCTTCCCGGCGGGCGCCTGGTGGCCGGGCTGCCGGGCAATCCGTACGCCGCGCTGGTCGCCGCGCTGACGCTGCTCGCCCCGGCGGTCCGGGCGCTCGCGGGCGGCCCCGAGGCCCCGCGCGAGCGGTCCGCGCTGACCGGCGACGTACGGCCGCACCACGCCGACACCCGCATGGTCGCGGTGCGGCGCGGCGGGCGCGGCGCGGTGCCCGTCGGGCACGACCGGCCGGGATCGCTGTGGGGGGCCGCGCTCGCCGAGGCGCTCGCGGTCGTCCCGCCCGGATGGGGGGGCGAGCCGGTCGAGCTCGTCCCACTGCCCGCACAAAGGGTCTAGACATCCTCGGACCCCGGGGGTAACCATTGCCCTCATACGGTATGCAGTATGGAGAACACAATCGAGAGGACCATCAGAATGACGCAGCCAGCGGACGCGGCCCCGGAAACCATCTCCGGAGGCCACCTGGTGGCGAAGGCGCTGAAGGCGGAGGGGATCGATGTGATCTTCACGCTCTGCGGCGGCCACATCATCGACATCTATGACGGTTGCATCGACGAGGGCATCGAGGTCATCGACGTCCGCCACGAGCAGGTGGCGGCGCACGCGGCCGACGGTTACGCCCGGATCACCGGCAAACCGGGTTGCGCGGTCGTGACGGCCGGGCCGGGCACCACCGACGCGGTGACCGGTGTGGCCAACGCCTTCAGGGCGGAGAGCCCCATGCTGCTCATCGGGGGGCAGGGGGCTCTGAGCCAGCACAAGATGGGCTCGCTGCAGGACCTGCCCCACGTCGACATGATGACCCCGATCACCAAGTTCGCGGCCACGGTCCCCTCGACCGAGCGGGTGGCCGACATCGTCTCGATGGCCTTCAGGGAGTGCTACCACGGCGCTCCGGGGCCGTCCTTCCTGGAGATCCCGCGCGACGTCCTCGACGCCAGCGTCCCGGTCTCCAAGGCCCGCATTCCCGAGGCCGGCCGCTACCGCGCCTCGGTACGCCAGGCCGGAGACCCCGAGGCCGTCGAGCGCCTCGCCGACCTGCTGGCCCACGCGGAGAAGCCCTGCGTCCTGCTGGGCAGCCAGGTCTGGACCACCAGGGGCACCGACGACGCGATCAACTTCGTCCGCGCGCTCAACGTCCCCGCCTACATGAACGGCTCGGCCCGCGGCACGCTGCCCCCCGGCGATCCGCACCACTTCCAGCTCTCCCGGCGCTACGCCTTCACCAACGCCGACCTGATCATCATCGTCGGCACCCCGTTCGACTTCCGGATGGGCTACGGAAAGCGCCTGTCGCCCTCGGCGACGGTGGTCCAGATCGACCTCGACTACCGCACCGTCGGCAAGAACCGCGACGTCGACCTGGGCATCGTCGGCGACGCCGGGCTGATCCTGGCCGCGGCCACCCAGGCCGCCTCGGGCCGCGTCGAGAACGGCGCGACCCGGCGCAAGGAGTGGCTGGAGGAGCTGCGCGCGGTCGAGACCGCCGCCTACGAGAAGCGACTGCCCCGCCAGCTCTCCGGCTCGCAGCCGATCGACCCCTACCGCCTGGTCCACGAGATCAACGAGTTCCTCACCGAGGACACCATCTACATCGGCGACGGCGGCGACATCGTCACCTTCTCCGGCCAGGTCGTCCAGCCCAAGTCGCCCGGTCACTGGATGGACCCCGGGCCGCTCGGCACCCTCGGCGTCGGCGTCGCCTTCGCCATGGCCGCCAAGTACGCCAAGCCAGACAAGGAGGTGCTCTGCCTCTTCGGGGACGGGGCGTTCAGCCTCACCGGCTGGGACTTCGAGACGATGGTCCGCTTCGACCTGCCGTTCATCGGCGTCATCGGCAACAACTCCTCGATGAACCAGATCCGCTACGGCCAGGCCGCCAAGTACGGCGAGAACCGCGGCCGGGTCGGCAACACCCTCGGCGACGTCAGATACGACGAGTTCGCCCGGATGCTGGGCGGCTACGGCGAGGAGGTCAGGGACCCCGCCGACATCAGGCCCGCGCTTGAGCGCGCCCGCGAGTCGGGCAAGCCCGCCCTGATCAACGTGTGGGTCGATCCGGACGTCTACGCGCCCGGAACCATGAACCAGACCATGTACAAGTGAGGGGGACCCCATGAAGGCACTGGAAGGTGTCCGCGTCCTCGACATGACCCATGTGCAGTCGGGTCCGTCCTGCACGCAGCTCCTGGCCTGGCTCGGCGCCGACGTGATCAAGCTGGAGGCGCCCTCCGGGGACATCACCCGCAAGCAGCTGCGCGACGTCCCCGACGTCGACAGCCTCTACTTCACGATGCTCAACTGCAACAAGCGCAGCATCACCCTCAACATGAAGAGCGATCGCGGCAAGCAGCTGTTCACCGAGCTGGTGCGCGACTCCGACATCCTGGTGGAGAACTTCGGGCCCGGCGCGGTCGACCGGATGGGGTTCTCCTGGGACCGGCTCCAGGAGCTCAACCCCCGGCTGGTCTACGCCTCGATCAAGGGGTTCGGCCCGGGACGCTACGCCAAGTTCAAGGCGTACGAGGTGATCGCCCAGGCGATGGGCGGCTCGATGAGCACCACCGGCTTCGAGGACGGCCCGCCGCTGGCCACCGGCGCCCAGATCGGCGACTCCGGCACCGGCATCCACGCCGTCGCCGGCATCCTGGCCGCCCTCTACCAGCGCGAGCAGACCGGGCGCGGCCAGCGCGTGCAGGTGGCGATGCAGCACGCCGTGCTCAACCTGTGCCGGGTCAAGCTCCGCGACCAGCAACGGCTCGGCCACGGCCCCCTGTCGGAGTACCCCAACAAGACCTTCGGCGACGAGGTGCCGCGCTCGGGCAACGCCTCGGGCGGCGGCCAGCCCGGCTGGGCGGTGCGCTGCGCCCCCGGCGGCCCCAACGACTACATCTACGTCATCGTGCAGCCGGTCGGCTGGGCGCCGCTCGCCGGGATCATCGGCCGCCCCGAGCTGGCCAACGACCCCGAGTGGGCCACCCCCGAGGCGCGCCTTCCCAACCTCGACAAGATGTTCCAGCTCATCGAGGAGTGGAGCATCACCCGCGACAAGTGGGAGGTCCTCGACCTGCTCAACGCCGCCAACATCCCCTGCGGCCCGATCCTGTCCACCAAGGAGCTGCTGGAGGACGAGAGCCTGCGGCGGGAGGGCGCGCTGGTCGAGGTCGACCACCCCCAGCGCGGCTCCTTCGTGACGGTCGGCAGCCCGCTGCACCTGTCCGACTCGCCGGTGGACGTCACCGCGCCGCCCCTGCTCGGCGAGCACAACACCGAGATCTACGCCGGCCTCGGCCTGTCCGCCGAGGAGCTGGCCGAGCTGAAGACGAACGGAGTCATCTGATGGCGTATGACCAGGCCGCCGTACGCGAGGTGCTGGACAAAGCCCGTGCCGAGGGCCGCACCGCGCTGACCGCCCCCGAGGGCAGGAGGATCTGCCAGGCGTACGGCATCTCGACCCCCGGTGAGGGGGTGGCGACCTCGGCGGAGGAGGCGGTGTCGATCGCCGGGGAGATCGGCCTGCCGGTGGTGCTCAAGATCGTGTCCCCCGACATCCTGCACAAGACCGAGGCGGGCGGGGTGCTCGTCGGCGTGGCCGACCTCGACGCGGTGCGCGCCGGCTACGACCGGATCCTGGCCTCCGCGCGCTCGTACGACCCCGAGGCGTCGATCGACGGCGTCCAGGTGCAGGCCATGGTCGGCGCCGGGCACGAGGTGATCATCGGCGCGGTCACCGACCAGACCTTCGGCAAGGTCGTCGCCTTCGGGCTCGGCGGGGTGCTCGTCGAAGTCCTCAAGGACGTGACCTTCCGGCTGGCCCCCCTCTCGGGTGATGATGCACTCGGGATGCTGGACGACATCAGGGCGGCGGAGGTGTTGCGCGGTGTCCGTGGTGCGGAGGCGGCCGACAGGGGGGCGCTGGCGAGCATGATCGAGCGAGTCGGCGCGCTCGTCGGTGACTTCCCCGAGATCGCGGAGGTGGACCTGAACCCCGTCTTCGCCACCGCCGAGGGAGCGACGGCCGCCGACGTGCGCATCCTCCTGGACGCCGACCCCGTCGCCGCGCCCGCCCGGCTCTCGCGGGAGGAGATCCTCGCCGGGATGAACCGGATCTTCAAGCCGCGCGCCGTCGCGGTGATCGGGGCCTCCGGCGAGACCGGCAAGATCGGCAACTCGGTCATGCGCAACCTGATCAACGGCGGCTACCGCGGCCACATCTACCCGATCAACCCCAAGGCCCCGGAGATCCTCGGGCTGCCCGCCTACCCCAGCATCGCGGACGTGCCGGGGGAGGTCGACGTGGCGGTCTTCGCCATCCCGGCCAAGTTCGTGCCCGCGGCGCTGGAGGACGCCGGGCGCAAGGGGGTGGCGGGAGCCATCATGATCCCGTCGGGGTTCGCCGAGACGGGCAACGTCGAGGGCCAGCAGGAGATCGTCGAGATCGCCCGCAAGCACGGCGTGCGGATGCTCGGCCCCAACATCTACGGCTATTACTACACGCCGGAAAACCTCTGCGCCACGTTCTGCACGCCCTACGACGTGAAGGGCGGGGTCGCGCTCACCTCGCAGAGCGGCGGCATCGGCATGGCCATCCTCGGCTTCAGCCGCACCACCGGGATGGGCGTCTCGGCGATCGTCGGGGTCGGCAACAAGGCCGACGTCGACGAGGACGACCTGCTCACCTTCTTCGAGCAGGACGACAACACCAACTGCGTGGCCATGCACCTGGAGGACCTCAAGGACGGGCGCGGGTTCGTCGAGGCCGCACAGCGGATGGTCGCCAAGAAGCCGGTGATCGTGCTCAAGGCCGGGCGCACCGCGATGGGCGCGCGGGCCGCGGGCTCGCACACCGGGGCGCTGGCCGGCGACGACAAGGTCTACGACGACATCCTCCGCCAGGCGGGCGTCGTGCGGGCCCCGGGCCTCAACGACATGCTCGAGTACGCCAGGGCGCTGCCGCTGATGCCCGCCCCCAAGGGCGAGAACGTCGTCATCATCACCGGGGCGGGCGGCTCGGGCGTGCTGCTCTCCGACGCCTGCGTCGACAACGGGCTCACCCTCATGGAGATCCCGCCGGATCTCGACGAGGCCTTCCGTGCCTACATCCCGCCCTTCGGCGCGGCGGGCAACCCCGTCGACATCACCGGCGGCGAACCGCCGAGCACCTACGAGAACACCATCAGGCTGGGCCTGGCCGACCCCCGCGTGCACGCGCTGGTGATCGGCTACTGGCACACGATCGTCACCCCGCCGATGGTCTTCGCCGAGCTGGTGGCGCGGGTGGTGGCCGAGGAGCGGGCCAAGGGCAACGACAAGCCCGTGGTCGCCTCGCTGGCCGGTGACGTCGAGGTCGAGCAGGCCTGTGACCATCTCTTCGCGAACGGGGTGATCGCCTACCCGTACACCACGGAGAAGCCCGTGGCCGTGCTCGGTGCCAAGTATCGCTGGGCGAGGGCCGCGGGGTTGCTGCGCGGCTGAGCCGCGCCTCATGAGCGAGGGGGCGAATCGGGGCACTCGCAGGATCAACCAACCCCCCAGGAGGTCCGCAGGTGGACACATCGAGAACACCGGCTGCAGCGGAGCCCGGCGAAGCCGCCGCCGCATCCGGCCAGGAAGAGAAAGTATGGCGGGCGGGCGGGCTGGAGCCGATGCCCATACGCACCCTGCCCGACGCTCCCCCGTCGATCCACATCCTCGGGCCGACGGTGTTCCTCGTCGCGCTCGGCGTGGGCATGGGCGAGTCGTACATGTGGCCTCGGCTGGTCCTGCTGTTCGGGCCGGAGATCCGGTGGCTGTTCCTCATCGGCGTCACCCTCCAGGCCGTGGTCATGCTGGAGATGGCCCGTTACGCCATGGCGACGGGGGAGAGCATCTTCTTCGGCGCCGCCCGGGTCTTCAAGCCCCTGATGTGGTTCTTCTTCGTCGTCGCGATCCTCGTCTACATCTGGCCGGGTCATCTGTCCGCGGGGGCCGCCGCCTTCGAGCAGATCACCGGCATCCCATGGGTGATAACGGCCGTCGCGGGCCTGATACTCGTCGGCGTCGTCTTCAGCCTGGCGAAGGTGATCTACAACCTGCTGGAGAACGTGCTGTCGATCCTGATCGGCACGCTCGTCGTCGGGACCGCCGTGGTGGCGGCCATGGTCGGCACCTGGGGCGACGTGACGAGCACGATCACCGGGATGTTCGCCTTCGGCTACCTGCCGGAGCAGGCGCTCTCCGAGGCCTGGTTCCCGGTGATCGTGGGTTCGATCGCCTTCGCCGGACCGTCCGGAATGCAGCAGATGTGGTACACCCTGCACCTGCGTGACTCCGGAGCCGGGATGGGAGCACACATCCCGGCCGTCCGCGGTCTCCGGCACGCCGGCGAGGAAGAGGCCATGCCCTCGCGCGGCTTCATGTTCGACACGAACAACCCCGAGGAGATGCGCAAGTGGAAGGGGTGGCGGCGCTGGGTCACCTTCGACGCGCTCCTGCTCTTCTGGGGCATCACGATGCTGGTCACCGTCTCCTTCACGGTGATCGCGCAGGCCGCGGCGAGGAACACCCCCGGGGTCCGCACCGTGATCGAGTCCGGGGAGCGGGAGGCGGCGCTCAACGCGATGGCCGACTCCTTCGCCTCGGCGGGCAGCTCGGTGCTGGGCGGGGTCTTCCTCGGCTTCATCGCGCTGATCGGGCTGAACGCCACCCTCGGCCTGTTCGACTCCTTCTCCCGGGGGCAGGCGGACATGAGCTTCCACTTCGTGCGCGGCGCGAAGAAGCTCGGCATGTCCCGCCTGTACGCCGCCTTCCTGTGGGGCGTCATCGCGTTCGGCATCCTGATCCTGCTGTTCGGCCCGGCCGACGGCCCGAGCGGGATTCTCGACACGCTGGCGTTCCTGTCCACGTTCGCCATGGGCGCCTACTGCGTGACGCTCCTGCTGGTGAACAACCGCATGTTGCCCAAACCGATCAGGCCGAAGATCTGGACGAACCTGATCATCGGCTTCGGGGCGGTCTTCTATCTGGGGATGCTGCTCTACAGCCTGTTCGCCTTCGGTGTGGTCGTGGGCTGAGACCGTGCCGATGCGACAAGCTGAACTCGCCCTTCCCGGGGCGCTGATCGGAGTCGTCGCCGGCGCCATGGCCGGGGGGCTGACCCTGCTCGCGGGGCAGTCCTCCGGCTGGGCCGCGATCTCCGCGGTGACGCTGGCCCTTCCCCTGGGCCTCCTCGGGGCCGGATACTCCATCCTGCTCGGCCGGAACCTGTTCAGACCGGGGCTGTTCGCCCCCGCGGGTCTGTACTGGCTGGCCGGCTTCCCCCTGGCCCGGCTGTTCCAGGAGACGATCACCGGCCTGGCCGTCTTCGGTCACGTCAGCCTGCCGGGCGGGGTGGCGGGATTCCTGGCCTACCAGGCCATGGTGAGCCTCGGCTTCGCGATCGGCTTCCTCTGGTTGCACGAGAGGCTCATGCCCCACTGGTTGATGCGCCTGAGAGAGCGCAATCCGCGGGCGCGCGAACTACTCGCCGCCTACGTCGAGCACGCTGAGGCGCTGTGGCTCGCCAAGGAACGCCGCCGCGCACGGAAAGGAGCGCGTTGAACATTCCCACCTGGGTGTGGCTGGTCACGATCGCCGGGTTCGGCCTCGTGCTGGCCATCGACTTCTACCTCGTGGCGCGCAACCCGCGAAAGCCCACGTTCCGCGAGTGCACGTTCTGGGTGATCTTCTACGTGTCGCTCGCCGTCGCCTTCGGCATCGGGCTGCTGGTGGTCACGGGGCCGTCGCACGGCGGCGAGTTCTTCGCCGGCTGGATCACCGAGTACTCCCTCAGCGTCGACAACCTGTTCGTCTTCCTGCTGATCATGAGCCGCTTCTCGGTGCCGGACCGCTACCGGCAGAAGGTGCTCCTGATCGGCATCGTCCTGGCACTCGTCATGCGCGGCGCCTTCATCGCCGCCGGGGCGGAGGCCGTGACCCGCTTCGACTGGCTCTTCTACATCTTCGGCGCCTTCCTCATCTACACCGCGTGGAAGCTCATCGGCCACGAGGAGGAGGAGGCGGAGTTCTCCGAGAACATCGCGCTGCGCACGGTCAGGCGGGTCGTCCCCACCACGGATAAATACCACGGCTCGTCGCTCTCCGTGATGGTCGACGGCCGCCGTGCCGTCACCCCGATGCTGATCGTGATGGTGGCGATCGGGACCACGGACCTGCTGTTCGCCCTCGACTCCATCCCGGCCATCTTCGGGCTGACCAAGGAGCCCTACCTGGTGTTCACCGCCAACGCCTTCGCGCTGATGGGGCTGCGGCAGCTGTTCTTCCTGATCGGAGGGTTGCTCGACCGCCTGGTCTATCTCAGCAAGGGCCTGTCGATCGTCCTGGCCTTCATCGGCGTCAAGCTCATCTTCGAGGCGCTCCACCACGACGGCGTCTCCTGGGCCCCGGAGATCCCCATCCTGGTCTCCCTCGGGGTCATCGTCGGCACGCTGGCCGTCACCACCGTGGCCAGCCTCGTCAAGTCGAGGAACGACCGCGGTCGCGCCCCGGCGGGCCAGAACGACTCCGCGGAGGATCCGGCGACCGGCCCCGCGGGCCCGGTGACCGACCCCTCCGGTTCTCCCGGCACCATCGATCCCGCCGACCCCGCCGCGAGGCGGAGCGAGGCGCACGCGGACGGCTGAGGCGCGGCCGGCCGTCGCGAGCGGGTGGTCTCCCGGTGGAGACCTCCCGCTCGCTCATTTGGGAACGTCGATCCCGTCGGTTCGCTGCTCGGTCGCCCAGCGGCGCAGATGGCGCTCGGCGTTCTCCGCCGAACCGTACTTCCGCATGGCCGTCGCGAGGCCGAGCCCCATCATCCGGCCGTCGGCGGAACAGCCCGCCGGTGCGGAGGCGAGAAAGCGGAATCTTTTGAGAAACGCTCTCATCGATCATCACCACCAATTCTTTCGTCAAGTATCTGCCCCGGGTGTTTCCCCCAAACGGGCCACCCGTGAATTCTGTGTCAACTGGTCCGTGAGCTGCCAGGACCGTGCGGGAACGGCGAGGAGGGCCGCATCCCGTGTGAGTCCGCGCGGGGTCTCCGCGCTTTTCCCGGCCGGTACGAATCAGCCGGTTCCGGCCCGTACGAATTATCCGGTGCCGGTTCGTTCGATTCGGTGATAACCGGTCTCAAGGGGGGCGGGCGCCGGTCGGCGCGGGTTCGTCCGCGCTTTCTCCGGAGGCGCCCGCCCGGAGGTGGCCGCCTGGATGTGCCCGCCCGGACGGGCCTTCCCGGATCGGGGCGCGCGGGATCGTCGCGTACCGGATCAGGCCGGCACGCGAGGATCCCCGGCGATCGGCCCGCACCGGATCGGTTTCCGGCCGGTGCCGGACCGGCAAGGGAGAGGAGGGCTCGCGCCGGGTCGGACCGGCGCGAGCGGCAGGGAAGGGATCGCGGTCGGCCCACGCCGGCCGGGGAGGGCCGGCTCGTGCCGTGCGGCGAGGGGAGGGAGGGTCAGCTCGCGCTGAGCGAGCGCGGGCGCCGCCGGCGGGTGGCGGGCACGGCCTCCTCGGGCTCGGCGGGTTCGGAGGCTCGCTGGTCCAGGTAGGAGGAGCGGGTGTGCTCGGTGTGCTCGCGCATGATCTCCGCGGCCCTGGTCTCGTCGCGCGCCTCGATGGCGTTGATCAGCTGGGCGTGCTCCTCCCAGGAGTCGCGGCCGCGCTGGCGGGCCACCGGCGTGTGGTACCACCGCACGCGGCGGGAGACCTGCGAGGCCAGCTCCGCCAGCACCGCGTTGCCGGACAGCTCGGTGACCAGCGCGTGCAGCTCGGAGTTGGCCGCCACCGAGGCGTCGATGTCGTCGGCCTCCAGGGCCCGCAGCCCGCGCGCGCACACCTCGCGCAGCCGGGCCACGCCCGCGGAGTCCGAGTTGAGCGCGGCCAGCCGCGCCGACTCGGTCTCCAGCAGGGCGCGTACGGCGAGCAGCTGGTCGGCCTCCTGCACGGTCGGCGCGTGGACGAACGCGCCGTGGCCGGGACGGAGGTCGACCCAGCCCTCGCCGCTGAGCATCTGCAGCGCCTCGCGGACCGGCTGGCGCGACACGCCGAGCAGCTCGGCGAGCTCGCTCTCCGCGAGGTGCTGGCCGGGGCTGAGGCTCCCGTTCACGATGAGTTCCAGGATCGCCTCGAAAACGCTCTCCCGGAGGGTGGTCGGGCGCGGGATCTTGGGCGCCGCTCCCGAGTTCGCCAGTTCCGACCGCACCATGTCTCTTCAGCTCCAGGATGAGAAAAAATGGCGGCCCCTCGTCTGGCCAGCCCATTGTCTGTTGTCGACTGCCTACAGTATACAGTTTTGAGCAGGGGCCCCGTGGTGAGCCTGATCACATCATCGCTCATCGGGGGAGCGTGACCGGGTGGCCCGGCTGGCGCAGCGTGGCACTGAGGGCCGTCGCGGCCAGCACCAGGCCCGCGGCGAGGAAGAACGCGACGGCGTGACCGGATGAGGTCAGGGCCCAAGTGGCGAGGCCGACCCCGACGATCCCGGCGACCGCCTTCGCACTGTAGACCACGCCGTGGATCGAGGCGGTGTGTCTCTCGCCGAAGTATTCGCGGACCAGGCTGGCGATGAGCGGGTAGAAGGCGCCCCCGCCCAGACCGGCCGGCACCGTCGCCACCAGGATCATGACGGCGGATCCGGTCACCGCCCCCCAGGCCAGCAGCAGCTGCCCCAGGCAGAGCAGGGCCAGCACCGCGCTGAGCGTGCGCCCCCGCCCGGCCGCCTCGGCGGCGAGCATGGCGCAGGCGCGTCCCACCCCGTTGAGCACCAGGAGCAGGGCCACCGCCGCCCAGGGGGAGAAGCCGCCCGAGGTCGCCAGCGCGACCACGTCGAAGATGGAGACCGCCCCCGCGCAGACCAGGATCGACACCAGCGTGGGGAGCGAGCCCGTCCGCAGCGCCTGGCCCAGCGAGAACTGGCGGACGGCCCGGGGCTCCCTGCGCAGCGCGACCCGGTCGTCGGCCCAGGCGCGCGGGTCGATGTGGGCGGGCCACCAGTGCGGCGGAGGCAGGCGTACGAAGGCCGCGGCCAGGCCCACCGCGACCAGCGCGACGACCGCGGTCACCGCGAACAGCGGCTGGAACGCGCCCTCGTCCAGAACGGCCACCACCGCGAGCGGGGCCGTGCCGTAGGCGAAGGCGCCGGTGATGAGGCCCACCCGCGAGGCCGGGCGCTCGGGGTACCAGCGGGCGACGGCCTCGGTGCACGAGCCGTACACCAGTCCGGCGCCCACGCCGCCGAGCAGGGCGTAGCCCACGAGGACCGCGGGCAGGTCACGGGCGAACGCCACCGTGAGCAGCGCCGCGGCACTGAGCGGCGCGCCGGCCCACAGCGCGACGCGGACGCCGAGCGCGCCGCGCCGCAGCAGCAGGACGGTGGGCAGTGCCACGGCGGCCTGGCAGACGATCCAGACGGCCAGCGGCGCCAGGGCCGAGGCGAGCGGCCAGCCGCGCGCCTGCGCCAGGGCGGGCACCGCCGCCGCGTAGCCGTACTGCATGGCGCCGATGGAGGCCATGGCTGCCCAGGGGAGCCAGAACATCCACGACCGGGGACGGTTGATCAGATCCTGCGGGGTGTCGCCGACGAGGTAATCGCGTCCCCGCCAGTCTCGTACGAGCTGCGTCTTCTCCATACCGTATGGAATATCCGTCGCCGGAGTCCCTGTCGAGGCCTGGACGGGTAGATTTCCATACGGTATACCGTCTACAAGAACCGTATCCAGGGAGGTCGCGTGGACCTGTTCGAATACGAGGCGAAGAGACTCTTCGCGCGGCACGGGGTTCCCGTCCCCACCGGCGAGGTCGTGGCCACCCCCGAGGCCGCCCGCGCGGTCGCGGCCGACCTCGGCGTCCCGGTCGTCATCAAGGCCCAGGTGAAGACCGGCGGAAGGGGAAAGGCCGGGGGCGTGCGGCCCGCCCCCGGTCCCGCCTCCGCAGAGCAGGAGGCACGGCACATCCTCGGCATGGACATCAAGGGCCACATCGCCGAGACCGTGCTCGTGGAGACGGCCACGGTCCCGGTCGAGGAGTATTACGTCGCCTACCTTGTCGACCGGGCGAGCCGGTGCTTCCTCGCCATGGCGTCCGTCCACGGCGGCATGGACATCGAGGAGGTGGCCGCGACCAGGCCCGAGGCGCTGGTCAAGATGCCGGTCGACCCCCTGACCGGGATCGACGAGCGCGCCGCGCGAGAGCTGGTGACCCGCGCGGGCTTCCCCCCCGACCTCCAGGGCGCGGTGGCCGAGGTGCTCGTCCGCCTCTGGCAGGTCATGGTGGAGGAGGACGCCCTGCTGGTCGAGGTCAACCCCCTGGTGTGGACGGCGGGGAGCGCGGTCCTCGCCCTCGACGGCAAGGTCAGCCTCGACGAGGGCGCGGCCTTCCGCCACGAGCACCCGGCCCTGGCCGCCGGGCCCGGCGACGGCGACCTCGAGTCACGGGCCAGGGCCAAGGGCCTCAACTACGTCAAGCTCGACGGCCACGTGGGGGTCGTCGGCAACGGCGCGGGCCTGGTGATGAGCACCCTCGACGTCGTCGCCCAGGCCGGGGAGCGCTTCGGCGGGGTCCGCCCGGCCAACTTCCTCGACATCGGCGGCGGCGCGTCCGCGCAGGTCATGGCGAACAGCCTGGAGATCATCCTCTCCGACCCCGACGTCAGGTCGGTCCTCGTCAACGTCTTCGGCGGCATCACCGCCTGCGACGCGGTGGCCGACGGCATCGTCTCCGCGCTCGGGCTGCTCGGCGACCGCGGCCACAGCCGCCCCATCGTCGTGAGGCTCGACGGCAACAACGCCGAGGAGGGCCGGCGGATCCTCACCGAGGCCGCGCACCCCGCGGTCCGTCAGGTCACCACCATGGACGGCGCCGCCGAGGAGGCGGCCAGGCTCGCCGCGGCATGAGCGGGCCCACCACCGGACCCACCGGACCCACCGGACGCGGCGAGCCCGCCGGTCCCGCCCACGCAGGGCACGCGAGCACGGAGAGGGAGTGGCAAGCATGGCGATCTTCTTGACAGGCCACAGCAAGGTGGTCGTGCAGGGCATGACCGGCGCGGAGGGGAAGCGGCACACCGCCAGGATGCTCGACGCGGGCACCGACGTGGTCGCCGGCGTCACCCCCGGCAAGGGCGGTGAGACGGTCGACTTCGCCGGGCGGGGCGTCCCGGTGTTCGGCACGGTCGCCGAGGCGGTCGCCCGGACGGGGGCGGACGTCTCGGTGGTCTTCGTGCCGCCGCGATTCACCAAGGCCGCGGTCGTCGAGGCCGTCGACGCGGGGATCGGCCTCTGCGTGGTCATCACCGAGGGCGTCCCCGTCCACGACACGCTGGCCTTCTGGGCCCACGCGCGCAAGGCGGGCGGCCGGACCCGGATCATCGGGCCCAACTGCCCGGGGCTGATCAGTCCCGGCGCCTCCAACGCGGGGATCATCCCGGCCGACATCACCAGCGCGGGCCGCATCGGCCTGGTCTCGAAGTCGGGCACGCTGAC